>NZ_CP154278.1:620260-1240520 GCF_039540065.1 Wolbachia endosymbiont of Encarsia formosa | reverse complement strand
ATACCACACCAAGAAAGAACAATAATCAGAAAGATGCAAGATAATCAATAGCTTACTGTAAGATAAAAATCTAACACTACTTAATACATAACTAAAATTATGAGGATTTTTTGACGAGTTGTAAAGAGTATAAAAGCACTAAAATTGATCATTTTTTTGAAATAAAAACAATCAATTTGTAAATGTCGCTTGTACCGAGGATTAGAAGTATGTTATGAAAAAATAGTAATATATTATGTATAAATAAGATATTAAATTTACTGATAAATAAGTAAAGTACTTGTATAAATATAGCTGATTTAATATAAATTTATTGAAGTAAATTTGTGATTATATTAAGTAATTTGAGTCATAATACTGTATTCGGTATTGAAATGGAGTTTTACACTGAGGGAATAAAAAAAGAATATTTATTTCTGAATAGCATCAAAAATAAAATAGCTTCTCTTGGATTTTTTTGTGAGAAAGAGAGTTCTTTAAACCAATATGAAATAAAAAGTGACTGTTATACGAGCTCTGATAATTTAATTATGCATTTTGAGTTGGCAAAACAATTACTGATTGGAACAGCACAAGAGTGCGATGGTAATGTTTCTTTTAAAGCAAAACCTTATTTGGATAGAGCAGGCAGCGCACTAAATGTACATGTTAGCCTCATGGATTCAAATAATAATAACTTATTTTATAGCAATAAGCAAAAATATAGTGACCACCTGATTCACAGCATAGGTGGATTATGTGCAATGATGAAAAAACATATGTTGTTTTTTGCTCCAAATGATGATTCATATTTAAGATTTCAGTACCCAGATATTCATACTCCAACGACGATTAGTTGGGGAGTGAATAACAGAACTGCTGCAATAAGAATCCCCTATTTTGGCAACGATTCCAAAAGATGCCGCCTAGAGCACCGTGTTCCTGGAGCAGATTGTAACCTTGAAAAAGTACTCACAGCAATAATTGAAGGTATAGTTTTTGGTATAGAGAACAAAATTGCTCCGCCAAATAGAGTGTATGGCATTGCATCTGATCCTCAATATAAGATGGAGAGTTTGATATAGCAACTACCTGTTAAACCCTAACCCATTAAACTCCTTTGAGGTAATTGGCCATTCTAGCACTTTCCTCACATCATTATTTACATTCCGATACCGTAATAGCAAGTCTGCAGCAGATAGTTTCTGCGTACTTTTAGACTTAGGCCCTATATTGGGAAGGTTGCTTGGTGGCTGCTCAGGAAGTGGATTACCAAATACATCCATGTGTTCAGGAAGAGATTTCATCTTATTCTTTACAGAGCTAGAGCTATTTTGTGTAAGAGTTTTATCATCTGGCATGCCAAGAATAATTTTCTCAGGCACTACCATAGTTTTTGTATAATCAACAGGATTGCTATTTTCAGCATCTATAGTCACATGAATTGGTTCGCCAAACGCATTTATCGGCCCACCAAGTGATCCTTTCTCCATGCGTTCTTGTGCTCTTTTCCTTATTATTTCTTCTTCTAACTCAGTTTCAGTTCTTTTTGGTTCTTTTACGGTATCTTTTTCTTCACCTTCATCAACACTGCTATACCCTTCATCTTCTGACATATCATCAGTTTTAACAGACTTAGGTCTTGCTTTATTAAGCAATGAAAGTAATGCGTAAGTAACTGCAACAGCAGTAACTATAATGGCTATCTTTGCAGCAATGTGAATCACTGTTAAAAATACTAAAGTTGATGAAACACCAACCAACCCAGATACGATCACTTTATTCTTGCCTTCTGTCACACTTAGAACTGCTACCATAATAATCCCTCAAATACCATACTAAAGTTATATTATATAGAAGTTTTCTTATGCTTACAAAACTGTAAAAATTTTAATCATTTACATAAAGCTATATAACGATTAATTAATATATAATTTATATTAGATATAATATGATGTAAATACGTATAATGTCCAGAATGAAAAGATTAATTATAGAGAGGAATAGAACAGTAATATTATTGCTTATCGTGATTTTTACCTTCGGCTCATACACTTATATAAAAATGCCAAGAGAAAGCAATCCTGATGTACAGATTCCTATAATTAGCGTATTTGTCGGGTTTCCTGGTATTTCTGTCGAGGATAGTGAAAAGTTATTAGCTATTCCAATAGAAAATGAACTAAGGTCCATTGAGGGCGTGAGAGAGCTAAAGGCACTTGCAACTAATGACGGTGCTCACATGATAATTAAGTTTGGTACAGAATATGATAACAAAGAAGTACTTGATAACGTCCGTTCAAAGCTTTTAAACATAAAATCAAAATTACCTATTGAAGCAGAATCTCCGATAATCAATGAAATAAACTTGAGCTTATTTCCGATACTAAACGTTTGCTTGATTGGTAATTTGCCGGAAAGAGCTTTAACTGAAATAGCACTCAAACTAAAGAAAGAAATAGAATCTCTGCCAAATGTTCTTAAAGTTGAAGTGTCAGGTATACGTAAAGAAACAGTTGAAGTTATAATTGAGCCCACAGTTCTAACAAAATATAACATTCAATCAAATGAGATATTTCAAGCTATATCAAACAACAACAGATTGGTAGGAGCAGGATCACTAGAAAACGATACAGGTAAATATTCGATTAAAATATCAGGGTTATTAAAAGACATAGAAGATATTATGAATATTCCTATTAGATCTCAAAGTGATGCAGTTTTGAGAATCAAAGATATAGCAAAAGTATACCTTGAGTTTGAAGATCACCAAGGATTTGCTCGTATTAATGGACTACCTAGCATTGTACTAGAAATTTCAAAACGTAATGGAAAAAACATAATAGACACGGTAAATCAAGTAAAATACTTAATGGACAAAGCAAAAGATCAATTACCTGAAAATTTAAAAGTAGTTTATTTGAATGACCAGTCAAAAAATGTACGTGATGTGCTTGAAGACTTGGAAAATGGTATAATATTTGCCGTATTACTAATACTAACCATAATAATGCTCTTTATGGGAACAAGGGCTGCTATTCTTGTTGCACTATCAATACCTGGCTCCTTTCTCATAGGAATAATGGCTCTTTACCTAATGGATATTACTCTAAATATAGTTGTGCTCTTCAGTCTAATTATGGCAGTTGGGATGCTGGTTGATGATGCAATTGTAATCAGCTAATATGCTGATAGAAAGATGATTTGTGGCATGGATAAAGTAGAAGCCTTTTGCACCTCAGTTCATGATATGTTCTATCCAGTTTTATCATCAACATTGACTAAATTAGCAGTGTTTTTCCCTCTGTTACTCTGGCCCGATACAGTCGGTAAATTTATGCAATACATACCAATTACAATAATTCTAACTTTAACTGGATCGCTAATTATGGCTTTGGTTTTTATACCAACACTTGGTGCAATATTTGGTAAACCTTCCATAACTTCAAAAAAAGAAATAATAAGAATGAGTGCTATAGAAAGTGGTGAGATAAAAAATACTGGGCTTATAATAAGAACTTATGTACGTATGTTAGAGAAAGTCTTAGATCACCCCAAAAAATTTGTATGTGTTGTTGTGTTTGTTTTATTTTTGTCTAGTATATTATATTTTACTTTTGGTCCTGGATTAAAGTTCTTTCCGAATGTAGATTCAGATAACATTTTAATCAGCGTTAAAGTAAAAGAAAGCTTATCAGCCAAAGAACGAGATTTGATACTTAAGAAAGTAGAAGAACGCATTTTGGGTGTTGAAAAAGAAATTCATGTTTTTTATGCTAGATCAGGAGCATTTTAAGATAATGTCATTGCCAAAATTCAATTAGAACTTGTAGATTGGCGCTGCAGGCGCAAAGCTAAGCACATATTAAACGATATAAGGAGCAGTGTACAAAACATGAAAGGAGTAATAATTGATGTACAGGAACAAAAGTCAGGACCATCAACTGACAAGCCAATACAAATTAACTTAAGCGGAAGTGCATCCAACTTGAATTCAGTAGTAGAGAAAATTCTAAAAATTATGAACCAACCTTCATCTGGGTTTATAAATATTCAAGACAGTATATCAGCACCTGAAATAGAGTGGAACATGAATGTTGATAAGAGTAAGGCCACAAGCTCTGGAATAAGTGTTGCAACCATTGGCGATTTTATAAAGATGGCTACAAACGGAGTATTAATTGGAAAATATAGACCAAACAATACAGATGAAGAAATTGATATTGTACTACGCTTTCCTAGAAAGAATCGCAGCATGAAAACTATAGATAACCTTTTTATTAATACAGCAAATGGAACATCTTCTATGAGTAGCATGGTAAAATACGTTCCCCAAAAAAAGGCAAATAAACTAAGTAGAATTGATGGATCACGGACGGTAACAATCTCTGATGACTTTGATACTGGCTATCTTGTTGATGAAAGAGTTAAGTTCATTCAAAATTCGATTACTCAAGGCTGGGATAAAGGAGTAAAGATTGATTTCAAAGGTGACAAGGAAGATCAACAAAAATCAGGAGCATTTTTATTAAAGGCTTTTATATTAGCAATTACATTGATGATATTGGTGCTAGTGGCACAATTTAACAACATATACTATACATTTATCGTAATGACAGCAGTGTTTTTATCAACAACATGTGTATTTTTCATTTTCTTTCTTATTCAGAAAGTTTTTGTAGTTGTCATGTGTGGAGTGGGGATAATTGCTTTAGCAGGAATTATAGTGAATAATAATATACTATTGCTTGATGCCTTTCATCAGCAAATTAAGATGCGTAAAAATAACATTAAGCAATGTATAATAAACGCTTCAATTTCTCGCATCAGGCCAATACTACTTACCGTTGCAACTACAGTTCTTGGTTTAATACCAATGATTACCAGATTAAATATTAATTTTTTTACGTTGCAAATCAAATATGATGCTCCATCAAGACAGTGGTGGGTTGATATTTCAGCAACCATAGCAAGTGGAGTATTGGCTGCAACAATTTTAACCTTATTCTTTACTCCTGCGCTGCTCGCCATACAAAAATATGAAAAAGCTTGACTTAAATTAGCAACTATTTAACATTTAAGATAGCGTTCTTTACCTGTTGAAGCTATAATTATAACTAATTAAATTGGATTTATTTATATGATTGCTAATCGTAAAAGCAGTGTTAAGAAGAAAAGCAACAAGAATAACATAGTTGGAAGCCTTGATGTAATAAAAACAGCGGGAGAGCTCTCACTTCAAAAAGGTTTAGATTTTAATATTATAATAAATGCACTTAAAAGTGCTATCGAAGCAGTGGCTCAACAAAAGTATGGTAGCAAAAGTAAAATTGTAGTTAATATCGATAGAAATACAGGCAAAGTTACCTCATATAGACAACTAAAAGTCATTAATGATGAATCAAATGAAAATGAGTGTGACTTAATTAAGTTGACACAAGCTAAGTTAATAAAAGAAGATGCAAAAGTTGGAGATACTATTAGTGAGTTGATTTCTCTTAACACTGATCTTGTTTCAGCAAGAATTGCCCAGCAAAAGATTTCTGAAATAATCAAAGATGAAGAGTTAAAAAAGCAATATGAAGAATTTAAAGATAAGGTAGGAGAAATGAGGTATGGCATCGTTAAACAAGTAGAATATTCAGATCTTATTATAGATATAAACGGAATTGGAGCATACCTCCCTTTACGAAACTTAATTGGTGGTGAGTCATTTCGTGAAGGCGATAAGGTTAAAGCTTACATACAGGCTGTTAAGCGCTCTGACGATGGACGTCAAATCATTCTTTCTAGGGCTCATGAAGGCTTTTTAGAGGCATTGTTGAATCAAGAAGTACCAGAAGTTGCTGACGGATTGATAACAATTAAGGGTATAGCTAGAGACGCTGGTTCAAGATCTAAAGTTGCTGTTTTTTCATCTGATAAGAATATCGATCCAGTAGGTGCTTGCGTTGGAGTTAAAGGAGATAGAATAAAAACTATTATACACGAATTAAACGGTGAAAAAATCGACGTCATACATTACTCATCAGATTTGGGTCAATTTGTTATTAAAGCCATTACTCCTGCAGAAGTATCAAAGGTCATTATTGACGAAAATGAAAATTGTATAGAGTTAATAGTTGCTGAAGATCAATTGAGTTTAGCTATAGGAAAAAAGGGTCAGAATGTAAGATTAGCTTCAGAGCTTGTTGGATGGAAAATTGAGATATTAAGCACTCAACAAGAATCAGAAAGAAGAAATAAAGAATTTAGTCAATGTTCAGTTTTATTTGCTGAAGCTTTAAATTTAGAAGAGATTATGGGCCAATTATTGGTAACAGAAGGTTTTTCAAGTGTAGAAGATATATCTAACACTTCAATTAAGGAACTTGCTTCAATAGAGGGCTTCAATGAAGATATTGCAAATGAACTTCATAATAGAGCAAACAATTACCTGAGAGCAGAGAATGATAGAAAAATAGAAGAGCTAAAAAATTTAGGTATGGAAGACGATGTAATCAACTTAGCCTTATCAATAGATAATAAAATTACTCTTAGTAAACATAATATTAAAACTTTAGAGGACATAGCAGATTTATCAAATTATGAGTTTTATAGCATACTCTCTTCCTCAACTAATAATAAAAATAATCTAAAAGATACAGCAGATTTAATAATCATAGAAGCACGTAAAAAGCTTGGATTAATATAAAAACAATATGAATAATGAAGATATCAGTAATAAAAAATTAACCCTACAAGGCTTAAGCAAGCTTAAATTAGACATTAATTTAAACTCTTTAGATAGTCAAAGTACTGGTACTACAATAGTAAAAAAAAGAAGAAAAATTCATTCTGCAGAAGAATATAGTTTATTTGACGAGAGTAAATCAGGCTCTTTAACTAAAAAAGAACAAATTTCCCGCATTAATGCTGTACAGAATGCTACTTTGCTGAAAGAAAGGAATCAGAGAGAACAAGAAGAGAAAATAAAAAAAGAAGAAAGCAATCAAGAAGCTGAAGATAAAAATGAATCACACTCTGTACCTAAAGAAATAAATAAGGAAGTTTTAAGTAATACTAACTCAGTTGAACAAAAAGAAGATAGTATTGAATATGAGAACAATAATAAAAAGTCTTTTAAAGCTAGCAAAGATATATACTCTAAGCATTCTAAGCTAGTAATTACACAGGCAATAGATGAAAGAAATGAACACCTCCCTGTATTTAAGCAAAAATTTGGTATAAGAAGTAAACAATTAAAGTTTACTAAGGGTAAAAATATATCAAGAGAAGTTATTATACCAGACAAAATAACTATCAGGGAGTTATCTATTCGTATGGCAGAAGATAGCAAGAGTGTGATAAAAATGCTCAAAGAAGAAGTTGGGGAGAGCTATAGAGTAGATGATCTAGTAGATCCAGATATAGCATGCGAAATAGCAAAAAAATTTAATCATACGGCTAAACGAGTAAGTGATGCTGATAAAGAAAAGAATTTACTCTTCATAAGCAACAGAGAAAACTTACCTAAAAGACCAAAACCACCTATCGTTACTTTTATGGGACATGTGGATCATGGTAAAACATCATTGCTCGATGCATTTCGTGAATCTAATGTTGCAGAAAGAGAGTCAGGTGGAATCACTCAACATATAGGTGCTTATCAATTAACGACAAAAAATAAGCAAAAAATTACTTTCATTGATACACCAGGGCATGAGGCGTTTACTGCAATGCGTGCACGTGGTGCCAATATTACTAATATAGTTGTGATAGTAGTTGCAGCTGATGATGGAATCATGAAACAAACAGTTGAAGCAATAAACCATGCAAAAGCAGCAAATGTCTCTATTATAGTTGCCATTAATAAAATTGATAAATCACAACCTGGCGATGTAGAAAGAATAATTAATAGTTTGCCTCAGTATGACCTCATCCCCGAAGAACTTGGTGGTGATGTTATAATTGTGCCAATATCAGCAAAAAAGAAAATCAACTTAGATAAACTAGAAGAGGCAATTTTATTAATTGCTGAATTAATGACGCTAGAAGGAATAGAGGATTGTCGAGCACTTGGATGGGTAATAGAGTCCAAAATAGATAAAGCTAAAGGAATATCAGCTACATTAATAGTTGAAGAAGGGACATTAAAGATTGGTGACATATTGGTAGTTGGTACAACATACAGCAAAGTACGCATTATGGTTAATCACCTTGGTCAAAGAGAAAAAGCGGCACTACCTTCTACTACAGTTGAAGTTACTGGTTTAAATGGTGTACCAAATGCTGGAGATAAATTTGTTGTTGTAAACTCTGAAAGGCAGGCTCGTGAAATTGTTGAATACAGGTTAGAATTAATCAAGAAAAAGCAAGAAGATTTAGACGACAGTAATTTAGATATATTAAGTCGTAATGATAGTGAAACAGAAGAACTATCTGTAGTTTTAAAGTGCGATGTCACTGGTTCTATTGAAGCAATATCAAGTTCAATTGATAAGCTTGGTAAAGACCAAGTGAAATTAAATATTCTACACAAAGCAGTAGGAGGAGTAACAGATTCAGATGTGCTTCTTGCAGAAGCATCAAGCGCAGTAATTTTAGCTTTTAATGTAAAAGTGGATTCAAAAATAAGAGAATTAGCAAAACAAAAAGGTATAGAAATACATACTTACAATATAATATATGAGCTTATTGAAGACATGAGGATGTATCTAACTAAAATGTTAAAGCCTGTTACACGAGAGGTTCGTGTTGGTTCTGCATCTGTAAGGCAAATATTTAATTCATCCAAAGCCGGTAATATCATCGGATGTTATGTCACTGATGGAGTTATAAAAAAAGATTCTCTAATTAAGGTAGTACGTGGCAGCAAATTGGTGCATGAAGGAAAGTTAAAAGCACTACGTAGATTTAAAGATGACGTTAAAGAAGTAGGTGTAAACTTTGAATGCGGAATATCGCTAGAGGGTAATATCGATATTAAAGTTGGAGATATTTTGAAAGCTTATCAATTAGTGCAAGAAGAAAGGACGTTATAGTAGTTGAATATGAAAAAGGAAATTAGAAACCTAAAAGTAGCATCGGTATTACATAGGGCAATATCAAAAGTCTTAATGGAAGGTAATGTTCTTAATGAAAAAGTAGTAGTATCTGATGTAAAGCTAAGCAAAGATTTGAAGAAAGCAGATGTATATATTGTGTTATCTTCATTAAACATCCAAAATGATAATGATGATATCAGCACTGTTGTTAATGAAATGAACCAATCTGCATGGTCAATACGTAAATCTATATTGTGTTATGTTGATTTGCGATTTATACCTGAGTTAGTTTTTAAGACTGATTTAGCATTCGATAATTTTGTAAATGTAAGCAAAATATTACATAATCACACTTAATTAATGTATTTCAACCATTATTTCTCATTAATGAGAATACACAGTTTAACAGGTTTATGGCTTGTGCTATTTTCTAGCTTAAGCGGCATTCTTTTATCCTCAACTTCTCTATCGTATCAAGCTCTTTTTCTTCTTGTTTTGTTTACTATAGGTGCATTTTTAATGAGACCCGCAGGGTGCATAATCAATGATATCTTCGATAGAGAAATAGATGCACATGTTGAACGAACAAAATATAGGCCACTTGCAAGTGGTGTATTAAACATAAAGCAGGCTTTGGCTTTACTTTCACTGTTACTGTCTATTGCCCTGGTAATCTTATTACTAACCAATAAAACTACTCTTATACTTGGAATAATTTCAATGTGCATGATAGTTATCTACCCCTTGCTAAAGCGTTACGTTTGGTGGCCACAATTGTTTTTAGGGTTTACTTTCAACATGGGATCACTCATGGGTTCAGCAGCAATAACAGACCAGATTAGCATAGAATCCTTGCTATTTTATATAGGATGCGTCTTTTGGACGCTTAGTTATGATACTATATACGCTCATCAAGATAAAAAAGATGATGAAAAATTAGGAATGAAATCTACTGCATTATATTTTGGCAATACAACAAAATCTTGGTTGAAAAGATTTTACTTAATATCCTTAATGGCATGGTTGTATGCTGGTATACTATCATCATTAAATAACATCTTTTATATTGCTTTACTTGCTATAGGATTCATATTTTACCACCAACACAAAAATTTCAATCCAGACGATTCTAATCAATGCATGTCCATATTTAAAAATAATTCCCAGATAGGACTCTTGCTCTTTTTCGGTATCCTTTTAGATAGAATTCTAAATTCTACTTTTGTATCCGTTCAGATGCATGGCTAATGTGTAAATATCGAAGCAAAAATGTTGTCATTCCAGTTTCAAGTGCTGGGATGACAGAGAAAGCATCATATTGGAATGACAACATTTATTTCTATGGCTGTCTTTTCTACCTTATTTTGTCACCCTGCTGAACGGATTCTACTTTTTAGAACATATCTTGAAAGGAAATCAGGAAGATAATATGATAGGATCAGTAAAAAATATATCCAGGTGATGTAAGTGACAAAGAATGGAAATTTCTTGAGCCAAGAGTTGCACAAGATGTGGCCAAGAAAGCACAAAATAAGCAATTATTAATGTTATACAATACATAATGAAAGGTATTTGCCAGTAGAGCAAAAGATTTTCCTCTATGGAAGACAGTGTATGATTATTTTTTTAGGTGGCGTAATAGTCACACATTGCTTGAATGCATACAAAATAAAGGCTGGTGTGCCCATTGATGTTATAAGATCAAATTACCAACCTTTTACTAGATGAAATCAAAAAGCTAAGGATTAAGACTTACCTTGATTTATTAAACCTCTATCCTGAGTTAAATGGCCTTGAACAGAAGTATTACTTAAATAACTTTGAGGCTCTAAGTTTATTTGCTGTTCTTCAACTTCTAATGTACTATCTCTATTGTGTAATATCTGCTCTATTGATTGATTTACTATTAAATCTAGTCCTTTATTAAATACAATCATAAATTTGTTAAACTTCTTTGGAATTAACTTACCTGTTTCTCTATCGTGGCATGCTTGCTCTACATATGAGTTTGAAACCTTCGGAATCTCATCAAATTTACCACTTATGATTTTTGCAGCAACCTCTTTCTTCATTTCTACATAATCAATATTTAACCGGTGCATTGATATGCCACTTTTTAATCCAGCTTGCTCTACTACTTTCTCAAATTCCTCTATAATATTTAATGCATAGCCCTGTGCTTCCAATGGTGACACAGATTGATCTACTGTGGAAATGTATTTCTGACCTGTGATTTTGCTTATAAATACACCTAATAAAAGAAGTATACCATCCGTATTAATACCTTGAACTGTAATAGCTTTAGAAGGTTGCATACCTATAGCTGCCTTAAAAGGAGAAGAAATAAACTGAAAAACACCTTTAACAGTATCTACTGTAGTGTAAGCAAAAATATTGATCCATTAAGATGGCTTGCTTGCTCCGCTTGTAAGTCCTATTTTATCATTTTGCAATGAATTTTCATCTTCTTTTACAATACTACGGCGATTATGTACACCTATTGATAGAGAACTGCCTTCCTCTTGTGAGTATCGATGACGCCTATGTCTTATAAAATGTTGTGTAGTTTCTTCATTTTTCCTTATTCTTTCCTCTAGAAGGTTTAGTATTTCTGAGCTGTTTTCTTTACTAAGCGTATTTGCTACGGTTAAAGCTCCTCTAGCATCAACATCATTCTCTTCATCAAGAATGAACTTAAATATATTTAAATTGCCATAAGCAGCTGAAAAGTGCAAAGATGTCCAACCATCTTTATCTTTAGCGTTAACGTCAGCATGTTTACTTATAAGAAATTTAGCTACTTCTAAATGACTGCTTTTAACAGCCCAATGCAAAGGAGTATTGCCATTATTGTTCTTAGCATTAACATTAGCACCCTTATTGAGAAGATCTGCAACTAGATTAGCATCTCCACTACGTACAGCAGCAAATAATTCATTATCATCACTAGAAATGATTTAACCCTCCATATAAAACCATCTAATTTAATTAGGCAAAAACAAGGTATTCAATCTCAAATAAGAAAAAATACCCTTTTCTAAATAAAACAGCTACCTAGTAATATAAAGAAAAATATCTTCACTATCATATTTATTATACATAAAAAACTAATAGCTCAATATACTTTTCACAAAATACTCCATCTCTAAAACTTGTCAATCCCTATTTAGAAGTTTTTTTTGATAATCTTTAATGAAAGTTCTCAACGAATTAATACTAACTTAATAGTATATATTACTAATAACTTAGACAACACAATCACTTCCGCAACCAAAACCAGCTATTGTAAGAAGATTTTATTTTGAGATCGTATGTTCTACCGCTTGATTCGTGCGAACTTTTGTTTGTATGAATTCATTATTTTATTTCTTGGCTTAACATACTTTTCTGAACATTTCTCAGCATTTCGTTGCTTTGTCTCTTTTTCCATTTCCTGATTCAATATTTACACATGAAATTTTTCTCCGAGGATGCTTTGATGGTGGTTCATATCCAGAAGGTCCTGGCTGTGATTTTGATAAATCTTCTGTTGCCTCAAATTTTCGCTTCTTTACTTGATAAGATTCATCTGTTTCTTGACAGGTACTATAAGAAATAAGGTTTGATTCCACTTTATCAAGCATTTCCTTACTACTATAACTTATCACAGTTTCAAGACATATCTTCTTGAATTCCTCAGAAGAAGATGCATGGCTCCCAGTTATATGGTAAATCATTTTATGATTGTAAGCTGCTAACATTGCATATTGTTCTTCTGGCGATCCTGCTCTATCCAATAGAAACTCCAATACTTCAATATCAACTTCAGCGGCAGCTTCTCTAAATGCTTCATAATTATTAGCCTCCAACATTGCATGTCGTTCTTCTGGTGGTCCTGCTCTATCCAATAAAAATTCCAACACTTTAATATCAACGTGAACAGCATTTACCCTAAATGCTTCATAATTATTAGCCGCCAACATTGCATGTCATTCTTCTGGTGATCCTGCTTTATTTAATAGCAGCTCCAACACTTCAATATTCCCTTCACTGGTAGCTATTCTGAACGCCTGACAATTATTAGCCACCAACATTGCATGTCGTTCTTCTGGTGATCCTGCTCTATCCAGTAAAAACTCCAATGCTTTAATATTACTTTCAGCAGCAGTTTCTCTAAATGCTTCATAATTATTAGCCGCCAACATTGCGTGTTGTTCTTTTGGTAATTTTGCTCTATCCAGCAGCAGCTCCAACACTTCAATATTACCATTACCGGCAGCTACTCTAAATGCTTCATAATTATTAGCTGCCAATATTTTACTCTGTACATCAAGTAATTTCGCTTTGTCCAATAGAAACTTCAACGTTTTAATATTACCATTGTCAGCAGCAGCCCTAAATGCTTCATAATTATTAGCTGCCAACATTTTATGCTGTACATCTAGTAATTTTGCTCTGTCCAACAGAAACTCCAATACTTTAATATTACTTTCAGCAGCAGCTTCTCTAAATGCTTCATAATTCTTCATTGCTAACATTTCATGTAGCTCTTCTGGTAATTCTGCTCTATTCAGCAGAAGCTCTAATACTTCAGCATTATCATTACCGGCAGCTTCTCTAAATGCTTCATAATCATTAACTGCCAACATTTTATTCTACACACCTAGTAATTTCGCCCTGTCCAATAGAAATTTCAACGTTTCAATATTACCTTCAGCAGCAGCTTCTCTAAATGCTTTATAATTATCATCCGCCATTAACATTTTATATTGAATATTTTTCTGTGATTGTTGTGTTTCATTCATAAATTACGTCTAACCTATAGATACATTATGCAGCATAAATAATTAATATTCTTTAACTGTGTGATTCATAGAGGTTATTGCAACTAATTTGTCAGATCAAGTCTGAACTTGAAATACCTGTTAAGAGGTTTTATATTTTTGAAGTGACTTTAACTCTTGGTTATGTTTGTAATTTTGCATGACAAATGTTTCTTTTGATGAGATATAATTTTTTTGTATTTCACTTAGACAAGGAATTGTTTTTTCCAGTTCTTTATATTTTTCCCAAGGAGTCTTTCCCTGAAGAGAGCTATGAGGACGTTGTTTATTATAATATTCTTCCCAATCCCTAAGCTTGACTTGCAATTCATAATCCTTAATGTTAACGCTACTATAAAATTCATCTAAATCTGTACGCTGCGCTCTTTCTACTTTACCATTTAAATGTGGGAAAAACGGCTTAATTGGACGGAATTTTATTTTCCATTCTTTTAGACACTCTTGCACTTCGTAAGCAAAAAATTCTTGTCCTCTATCGGTCTGAATCCTTTTACAATGAAATGGAGCCCTTTCCCTTAATTGTTTTAGGAAATCCAGAGTATTTTTTGAAGTAAGCCTTGAGTATAATGCGATAACTTTATAACGCGTACAATCATCTATAGCAGTATATTGATAAAGCCCCGAAGATATTTTGCAAACATCCATTTGTACACGCTCTCCTGGCACTTTGCAGTTATAACGCTTAATCTGCTTGCGATAGTGGCGCTTAATACGTAAAAGACTTACATCGTGTTTCTTCAAAACTTTGTGTATAGTAGCCAATGCAAAAGAGATATCATGTAAACGCTTTAATTCAGCTTGAATACGTCTTGCTCCTAATTTTCTAGCTTTTCTCAGATGAAGAATGAGCTGTTCATTTGACTTGTTGATTTTTTGTAAGGGTAAAGTTTTAGGCCTGCTACTAAGGTTTGACAATCCCTGTTCACCTAGCTTTTCATAATGTTTGTACCATTTTCGTAAGGTAAAGCGTGAAATGTTATAGTGTTGACATACTTTGCCTGCATGACCTAATTTTTTGTATAATTCTATCCAATTCAGACGCAACTTAACTTTGTTATCCATTTACTGATTGCCTCTTGTTGATGAATTTATTCATATTATTGTAATAAGGTATTTAAACTATCACAAGTCAAAGTTTTTATTTTATCTTACATTTTTGCTGTAATAACCTCTATGAATCACACAGATACTATCTCATTCGTCATATTTTTCATGTCAATGAAAATGTCCTATTTGTTAAAGCTGTTTTTTTTGAACGTGGTATTATTACAAACGTCTTATTTCTATATGGATTAGCATGTTTATGGGTTGGAAGGCATTTTACAAGGCAAGCTGTATCTTTAAGCGGTATAGTTCTTTCTGTTATTGCAATGTTCCGCATTTGTTACTTTGACCTTATTATCTACAACCCATTGTGGTCATCGCAAGCTGTAGGTAAGTTTCTTATATTCAATGCTTTATTGCTCACTTATGGATTACCGATTGTGTGGACTTCAAAAATCATATCTCACATAAAAAAGGTAGAGTGGAAAAGATACAGCTATATCTTCATGTTACTGCTTTCTTTTGTATTAGTATCGCTAAATGTGTGGCAAATGTTTCATGGAGAGTATCCAAATAAATATGAAATAAGTAATTTTGAAATTTATGCTTACTCTATAATATGGCTAATTTTTGGTATCATTCTACTGCTTTTTGGTGCGCTACAACAAAATCAGTCTATTCGTATTGCATCGCTCGTGGTTATGATTCTAACAGTGGAAAAGTATTTCTCTATGACGCATCAGAGCTTACTGGACTGTTGCGTGTATTCTCTTTCTTTGGCCTTGGACTCAGTTGGTTTTATGCACAGTTTGTTTTCAGAAAGTGTGAAAAATAATAATCTCTTGAATATGGCTAAATATCAGATTACAACGCCTAGAAAAAATAAAGAGTCTATCGATATTTTATATGGGTACCACTCCACCACTTTTGGAAAAGCGCTTATTGGAGTTACTGCACAAAGCATCTGTAACATTTCTTTTTGTGATTTTGAAACTTCAGCTATTGGGATACTTGAAAAAGAATGGTCACAAGCCTGCCTAAAAGAAGATAGGCTAACAACAGAGAAAATTGTACATAATATTTTTGACATACAAATACCTGAGAGGTCATTTTCTTTGCTTGTTAAGGGAACAGATTTTCAAATTAAAGTTTGGCAAGCATTGCTCTCAATTCCTAAAGGTACAACAACGGCCTATGAAAATATTGCACATATCATTGATAAACCAAAAGCTGTACGCGCTACTGCAAATGCAATTGCCAATAACCCAATTTCCTACTTGATACCTTGCCATCGTGTTATTCGTAAATCTGGAGAAATTAATAAATACCGCTGGGGAATAGAACGTAAAAAGTCTATTCTTGCTTATGAACTCAACTTTATGCGGCATAACGTCGATCAATAAATCCAACTATCTTTATTTATTAATTTATATATGTTTTACATGCCAGTAAGTTTTGACCCTTCCATAGGTTGATTTAATTATGGTAGTTTAAATATTACAGCCACTCACCCCATAACTTCATTATCTTATTATTTCAAAAACATCTTGCATCTTAAAAAATTTAGCTTACCTTTAGCTCATTTAGGTAGCATTTCGCCCTTTTTTGGATGTAATGATTTTCTGGAAATTGTCTTCTTGAATTCTATGGTACTTTGTTTAACATTGACGCATGAGTCTGGAATCCAGTTTTTATTACACTGCAATTTGATGTACTCATTTGCAATTAAATTGTCTGGATCCCAGTGTCTGGGAACTGGGATGACAGAAGGTATATAAATATCCATTAGTAATAAATACATGACAAGCACTAAGGTCCAAAGCAACATAGACCCTTCTTTATTTCCCCAAACACCACAAATCTTATAGATCAAAGGTTTTGTTGTGTGTGAGTGGTAATATACGTTTTCAAGTGAGAAATAATTTTTAATGTGGCAGTAGATCAAAATAGCCATTGATGCTGACACACAAAAAAATATGGCAGAGGAGACGAATCGGTAAGAACTAAACGGTATAAACAAATACGTTAAAGATAACAAACAGGCTACCAATAACAATATATTCCCAAATTCAGGTATAAGATTCATATAATGATATTACTAATAATAAATTGGGAGTTAAAGTTTTAATATAGGAACAAAGCTAATCTTCAATTATATTAATAGTAAGTAAAAATTAAGCATTAAGCTTTTATACTTTATATTATATAACATTAATATTGTGAGGTAATATTATGGGCACAACTAAGATTAGTAAATTTCTATTCAATATAAAAGGTAAAGTGGCAAAACAACATGCTGAACCAATAATTGAAAAAAATCTCTATACTATTTTAGGATTCAAAGATATATAAGATTTTGAAAATAAAACAAGTAAGCTTGCTAATAAAAAAGTTTGGCAATCATTTGTTGACTGCTTTGCAAAAGAAATAGATTATGCAGCAACTGAAAAAGTTGTAAAAAACATCGTTTGTAACATTGCAAAGAGTGATCAAGGTGATGCTTTTACCAAAACTGAACATCTGATATTAAATGAAAAACAAGATAATAAAAAGAGAGAAAGAGCGATTAAAAAAGCTACTAGTATTTTAAAAAAAATCAATCCAGAAAAAGCCTTCAATGAACTTTCAGTAATAAAAAAACAAGCCGAAGATTTTTTACAAACCGATTTTTATAAGGCGCAGAGCAAACCACTGCCAGGATTTGCTACATCTGGTGCGCAGCTTTTTGCGGAAACTTTGAAATATATAGAAACACTAGAAAAATTATCAGAAGTTAAAAAGGAAGATTTAACTAAGAGTTTCCTATTAAATTATATTAGTTCACTGAACAAAAAGTATCCTAAATCACAAGGTAAAAGGGAAGATGCTATACGAATACTATCAAGCGATGAGTTAAAAAATTTTTATAATCAAGGTGTAGAGGAAGGAATACTACAACCGCTGGCATCCTATAAAGAATGCAGAAATCTGTATGATAAAATGAGCCAGATAAAAAATCATGCTGTTGAAAAAAAAGAACAGAAAGAAAGCTTAAGGGAAATCAGTAAGTCAACAATCAGCATAATTAATGACATAAAAAACATAGAGAATCAATTCTTAACTGTAAAGATTTTCAAAGTTCTTACATAAAAGAGAAAAAAGAACATCCATTTAGAGGCAACGCATGTCAAAAAATGATTGATATATATCAAGAGAGAATTGCTGGATATCAGGAAAAAATTCGTCAAAACCTAAACCAAATAAGAGCAATATTAAAATATACTCCGCAAGATGTGGAAGAATTCGAAGAAATAATCAATTGCGCACATGAAGCAGAGCAGTATGATGAAATTTTTGATTCGGCTTTAATTTGTTTACCGAACATACAGAATAAGCTAGATATTCAACCAGAAAATCCCCTAACAGAACTCAGAGCTTCACAAATTAACTTTGAAATTGAGCTAACTAGGCTCTGTGAACAAAATATTAGAGTAAGCATGTGAGTGCTTCAACAAAATTCAAAAAACCAACAAAGACCTCATAAGTCTTATCAAAACAGGAGATTTCTAATAGTGGCAAATACCATGTATTTCTTTCAATTTGCCACTACCTAAATCACACATTGTCTTCCAGAAGGAAAATTTTTGTTCCACTGGCAACCACCTCATGTATAGCTTTACTTCCATAATAAGAAAAATGGCAAAAGTAATTTTAGATCTACTCTAATAAAAGCCTATTTTCCTTGAAACTAAAATAGCTACTAAACGTGATAATAATATGATCTATTAATTCTATTCCTATGCTTTTGCAAGCTTCTGCAAGCTGTCTGGTGAGAAACATATCGCTACTTGAAGGTTGTATATCTCCACTTGGGTGATTGTGGGATATTACAATCGATGTTGAGCCAATCAAAAGAGCGCGCTTTATGATCTCTCTAACATAAAGCGGAGTTTGATCTATTGTACCAAAGTTTTGTAGATCTTCTGCTATTAGACGATATCTTTTATTCATATAGATAACGCGAAAATTTTCTTTATTAAGGCTTCCTATACTTGCTTTTAAATAATCAAGCAATTTTTTCCAATTATTGATTATAGGTAAGTCCTTTATTTCTTCTCGCGCAGAACGAACAAAAGCCTGTTTCACACAAAATATAGCAGATATGGCTGCATTATTAACTCCTTCAATATTCTGCAGTGCTTCTAAATCGGCATTAAAAACTTTATTTAAACTTCCCAAATTTTCTATCAAACTCTTTGCTACTGGCTTTACATCGATTCTACTATATGCTGAATATAAAATGTGTTCTAAAATCTCATAATCAAGCAATGATTGTCCGTTATCTAAAATAATTCTCTCTCTTAGGCGCTTTCTATGACCTTTTTTGTAATCTTTCATTATTCATGAATTGCTTATCTCTTATAATAAGAAATTAAATTTTTAAGTAAAATATTTAATAAAACACATGAAGCATAATTGTAAATTTTTGAAGACAGCAAATGGTGTCATGAAAGTAGCTGACACTGTCCTCCATCCAAGAGGGTGTCATTCCAGTGCTTGACACTGGAATCTAGCCTTTCTGAAATCTCACCGAAAATGTTGCAACCACTTTCTATGCTAGTTTGCTTGCTCATAAGCTAAACTTTCCTGGATTCCAGTGTCAAGCACTGGGATGACACCTCAAATATTAATAAATTTACCAAGCGAAAAAAAGGCAAAAAAATCCCCGTGTAACGAGTTTTGACCCTATAATAATGTAAATTGGCGCTGTAATAATGTGCTAACGCTTAAAATAAGCGCGTTTTGGCTGAATGTAGAAAAAATAAAAAAGACATGCAGCCGCTATAATTTTTATGTAATTTGCCAATAAATATCTGAGTTTTTTACTGAATTTTTGTTGTTGAACCCGCGCGGATCGAAAACAAGGATAAATACTCTTATTGTTATAATAAGGGGGCTGGCGCAGTTTGTCAAGGAAGTTTTATGCAAGAGATCTATTGAAATGCTCGTGCAAAATCATACTATTAGTTTAGCACATTATAAATTTAAAATTATAAATATGTTAAGCAAATTAGTAACTTTGCTATTAATTTTTATACTCCCTTTTAATTCGTACTCATATCAGTTTAGAACTAAAGCAAAGCAAGCAGTTGTTTTAGATTTAGCTTCAGACTCTTTCATTTTTGACCATAATTCCAGTGAAAAAATGGCCCCATCTTCAATGAGCAAGTTAATGACTTTATATGTGGCCTTCGATTATCTAAAAGCTGGAATAATAAAAATGGAAGATAAATTTCGAGTAAGTAGAAAAGCATGGGAAAGGAAAGGCTCTTCTATGTTTTTGAAAGAAGGTCAATTTGTTACTTTAAAAGAACTGCTTGAAGGAATTACAATTGCCTCAGGTAATGATGCATGCATAGTGCTAGCCGAGGGTATCGCAGGATCAGAAGAGAATTTTGTTGCTGAAATGAATGAAGTTGCACAAGATTTGAATCTTAATGATAGTCATTTTGTTAACTCAAGTGGATGGCCAGATGAAAACCATTTTATGAGCGCAAAAGACTTGGTAACACTGGCAAAAAGAATTTTCACCGATTTTCCTGAATACTATGATCTATTCTCTGAACAATATTTGACATATAACGATATTGTACAAAAAAATAAAAATCTTTTACTTTTCCATGATATTGGAGTTGATGGTCTAAAGACAGGTCATACGAGTGCTGGTGGTTATGGAATTATAGTATCTGCAAAACGGAACGATAGGAGAATTTTTGCTGTTGTGAATGGTTTGGACACCGAGAAAGAGCGAATAGAGGAAGCAAAAAGACTAATACAATATTCCTTAAATCATTTTAATACCCAGAAAATATTTGCTAAGGATAGCGTAGTTGAAGAAATAAATATTGTTTATGGAAAAGATAAAAAGGTGCCCGTTACAGTTGCAAACGATGTTACCATAACTTATAACCGCAGATTACATGATAAAATTAAAGTGCGTATTGAGTATAAAGATATGGTACCCGCACCAATTAAAAAAGGTCAAGAAGTGGGCAAAATTTTTGTAGAAATACCTGGTACTGAGCAAAAAACTATACCTGTTTATGCAGCAAATGATGTGCAGGAATTGAGCTATATAAAAAAAATTTTTAGAAAGTTGTTTTAATCAGCAAATGTAAGTTAAGGAGACCTGAAATACTAATCTACTTTCAACCTCTCAGCATGTAAACTGCGTGGTAAAGATTCCAACTCTTTTGCAGCAGTGAGTTCTTTATTTTTTGCATGTATACCAAGCTTATTGAATTCTCGGGCAGCAGGAAACACTCTTACCTCAAGCGAACCAGCAGTTTTATTGTAATGATCAACAGCACTTTTTAAGCTTCTGCGTAAATTATCAAAATTTTCGCCCATTGTGCAGATTCGCTCATATAAAATATGGCCTAGTTCACTTATTTTCTTTGCATTTTCAGCTATCATCTCTTGCTTCCATCCATAGGCTACTGCCCTAAGTAGCGCAATTAAAGTGATTGGTGTTGCAATAATTACTTTTTTTTCTATTCCAATTTCTATCAAAGCTGGTTCACATTCTAGTGCTGCGCTGAAAACCCCTTCTCCTGTTAAAAAAAGCACCACAAACTCTGGCGTATTTTCAAATTGGTTCCAATATTCCTTTCTGCCTAGATCATTTATATGTTTTTTTATTGCCAGAGAATGATTCTTCAATTTTTCCTTTTGTATCTGTAAATCATTTTGCGACATAGCATCCATGTAAGAATCAAGTGGTACTTTAGCATCTATTATTATTTGCTTTCCTGATGGCATTTTTACTATTAAATCAGGACGCAACAAATTGTCCTCGTTTTTATCAATCACTGAGGCTTGAGTAAAAAAATCGCAATATTCAATCATTCCCGCCATCTCTATCACTCTTTTGAGCTGCATTTCACCCCACTTACCTCTAATGTGAGGTTTCCTCAAGGCGTTAGCAAGGCTAGAAGTTTGGTTCATTAATGCTCCAATTTGCTCCCTTAAACCTTCGTAGGCCCCTACCCTCTCTTTCTCTAGCTCACGTATTTCACTGTCGAATTTTTCTAATTTTTCTTTTATTGGAGTGATAACTTCGTTGATCGTTGCTTGCCTTTTTTTGAAGTCACTTTCTGTTTCTTTTAGCTTATTATCGATCACTTCTTTTGCTAAGTTCAGAAAATTATTATTGTTTACCTGAAGAGCATCAAGAGAAAGTGCTTTAAAAGTGTTCGTAAGCCTCTCCTCTGCTTTTGTTAGTAATTCTATTTCCTTTTTCTTTTCTTCACGCTCTTTTTGAAGAATTACTTCAAGTTCTGCGTTCCTCACTTTCAAATCAACTATTTCCTTATTTTTATCTACTAAAGACTGTTTTGCATCTTGAAGTTCATGTTCTACTTTAAGTAAATTCTTCTCAAGATTCTCACTAAATTTTCTGTTCTTTCTTACAACAATATAGAGAAATAGTAGTAAAAAAAGGAAATTCAATACAAAAGCTATAGAATTGAAAAGCATCAGAACACAGAAAAAACCGCACTCACAATACTATCTAATTTTTTTATATATAAAAAAGAAAAAAAAGCACCTGAAGAGATGTGCTTACTGAAGGGCTTGGTTTGCTAATTAATAACCGTTTTCTTCTACACTTGGATTAGTAACAGAATGTCTTTTTATTGAAAATCTTATGTAATAGTTATTTTTATAATATCAAATAGCACATATATTAACAACTCAATTTTACTCTCATTACTACAATACTTACATACCAGTTACTTCACTAAAAACTTAGCTTCAATCCGGCCAAAAGCACATACCCGTAGTTGTTATCTTTTACTACAGGTTCCTGAGTACTAAATTTTATAATATCGAAGTAGTATGAAGTTCCAAGAGCTAATGGATATTCAAGACTGAAAGCCTGTGATGTGAATTCGTTTGTACCTTTACCTGCAATATACCTAACACTATTAAAATATGTTAAGCTCACTTTACGAGAATCAGAATGATAAGCAACACCTGCATTTACATAATGCATATTATTTGTTTCAGGACTACGCTTCTCACCAGATTTACCGCCATTACCGTACGAAAAAATGCAATCAAGTTCAAAAAGTTTTAGCTTCAATCCAAAATTCCAGTGTAGTAATTGATTACGGCATTCATAATTTTGAGAAGTACCATCCGAGCAGTCAGTTAAATTTTCCCTTGCAAACTCACCAGCCAAGGCAGTAGTAAAACTTATATCATCTGATAGGCCATTTTCATACGAAAGACCAGAGGCTATTAGATTGTTATATTGTAAATTATTTTTACCTGGAACATAACTAAATCCAAGTTGAAAGTTATAGATTTTAGGAGAGATATAGTTTAACGTTGGTTGTTTTAACTTTAGTTCTAGTCTATTATAGTCGCTATAAATATTAGGCTTGACCCAAAATACCTTATCCTTATCATACCCAGAACCATCATCTTTTTTTTTATTACCGCGCAAATTTGCATAATCTGTCCAATGACCATTTATTCCTCCAGCAGCTGTGTAAATTTTTGAAGTGTTAACTAACATACTCTGACTAACTAAACTTCCTTTACCATATTCAACTGATCCAAACTCCTGGTTCTTTATGATAAAATAGCACTTCTCCATTTCTAATTTTTCTATGTCTAATTCTTTTAGGTTTGCAATAGCAGAAACTCCTGCCTTAACATTAAACCCCATTTGCGTATTGGGATAAACTTGCTGCAAATAAAGAAAGCGCAGGTCTGAATAACTTGAGGTCTTGTCTTTTGTAGAGCTAAAAGAATCTCTGTTGAAAGCGTAGCCAAATCTTAAATCTATTTTTCCATCTAGTTCTGCATAAAACATCTCCTTATCCAGAATTACCCTAGCATTGACACTCTCTACCACGAATAATAATGAAAATAGTTTGATCAGTAACCTCATAGTTAAGCTTAAATTTTTAATATAAGCTTAATAGAGATAAAAAACAATTCTTATATTGTGTAGAACTTAGATACTACAAACCAATTAATGACAAAAGCGTTTAAGCATTCTTCACACTATGTTTTTGAATTATATTTCCATAAATAATTGATATACTTGGTAACTTTCGCTTTAGTAACTGCTTATTAATGGTAGAATATATACGACTAATTATTTTAGATGTGTTCTTTGCATCACAGTTAATCAAAATAAAAAGCACCTTATTCTCATCAATAAATCCTAGAAAATCATCACTACGGCAATTTTTATAAAAATGCTCTGTGATCATACTCAATGCATCGTTTATCTCATTAAATTTATTATTGAAGCATATTATTCCTATAACTGCATTAATTTGATATTCAAAGGCAAAATCCAATATGACATATAACTCCAAAATCGTTGAATCATTGTCTGGTATATCAAACAAGTTGTGTTTTTTATATTTCTTACCCATCAGATATTTATCCCTAAACATTGCTAGCTTATGAAACAGGCTAATGTCACGTATCAATAGCTCATAATTAATCTTGCTATTAGTAAATTGCGTTGTGCGAAAAACTTTTACCTTTGTTTTTATATCTTCTCCTTTAGCGTCGATTAAAGAAAAGCCTATCACTTTTGGCAATATATCTGGCAAATCGCGCCCATCTTCAGTATACTCCAAATAGCTTTTCATATCTTCAGCTGCTCTTTTACTTAAAATATTGATTAACGGCTTATTAAGTAAATTCTCTTCCTCACATTTTAATAAATTCCTTGCAGCTTGATTGAGTCCCAAGATTAATACGTTCTTTTTCTCATTATCCTGACAAACAGATATCACAGCATCATCTTTCCTTCTTGCAGTTATAAAATCTTCCATATCTTCTCACATATAACGTATTTATAAGTATAATAAGATTGTATTAAAATTCATTTACCCATTAATATACTTGATAAAGTATAGACAAATCGTCATGTTGCTGCATGTTCTAAGTCATGATAAAGGAAGCAAAATTACATTTGTAATTTTGCTTGTTCTCTTTATATCTTCACCGCAACAACTTATTTTGCTGTATTGGATTAGATGGTTGAATATTACCTAAACTACTGTGACACGTTCTTCGTATGACGGTGGTGATGAACACGATTCCTCGTATGAAGGTAGTAGTTCCTCAAGCGATGCTGAAGGTTGTACTTTTTCATAATTGTCAGAAGGAAAATTGTCTAATTCTTTATTATTAGTTGCCTTATCCATACATTTTATTGGTTACTCTATATAATTTTGTATTTCTTTTGTAAAACTATGCTTTAGGCAATAACTTGTTAAGTAAGCTACACCTGCTACTGTTAGCGCTAATGCTGCAACAACCAAAAATGGAGATGCTGTATACATAAGAGCATGTAAATAACCTATACTTCCTTGTTTAGCGGCACATACAAATAGTGCTATGAGCGGAGCCAAAAGTAACATAAAAAATGCAGTAAAACCACAAGTACACAATGCAGCGATTCCTCTTATCTCACAAAGCCCTATTTTTTTTATTTTATTATTAAGGCTTTGATACATTTTATTAACGTTAATATTGCTAGTATAATCTTCTAGTTCTTTTGAAATCTTAATCTTTAATTCTTTAACCTCACTATCCATTAATGAATAGTATGCTATATAACGTTCCCGTAATTGATTATCTAATAATGATCGACCACCATTTAGAACGTTTAAAATGTCTTTTTTGCATAACTCAATCTCCTGAGAAATTTTAGAATCGTTTTGTTCTTTTATATCTTGATCCATTTTAGCCTGTAGTTTTTGACCAAAATCTTTAAATACAGTTCTGCAAGAAAGGTATTTTAATATAATAGGTAAAGCCAGCTCATTTCCCTTGCTAAGCAAAGATAAAAGCTTCAAAGCGAAAGAATTAGGTACTGCTTCTCTTGGTAGAATTAAGGTGAAATCTTCCCATCTTTGGCAAACTAATTTTATTGAAGAATCTTTAAACCCTTTTGTACTAAATTTTAATGAAGCAAAAAATTCTTCTGATTCTTCAAAAGGACAACTATTTTTCTCTAATTTTACTTTTATAATATTGCTTAACATTGTAACTCCACTAACCGTTTTATACATGTAGCTTAACACTATTTTAATAATTTATCAAAAAAGTTTAATTATTAATTATAATATTTAATAAAATAAATAGACTCTTTTACATTTCATCTGCAAGAATCTTTTCCTTAGTTTGTAAATAAAGATTTTCTGAATCTAATTGCCGCAGGTTACGTTTAGTAATATAATCTCATATTAAATAAAACTTTACCTAAGTTTATGCCAGACTCTACGTTAGTTTTAACAACTATTCTTATATTCTTCATCTTTACGTTGTCACTTTTTTTTATAAAAAGGATATTTGGATCAACGAACAAGAAGATAATAAAATCCTTCAGAAAAATTGCTCAGCAGATTAATGCGCTAGAGCAAGAAATGCAGAGCTTATCTGATGAGGATCTTGCTAGTAAAACTGCGGAATTAAAACAAGAACTGAAAAATGGAAAAACACTAAATGACCTTCTCGTACCTGCATTTGCGGTTGTACGAGAAGCATCACGGAGATTCCTTAACATGAGGCATTTCGACGTTCAGCTAATTGGTGGCATGGTTCTCCATAATGGCATGATATCAGAAATGAAAACAGGAGAAGGAAAGACACTCGTCGCAACTTTAGCTGCGTATCTAAATACTTTAGAAGGAAAAGGTGTGCACGTCGTAACTGTTAACGACTATCTTGCAAAACGAGATACAGAGTGGATGAGTAAATTATATAATTCTCTTGGAGTTTCTGTTGCATTTATTACAAATAATTTGACAGACGACGAGAGAAAAAAGGCTTATAGCGCAGATATCGTATACTCAACAAATAATGAACTTGCCTTTGATTATCTACGAGATAATATGAAATTTTCTCAAGAAGATATGGTTCAGAGAGGCTTCAATTACGCGATAGTAGACGAAGTAGACTCTATACTGATTGATGAAGCGCGTACTCCGCTCATTATTTCTGGCACACTTGAGGAAAATAATCAGATATATAAGCATATCAATAAAATAGTAATCAAATTAGTTGATTCTGACTATGAAGTCGATGAAAAGAGTAGATCAGTGTTTCTCACTGAAAATGGCATTTCACGAGTGGAGGAATTACTAAAATCGTATAACCTCATTCCTGAAAATTCCTCGCTCTATGATACTAGCAATATTATACTGACTCATTATATAGATCAAGCACTTCGTGCACATAAGATGTTTACTGCTGATAAAGATTATATAGTGAAAAACGGTAAGGTGGTAATTATTGATGAGTTTACTGGGCGCATGATGGAAGGTAGGAGATATTCTGATGGTCTTCACCAGGCACTGGAGGCAAAGGAGAATCTTGAAATTCAGCATGAAAGTCAAACTTTAGCATCAGTCACATTTCAGAACTACTTTCGTATGTACAACAAACTTTCTGGTATGACAGGAACAGCAGCAACAGAGGCAGAAGAATTTCGTGATATATATAGATTAAATGTAGTAAAAATTCCAACTAATGTGCCTGTTAAAAGAATAGATGTTGATGATGAAATTTATGGCACAGAAAAAGAAAAATTTAGTGCTGTATTGAAGTTTATAGAGGAATGTCACAAACGTCTTCAACCAGCACTTGTTGGCACTGTGAGTATTGAAAATTCTGAAAAACTTTCCGATCTTTTGAAAAGCCATTCCCTTAAGCATTCAGTATTGAATGCTCGTTATCATGAACAAGAAGCGTATATAATAGCTCAAGCTGGAATACCAGGCAGCATTACTATAGCAACAAACATGGCAGGACGTGGAACTGATATTCAGCTTGGTGGAAATGTTGAAATGATTGCAAAAATAGAGCTCGAGAAAATAAAAAATGCTGATGAAAGAGAAAAAAAATATCAAGAAATAGTCGAAAGAGTAAAAAAAGATAAGGAAATTGCTATAAAAGCTGGTGGCTTATGTGTTATTGGAACCGAAAGGCATGAAAGCAGGAGAATAGATGATCAATTACGTGGACGTTCTGGCCGCCAAGGTGACCCTGGACTTTCTAAGTTCTTTCTATCACTTGAAGATGATTTAATGAGGATATTTGGTTCTGATAGAATGAGGAATTTTTTGCAAAGAGTGGGACTAAAGAACAACGAGGCTATTCATCATCCATGGATTAATAAAGCACTTGAAAAAGCACAGAAGAAAGTTGAAGTTAGAAATTATGATGTGCGGAAGTCTTTGCTAAAGTTTGATGATGTAATCAACAATCAACGTAAAGTTATTTTTAAGCAGAGAAATCATATTTTAAACAATGAAATCAATGATTTAGTTGAAGTATATAGTGAAGTAAATGAGGATATAATAGAAGGTATAGTACAAAGTGGTTATTACGAAGATTATGTTGAAGATATTGCAAAAGAATTCCACATAAGATACGGAATAACGCTTAATCTAGCAGAGTTTTTGAATAAACAAGAAGCCTTGGATTATATAAATGACAAGATACAAGAATTTTTTACTGAGAAAGAAAAATATTTCAATAGTCAACAAACTACAGATTTGTGGAATACGATAGTGAAACAAGTGATGATCATGACACTTGATCATTTATGGAGGGAACACCTCTCGGTTTTGGAAAGCCTAAGACAAAGCATAAATTTGCGTGCCATGGGGCAAAAAGACCCATTAAATGAATTTAAACGCGAATCTTTCTTAATGTTTGAGTCGATGCTTGAAAAATGGAAAGAGCTAACCATTTATCGCCTAGCGCACTTTAAGTTGGTAAATAACCAAGAGATAAGCAACAGATTATACCCTACTAAAAAAGATAATTTTAC
Organism: Wolbachia endosymbiont of Encarsia formosa; assembly: GCF_039540065.1. NCBI lineage: Bacteria > Pseudomonadati > Pseudomonadota > Alphaproteobacteria > Rickettsiales > Anaplasmataceae > Wolbachia > Wolbachia endosymbiont of Encarsia formosa. The sequence goes on along the minus strand of NZ_CP154278.1, from coordinate 1,211,793 downwards.
CAAAGTTTCAAGAAATGACAAGTGCCCTTGTCATTCCGGGCATAAATACAAACACTGCCATGGTGCTCCTAATGTACAGAATTAGTTGTTACAAGCATGCTATAGCTGCTAATATCAATATCATCTAACTCATTACTTAATGAGTACTTTGATACTCTATATGCAGCCTCATAGTAAATTCCACAGAGCCTAGTGCTATTAACAAACATGCATTGTTTATTTGGTTTTCCTCCTCTTGCATTTTTCTTGCCTCTTCCTCTATTAAAATTTCTATTATTTTTCCAATGTTTTTCTTTTTACTCCTCTTAGTCTTCGAAGCTTCTCTTCATCAAGTTTACTTACCTGCTCAAAATTTATACCTTCCCTAATATTGCTTCTACTACTTGTTTCTTAAGTTATCCAAGAAGTCTAATGGCAAGCACTGACCACTTTTGCTTAAGATGCCCTTGAACAGATATTATTACTAAAAATTAAACATCAAACCAACTTCAATACTATGAGTGGATATATCATCTGCAATAGGTATTGGGATACTAAAGTAACGATAGCCAAAAAAGGTTTTAACTTCTGGTATTATTAAATAATTAACACCAAGCTTTATTTGATAAGCAAACCAAGGAACATTCAGTGGCATTGAATTTTCTGGTGATCCATTAATCTTTTTTAATCTAAAAACTGTTGGCCCTATACCAAGACCAATATACGAAGCAAATTGTGTATCTTGAATGCTGGAGTTATAATAGAAGTTTAATAAAAATGCAAACACGCTTGATGATTTCTCAAATAACGGAGGAGAATTACTATCTTCAATATTGGCTGTAGAATACATAGCTTCAAAATCAACTCGGCCATTTTCCCCAGCATAGTAACCTAAAGATACGCTCCTAAGCCACTGGAAATCAATTTTGCCGTTAAATTTCTCTATACTCTGAATTTCATCCACTAATCCCGCTTTGATGAACACTGATACTAATTTTTCTTGCAAAGAAAGATTAGGATTAGCTGTATTGATTAAATTAATAAACCTTTTTCCTATTGCCTTTATACCCTTTACAAATGTTTCTGAATTATCATGGCATATCTTACCACCGTTAGCACTAACATAGAAATCAAGTTTTTTTGATTTTTCCTTTGTAGGTTCAGTTTGATCTGCAATACTTGGCCACATATTTTTCTGATTAGCTACTTGGAAAACAGAAGGTGAACTACTTTTAAGTTCTTGATATTTTATTGGTATTTCTTTTTCAGCAACCTCTTCAGAACGTATTACACTTTCATTATTATCTGTTTCTAATTTTAACGGTTGTACTTGCTCAATGTGTGTATTGTTACTGGTATAAGTAATAAAAAAATAGACACACGGAATGAAGATGAAAAATAAAGCAATAGATATTCTAATTATCATAAATGAATTATCACTTATAGTATAACTACTATATCATATATTCCTTTAATGTACAAAAATTAAGAAATAATATTTCCAATTAAACAATTATTTTCTATTCCTTTAACATGAGCTTTCACAATACTTTTAGCTTGAACTCTTGATGTAAGTTTTATTAATGCAAAATTTTCTGTTCTACCAATATTATTCTGCTCAACCAAAACGCTTTGCTCAGTGCCGAGCAAAGATTGATAAAAACTGCTCATCATTTCTTTATTTATTTCTCTTAGATGCTTTACTCGTTCTTTACGTACATTCTCTGGTATTTGTGGCATCCGTGCAGCAGGTGTGTTTTTCCGCTCTGAATATGGAAAAGCATGTAGATAAACTACATTTATTTTTTTCAGTAAATCAACTGTATCCTGAAACATTTCATCAGTTTCTGTTGGAAATCCAGCAATAATATCAGCGCCAAATGCTATATTAGGTCTTAAGCTCTTCATTTTATGATAAAATTCTATCACTTGTTCTCTATTGTGACGACGTTTCATTCTCTTTAGTATTAAATTATTACCAGACTGTAGACTCAAGTGTAAGTGAGGCATAAGTCTTGACTCATTAGCTATTAAATCCATTAGTTCATCATCAACTTCAGCAACATCAATAGAGGAAAGTCTTAGTCTCTTTAACTGTGGTATATCCTTTAAAACTCTTCTAATCATTGAACTGAGTGATTGCTTACCAAACAAATCTGTACCAAAGTCAGTAATATCAACACCTGTAAACACTACTTCTTGATATCCATTGTCTATAAAAATCTTAATTTGCTCTATAATATTGTTTACTGGTACAGATCGATTATTTCCTCTTGCCTCAGTAATTGAGCAAAATGTGCAGCTATGATTACAACCATTTTGAATTTCAATAAATGCCCTTGATTTATCTTCAAATCCATTAATGAGAATAGGTTCTGCTTTGTTATCACTGACTAAGATTTCATCATTATTTAGTAGATAATTTTCAGCTCTTAGCTTGTCTTGATTACCTAGCACTTTACTTACACCAGGAATATCACTATATGATTTAGGATCTAATTGAACAGCGCAGCCAACTACGATAATTTCTTTACTTGGGTCATTCTTATAGATCTTACGTATTTTTTGCTTCACTTGGCGTTCTGCTTCGTTTGTCACTGCACAGCTATGCACCACAACAACATTTTCTCTCTTTGCTTTTTTTAATGCTTCTTTGATTAATTCGCTCTCGTAAAAATTTAGACGACAACCAAATGTTATTACTTCATTCATGCTTTTGCTTTAATAGATCTAAATTATATCAAATATTCAAGCAAAATGACTATTTTTTGGTATACTTAAACAGAATCGCTAGAGTTGGAGCTCACAGGGAGAATTTGCAGATATGCGGTAAGACCATTTAACATTTTGACATTATGTTCCTTAGAAAAAAAAGGCTTAAGGCCAATGATGTTAACCTCAAGCGAATATAAACCAAAAAACATTTTGCTAAACCTTGAAGCTCTACCATGCAAATTCATCTATATCATTTGGTACATAAGTGTCAGAATAAGCTTCATCCAAACTTTCTGCTTTCCATGGAAGCCATGAAGAAGGTTTTATCTTCTCTAAAACTTTACCTGGTATTGATGTTATCTCTTGCTTTACGTCTTCTTTTAATTTTTCTATTTGTAACCGAGCAAAATCTTCCACGCGAACCATGAGTTTATATGTTAGCTTTTTTATCATGTCTTGATTTTGTTCTGCAACTTTCTTTGTAATAGGTACGACAATTTTACTTATAATCTCCGTTCCTAATGGAACAACGATTTGCTTTGCAACCTGATCACTAACAGGTTTAATAAGGTAATCTGCTATACTCTTTGCTGTATCTCCAGTCAGATTTGTTATTTTTTTTAAACTATCACCAATAATACCATATTTGGTACATCATATCTTCATCAGCAAATTTGTACCCTTCTAGATCATACAACACTCCCGTCTGTTGGTGAGACAATCCATTTGCATCAGATACATATCCGTATTTGTTAAATGAATTAAAATCAGACCGCATAATATTCTCCTACATTATTTATATATACTTATTTTAGTATAAAATAACTAGCAAAACGTTAATTCTTTAGAACTCTTCTCGATTAATATATAAAAAAAATTGTAATATAGTATTTTCTAAAATGAATGATAAATTTCCATTATGGCATTACCAACCAAAAGTTGTAAGTCTGTATATTTATACATTAGAGGTATGAGGCAGCTTTTGATGGTATGCCAACAGTGTTCTATTGGATTCAAATCTCACTTTTACCCACAATTTTGAGAGGTCATGATGTGAAGCATAACTATGCTCTCCTTAAGATTTTCATAGCCCCGCCATAGAGTCATAGCCCCTGGTAAATTATCACTTTTTCTATTCATAAATCCACCTAATTTTCCTAACCAAATAATAGCTTGTTTTATTTTTGGAGGTTCTTCTGGCAATGTAGCTACTTTATGCTCACGTATGAAAAGGGCCTTCCACTCTTCATTGCTTAAAATTTTAGTACAGGTTTCCATGGGATTTGATAAAGCGACTTTTGTTAAATATAAAATTTTAAATGCAATAATGCTCTTTATAGCAATTAATTTCTGTAGCCTTTCCTTTCTAGTTAAACGAGAGCTTTATATTTTACATCCTGATTTTAAAACCCTGAAATACTCCTCAATTTTCCATCTTAGCTTATACCAATTTATCCTTTCTATAGCATCTAAAGTGCTATTAACTGGTACATTAGTCAGCAAAGTCCAATCAATAGCTTCCAATCCTTCAGGAGGATTTGTTTCTTTTGCACTTACCACATATACAGGGATTTTATCACTTATTTTATGCACTGTGTCTTTTGATCCATAAATTGAAGAAGATCTGATAGGTATATAGCCTTTCATATACTTAACTTCAATATTAGCTTTCCTTGATCTTTGGTTTCTATCTTTATTAACTTATAGAGAAATTTTCTTCTTTACTGGCAGTTGAGTGATGCGTGTTTGCAAATCTGTTTTTCCAATTTCAGTACAGATAAATCTTCTATTAGTTCGATTACGGATTACATAAAAACTACCTAATGTCTCAGTGATCCATAAAAATTTGAAGATATCTGCCTCTCTATCACCAAGGGTAACAAGTTGTACATTTGCAGGAAGGTTGTTTATGCTTTCTTTGAGAGCTGTTATCCACTTATAACTTTCTTTTTCTTCTATGGAGGTACGGTATTTCCTGTTTGCTTTTTCTTGTGCCTTTTCTTTTTCCCTAATAGAACGTGCCCAACATTGTTGAGAAGATAGACCTAAAGGCAATCCTTCCTTTGCTGACTATTAAGGCACTGTGCAACAGTAAACCCATTTTATTCTTCGTATAAGCTTTAGAAATACTACCTAGCCTCTTGGTTTTTATATGAGAGTCAAAATCCAAATAACTTGTATCTTGAACTGAAAAAACAAACTGATTTCCTTTCATTCTCTCCATAGTTTCTTTGTAATGGGAAGAATAAATTTCCTTATCCTTAAGCTTTTCATTGCTAAATAATCTGTATGCACCCTTAGCTTCTTTCCATCCACTACAGCTTTGATTAATTGATCCAGACGCCTTACCCTCTATACAATATCCTGTTTTAATAAGTCTCTTATTAAGTCTTGTATTTCCTAAATTAACGTGTTTTAACTCTCTTTCCAGCCATTTATCCCCTAAGCCATCAGTATATTGCACATTTGTACTTACTTCACTCATTTTAATCCCAAATTTATTTGGTATCCATTTTACTCACTTTTTTATTTGTGGGTAAAAGTGAGGATTCAAATCTGGTGAATATGTTGGAAGATAGAGCAAATGACAGCCAAAAGATTCTATTAATGACCTTGTTGTAGGAGTCTTATGAAATGTAGCATTATCCATAACTATGGTTGTACCAGGTTGTAACTGTGGAATGCTCTAACCATGCATTAAATACTTCTTTGTTACAACCTCCAGTAAAAGTTATTGGTGCAATAAATCTCTTTCCAATCCACCCGGATACTATACTGATTCTCTCTCGCTGGAATATCTTCATAAATTTTCTTTCCTCTTGGAGCGCGCCCATACTCTCGGTATAATCTATTGTCAACTCCTGCTTCATCTATATATAAGGTGCTAGAATGGTCTATTTTTGAGATTTTATCGGTAAATTGCTGTCTATCTTCTTGATTGCGCTCTTGATATAGTGTGACTTTTTTTTAAAGTAATTCTTAGCTGTTTTAGTCTATACCAAATTGAATGTATTCCAAATCCAAGATTTCGTTTCATCTCTGCCAGAGTATGATCTGGATTCTTTGTAACATATTCTTTGAGTATTTTTGGGTCTATTTTTCGAATAAAGCTGCCGTTTTTAGATGGCTTGAGGCTTTCACCAGCAGCTTTCTTTTTTAACCAGCGGTACAGAGTCTATCTCCATAAGCTCTGCTACCTCAATCTTCGTCTTACCTCTTTTTCTATCATCAATACTGCCTTTTCCCTTAAATCCACACTATATGCCATTATAACCCAAATAACTTATTATATCTTTATCATTTACTTTCGGAAATACTATAGTTTATACTTGATCTGTCAGATTAAGTTGTGTCTAGTACAACTGACTATGCAAATAAGCTTTGAAATATTTTAATTAGGGTGTATTTTCGTGTTCATTGCTATGAATCGGTGGCTGCAAACTTTCCAGATGGCTATTCACTTCGATTGAATCGTCTAAATCATGTTCTATTTTTAATTTAAATCCTAACTTCTCGCAGAATTTGTAGAAATATTCTTTAATGATATCAAATAGATTTCTGTCATCAATTGTGTAATCTCTCAATTTTCGGGGCACAGTAAGTGACAATTTGCCATCTTTATATATCACACCATCTTTTCCATCTTGAGATTCAAGTGTAAATTCAATTGAACTTTGTATAGTAGCTATAGCTGCATCTTTTGAGTTTTCATATTCCCTTATCTTGTTAGGGTCTAATACAGATATAGACATTTTAGATTCAATTTTTGTATAACTTGATTCAGTGCAGTTAATACTTATTGTTTTCTTAGGAACTTGGCTCACAAGATTATAGCTTCTTAACACAGATATATCTAGATAAAAAGGCAAGTTACCATCATAACCAAGTTGGTTACAGTTAGTAACCAGTTCCTCTAAGAGAGGATCACTTGGAACTTGAGCCTCAGCATATCTAAACATTTTCCTGAAAATTTCTTTTGCAATTGGGTGATAATTCTCGTTTTTATCTCCTTCTTTTGGTAATAGATGAGTGTACCCTTTACCTAGATTGTAAAACCTTTCAAACTCCTCTTTATATTGGTCGGTTTTTTTATATTGGTCGGTTTTTTTGTTGCCAGGTATCTCTTGATAATGTCTATCCCAAACTTCATCAAAATTATTATTTGGATCGACTCCATTTATCAATGCAACAATTAAATTTTCGTCTAGACTTTTGCTGTTAATAACAAATCTCATTCTTTGAAAATCGTCGTACATCTGCTTTCCAGTGGTTGCTAACTCATTATTTTTATCGGCCCTTAACCTGCTAAAATCGAACTTTTTTGCCTCAGCTTTTAGTGTAACGACTGGATTTTCATTTTTTTCCTGTATAGAGTTGTTCATTGTTAATACTTTGATATGAATTTCTGATAGTATAATAATAAATAAAAATAGTTAATATGTCAATAATATGCTTAACATAGACAGTCATAATAGAGTGACAGGATTTTAGTAAGGCTCTATAACAGTCTTACACATGTATGAATCTCAATGAGCAATCAGATTTTTCTAAATAGCAGGCTGGAGAATATACCTAAGTTTCATTCCGCAATCTTGCCTAAACTTTGCGGTGGAGACAGAGTGGTAGATCTGCTATTTTATAAGCCACTCAGTTATGTGGATAGAAGTAAATCACTATCTGATGCTCAAGTGGGAGAATTTACAACTTTTGTGGCAAAAGTGTATGAGCACCAGCGCCCCACTGTTAGAGGTAGGCCATATAAAATAATCGTTGAAAGTGAAAGTCAGTATTTATTTATAGTTTTTTTTAATTACTCAGCTAAATATTTGTATAAATTATTTCCAGTTGGAACAGATATAGTCATCAGTGGTAAACTTGAAAAGTTTGCCGAACATTGGCAAATTACTCACCCAGATTACATGTTGTCTGATATCAATCAATTTAAAGAAATAGCCTGCATAGAGCCAAATTACCAATTATGTCGCGGTATTACTAACAAGAGCATTAGAAACATAATAAGTTCTAATCTAAAAGATTTGCCTGATTTGCCAGAGTGGATAAATGAGACATTAATAAAGCAAAAAAAATGGCTGAGTTGGAAAGAAAGCATCATAAGATTGCACAGACCGAGCTCACTTGCAGAAGCAGAAGTTTGCAGAGAAAGACTTGCTTATGATGAGCTATTTGCCTATCAGCTGGCGCTAAAACTTGCGAGGGAAAATCATGTGAAAAAAGGAGGAAGGAAATTTATAATATTGAATAAATACAAAGAGCAGGTCTTGAATGGATTACCGTTCCAATTAACAAATGATCAAATTCGAGCGATAGATGAAATCTCAGAAAGACAAAAATCCAGATACCGCATGGTAAGCCTGCTTCAAGGTGATGTTGGCAGTGGCAAAACTGTAGTTGCACTCTTTGCGATGCTGAATGTGGTAGAAAATAACATGCAAGCAGCTTTAATGGCACCAACTACTATCTTGGCTGAGCAACATTATAATTGGATCGAAGAAGCTCTATCTTGTACTGATATAAAAGTTGCTCTGCTTACCAGTAAAACTGCGCGCAAGGAAAGAAAGATTATTATGAACGAACTTGCAAGTGGTATTTTAAATATAGTAATTGGTACTCATGCATTATTTCAAGCCAACGTTACATTTAAAAATTTAGGACTCGCAGTCATAGACGAACAACAGCGATTTGGAGTGATGCAGAGGAATCGGTTGGTAGGAAAAGGAGAAAATACCGATATACTTTTTGTTACTGCAACTCCCATTCCAAGAACCTTGCAGCAAGCTATGTATGGTGATATTGAATGTTCTATTTTAAGGGAAAAACCAAAATCTAGATTGCCAATAAAAACCGTTATTATGAACGTTAAAAAAGCATCAGATATTATTCAAAGACTGAAAGATGCTATAAATAGAGGCGAAAAAGCATATTGGATTTGTCCATATATAGAAGAAAACGAAGAACTCAATATTGCCGCAGCAGAAATGCGCTTTCAGGAACTACAAAAGACATTTTTTGATATAGTTGGAATAATACACGGAAAACTAACTCAAGAGCAGAAAGATCAAGTGATGTTTTCCTTCAAGAGGAATGAATTTTCTCTGCTTGTTGCAACCACTGTGATAGAAGTTGGTATAGATGTGCCAGATGCAACTATTATGATTATAGAGAATGCAGAGCAGTTCGGGTTATCGCAATTACATCAGTTAAGAGGTAGAGTAGGACGAGGAGATAAACCGTCTTTTTGTGTACTGTTATATGACAATCTCAGTAAAAGTTCGTATTCAAAGTTAAAGATTATGTGTGAGTCACAAGATGGATTTTATATTGCTGAAAAGGATATGATGCTGAGGGGTAGCGGAGATATTCTAGGCACAAAACAATCAGGGTGCATGGAGTTTAAATTTGCTGATTTATATGAGGACAGAGAATTGCTCAACCTTGCATATAATAGTGCAAAAGGTACAATAGCTAATTTTGAATTACTGCTTGATATATTTGAATATAGAAGTAGACTACATTTTTCAAAATTTCAGTAATCTTCCAAGCCATAACCTTCATGAGTAGAAATTCCTTGACAGACGGGAGTATTTAACAAACCATATGCGTCAAGTTAAGCAAAAATAAGAGTGAAGAAGAAATTTTTACCATAAGAATAAATTATGCAGAGTTAATAGCAGGCCCTGTAAACAAAATGTTATCAGGTCAAATTAATCAAGGGCAGGAGTATAAAAATGGAAAAAAGCGGTAACTTAGCCTAATGAAAATAAATATAGAGAAGTTATCGTTTTAAAGAGCACAAAAGGAATACACAGTAAAAACGAGGAGAAGTTGAGAATATGTATGGAAGCAGTGTGGAGAAGTGGCTGCCAATGATCAAAAATTTACCACAATTACAGAAGTATACACAAGAGGTTTAACAGGTGATGCAAAAAGGGAATTTTGGCAAAATGACTTAAGTATGAACAACAATATCCAGATTTGCATAATTGATGATCAGATGTCATTCATGCTCAGCCTATATATAGAAAAAATTCTCAAGCTCAAGAGGGCTTAGGGTGGAATGTTCAAAAAAGTGAGTCAAACCAAAAAAAAGTAATAAATTAATATAAAAAAATGTAGGTTTGACTCACTTTTTTTAACATTCCCAATAGCTATTGCAAATTTATCCATATCAATATCAGTGAACTTATTGAGCAAAATATTACTTAATTCTTGAAAATTATGTTTTTGGACATACATTAATCATTTATTTTCAAAGCCTCAATAAAAGCATTTTGTGGGATGTTTATGTTTCCCACAGAATGCAATCTTTTCTTACCTTTCTTCTGCTTTTCAAGCAGCTTCATCCTTCGTGTGACGTCTCCACCATAGAGCTTGGCTGTTACATCTTTTCTATACGGGTTAATCGTTTCTCTAGCAATAATTTTTCCGCCTACTGCCGCTTGAATCGCGATTTTATATTGCTGGCGTGGTATCAAATCTTTCAAACGTGCACATATTTCACGGCCTCTTTTTTCTGCCCTGCTTTTATGAACAATGCAGGCTAACGCATCCACAGGTTCTCCATTAACTAAAAAACTTAATTTATCTATCTGACTTTCCTGATAATTAGATATTTCCCAATCTAAACTTGCATATCCCTTGGAAATTGATTTTAGTCTATCGTAAAAATCAAAAACAACCTCAGACAGCGGTAATTTATACTTCAGTAGTGCTGTTGTCGTATTACCAACATAAGATAAATCCTGCTGTTCTCCTCTCCTCTCTTCACACATAGATAGAATCTCTCCTAAATATTGATCAGGTACCATTATAGTTGCAGTGATCCATGGTTCTTCCACTATTTCAATTTTTGTAGGGTCTGGCATATCGCTTGGGTTATGGATATTTAAAACTTTACCATTTTGTGTTGCAACTTTATATATAACACTCGGTGCAGTTGCTGTTAGATCTAAATCAAATTCTCTTTCGAGTCTTTCTTGAATGACTTCAAGATGTAGCATTCCTAAGAAACCGCAACGAAATCCATAACCTAGAGCATTTGACGTTTCAGCATCAAATGTAAAACTAGCATCATTTAAATGTAATTTTTCTAGTGCTTCCCTTAAATATTTAAAATCATCTGTGTTATTGGGAAAAATACTGCAAAATACTACAGGATGTACTTCTTTAAAGCCAGGTAATGCCTTGCTGCACGGCCTTTTCTCTTCAGTAATAGTGTCTCCTACTTTGCAGTCTTCTACTTCTTTCATTGAAGCATTGATAAAACCAACTTCACCTGCTGAAAGTTCACCTGTCATAACTTTTTTAGGAGTGAAAATACCGATATTATCGACCTGATATGTAGCATTATTAGACATCATAACAATTTTCATGCCTTTTTTTAGCGCTCCATTTTTAACTTGCACTAAAATTACTACTCCTAGATAAGGGTCATACCAACTATCAACTAAAATTGCTTGCAGTGGAGCATTTGTATCACCTTGAGGAGCAGGAAGTTTTGTTACTATAGCTTCAAGTACATCTTTTATCCCAAGCCCAGTTTTTGCTGATATTAAAACTGACTCGCTTGCGTCAATACCGATTACCTCCTCAATCTGAAGCTTTACCTTTTCTGGATCTGCAGCAGGAAGGTCAACTTTATTGAGTACAACTATTATCTCATGATTATTGTCAATTGCCTTGTACACATTTGCCAAAGTCTGAGCTTCAACTCCTTGGCTGCTATCTACCACTAAAAGTGAGCCTTCACATGCGGCTAAGCTTCGGCTGACTTCATATGAAAAATCAACATGACCTGGTGTATCCATTAGATTGAGGCAATATTGATTACCATCATTTGCAGTATAATTGAGCCTTACCGTTTGTGCTTTGATTGTGATTCCACGTTCACGCTCTATATCCATTGAATCAAGTATTTGATTAGTCATCTCTCTTGCTTCGAGGCCGTTGCATTCTTCTATCAACCGATCAGCAAGAGTTGACTTCCCATGATCTATATGTGCTATTATTGCAAAATTTCTTATATTGTTCATAGATCTACTTATTTAAGTAGATCTATTTTACATTTTAAGTACTGTAAGAGCAATTATTTATATCTCTCTTTGCTAAAAACATTAAGCTGAAGTTCTTGCCAATAAACGGCAATGCTCATTAGCTGATGCTTGCTTCACTGTGCTACTTGGATCTTCTTGCTGTCTACACGTTTTTACTGCTTCAGCAAGGGTTAGGTACTCGCCACAAACTTTAATCCTTACATCTTTATTTTTTTCTAAATCTTCATCACTTGGTATATCACCTACTACTCTAATGTTGCCATCGCTATTAGCACCTAACGTAATATTATGCTCCTTTCCACCTACATACCAGCTAAACTTTATTCTGTATTGAACTGTAGTACCTAAATCATAACACCTCTTTCCCTTATTATCCACAAAGCCACAGACAATTTCTTCTTGATCGCCATTCAAAATACGAATTTCATTAATATTGTTTTTTTTATAAAAATCACTATTTAAAAATTCGCTTACTTGAATATCTGTGCTTTTATTGTCTTCTTTTAGCTTGATTATTGTATAAAGACGATCTTGATTACTATACTTTTTGATTGATATCTCATCAATAGTGCCGTTTTCTATGTACTTGCCAAACTCTTCTTTAGATTTCTTTTCCAATTCAAAGAGTTCTTTTTGGCTTTTTTGTTGTTGTATTTTTTCTAACTCTTCTTTCATTTTTTTCTGAATTGATGTAATTTGATTAAGTTCTTCTTCACTCCGGTTAACACTATTAAGCAACTTTAAAGCTTCTACTATTATACTTAAATTTTCATAAGCTACTACAACATCATACTTGTCACTTAAAGGCTCATTATTAGCTAAAGAGTGTTTAAAGTTATCCCAACACTCGTGTTGAACAATAAAACCTGCTCCTATAAGCTTTTCTTTTATGTTTTTCTCTTGATCAGGATGTTTTTTAATTAGCTCCAGGCTTTCTTTAATATCATTAACTAAATTATCAGATACAGGCGACTTTACTATCGACTTGCTCTGTATTGACTCATCTAGTTCTTTTATGATATCTTGAAGCTTTTCCAAACTATACATTTTACCTCATAAAACTATTCAACATTATATACATAAACATTAGGGAATGTTAGCACTTTCTATATGCTTGCGCACTTCCTATTATTCCTTTAACATAGCTGACACTTTTTTTGAATGAGAAATCACTTTATTAATCATATAATTTTCATGATTGTTATCTATTTTAGGCAGCTCATACAGATAATTCACCATTATTCCGGCTGACTGACTAATGCCTTTTTCAGAAGTATCAGCCATCCAGTTGATTTGTTTGATTGATGCACCATTGCTTAAATGAAAGTGTGCTACTGGATCATAAGCACCTCCACCACTGCTTTTAACCTTTAGCAAATAATGTGCACAAAGTTTAAGTAGGGACTGTTTTTCGCATTCAATGTTAGTTTTTATGCTTTCTAAAATTTCTGTACCTGATTGTTTTATATTAAGCTTACCTAATAAAGCTACGTCTTGATTTTTTAGCCATTTTGTAAATCCAGGAACTGGAGAAAGAGTTGCATACACTTTTACGCTTTTAAATTCTTGCGATAGTTTTTCTACGACTCTCTTTATTAAAAAGTTACCGAGGCTAATTCCAGATAAACCAGTTTGAGTGTTTGATATTGAATAGAATATAGCAGTACTTGCACTGCTTGGGTCGCTTGAAGGAACTGACTCGTCCAAAACGTGTTGAATACTATCTGCAATCTCATTCATCAGTGCAACCTCTACAAAAATTAAAGGTTCATTTGGTATTTTGTAATGAAAGAAAGCAAAACAGAGATGATCAGAATCTAGTCTGTTTTTTAAATCACCCCAAGAGGAAATTTTATGTACAGCTTCGTATTTTATAAGTTTTTCCAACAATGATGCAGGTGAATCCCAGGTGATTTGATGAAGATCAAGTAGATCAACATCAACCAAAGTACAAAGTATACTTTTTAATTCGTTTTCTAGTGGACTTAGACTTTTATATTGATTCTTCAGCTTGAGTACATCAGAACGCATATCAACAATAAACTTAAGGCCCTCCGGTAAGGAGATAAACTGATTCAATATTTTAGAGCGTGGTGATTCAAGTACTTTTATTAAGTCTTGTTCAAACTTATAGCTCGACTCAGAATCTTGATTTTTATTATATACTTTTATTTCTTCATCTATTTTCGTTTTATCCGGATTGAAATTTTCTGCCAGGGTTTGTAAAAATTTTATTTGACCTGCCTCTGATAAACTCAAGTACAAATTACCAAGAGATACGGTGTTCTTACGTGCTGAGACTTCACCCCCCTTTGGGTTTAAGCATTCGTTCATCTTCAAGACTAAACTATCGATATCGCGACTACTACTTAAATCAGGGCCAATATTGCCAACCCATGACCTTACAGCATCTGCTACTTCACCTAATATTTTAAAAAAGCCCTTTGTTGCTTTCTTATCTTCAACTTTTACTATATTAGTTTTTGCTAATGATTCTTTTGTCATATGTTCCTTTTATCGTGTATCTATCTTAATTTAAAGAAAAATCTTAGTCTACAAAGAAGGCATATATTTTCATGGCACAACTATTTTGCAATCTATTAAAATTTTCGTAAAGAGAGTTAGATTTTTAATTTCATTATTTCTCTTACAAAAGTACTTTTATTATAAAAATGCCCTTTTGCCTCTTTCTTTTCCGGGTAAGGCTGATTTTTTAATTACCTAGTCGAAGTTACTTAATTTTTACACATCTATTGTAAAGTACAAAATCTGACTTTGGAATGAAAATGCTAGCTGATGCTTGGACTTTATTGATACTTACGCTACTTGAAACTATACTTGGTATAGACAATTTAATCTTTATTTCTCTAGCAATAGATAAGGTGCCAAATCTGCTGAGAGAAAGAGCCCGCCTGATAGGTTTTGGCTTGGCGCTATTGATGCGTTTTGTAATACTATTTTTTATATCACATATATTATCAATGGAAAAGCCTATATTTCACTCTGTATCACTAGATATTTCAGTAAAAGATTTGCTTATGATTGCAGGAGGGTTATTCCTTATTGTTAAAAGTTCTATGGAGTTATGGAGCGAAATTTTTGTACATAAGGAGAACAAAACAAAGGCAAACGTTAAATCACAATTTTTTTTAGTTGTGCTACAAATTATATTAATAGATTTAGTTTTTTCTGTTGATTCAATATTAACTGCTATAGCATTAACTCATAATATGATAATCATTGCTATAGCATTTACATTTTCCATATTAGCAATGCTATTTTCATCAAGTTATACCGCTCAGTTAATAAAATCCAGCCCAAGCTTAAAAGTAATTGCCATTCTATTTATTTTACTCATCGGTATATATTTAATACTTGAAGGACTTCACATAGAGCTACCAAAAGCATGTTTGTATTCTTCATTCATGTTTGCATTGCTTGTGGAAGCTATAAGCAAAATAAAGACAATGCGGCCTTGAAATTATTTTCTACAAAGCAAAAGTCTAATTTTTATTCCGGTGTGTGACGAATATCTGTACGAACATTTCGATGTCATCCGAGTAGCTGACACAGGTTCTTTTTTTCTGGATTCTATCGTCACGCGCTGGAATGACATTAAATAGTTTTCCTTAAAATTTGAGTTATGCAAGCAGCCTCTTTGCTGTGATTCGAGTAGCTGAAACTGGAATGAAATTACTGCTACTCCCACTCAATAGTTGCTGGTGGTTTGGAAGTTAAATCATACACAACTCGATTTACTCCGGAAACTTTGTTAACAATTATACTACTGACGTCTTGCAAAAACCTCCAAAATACTAACGAATGTTGATCTTTATTTTCAAATGGAAATGCATCAGCTGTCATGCCATCAGATGAAGTCACAGCCCTTAAAGCGCAAACATATCCGTATGTACGATTATCTCCCATAACTCCCACAGTTTTTACTGGTAACAGTACAGCAAAAGCCTGCCATATTTTATCATACAGATCATAATTTTTCATTGTGTTGATATATATTTCATCTACTTCTTGCAATATTCGTACCTTTTCTTCATCAACCTCACCTATGATCCTCACTGCAAGTCCAGGTCCAGGAAATGGATGTTGAAATATTATCTCATCTGAAAGCCCAATTTCTTTGCCAAGCAGCCTTACTTCATCTTTAAAGAGATAGCGTAAAGGTTCTACTAGTTTCAGATTCATTTTTTCTGGCAACCCACCAACATTGTGATGAGATTTAATTGTACTAGTGTTTCCTGAAGCGTGACCTGATTCAACTACATCAGAGTAAATGGTGCCTTGCATTAAAAAATCCACATCACCTATTTTTTTTGCCTCTTCTTCAAATACTTCGATAAAAGTATTGCCGATAATTTTTCGCTTTTCTTCCGGATCAGTTATTCCCTTTAACCTACTTAAAAACAAGTTTGATTTATCAACGTAATTTATTGGAATTTCTTTTAACATAGCAGTGGTCTGGCTCTTACGCAATAACCCAGTATCGATAAAAATACAGTTTAATTGTTTTCCTATAGCTTTGTGTGTAAGAAATGCTGCAACACTTGAATCAACCCCCCCACTTACTGCAGCAATTACTTTTTTCTCCCCTACTAAGTTTTGAATTTTTTCCTTCTGTTTTTCAATGAATGACTTCATTGTCCAATCTCTCTCACAATTTGCAATATCTAAGAAATTATAGAGAAGTTTACTACCATTTATCGTAGGCTTAACTTCAGGATGGAACTGAGTACAGTAAATCTTCCGCTGTTCGTTGGCAATTATTGCGATTGTTTGATTTATTATACCTGAGGCAATAGCAGTAAATCCTTGCGGTATAGTTTCGACACTGTCTGCATGGTTCATTAGCACATCGACTTCGGAATTAACGTCCCAAGTATCCTTTATAATTGGAGATTCTTTTAGTATCTTGATTTTAGTTTTGCCAAATTCCTGATTGAATCCTTTTCTTACCTTTGCTCCGAAATAATGACAAATGAGTTGCTGTCCATAACATATTCCAAGTATAGGAGTGTTTATTGTTTCGTTAAGTTTTATAATTTTATGTGCTACTTCACTTACTTCAGAGCAATTTTCATTTACAGATTGCGGTCCTCCAGAAAAAATAAATCCATTGAATTTTGATACTGTTTCGAAATCGATATTGCTTGGAAATATTTCACAGTAAACGCCCATTTCCCTGATTTGTCTTGCAATAAGCTGTGTAAACTGTGAACCAAAATCAATAACGGCAATTGCTGACAATGTGCTCCTCCATATTATTTAAAGCAATATTTGATAATAAAGAAAACAATAAAGTAAGTAAACTAAGACCTGTTTAAAAACTTTACTTTATGACTAAAGTAACTGAAATTTACCGCAACAGATTTATGATTAAGCTGTCTTAATTATCATTCCGATACTCTCTTCTTATCATAATAGCAACCCCAACATCTTTCCTTAAGTTGATGCCATTGCCTGAACTGATACGTTTAATATATATATAAATTCCTATCTTTTATATCTAATAAACCAAGTGTTGGTACGATTGTTGCTTTCAGGAAGATGACGGTTTCTACTGTCTTAGCCAGTTTCTTTGACTTTTGATGCAATAAGTTTTGGTTATCTTTTCTATGCTCTATAAGCCCACCAATTACCATAACTTCGCCGCTCTTAATTTTTAACGTAGAGTGCATTTCTCTGGTTTCAATAATTGGAATGTTACTATTTAATTTCATTTTATTCTGTTGTACGACATATTCTATATTTGGGTCTTTAGTGTAATCGTTAATTCTTGATAAGGTTGGATGTATATCCATAAATATTTCATTAGTATCAATGTTAATGCTTGGGTGGATTATTAACACCACACCTATTGGGGTGCTATTCATCTTGGTAATTAAGGCATGATTAGAATTTTTGGTATTTTTCTGTATATCGGAAGTAAAATAGATATGGTTTTTAGTAAATGAAATCATTGCTTGCTGATTATTTATAGCATGTACTCTAGGGCTTGAAATTACGGTTGAAGTGCCAAACTTGTCTAAAGTTTTTACTAAATTTTCTAAATCAGAGTTCATTACCAGGCTAGTAATGGAACTATCTTGATTTGTTATAGATTTTGTTTCATTATGCAAATCATTTAAGTTGATACCAGAAAGGTATTTATCGTCTAATACAACTTCAACTATTTTGGCCTCTATCATTACTTGAGAAGACGCCATTCTCTTAACTTTATTAATATATTCTTCAACAGCTTTATGAATATCCTTCCTAGCATTCAGAATAATGACACCAGCTTCTCTGTTGGATGAAAGAAATTCACCATCATCCACTCCATTAACATCCATTATTGCATTTAAGCCTTTTTCTAATGAACTCCATAAGTCACTGCTATATTGATACTTTATAACATTCCTGTCAGCATCGCTGCTTGTAACATTGCCACTAACGACAAAATTGCTTTGAGCAGAGTGTTGAATATTGATGAAGTCTACGTAATAATTTTGTGCGTATGGCAAATCCTGTTCAATTCTAATTACACCATTATTCATTGAGTAACGCAATTTGGCTCTGTTGGCTATACTCTGAATTACTTCATTTATATTCTTATCCTTTAGCTTTAAAATAATATTACCTGATATCTGGGGATCTATGTCTAAGTTAACGTCAGAAAGTTTTCCTATCTCAATCAGTAAATCCTTTACTGGTACTTTTTCATCAACATTAATCGAAAGAAACTGATTACTGGTTGTAAGATCGGGAAACTCTACCGGTAAAGGTATCATTTCTGGTATTGCTGGTTCGTTATTCTTCAAAGGAGTATTATATTGTTGCAACGAATAATCGTGCTTATAATTGTCTATATTAACAGAATGTTGCTTGTTAGGTAGATGTGTACAAGAAACAATAAAAAGGAGTATTAAACATTTTAAAATAGCCATGAGGGCAGCATACAAATCTATACTAATAGTTTTCTATAAAAATGTTAAAAATGTATTTAATTGTATCCGTTCAGGGGAGTGGTTTAAGAAATGATAGATAGGAGATTATGAAAAGGGTTTAGCCGCATGGAAGTGGGATGAAAAGAAGCACTGGTTTCACATGCGTCTGAACAGACACCATTTTACAGCATTTTAAATTTGTCCTGTGCAATGTTTGTACAGTTGCGATAAAAATTACTTGACAAATTTTGACAGCTTTGTTATTTTGATAGTGAAGATATTCTAGAGCTCGAAATCTATCTTCGTCTGCAGACTTTTCAACTTCATTAATTTATAATCTCTAGTTAAAGTATATTGGTATAGATAACTTCTATCATAGCTATATACATTTTTCTGAGTTTTTTTGTGTTACTTTAGGAGGATCATCATGTTTAAAATCATGGATTACGCATATCATTGACATACATGCCTTAAAAGGACAGATGGTACCTACGTCCTCTTTATATATATTATGTATCTGTTCAGATACGACTAAATTGTGTCTAGTGTAGAAAAAATTAGACAAATTCAGCCTTATATAGAACCAAATTCAACGGAAGTAGAATTATCCTCATTTCCATAATAGTAAGGATTTGCTTCTTGCGTATTATTAACAGCAGTTTTTAATAGTACTTCCTTATCACTATTCCATGCAACTTTCTCCATAATTGGAATATAATCCTTACACTTTTGATTATCTCCACAATCCTTGATTTTACCATCATCATTTAGATAACGCTTCAATGCATCATAGTATACTTTAGTTTTATTACCCTCTTTATCTATCATTTGTCCTAAGGTATTAACAAGTATCAATGGTGCAACTTGTTTTGCTTTTACAACACTTGTTTCACTGGACTCTCTAAAGAGATTAGGACATGATCCTCTGGAAAAAAAGCTCTTGTTGAATTCTTTATTACTAGTGTAAACGTTAGGGTAACAGAAACTCTTAATCTCTTCTTCTTGACACGCTAAATTTCTTTGACCATCCACACATTTTTCACATTCTATATTACCAAGCCAGGATATTGAATTAAGATCCTCTGTAAAGGCAAATTTAAAATTTACTGCACCATAATTACCATTTGCTCCCTCTTCTATATATTTTGCAATCTTAGGATTACTGTACATCTCAGGATATAATTCCTTTAGTAAATCAGATGCACTAAAACCTTGACAACCTATCTTATTATCAACTTTATAAAAATGAGAATGCGGCCCACAATTTTCATACTTGGAACAATCTGAGGTTACTTTTCGAGATGTAATTTCTCCATTTTCATTCCCTCCTTCATCAGTAACAGGTTCGCACGTACCACTTCCTTTTTTACATTCTTCAGCTATTTTTTTATACCACTCAGTCTCTGCTTTTGCTCGCTTAACCTCCTCTTCACATTTCGTAAGTTCCTTTTCTGCGAGTTCAAAAGCTTCTATTACTATTGGAACTGGATTTGTAAATCGCTTCTCAGTTGTAGTTTCACCCTCAGTGATCTCATCTATACCCTCTTCACCATAAAAAAGTTTGTTGTTATATAAATTACTATTATTAACTTGATCGCTATAGATATTGTTTGACATTGTGACCTCCTATACAGTCAAAACTGGAATTAAATTAGAGTATAAAAGATGAGAATTCAACATGGGTAAAAGAAACCACAGCTCAGGAAATCTAAGGTTAACTCAGAAATTATTATAAGCCAAAATGATTAAAAATTTTACAACTTATATTTTAGATCTAGCATGATAACCAACAATTATTCAATTTCCACCTTACTCACCAGCTTGACACAGTCCATCTTTATTCATTAGAGAGCCGTGATTCCTTCTCCAATGATTAATCACTATAATCTTGAAGTGTGGTTTGTACGTAATTAGTTCTGGAACTTGCTAATGGATGATTGCTCTACATTTTAATCTCTGTCACTGTTCACAACATTACACTCTGGAACTATATACCTAATATCGCATGCTGATTTCTCTCTTTATCTTCCGCAAATTAATTAAATGAAGGGCATTAAGTATCCACACTACTAAAAAGAATGTTGCACAAAATATAAACATTGCAATGAGTGGCAGCAGTAAAGAACCTTCTATTGCTACTCCACCTTTTCTAAAAATACTTGCTGGCTGATGAAGAGTAGACCATAAATTCACAGAAAATTTTACTATGGGAATATTTATAGCACTAAAAATGGCAAATACTGCTGATGATTTCTCTGCTCTTGCTTGATTATCAAAAGCGCTCCACAATGAAAGATAACCAACATACAGAAAAAACAAAATCAGCATTGAAGTAAGCCTTGCATCCCATACCCACCAAGTACCCCATGTTCCTTTTCCCCAGACGCTACCTGTGATTAAGCATATTGCCGAAAAGACTGTCCCTGCAGGAGCAGCGGCATGTGCTAAGACACTAGCAACACTATTGTTCCACACCAACGAAATGAAACTGAGTGATGCAATGAGTCCGTATATTCCAAGAGCAAGCCATGCAGAAGGCACATGAAGATACATAATTAGTACGATTTCTCCTTGTTTATAATCTCCTGGGGAGAAGAATAATGCTAAGAACATTCCAATTAAAAAATATGCAAGACAAATAACCCCAAGCCAAGGCAGGGCTTTCTTAGAAAAATGGGAGAAATTTGTAGGCTTTAATAAAAACATTTGTTTTGAGAATAATTGTATTAAAAATTTACCAATTAGTTTGAGTTTTATCAACAGGATAGTTTTTCTGTATTTACGTAGGTCAACAAATTAGCATAATTTGAGTAACAGATTGCTTATTTGCCATATGACCATTAAAAAGCTTAATCTACACTTAGTGTCAGATTCAAGTGGTGAAACTGTTATATCAGTTGCAAAATCAGCCCTGAAACATTTTCGTTCTATAGAAACTATCGAATATGTTTGGTCTTTTGTAAAAGGAGAAGAGCAGATCGATAAAATTCTGGAGGAAATTGAGAAAAAAAGTGATGAGCATAACTTTGTTATATGCACTATTACTGATGATGGGCTCAGAAAATATCTAAAAGATAACTGTATCAAGTTAAAAATTCCATATCTAGCAATATTATCACATATTATTAGAGAAATCTCATCCTATCTTGAAATTGAAAAGGATGAAAAACTTGACCTGTATACTGAAATAAATAACGAGTATTTTCAGCGTATTGAGGCAATAAACTATACCATCAATCACGATGATGGACAAGGTATTCAAATCGATAAAGCAGATATAATTTTGGTTGGAGTTTCACGCACATCAAAATCTCCCACTAGTATGTATTTAGCTTATAGAGGCTACAAGGTTGCGAATGTTCCTTTTGTTAGTGAGGTACCCTTTTATATCGACTTAGCAAAATTAAAAAATAAACTGACTATAGGAGTAACAATCAACCCAAGTAGACTAGTAGAAATACGCAAAAACAGACTTACTTCAATTAATAACAAAGATAATAATATATATGCTGATTCTGAAAAAGTAGAAAAGGAAATTAAAGAAGCAGAGGAGTTCTTTAAGCAAAATAACTGGCCAATTATTGATGTTACGGAAAGGTCGATCGAAGAAGTATCAGCAACAATTATACAATATTTTAATAAAATTTAATCAATTGACTAACTCGCTGTAAGTGATAATAATGTAAGGTAATTCTATTCTTACTGTAGATATGAAAGTTAAAGGGTCGCTAAAATCTCATCGTAACAGAGATAAAAATTGTAAAGTTGTAAAAAGGGGTGGTAAGATTTATATTATAAATAAGGTAAAACCAAGATGTAAAGCGCGTCAAGGTTCTTAGCTTTTTGTTTGCCTTTTTATGTCATATGTTTTTCATATGGAAGCATGTTTAGAAAGAAACAAAAATTGTTGTATTTAACCATAGCCCTGCTCATTTCTTCTCTTACATTATATTTTGGTATTAACATGATTACAGGCAGACGTGGCTTGTTAACATTAATTAACTTAAAAAAAAGAAATTAATTACGTGCGTCAACAAGCCCATGCATTTTAGTTCCACTCTAAGCCCTATTGAGCTGGTAATGTTCAAAAAAGTGTGTCAAAGCGAATTTTTAGTTCAACTCAATTTTCAATCTGTGGAGAAAGAAAATGTTGAGCTGAGATATAGTTAATATGTACAGCACTTTTCCTCCACCTTCCTTATAGAACAATATACCAACTTGTACAAGCTGGTAAATGAACCTTTGGTTTTAGTAAATGTCTCATCGATAGGATTAGTGTATCCGCCTAAATGTCCCGAAATACTTAAAATAAATTTTCCCAATTGTTTTGCCACGATTTTATGACCAAAGGATATTTTTCGCTCCATCAGCTCGAGTAAATAATTTTCAGCAATTTCTCTGCTTGAATACTGATATACTTTCTTCAGATCACTTATGAAAGTTTTTGCTGCTTCAGTAAATTTCTTATCTGATGTACTATACATTTCTGCTTTAGCTATTTATAGCAGCAGGAAAACTTTTTAATACAAGCTATTAGAATATCCTCTACTCCTCTTTCTTTTATCTCATTTAATACCCCCAACCAGAACTTCTCTTTCAGCCAAATAAAAACCCAATACATCCTTTTTGCCTTCTTGATCTATACCCAATATGTTATACATGCACTTACTTACACAACAACCGTCTTCTTTCACCTTAAAAAATCATGAATACTATCGGATATATTGATTGTAGTGGACGACTACACCATTCATTGATTATAGGTAGTAATTTATCTGTAATTCCAGATATCTCTGCTGCAGATATTTTTTGCCTCAAGTTCAGTTGTTTACCTTTTTTTTCACTATCTGTGGTTCGCTCTCTATCTCTTGGTGTCAAAAGTTCAAATATTTGTCCTCAAAGTTTTTTCCGTTTCTTCTCTTCTCTTTCAGTGGGTAAATGGTACCTTCCAGACTCTCTTCCAGTAGCCTTGTTACCATCTCTCCCCATCAATGGTCTACCGATGATAGGATATTTGTTTCTAATTCTTTATAGTCTACCAATCCAGTAGTTCCATTTACTTGACTCATGTCAAATCTCCATTTTTTGTTTCTATTTTATTTTTACTTCTCGCTTTGACGCAGTTTTTTGAAGCATAAGGGTCAAGTTAAGGAAATAAAGGTATGAAGAAGATAGGATAAGAAGATATAAAATTCTCTCGGATATATTTTAGTGAGAGAACTAATGATGAATAAAATAAATTGCTTATCAAATTACCTCAACAAATTTTTCAATGAAATGGCAAATAATTGAAACAGAAAAGGAAAAGAAAATTGAGTAATTGATGATTCATAAAAGCTATAATTTTGGGTAATATAGGGGTTACAAACTGAATCATAGATACAATGTGCCAATTATTAAATGAAGAATCTGTGATAATAACGAAACAGGGTTTAGATTTCAGGTTTACTAAAGAAGCAGTAGAATTTATGAAAAGAATGTACAATGGCTTTATTTAAAATACCCTGCAAATTGATTGTAGAATCTTGCAGCAATTTAAAAGCATTGGATAGTAGCTTTGCCTAACAGCATGGAAAATCTATATAAAGGTTATGGACAAAGGTTATGAGAGTAACACTAAGTGTGGAATAAAGTTAAAATTAGTTTTTGATTACCTAAATCAGACATTGGATCAACTTAACATAACGGAGGGAGTAAGAAGGTTATAGGGAGAAGTTGCTAATATCTGACCTTGGTTCAAGTTCTTTTAAACAAATCAATGGAACGGGAGCTTATTTTATAAGTCGTTGATACC
This sequence comes from Wolbachia endosymbiont of Encarsia formosa, assembly GCF_039540065.1. Lineage (NCBI taxonomy): Bacteria > Pseudomonadati > Pseudomonadota > Alphaproteobacteria > Rickettsiales > Anaplasmataceae > Wolbachia > Wolbachia endosymbiont of Encarsia formosa. The sequence goes on along the minus strand of NZ_CP154278.1, from coordinate 1,187,293 downwards.
AATGTATATGCTATAGAAACAAATCAAAAAATGGAATTATTGGAATGTTTAGGAGACAAGCTATTTTTAGAAATGAAGGTGTTGTTGGGAAAAGAAGCAAAGATTAGAGTAAGAATGATATATCATAAATTAACTGAAGAGCAGTCTCTAGCCAGAAGAAGAAAAGCTAATAAATTGGCAAAATCACATGATCTTCCAAAAGTAATCAGAAATTGTTGAACTGGTCAAAACTAATATTCCAGAGGATAAAATTAGTGCTGAGCAAGTATTACAGAGTAAGGTGGCAAATTTAGTTGTTTTTTAAACTATACAAGAGCTACATAAGACTTAAAAGGGAAGCCACACAGAGTATTGTGTGAATTATATGCTAAATTATGTGCAATTCTCATATTTCATGAGTTGTACAAAATTAAAAAAGAATACAGAACTCAGTTTAACAAAGGCATTTATTGAGCTAAAAAGGCGGATTAGAGAGTTATTTTTAGCACTAAAGAATAGAGTTAATAGTTTGAAAATTTTTCTTAAAAAGATTGCAATAACTTGTTCATGATTTTCATTAAAAGACAAGTACAGAAAAACTAGAGTATCTACTTTAACTTCCCTAAATTTGCTCGCAATCTCTTAACTTGATTCTTATGCTTTTTTGAATATTCCCAAGTGCTGCCAAGCTTTTGGCCCAATATTAATTCGGCTATTGATTTTGTCTTTCAGTGCTCGGGGAAATCTTACTTCGGTTAGCTATAGAATTTTTGATTTTACTGAAAAAACATTCCCGTTCTTTATAAATATGCTTATCATAGAAGCTCTTCACTTTTCGATGGAATCACAACTTCACATCCTTTGCTCTCAAACAAAAGCATATATCCTTTATCAGCCACTATAGTGGAGTTATAGATATTTTTCATTAACTTGTGTAATTTCATTCCTCTGGCCAGGAGTAAGTATAAATTTTAAAGGATTTCCCAATGCATCAACAAATGCATGAATTTTAGTAGTAAAGCCACCTTTATTCCTTCCTAAGAGCTTTGGAATCCTTTTTGTATCAGGCAGAGCAAGCATGAGCTCGAACTATCGTTCCATCGATTACCGCAACTTCTAAATCTGGATTTTGTTGCATATATTTTTGCCAAAACTTCCTTTTCACACCACCTTTTAAACCTCCTATGTATACTCCTGTAATTGCCGTAAATTTCTGGCAAAAGACTCCACTTACAGCCACTCCGAACCATATACCAAACCGCTTCCATAAATATTCTCAACCTCTTCTCATTTTTGCTGTGTATTCCTTTGACTCCCTTTAAGAATTCAAAAGTTTGTTCCCATTTTCTTTTTTCTATGTAATATTCCATTGATAGTTTCTCTATATTATTCACGGTCTCTTTTTCCTTATTTCTCCTACTTTTTCTTTACTTTATTTTCTCACAGTATATTTTGTTTACAGAACCTAGGAGTGCAAGCGTTTATGAGTCAGAGGATAAATCATATAATATTTACTCGGTCTTAATACTTTGAATTTATATTTGAGTAAACGATAAACAGTAATTGGTATGAGTGATCTATTTAAAAGTGACAATTATGATAAAAATCTCAATTCTTTGATAAGAGTCATAAAGCTGAAGGATACAAAAAAAATTAATGAACAATATGATGAAACACTGAAAGATTTATCTCAAGCTCTGAAGAATTTTACAAACAACGCAAAAGATGTAGCTAAGTTTGTTATATATAGTGACTTGAATAATTATGTAGAACCTTTGAGCACAAAGCCACTCGGTTTTATTGGAACATTAAAAGGAATATTAGATAGAGTCTTGGGAAAAGATATTCCAACTAATGATAATGACATAAAAAATTTTGTTGGTGATGAACTATCAGGTTTCACTATAGAAAAAGCAGCCGAGTACTCAAATATTTTAAGTACAATTAATCTATTCAAGAAAGGACTTAAAGAAATTTTAGATTCGAAGCAGAGTGGAAAAAACAATAAAGAACATAAATCATATGAAGTAAGCTCAAAAAATAAAACAACATCAAAGCAGAAGGAAGATACTTTCAAGCTGAAAAAAGGAAAACAGCCGGCAGGAAAAAAGAAAATAAAACGGCCAACAACGGCACCTCCACCACCTCCTACTGACTCAAAAAAGGTACACTTTAAAACAGAAATAGAGAATGTATCTCCTGAAGATTCAGGCTATGAAAGTTCATTAAGTGAAGAGTCTGGACATGAGGAAATATCAAATTATCAAGATAAAAAGAGTAAAGCGTCAACGAAAGATTCGCGGCACTCAAAGTTGCCCTAAAGAGGAGCAAATTCACAAAACGAAACCTAAGAAAAATGCAGGAACAATAAGAGGATATAAAAAGAGACAGGCTCCAGAGCCACCAGCGCTAAACGCTACCAATCAAGAAATTAGGCAAGAAACTAAAGAAGATAAATCTGAAATACTGTCAAATCCTAAAAGGCTAGATATTGTTGATCAACAAGTGAGCACGAAACCAATAATAGTAGGAGTGACTTCGCAAAAATCAGCTAAAAGTAAACCAATCCTGAAAAAATCTGCTGATAAAGCAGCATCAGAAGTAAAAGCGGTTATTATAAAAGAAAAAGTAAATAGCAAGAAGGACGGTAGAGTAAAGTCAATAGTAGGAAAATTTGAGCAAAATCAAGTTGCTAAGAGCAAAGCCACCCCTGCAACACAAGCAGATATCGGTATGAAGAAAGATCCTGCACCATCGCAAGAAACTGCCTCCCAATCTCACTCATTTCCGGTAGGAAATAAAAGATCTAAAATGAACCCCATAACAGCAAAGTCCGATTCTAAACTTCCGGTTAGTAAAAAACCTCTTCTCACTCATGTTAGTGTAAAGAAAATAGCTGCACGATTTGAAAGCCATGGGAAGAAATAGTTGTAACCTATTGAACAAACCCTATAATATCCTTGATCTTTTTTATATTGTTATTTGCAATCTCTGCTGCTTTTTCTGTACCTTTTTTTAATATTTTATGTAAATGAAGCTGATCTTTTAGAAGAATATTCATCTTCTCGCGTATGGGTGATATAACGCTGATGATTAAGTCAGCTAACTCTTTTTTAAAGTTCTTCATGTCATGTTTATCCACTTTTTTACACACTTTTTCTACATTTAAATCACTAAGCACTGAATAAATGTTTACCAAATTGTTTACTTCTGGACGGCACTTTAAAGTAGCAAAATCAAAGCCTAGAATTGAATCTGTTTTTGCTTTTTCTATTTTCTTGACAATTAAGTCATTTGTATCGTTAAGGTTAATGCATGAATATTCTGAAGGATCAGATTTGCTCATCTTGCTTGCTCCATCTCTTAAGCTCATTATCCTTGATGTACAATCCAAAGTTAAGATTTCAGGTATGATGAAATGACTACATTCATAATGATTGTTAAAAGCTGATGCAATATCACGTGCAAGTTCTAAATGCTGTTTTTGATCATCGCCAACAGGAACATATTTAGTTTGATACAGCAATATATCCGCAGCCATAAGTACTGGGTAGCTATATAACCCAAGAGAAGCTTTTTGTCTATCGCTTCCAGCCTTATCTTTAAATTGAGTCATACGATTAAGCCAACCAATTGGTGTATAGCACCCTAGCAGCCAGCCCAATTCTGCATGACCACTCACTGCGGATTGATTGAAAATAATCGACTTTTCCGGATCTATTCCACATGCAATATAAGTTGCTGCTGCTTTAAAAATATTATTTTTTAATTCATTTGCGGGAAGCTTATTTGCTGTGATTGCATGAAGATCAACAACACAAAAAAGAGATTTATATTTATCCTGCAAGCCTATCCACTGCTTAATTGCACCAAGATAATTGCCCAAGTGTAATACTCCACTTGGCTGAATACCTGAGAAGACAACTTCTTCCATACCTTGAGTGTTTTATTAGTTACTTTCGCAATCAGCAGATTTTTTAGAAAGAATAACCATTGCAGGACGAAGCAACCTATTTTTAATGGTATAACCAGTTTGTAGTACTTCTACAATAGTGCCAGGCTCTTTTTCATTATCTTCTTTTTCCACAACAGCTTGATGTAAATTGCTGTCAAAAGAGTTACCTATTGGATCTATTTCTTCTATTCCATGTTTTTTTAGATCACTCACAATCTTTTGGTGCGCCACTTTTATTCCTTCATGAATAGGATCATCATCTTTCAAGTTTTCCATTGCTTTTTTTAAATTGTCACAAGAGTCGATCATATCACGTGCAAATTTTGTGACTGCATAATCACTTGCATCGCTAATTTGCTTTTGCATTATACGTTTAACGTTTTCATTATCCGCAACAGCGCGACGTAAATGATCTTCAAGCTGAACTGCACGTTCTTTTAATATATTAAGCTCTTCATTTAAATCACCTGTTTGCTGATCTTCTTGGTCATCCCCTTTTCGTTTACTGACCATATCTGCAAATTTCTTTTTTTTCTCTTTATTACTATCTGACATATTATTCACCCTTACAAACTTAATAAATATATAACAATCAATCTAAAAATATCAAGCGTTAGCTATCCTTGTCTTTCTATGCTTGCATTTAAAAAGTCAATCAAAGCAGTTTTATAAAGAGAATCAGAAAAAGTATCAATATTACTTCGCGCCATATTAATATAGTGTCTAGCTTCTTCCATAGAAACCTGAATGGCATTATGATGATTAATGTATTGTAATGCTTGGTCAAAATTGTGTATAGCTGAAGAAAAAGATTTCTCCCAGAATTTTTGTTCTGATGGGCTGCCTTTTTCATATGCTATAATAGAAGGTAAAGTGACTTTACCTTCAAAGAAATCTTTTCCAAGTTGTTTTCCTAAAGTGCCTTGATTAGCAGTATAATCTAGCACGTCATCAATTATTTGAAATGCGATACCAAAATTAAAGCCAAAATTTCTTAGCCTGTCTGTTTCGTCAATTGTGGCTCCAGATATTACTGATGCAGCTTCACAGCAAGCAGAAAATAAAGATGCTGTCTTTTCTGCAATGATATTAAAATAATTTTTCCTAATTGCGTTAGGGTCAAAACGTGTTGTCATCTGCTTTATCTCACCCTTGACAAGCAAATTAGATGCCTTAGATAAAATAGAGAGAACACTTAAATTCCCACATTCTATAAGCCATCTAAATGCTAAGGTCAATAATAGATCACCAACTAAAATGCTTGATTTATTCCCCCAAATTTTATTTGCTGTTGCAACTCCATGGCGTGCCTTACTTTCATCAAGCACATCATCATGAAGTAAAGTAGCGTTGTGTATAAATTCTACCGATGCAGCAATGTTGACCCTACTCTCTCCAGAGTAATTCAGCATTTTACACACAATAAAAATGAGCTTAGGCCTTATTTTTTTTCCTCCTGAATTAATAAGATGAGATGTAATATCGGTAGCAAGCTTAGTACCTTCATCATTGACATTTTTGAAGATAAAGTCATTCATAGCCAATAAATCAGAAGATACAATATCATCTAATTTACTACTTTTTGTTAAATCAGTGTTTAGCATTTAAGAGGACTTATGCTTCTTGCCCTTGTACTTTCTCAACTTTTTTCTTTTCTATTTTTTTCAATTCTGTTTCTAAATCTACTATGCCTTTTTTAATGAACCACATTACCCTTTCAGTTGCTTGCGCTCCTACACTTAGCCAATGTTTTAATCTATCAGCTTTTACCACAACACGATTTTTACTGTCTTTTGGCAACATTGGATCATACTGTCCTATTCTCTCAATAAAGCGCCCATCTCTTGGTGCTCGTGAGTCGGCTACAACTATCCTATAAAAAGGACGTTTCTTTGCCCCAAACCTTGCTAACCTTATTTTAACTGCCATGTCAACCTTTATTCATATATTAATTACAATTTAAATACAATAAACAGCTCAAGTCAAACTAATTGTACCTCTTTTACCTAAAAATACAATATAGCCCCTCCAATCACTCATAAAAGGAAGATAATAAACTTTTTTATATATCATCAATCATAGCATGATTAACTTCTACTCTATACTTTGATTTTAGATAGCTAATTAACTGTTCCTTTAGCGATATCATCACACGTTTTCCGGTGTCAAGCATGTTTAATTTACCATTTGATGAATGCATTTCTTTTAGAACGCCTATTATAATTTCATTATTGTATTGAATAGGATCTGTTACCGAATTAGTTGTTTTCATATTGAAAATTTCTTCTATGAAAGAAAAAGGGTAGTTTTGTTCATTGCGTTGTATTTGCTGGCCTTTAACCAATTTTATACCTTGCATTTCTTCCAAATCTGTCTTTTCTCTTAGTTGAACTGCTACTTCTTGTCCCATTTTAAACATTTTTTCTTTTATAAATTCACTACGCCAAAGCTTTATGGCTGATTCCCTACTTTCTTCAAAACTTTGTAATTTAGGAGGAATAATATCAGTGATTTTTACACCAACAACAGTATCTCCAACACCCTTAAAATAACTCTTCTGATCTTTCTCGCGTGAAAAAATGAAAGAAATGAAATCACTGAAATTTCCTACTTCATTACCACTTTGGTCTTTTCCACTAGCATCTACTGGACCAATGGTTTGTATAGGTAAATTGTAATTATTGGAGATTTCTTCAATCGTTGCACCATTGTATATCTTATAATTCACTTGATTTTTGAAATCATTGACTTTTTCAAAAGACTTTTGATTGGTTAAAACTGACCTTATGTCTTTTTTTAAATCAACCAAGTCTTCATCAGAGATTTGATGTATGCTTTCTACCTTTATTACGTGCCATCCAAAATTACTTGTTAAAACTTCACTTACTTCACCTGTTTTGAGAGCAAATACCTTTTCTCTCATATTTTCAGGTAAGAAATCCTTAGTTATATTCTTTACTCTGGTTTCTTCAAGTTTTACTTTACTGAACTCTTCTATTATGTCTTCAAAGCTTGCTTTACTTTCTTCAAGCGCTATTCTTGCTATTTCAGCTTTTTCTTTGGTAGGAAATATCACATTGAATATGTCTCTTTGATTTTTAAGTTCCTGATGTTCTATTATACTATCAACCTCTTCATCTGAAATTCTGATTTGATCTTCAAAATATTTTTGATCCAGAGAAATGTATTGCGCAGTTCGATACTCAGGGTAATAAAAATTGAACTTATTTCTTTCATACAAATCAAGTAAGGCTTGATCATCTGGTTCAGGAACGTCTGTAATTGCATCCTTAGTTATTTTAACAATATCAACTACTCTAGTTTGGTAGCGATTTTTGTATATCTGCTCATCAACACTCTCACCAAAAGTTATCGGATAATTATCTTTAAATAACGAAGTCATGAACATCATTGCAGGCAGGATTTTCTCTAGTTTTTCTATATATTCCTTTTCTGTTATATGCAGGCTATTTAGAGTTTGATGGAATTTATTATGGTCAAATTCTCCTTTATCGTCCTGAAAGTACTTGGTATTTTTTATATGGCTTTTGATAGATTCTTCTCCAACTTTTAATCCAAGTTCGCTAATTAGGTTAAATAATAGTTTTTGCTCTATAAGTGCGTTAAGTAAATCATATTTCAGCTTTTTTACTTGTTCTTTACTTACATCAGATCCAGAAATTTGCTTTTCATAATTTTGATATAGTAATTTATATTCATCTGATGTTATAACTTCCTTTCCTACTTTAGCTAATTCTTTCCTTTCATCATCATTTGATAAAAGATTGCCAATCCCCATAAAGATTAATAAGCAAACTAAAAGGAGAACGATTGCCTTGGTAAAAAATTTTCTAATACTCATTGTAAACTCAGTTAACTAACACTTAAATTTAGAATAGCAATAATTTAATCTTTGTAAATCTATTAACAAATTAGCTAATATATGTAATATTGCAGTATATTAAATTAAATGGGAGCTTATATTAACCTAAGGGATGAGAAATATAAACTAAAAAGCCATTGGATGACAAAGTTAATGCTTTTTTAGTTTTAATGGTTTATATTTTATTTCTATAAACAGTAAAGGAATATTAAAATGGGAGATGTTTTTTTGATGTCAATGGAATCTTCTAAGGACAATAAGGATAGAAATGAACAATTTCTCATGCAAGTAGCTGCTTGGTTGGTTGATAACACTAGCTTAACTTTTAATCAAATAGCACAATGTTGCAAATTATCACTTGAAAAAGTACAAGACATAGCTGATGAGGAAATAGAAGTTGAAAAGTATGACCCTATTATTTCTGAAATAATTACTGAAAAAGAAATCGATGATTGCAAAAAAAATCCAAATCGTGTACCAAATTTGATTATAAAAAATATAAAAAAAAGGGCAAATACGGTTAGCATTCTTGGCTTTCCTTCTACAGCAAGGCGTAGAAATAAACCTAATGCAATTTGTTATTTGGTAAGAAAATTTCCTATCTTGAACAATAATGTTATAGCTAAGCTAGTTAGTACAACAAATTACACAGTTAAGCAGGTAAGAGATAGATCTCATCATAACATGCTCAATATCAAACCTCAAGATCCTGTACTACTTGGTTTATGTAGCCAGGAAAATTTAGAAGTGGAAGTAGAAAGAGCGGAAATAGAAGAAGAGAAGAAACAAAGGTTAAAAAATATAAATAATAGCTATTGATGATTCTCAAATTCTTGTACTTTGTTAACATTAAATTGACTTGACTTGTTAGTTTTTATCAGTATAATGTAAGTAAAGTATCTAGTTTAATAATTAAACCTAAATACGCACTAAAAACTAGCTCAGCCTGATTTACTGTTTTATAGTAACATTTTAGGTTAGTAATCATCAATTAAAATTTTTGGAGGATTATGACAACAATCAATGAAGATGTCTTAGCAAAAGAAAAGGTTGTAGATCAACCTGAAAAAAGTGAACAAATTCATAATGCTAACGCAGTAAAACAAATAACCAGTGAAGGTGCTGAAAAACACAAGAAAACATTGGACCTGAGCGAATTGAAAGAAAAAACAGCAGAAGAATTGTTAGAGCTAGCTGAAGAAAGAAAAATTTCAACTAGTGGTAAAGGCAATGGCAGGATGCTAAAACAGGAAATGATATTCAGTTTAATGAAGAAAATGAGTGAAGAAGGAGGCATAACCACAGGAAGTGGAGTAGTGGAAATATTGCCTGATGGTTTTGGCTTCTTACGTTCATCAAGTGCAAATTATGCTCCAAGTACCGATGATGTTTATATTTCCAATGGCCAAATAAAGAAGTTTAATTTACGTACAGGAGATATGGCATGTGGAGAAATAAGGCCACCTGGTGATAAAGAAAGATATTTTACTTTAACTAAGGTTAAAAGTATAAACTCTACTGAAATCAGTGAATTAAGAAAGTACGTCCATTTTGATAATTTGCTTCCGCTTTATCCTGAAAAAAGCCTCATCCTTGAAAACAACAGTAGCGGAGATAATAAAAAAGATATAAACATGCGTGCTGTAGATATAGTTACACCTCTTGGAAAAGGACAAAGAGCATTGATAGTTGCTCCACCTCGTACAGGAAAAACGATATTGCTTCAGCAAATGGCTCACTCTATAGCTACAAATCATCCTGAAATAGAACTAATAGTATTACTTATAGATGAAAGACCCGAAGAGGTTACAGATATGATACGCTCTGTAAAGGGTGAAGTGGTAAGCTCTACATTTGATGAACCTGCCTACCGTCATGTCCAACTTGCTGAAATAGTAATAGAAAAAGCTAAAAGAATGGTTGAACACAAAAAAGATGTAGTGATTTTGCTTGATTCTATAACTCGTCTTGCACGTGCTTATAATGCAGTCATTCCTTCGTCTGGAAAGGTTCTAACCGGAGGTGTAGATTCAAATGCGCTGCAAAGACCAAAACGCTTTTTTGGAGCAGCTCGTAATATTGAAAATGGTGGTTCTTTGACAATCATCGCTACAGCCCTTATAGAAACTGGTTCAAAAATGGATGATGTTATTTTTGAAGAGTTTAAAGGCACAGGTAATGCTGAAATTATACTAGATAGAAAACTTGCTGATAAACGTATATTCCCTGCTATTGATATTACAAAATCCGGAACAAGGAAGGAAGAGCTATTAGTTGATAAGGCCATACTAAATAAAATATGGGTATTGCGTAGGATACTTAATCCTATGGGGTCTGTTGAAGCAATGGAGTTTTTACGTGACAAACTACTTTTAACAAAGAGCAATGCTGACTTTTTTAACTCCATGAATCACTAAAAGTAAGCCAATTCTGATGGAGCAAAAAAGCTATGTTTATACAATTGTGTACCAGTGTTGAAATGACACCCTCAGAAGGGGGTTGTATCTACTCTGAATCAGATGATAAATTAGATGCTTGGTAAGCGTAATTTGGAGCTTCCTGTGTAATGATTATATCATGAGCATGACTTTCTCTTAATCCTGATGAAGTAATAGTGGTAAATTTGCAGTTTTTTTTCATCTCTTCTATATTACGGTTGCCAGTGTAGCCCATTGCAGCTTGCAACCCACCAATTAACTGACAGATCACTCCTGAAGCTGGACCTTTAAAAGGAACTCTTGCTTCTACTCCTTGTGGGACTAAATCAAGTTTTGAATCTTGAAAATAACGGCTAGCTGACCCTCGTTTCATTGCACTAATAGATCCCATTCCTCGATATTCCTTATATGCTCTACCCTTATACATGATAATCTCACCTGGGCTTTCCTCAGTACCAGCAAAGATCGAACCTATCATCACAGTATCAGCACCAGCTGCAATAGCTTTTGCAACATCTCCCGAATATTTTATTCCACCATCAGCAATTAGTCTGACGTTTTTTGCTCTACACACCTCTGCAACATTCTTGATTGAAGAGAATTGCGGCATACCAACACCTATAACTATTCTGGTAGTACAAATTGATCCGGGCCCTATTCCAACCTTTACTGCATCAACACCAGCATCAATTAACGCTTCAGCAGCCTCCTTTGTTGTAATATTTCCGCCGATTAATTGCGTATTAGGATACATCTTTTTTATTTCCTTAATGGTGCTGATAACGTTCTCGGAATGACCGTGAGCGGTATCTACAATAACCACATCAACTTCTTCTTCGATCAAAGCTTCACATCTTTCTATACCGTCTTTTTTACCAGTACCAATTGCAGCGGCAACTCTGAGTCGACCTTTACTGTCTTTACATGAATTTGGATATCTATTGTATTTTTCGATGTCTTTAACTGTGATTAGACCTATGCAACAAGAATTTTCATCAACAACCAAAAGCTTCTCTATTCTATTTGCATGCAACAATTTCATTGCTGAGGCGCTGTTTACTGCCTGCTCTCGAACTGTTACTAACTTATCTTTTGTCATTACCTCGGAAACTTTTATATTCATGTTCTGGTCTTCAATAAACCTCACATCTCGATTAGTTAAAATTCCCACTAACTTGCGTTGATCAACTACAGGAATTCCGGAATAATTATACTCTCTCATTAATGAAACTGCTTCTGCAACCGTCTTATCTGGGGAAATTGTAATTGGGTTATACACGATCCAGCTTTCATATTTTTTCACCTTTCTCACTTCTAACACTTGTTCATCTATTGATAAATTCTTATGTATGCAACCTATTCCACCATGTTGGGCAATAGCTATTGCAAATTCTGATTCAGTGACAGTATCCATTGCAGAGGATATGAGAGGGATATTTAGTTCTATATTATTTGTTAGATAAGTTCTTGTGTCTGCATCACGAGGCAATACATCAGAATAGGCCGGTAAGAGAAGTACATCGTCAAACGAATAACAAGCTTCCATTTTTTTCATATGCTTTATTTAAAGCTTATACTCCAATTAATGAAATTGCAATAGAGCTTTTGCAAAATTAGCCTGGCTACAGCTATTTTTAGATCAAAATAGGATAGAAGAGGTATGTAGCTCCTAATATATTTATCGCAAAATTACATTATTTGCTAGCAAACAGAACTGCTCAATAGTTAAGCTTTCTGGACGTTCGTCTCCACTAAGTTTAGCATTCTCAAGAGTAGTTGAGACATCACTAGTTATACTTTGCAAGCTATTTCTCAGCATCTTTCTTCTTTGAGCGAACACAGCGCGTGTTAGCTTTGTTAAGGTTTCTAAATTTACTGCAAATCTTGGAGTGGGTAAAGGTTTTACTGTAATTACTGAAGAATATACTTTTGGTCTTGGAAAAAATTCCTTAGGTTCAATATCAAATTCCTTTTTTATGTCGCATAGTAACTGGCTTAGCACTGATAGGGAACCATAATCTTTAGAACTAGGTTCTGCTGTAATACCCTCTGCTACCTCCTTTTGGAACATTAACGTCAAATTCGTAAAAAATTTTATATTATTTAACCACTTTAAAAATAACGCTACTGAGATATTGTAAGGCAAGTTAGCAATGACTTTGACTGGACATTCTACCAGCTCTTTTTCTACAACATTAAGTGCATCTGCTTCTATAATTCTATATTTTCCCTTATGCTCATTCAGCAATTGTTCGTGATGTTTCACTAAACTACTATCTTTTTCTATAGAAAGTAGAAACTTTGGATTATACGCCAATATTTCTCTTGTTAACGCACCATACCCAGGACCAATTTCAATAACATTAAAATCTTTCATGCTACCAGCTAAGGCAACTATTCTTTTTGTTATCTCATTTGATAAAATAAAATTTTGCCCTAGACTCTTTTTTGGCTTCAGTGAAAATTTTTTCATATGATCTTAGTATGCAGTATTTTAAAAATTAGTTGACGAAAATTCATCAATAATTGTATATTGTCAGTGTATTTAATGCCGGCTTAGCTCAATTGGTAGAGCAACTGACTTGTAATCAGTAGGTTGTCAGTTCAAGTCCGACAGCCGGCACTCTCATTCATATAAGAAAAATCGATGTCTTTTTTAATAGTAGCAAATTGGAAAATGAATGAAACACGTTCTTCATTTGTTGACTTCATGAACAAACTCAATAACAAGAGTAACGGGATTACCTCTAAATTAGTAATTTGCCCTCCTTTTACATCATTTCCAAGCAATATAGAGTTGAACAACAATATTAAAATAGGAGGACAGAATTGCCATTATAAAGAGTTCGGTTCTTACACAGGTGAAATTAGTGCAGGAATGTTGAAGGAACTAGGATGTAGTTACGTAATACTTGGACATTCTGAAAGGGCTCATGAAAAAGATAGTGAAATAAAACTTAAATCGAAAACAGCAATAGAATCAGGATTACACCCAATCATCTGTGTAGGTGAAAACTCAGAAGATTATAAAAATAAAAAAACAAAAAAAATAATAGAATATCAATGCAAAAACCGTTTGCCAACAAAAGGTGAATATACCATAGCATACGAACCGATATGGGCAATAGGAACAGGAAATGTGCCAAATAATGACGCAATTTCTGAGGTGATAGAGATAATAAAATTGTGTACTGGTAAAAAACACATTATATATGGTGGATCAGTCAGCTCAGAAAATATAGAAAACTTGATCAGTATTCCAAATTTATTAGGAGTTTTAATTGGTAGTGCAAGCTTAGATTTTGATCACTTTTATAAAGTTATACAACAAGTTGAGAAAAAATTTTCTCTTATCAATTCTAAAAGTAGATAAAAGGGAATTACTTACTATAGGAATAGAGCTATCACGGGCGTCTCAGCAGATTCCGCTAACGCGTATCCCTCGTCATAACGTCACGGTATCCGCTAACACGTAGCGAGATGTCGGTTGTCAGAGTGACACTGGGATGGCTTTGTTGCATCGCTTATCGGATAGTGGGTAAAGCATAATAAATTCATGAAACTACCTCAAACTTAGCCATGCCAATATCAGTAAATTTATTGAGTAAGTAACATTTTATTAGCAACTCTTTTTCTCGATTTACTTCAGATCTATTTCTAAAACTAAACCCAAATATTTGTTTTAATTTTGAAAAAAATCCTTCAATATATGACCTTTTTCCATAAACCGCTTCCTTCTTCCACTCTTTCACACCGTCTTTACCACATAATCTAATGGCAGCATTCCTTTCAGCCATATAATCCAATTTTGTATGCTCCGCTGCACGATTTTTCGGTAAAATTTTTGTCTTTATATCATATTTTTTGCACAATTTATAAAGCTTGATAGGCTCTGTCTGCATATAATGCTTTTATAGCATGCTGAAAGCTTAGCAAGTCGCAAGCACCATAATGGTCGTAGTAGGCACCATTGCTATATTGTGCAGCTATAGCTTTTTTACTATTTATACTCAATATTACTTGTAGCTTTCTTACCTGTTTATAACTGCGATACTTTCTATCTTCGCTATTTTCCTTACTGTGACCAGGGGTATTATTATAAATACTGATACTTGTACTGTCTATGGCAATTTCAATATCTTCTGTATTATTTTTATCATGTCTTCAATTTTGATGTTAAGTTTTTTAAGCCTTCTTGAGGCCTGTAATAACTTGCAAGTTTTGCTCAAGGTACCCTGCTATAAATCCCGCTGTTTGTCTCAGACCTATTCTAAATAAATAAGTTATTATGTGAACCAGAATCACGACCTTATCGCTATAAATATAGTTGCCAACAGCCATTTTTGGACCTTTTTCGTACCAATTTTCTATTGCCTCATTAATAAAATGAAAAATATTTCCTCTTTCTTGCAGAAATCTGTTATATTCATGGCAGTTACTGACCTTCATTTTAGTTGGCATATTTTTCTTTCGTAGGTTAAATGCCTGTTTTATAGTGAATTTCGTCAGTAACTGCCAGTTCTTTTTATCTCAGCGATGCAACAAAGCCATCTTGGATCCAGAAGACTTAATTTCAACCAAATAATAAAGGCTGGATTCCAGCGTCGCGCGCTGGAATGACATCTTTCTTGGTGAACTCAAATCACAATGTTCGTACGGTTGTGGGCTTATAGCTTAGAAAATTAACGATATTTTATTTCCCGGTGAACTCTCTATTTTGTTTTCCAACTCTAGTTCCAAAAGAGCCATTAGAGCTATGTTGGTAGAAAGTCCACTTGCTAATATAAGTTCATCTATATCAACAGGTACATAGTTAATATGATCAACTATAACAGATTTTGCCTGTTGTAATTTTTCTTGTTTTTGGTCAGCAACGGTATCAAATAGACTTTTTTGCTGAAGAGGCAAACTAAATCTCACGCTCTCTATTATATCATCAGCGGATTCAACAAGTTTAGCGCCGTTTTTAATTAGATAATTGCTACCACTACAGCGTGAATCTAGAGGGAAACCAGAAACTGCAAATACCTCTCTTCCTTGATTTAAAGCAAAATCTGCTGTTATTAGATAGCCAGAACGTCTCGATGCTTCAATCACTACAACACCCAGCGATAGAACAGATATAATTCGATTCCTTTGAGGAAAATACTGAGGCTTTGGTTTAGTAGCAAATGGAAGCTCAGTAATTACTAATCCGCCATTTTCAGTGATTTTTTTGTATAGATCAAAATTCTCTTTTGGATACACCACATCAATTCCGCTTGCTGTAACAGCAATAGTGGGGTAATTTTTGTATATTACACTGTTTGCTGCAGTGTCGATTCATCTTGCAAGTCCAGAAATTACGATGAAACCAGCTTCACTTAAGTAAAACGCCAACTTACTGGCAAAATTTCTTCCATTCATTGAAGAATTACGTCCACCGATTATTGCAATTATCTCACGACTTAATAATGATACATCACCAAGTACAGTTATTACAGCTGGACAACTCGTTATATTTCTTAAAATGTCATGGTAATCTGGATCACATGCTGGTGTTATTTTGGCTCCAATTTTTTCTGCATTCTTAATTTCTTCTCGTTCATTTTGAATTCCATAATCCTTGTTAGTCAACTTATTAAGATATTTAAGCACTTCATATAGCGACCCACATGCTCTAAGTATACTAAAGAACTTTACTGGTCCCACAGTTCTAGCCAAGCTTAGCCATATTTCTAGTTCTTCGTTATTTAATTTATTTATCTTCATAAAATGCTTGAATTTCTTATTAATTTAGTGTACCCAAGATAATGCAAATATACAGTGTTTTATGACGCATTTTATTACGGATAAATGCATAAAATGTAAATATACGGACTGTGTAGAAGTATGTCCCGTTGACTGCTTCTATGAAGGTAAAAACATGCTCGTGATTAACCCAGATGAATGTATTGATTGTGGAGTGTGTATACCTGAGTGTCCAGTGGATGCGATTGTAACTGATGATTCCATAAAAGATATTATAGAACTAGACGAAGGCTTGCTGAACAATGAACAAAAAATCTTTAAATCATTTTACAACATAAACGTAGAATATTCGCAAAAGTGGCCAAACATTACAGCTAAAAAGCAACCCCTAGATACAGCAGAAGAGTATAAAGAAAAAAAGGATAAGACAGCTTATTTTGATGAAAATTTAGGGTCATAGAGTACAAAAATATACTTACATTTTTTTTGATTAAATAGACATTGAATTGTAAGCGTCTATTTCATCTGCCATAGACGATAATTGTGCACTCTCAAAACGGAGATTGTTTTCAATATCTATGAATTTCTCACTAATTTGTGAACGAGGTTCAGGCACTGAAAAGAAAAAGTCACATCTAGCCTTGCATAGAGGTTTGTCTGTTTCATTGAACGCCTCTTCACAGTTTTTGTGGCAAATATGAGATAGGTTACGTGCCTGAAACGTTAATGAATTCGAGTTTTGTGTAGGTATAACCATAATATATTCCTAAATTAAAAAACTAACGCCACAGTAGCATTTATGTGTTAATAAAATTATAATATTTATATCAGCATAATTACTTTCCAGATAAGTTTACTTGATTAAAAACTTCAGGAAAATATTGTACAATTACTCATGAACTTTGGTAAAACTTACAGCAAACGCTAATGTATCTTTCAGTAAAAAAACTTTACAGCATTTTGCTAAGCTAGTTGAGTTTACTAAGCAGCCCACTCAAGAATCAGCAGAAAGACTATTTAATAGATCATGAAATGGAACTATCTGTAGTCGCTGATCAATATGACATTGAAGGTGTAGAAACAGTTGATTACAAAGATGTAAAGTGGAAATCAAGTCGATTACAAAATTAAATTTTTAAAGAATATTACTGAAAAAGATCTTCCAGTTTTACTTGCAATCTGGTGTCTGATCATAAAGGAAACAGTTTGCATGACACCATCTGCAAGTTTCAATATCTGTACGGCTGTGGAATTTTTCAAAGCGTTTTTTCTATTGAAGATAAAAGTATCTTTTATCTATTATATATAGCAAAATATTAGGGTGCTTATGGTTCCAAATATAGCAATTTTAAGTGGTGGATTTTCCTGCGAAAGAGAAATATCGCTTATGAGCGGAAAAGCAGTAAAGAAGGTGCTTGATAGCCTTTCATATAATGCAATAGAAATAGATGTTGATAGCAACATTGCTGAAAAGCTTAGAAAAATTAATCCGGGCCTTGCTTTTATTGCTCTACATGGACCTTATGGTGAAGATGGCTGTATTCAAGGTTTATTGGAAATCTTAGGTATAAAATATACACACTCCGGAGTTATGGCTTCGGCTGTTGCTATGAATAAAGTGATGTCAAAGCATATATTCCGATCCCTGAGTATCGACACTCCAAGAGGTTATGTAATTAATCGAGAAGATCTGCTAAAAAATAATATTAAAGTTGATTATCCGTACGTCTTAAAACCGATTAACGAAGGCTCAAGCATTGGAGTACACATGATTTTCTCACATGAGGATTACTTAGAGCTGAAAAATAACAGTTCTACTATAATGGAAAAGATGATCATAGAAGAATACATACCGGGTATAGAGTTACATACTGCTGTGTTGCTGAATGAAGCAATTGGCACTATGGAAATACGACCAAAAAATAAATTCTATGATTATGAAGCAAAATATACAGATGGATTTGCAGAACATATATTTCCTGCTAAAATTCCTTACAACATATATAGAATGACCTTGGAACACGCACTAAAAGTTCATCAATTTTTAGGATGCAAAACTGTTTCACGCTCAGACTTCCGTTATAATCCCCAAAATAACACTTTAAAAATGCTTGAGATTAATACACATCCTGGCTTTACTGAATTATCGTTAGTACCAGAAATTGCAAAATTGACAAAAGGAATTGATTTTAATGAATTAGTCAAAATTATTGTCGAAGACAGTTTACATTACAGGAGTATTAGAGATCAAGCCAATGTTGAACAATGTTACTAGAAACCAAAGGAGTTTTTCGCGCAAGTGTGCTTTCATGATTATAGCTGCACTTTTCCTTACACTAGTACTTTATAGTTCACTTGATAAAATAACAAATCGATTCAATTACTACTTTACTTGGTATAACGATCGCTTATCGAGCTTATTAATTAGCAATGGATTTTCAATCGACAAAGTAACCGTTACTGGAAACAAATTTACAAATGAACAGGACATTCTAAGTTTAGTAGACAGAACGCAACCTATCATGTACATATCCCTCTCAAAACTAACAGATAATATACAATCTGTAAGCAAATGGATAAAATATGTAAGAATTTACAGGATTTTGCCCAGTACCTTACAAATTGATATAGATGAACATACACCCTTCGCTCTCTGGAAAGATGATAACAGAACTTCAGTAATTGACTCTGAAGGTAAAGTAATCGTAGATGATTACCAGATAGATAACCTCATTATAATCAAAGGACAAAATTCGTTATCAAGCCTAAAATTCATTAAAGATATACTAGAGAGGAAAACTCAATTAAGTGATCATATTTCTTCTTGTGTTTATGTAGGCAATAGAAGATGGAATATCATACTCGATGACAGTTCCACAGTAAAATTACCTGAAGATAATCCTTATAGTGCATGGGATTATTTAAACCACTTGCAAAATACAACCGACTTTACTTTTAGCAATTGTAGCATAATTGATATGCGTGTTGCTGATAAGATCCTTGTGAAGAAGTGATCTGCTCGGTGCTCCTTTTCATGTCATGCAAGTAGCCCTTTCTCTGTCATCCGAGTAGCTTGAAAGTGGAATGGCTTTGTTGCATAGGTCAAATAAAAAGAGCTGGCAGTTACTGACAAAATTCACTATAAGACAAGCATTTAACCTACTAAAGAAAAATATGCCGCAAAAAATGATAGTCAGTAACTGCCATGAATATAACAAATTTCTCCAAGAGAGGGGAAATATTTTTTATTACGTCAATGATGCCATAGAAAATTGGTACGAAAAAGGTCCAAAAATGGCTGTTGGCAACTACATTTATAGCGATAAGGTCGTGATTCTGGTTCACATAATAACTTATTTATTTAGAATAGCTCTGAGACAAACAGCGGGATTTATAGCAGGGTACCTTGAGCAAAACTTGCAAGTTATTACAGGCCTCAAGAAGGCTTAAAAAACTTAACATCAAAATTGAAGACATGATAAAAATAATACAGAAGATATTGAGATTGCCATAGATAGTACAATAATATTCCAGGTCATAGCAAGGCAAATGGTACAGATAGAAAGTATCGCCGCTATGAGCAAACAAGATGTAATGCTAGAGATAGGTAGCAAAAAAGTTATAGCAGCAAAATACAGTGGTGGAGTTTATTCTGACCACTATGGAGCATGTGATCTTATTGCAAGGATTGATGTTAATATAATATAAGCACACTATATGCAGACAGATCGAAAGAAGTTATACAAACTGTGCGATGAGCTTGACATAAAGACAAGGATTCCTCCGCAAAATAATGCAGTAGAGCATCCAAAGTTGGATTATATTGATGAGAGAAATTCTACAATCAAGCTCATAAAGTCATATGATGAAGATGGTATGAAGAGGTGGAAAAAAGAGATAAATTATGGGAAGAGATCTTATATAGAAAGTTTTTTCTCGCGACTGAAGCAAACATTTTGGTTTAGTTTTAGAAACAAATCTGAGGTTAATCGTGAGAGAGCTCAAGTGTTATTTGCTTAACAAAATTACTGATATAGGCATGGCTAAATTTGAGATAGCTTCATTCCACGTTACCTATTATCCGAAGAGTGATGCAATAAAGCCCACTGGGATCTAGATTGCAAGTAATTAATTAGGCAATGCACCGTTTTCATCAAGTTGTAGAGGCTGGTACCTTTTCACTGATTGAATGTATTACAAATTCTAATCGCAAGTTTCTGTACTAGACACAACTTAATCTGACAGGTGAGAATTAAATGACAGAAGAATTGAGGTAGTTAAAACTAATATCAGTCTTTTGTTTAATGTTACTAATATTTTTCTGAAAAGCAATTTGTTTGTTATCAAGAAAAGTTTGCATAGGTGTTTTTCCATAGCAATATTTACCTGAGTGAGGTCTGCTCTCATTGTAAGAACGCAACCAATGATCGACATCAATCTGAAGATCTTCCAAAGAATTGTAGATTTTCTTGCGAAAAATAATATTGTAACACTCATCTTGCATAGTTTTGTGGAATCTTTCACATATGCCATTAGTTTGTGGAGTTAGTTCTTGAATGATCAATATTTTCGATTCCTAAGTATAACTGATATGCGTGATTCTCTGGTTTGCCACAGTATTCCGTACCTCTATCAGTCAAAATGCGCGATAATGGCACATTTTGTCCATCAAAGAATGGTATATTAAGAAGATCTGCAGCAGTAATTGCAGTTTTGTCTGTATAAAGCTTCGCCATATCAACCCTTGAATAGGTATCAATGAAAGTTTGCTGGTAGATACGTCCTATACCCTTGATATTGCCTACATAATAAGTGTCTTGAGAACCCAAGTAACCAGGATGCTCTGTTTCAATTTCACCATGTGCTTCCCTTTGTTCTTTCACTTTCTCTAAAGCTGCAAGTTGCTCTTCAGTTAAAATTATGCCATCTTGTGCAACCTTCGCTTCAAGGGCTTTAAGTCTTTTTTTGAACGTTTCAATATCGTTTCTTAGCCATACAGATCTTACGCCACCTTCGGAAATTATTATACCCCTTTTTCTAAGTTCGTTTGCAGCTCTTTGTTGTCCATATGCTAGAAATTCGGTAGCAATATTTACTACCGCTCTTTCTATATCTTCGGAAACTCTGTTTGCAAACAGTGGTTTTTTCTTGCTGATTTCGTGTAATGCCTCTTCTCCTCCATTTTCGTATAACTCCTTAAATCTATAAAACGTATCTCTTGAATATCCCATTACCTTGCACGCTTAAGATACATTACCGAGCTGTTTTGCTAGCTATAATAAACCTAGTTTTGGTTTTAATATTTTTGTTTGTATTGTACTCATTTCTAACACTCCTTGTTTTTATTATTTTATAACTTACTTTTTTAAAGTGTCAGATCAAATCTTGTTTAATACAACTTACAGCTTTGCCTAATTGTGCATTAACTATGTCTCAGCTTGACATTTTCTTTCCCAACAGACTGAAAATTGAGTTGAACTAAAAATGCGGCTTGACACAGTTTATTTAACCATAAGCGTCAAGTTAAGAAGCAAGTGTTAGAAAGTTCAATGAGCTTAGTGTGGAGACTCTAATTTTTCTATACCTGTCTTTCACAGAAAATTGTGACCAGTCTGTGGTAAGCTTTTTTAGGAAGATTCTCAAATTATTAATTCTACTGCTTAATGCTAAAAATAACTCCCTAATTCTTCTTTTTAGTTCGATGAATGCCTTTGTTAGACTAAGTTCTGTGTCCTTTTTTAGTTCTGTACAACCAACTATTCCATGAAATATAAGAACTGCACATAATTTAGCATATAATTCACATAATACCCTATATGGCTTTCCTTTCAGTTTATCAAGTCTTATATGGCTCTTATATAATTTGAATAATAGTTCAATTTGCCATCTTGCTCTGTAAATTGTTAATACCTGTTCAGCACTAATTTTATTCTCTGAAACATTAGTTATGAATATTGACCAATTCAATAACTTTTGGTTCCTTTTAGAAGATGTATACCCATGTGATTTTGCTAATCTATTAGCCTTTCTTCTTCTGGCCATGGACTGTTCTTCAGTTAGCTTTTGACATATAATTCTTACTTTAACTTTTGTCTCTTTTCCTAACAGCACATCATTTTCTAGAAATAATTTATCCTCTAAACATTCTAATAACTCTATTTTTTGATTTGTTTCTATATCATATATATTGGTATCAACGACTTATAAAATAAGCTCCTGTTTCATTGAGTTGCTTAAAAGAACTTGGCACAAAATAACCCAGGTCAGATATTAGCAAATCGTTGTTTGATATACTGCTTAAATACCTTATATACCCATGGTCTGACCTTATTCCCTCTGTTATGTTAAGTTGGGTTAATGTTTGATTTAGGTAATCAAAAACTAGTTGTAATTTTATTACAGATTTAGTATTGCTTTCATAACCACTGTAGCTTGTGCCATATCCTTTATACATGTTTTCCATACTATTATGTAGGCTAATATAGCTACTGTCCAATAACTTAACACTTCTAAAGTGCTTCAAAATTCTACAATTAATTTGCAAAATACCTTTAAATAACATTAAAGATTCATTATACATCCTTTTCATAAATTCCACTGCTTCCTCGGTAAATCTAAAGTCTAAACCCTGTTTTGTCATCTCTATCGAGTCTTCATTTAATAATTGACACATTGTTTCTATGCTACAATTATCAACCCCTATATTTCCCAAGACCATGGCTTTTATAAACGATGAACCTCTTAGCTTTCTCTTTCTTTTTATGAACCCTGTTCTAATTGAGATTTTATCTGCTTTTTCATTAAAAAATTCTTTGAGCTTTTTTGATAAGCAAGTTATTTTATTCATTGGTTCTCTCACTAAAAGTATATCTGGGAGAACTTATACCTTATTATTCTATCTCTTTCATACCTTTATTTCCTTAACTTGACGCTTATGGTTTATTTAACACTCCCGATAACAAAAAAACACAGGCTTCACATGCATCTGCAGTACTGTATTAGTCTACTATCTTCATTCCCACAACATTATACCCTGAATCAACATGTAAAATTTCTCCAGTTGTACCACTACTCAGGTCGCTTAATAAGTATAGTGCTGCCTTGCCAACATCTTCTATTGTAACATTGCGTCTAAGTGGAGAATTACTTCTATTCCATTCCGATATGGAGTGAAAGTCACTTATTCCAGAAGATGCCAAAGTTCTGATTGGACCAGCAGAAATTGCATTTACTCTGACGTTCTGTGGTCCGAGATCACATGCTATATATTTTACACTTGCTTCAAGTGCTGCTTTACATAAACCCATCACATTATAATTTGGCATAACTTTTTCAGCACCATAGTAAGATAAAGTAAGTAAACTACCGCCATTTAACATCATTTTTTCCGCTCTTTGCGCTAAAGCAGTAAAAGAATAGCACGATATATGCATTGCATTAATAAAGTTGTTTAGTGAAGTATTGACATATTTACCATTTAGCTCATTTTTATCGGAGAATGCTATTGCATGTACCAAAAAGTCAAGAGTATTCCATTCTTTCTTTATTTCCTCAAAAGCATTATCTATGGTTTCCTCATTTGAAACATCACAGTGTAATGTTAACTCCACATTTAATTCATTTGCTATTGGTAATAATTTTTCTTTTATTGTTTCATTTTGATAAGTGATTGCAAGCTCAGCTCCATGTTCTGAGAGCGTCTTTGCTATACCATATGCTATTGACCTCTTATTTATTATTCCGGTTATTAACCCTTTTTTGCCCTGCAATATCATAGAATTATTTGCCTTTTTTATAATTTGAAATATTAACTAGGCAAAGTCAATTATGTTTTAACTGTAGCTAACGTATAAAAATTACTTCCTCATATTTCCAACCTCATTATAATTACAATTAGAGATATTTTAAGAGCTCAAAATCTATCTTTAGTCTGCAGACTTTTTTTTTATTAAACAATCAAATTCATCAAAAAATGTAGTGTATCTTCTTCAGTGTACGTGGGTGCACACACATACTTAACTGTGTGATTCATAGAGGTTATTACAATAAGAATATAAGGTCAAATAGAAATTTGGATTTGCAGTAGTTTATAGACCTTATTACAATTGCAAAGGATAAATTAGTTAATCTAGGGTTAAACTACGTCTGAGTTGGATAAAACTATACAAAAAGTTTGGTCATGCAGGAAAGAGCATTATGGTATTTCACGTTTTACCTTACGTAAATGGTACAAACGTTATGAAGAGTTAGGTGAAAAAGGATTAGTAGATCTCAGTAGTAAGCCTAAAACTTCACCTTTGCAAAAGATCAATGAATCAGATGAGCAGCTTATTCTTCATCTAAGACAAACTAGAAAGCTAGGGGCAAGAAACCGAGTTAAGACGTCTATATGATTTATCCTTGTCATTGGCTACTATACACAAAATTTTCAAAAAACATAGTGTAAGTCTTCTGCATGTTAAACGTCATTATCGCAAACATGTCAAGCGTTATAACTGTAAAGTACCTGGAGAGCGTGTGCAGATGGATGTGTGCAAAATATCGTCAGGGCTTTATCAATATACTGCTATAGATACGTTATAAAATTGTTGCATTATATTCAAGAAGTACTTCAAAAAACACTTTAGATTTCCTAAAACAACTAAGAGAAAGAATACCTTTCCATTGCCAAAGGATTCAAACTGATAGAGGGCAAGAATTTTTTGCTTATGAGGTGCAAGAATGTTTGAAGGAATGGAAAATTAAATTTCGTCCTATTAAGCCGTTTTCTCCACACTTAAATGGTAAAGTGGAAAGAGCACAGCGTACAGACTTAGATGAGTTTTACAGTATCGTTACCATCAAGAGCTCTGAATTGCAAATTAAACTTAGGGATTGGGAAGAGTATTATAATAAACACCGCCCTCATAGCGCTCTTCAAGGAAAAACTCCTTGGGAAAAATATAAGGAACTGGAAAATACGATTCCTTGCTTAAGTGAAAAACTATATCTTATCAAAAGAGTCGTTTGTCATGCAAAATTGTAAACACAATCAGAAACTACAATCACTTCAAAAATGCAAATCTCTTAACAAGCCAACTAGTTCAGACTCAATCTGACAAGTCAATTGTAATAACCTCTATGAATCACACAATTTATGGATGGCATGTTTTTTAAGGTCAAGGAGGACGGACATTGCATAAGTAAATGTATGTATAATATATTGGGAATAAATCAAAATGGCAGAAAAGAAGTATTAGGTTTTTATTTGGCTGAAAGTGAAGTTCTGGTTGGGAGTACTAAATGACCTCAAAGAAAGAGGAGTAGAAGATATTCTAATTGCCTGTATTAAAAAGCTTTCCTACCGCTATAAATAGCTAAAGCAGAAATGCATAGTGCATCAGATAAGGAATTCACTGAAGTATGTATCTAGCAAAAGTTTTCATAAATGATTTGAAAACGTGCTTCAAGTAAAGAGATTGCTGAGAATTATTTGCTTGAGCTAATGGAGTGAAAAATATCCCTTGGTTACAAAATCATGGCAAAACAATTGGGAAAATTTGTCTGGTTATTTTAAGTATTCTGGACCAGTTAGGAAGCTCCACCAATCCAATTGAGGGATTGCATAGACAAATTAGGAAATTTACTAAAACTAAGGGCTCATTTACTAATACAAATGCCTTGTACAAACAGGTATATTGTGCTATAAAAAAGGTAGAGCAAAAGTGGACTACAGCTTTGCCTAATTGTGCATTAACTATGTCTCAGCTTGACATTTTCTTTCCCAACAGACTGAAAATTGAGTTGAACTAAAAATGCGGCTTGACACAGTTTATTTAACCATAAGCGTCAAGTTAAGAAGCAAGTGTTAGAAAGTTCAATGAGCTTAGTGTGGAGACTCTAATTTTTCTATACCTGTCTTTCACAGAAAATTGTGACCAGTCTGTGGTAAGCTTTTTTAGGAAGATTCTCAAATTATTAATTCTACTGCTTAATGCTAAAAATAACTCCCTAATTCTTCTTTTTAGTTCGATGAATGCCTTTGTTAGACTAAGTTCTGTGTCCTTTTTTAGTTCTGTACAACCAACTATTCCATGAAATATAAGAACTGCACATAATTTAGCATATAATTCACATAATACCCTATATGGCTTTCCTTTCAGTTTATCAAGTCTTATATGGCTCTTATATAATTTGAATAATAGTTCAATTTGCCATCTTGCTCTGTAAATTGTTAATACCTGTTCAGCACTAATTTTATTCTCTGAAACATTAGTTATGAATATTGACCAATTCAATAACTTTTGGTTCCTTTTAGAAGATGTATACCCATGTGATTTTGCTAATCTATTAGCCTTTCTTCTTCTGGCCATGGACTGTTCTTCAGTTAGCTTTTGACATATAATTCTTACTTTAACTTTTGTCTCTTTTCCTAACAGCACATCATTTTCTAGAAATAATTTATCCTCTAAACATTCTAATAACTCTATTTTTTGATTTGTTTCTATATCATATATATTGGTATCAACGACTTATAAAATAAGCTCCTGTTTCATTGAGTTGCTTAAAAGAACTTGGCACAAAATAACCCAGGTCAGATATTAGCAAATCGTTGTTTGATATACTGCTTAAATACCTTATATACCCATGGTCTGACCTTATTCCCTCTGTTATGTTAAGTTGGGTTAATGTTTGATTTAGGTAATCAAAAACTAGTTGTAATTTTATTACAGATTTAGTATTGCTTTCATAACCACTGTAGCTTGTGCCATATCCTTTATACATGTTTTCCATACTATTATGTAGGCTAATATAGCTACTGTCCAATAACTTAACACTTCTAAAGTGCTTCAAAATTCTACAATTAATTTGCAAAATACCTTTAAATAACATTAAAGATTCATTATACATCCTTTTCATAAATTCCACTGCTTCCTCGGTAAATCTAAAGTCTAAACCCTGTTTTGTCATCTCTATCGAGTCTTCATTTAATAATTGACACATTGTTTCTATGCTACAATTATCAACCCCTATATTTCCCAAGACCATGGCTTTTATAAACGATGAACCTCTTAGCTTTCTCTTTCTTTTTATGAACCCTGTTCTAATTGAGATTTTATCTGCTTTTTCATTAAAAAATTCTTTGAGCTTTTTTGATAAGCAAGTTATTTTATTCATTGGTTCTCTCACTAAAAGTATATCTGGGAGAACTTATACCTTATTATTCTATCTCTTTCATACCTTTATTTCCTTAACTTGACGCTTATGGTTTATTTAACACTCCCTTTTTTAATCTATAAAATGGCAAAATATAATTGATTAAAGCTGTCTAAGTCTTTAGTCTTATGACCATGTCCTTTTTGGTACCCAGATGCAGGTTTAACACTTCCGGTCTCTTCTTTCCTTTTCCTCCACCAATACAACGTTTTTTCGTCAATGTTAAATGTTTCACAAACTTTTTTTATTATTGTCATTTCTCCCGCATCAAACACTTTTAATACTTTTTCTCTCAGGTCTTCACTGTATGGTTTTTGCATTTTCCCTCTCTAATTTATTTTAATGTACTTTTACTATCATTAAAACTTAATTCAGGAAAGCTTTGTTTGGTTAGTTATAGTAGCCATGCAACAAAGCCTCCCTGTAATCTACTTTCTTTACTCCATTATATTAGGGGAAGAAGGCAAGTATCTTTCAAGACTTGGATACAAGAACGATCCTTTCACTACTTCCTCCAATGTTGGTGCTGAAGGTGTTATTTGATCTTCACATTCATCATTATTATAAGAAAGATCTATATTATAAGAAAGATCTATTAAGTCTTCCACCATCTGCTCTTTTTCTTCTTGTTTTAGTTCTTCTATATTTTCAGTATTAGTTGTTTTATCTACATATTTTGATCCTTTTATAAAGTCTTCCATCTCCTTCACAAAACTTTGTTCATAATGCCTATTTACTAAGTGAATTACACCTACTACTACAAGTAGCGTAATAACAACTGGCAGTAGAATTGGTAACATTAGTAATATAGGGAGACAAAAGTTAAAAAGCATAAAGCTTATAACAGCAGTATATTCTACAAGCACAGGAGTGAGAAATGATACTATAACAGACATTACAAAAAGAATCGAGAATAAAAAAAAGCCTAATAAGCACACCCGCGAGCACTTCTTTAGATGATGCAATATTATAATCTTTTTCGCTTTACTGTTAAGATTCTGATATGTTTTTTCAACATCATCCTTATTACCCTTTACATAAGCTTTTAGTTCTTTTTCCATCATTTTTGTAAGCTCATCTTTTAGCATAAAATAATATTTCTCCTCCTCAGAAAAAGTGCTACCTGTCGCTTTTTCATTACTGAAGAGTTCTTTTATGTTCCCTTTACATAATTCAATTTCCTCAATTCTAGGTGCAATTTTTGCTATTGTGTTACTATTTGTAGCGAGTACTTTAGCATGTTTAGCATTCATTTCTTTATCAAGTAATTTAGCTAATTCGTTTTCTAATTGCTTTTGCTCGTCTCATAGCTTTTTTAGATCATTATTCATTTCACTTTGTAATTTGCGATTTATTCTATTCAAATCATCTTTTGCTTCTTGAAGTAAATTTTTGTGAGTGAAGTATCTCAATAAAATTGTTAACATTAAAGGATCTTTTTGATAAGTAAAATTGAAAACACTCCAACTAATATCATTAGGTAGTATTTTTTTTTGGCAGAAATACTGTACCTTTTTGAACCAGCTCTAGAACTGACAGATCTAACAGATAGTCTTTATTTTCTGTACAGAAATTGAATGGTTTACAAAATTTCTTGTTACTAGATATTTTAGCTAATGATTTAGCACAAGATTCTATAATATTACTGAACATTAAAACCCCCTAATTAATTGCTTTATGCATCTAGTTTAATACTATTTTAATGATATGTCAAATTTATGTAATTACTAACTATATTACTTAATTAATAAATCAGATCTTATTCTGTTTGAGGGATAAAATTTCTATCTTCTTTCCAGATCTTAAAAAAGAAAGGATAGTTGTTGTTAATATCATAACTTATTATCAGTACCTTACTTAATGTATTTTTTAGAATATCCTTTCCAAAATATTTATCCAGTACAGATTCAATATTTTTATGTGGGTATTGTGAACAATTAAACCAAGATAATATTGATCGCCTGAAGAATGAAGATTTAAAAATATATGAACCGTATTTTTGATAAAGCTCAACTAAATCATTGGCTGAATATTGAGGATTTCCTCACTCATCTTTTTTACATAATCCTGCTACAACAATTCCACCGGTTGAGGTCCCTACCATAAGATCAAAGATTTCAGCTACCCTCTTTCTTGTTCTTTTTTCTATTTCTACTAGAACAATTGCTGAGATTATTCCTCTAATTCCACCTACGTCAATGGATAAAATGTACTTTTTATTTGTGTGTCTGCGGAGCGAATGTGAATGCAGCAGATGTAAGAGGACATACAGCACTGCATCTAGCGATAACGGAGAAACATCTAGAAACAGTTAGAGAATTGATAAAGTCAGGAGCAAGTGTAAATGCTGAAGAGTATGGCAGTAAATGCACACTGCTGCACCTTGTATGTATGGTAGGTGAAAAAGAAATAGTGGAGGAGCTAGTAAAAGATGGAGGAGAAATAGAGCAAGAGGATGAATTTGGAATGACAGCAATGGATTATGCAAAAAATAGTAAAGAAGTAACTGAAGTATTGAAGAGTTATTTGAAAAGCGGAGGCAGCGAAGGAAGAGTTGATAAAAGTGGCTATAAAAGAAGATAAAACAGTCTTTAATACCAATTTTGAAGGGCTGTAGAAAGCTAACAATTGGTCTTTTTCTCAAAGGTAAATGGATTGATGGAAAAAAAGGGAGTGGCAAGTCTTCCTTCACTACTAAAGCATTTACAGGAGAAAAATATGCGAGAAAGAACGTTTACTATTCATCGTCATTATGAACCAAGTAAGTTATCAGACAAGTGTTTATCAGATGCTTACGGAGTACTACTAAAACGATTAATGGAAAGAAAGAAAAAGGAATTTTTAAATAAAAAAGAGGTGGAAAAGAATGACAACAGTGGCCTTATATGCAAGAGTTTCATCGAGGAAACAAGAACAGAACAATACAATAGAGAGTCAAGTTGTAGAGCTTGAGCGTAGAATTGCTACAGATGAACATAAATTATTGAATGAGAATAAATTTAAGGACAATGACTTTAGTGGGTGGAATTTAAAACGAGAAGGTTTACGAGATAAAGTAGGAGAAAGTGAAATTAATAAAATTTACATTCATTCACCTATCAAGAAAATCTTCGCACCAGATGATATTACTTGAAGAGTTTGAGAAAGAAGGAGCAGAAGTAATATTCCTAAATTATAAGACTGAAAATAATCCAGAGTCAAAATTATTGCTAGGAGTACAAGGATTAATCTCAGAATACGAATGTGCAAAGATAATGGAAAGAAGTCGAAGGGGAAAACTCCATGCAGCAAGGAAAGGGTGTATAAGTGTAATGGGCTTATGGATACCGCTATATAAATCATGTAGTCAGAGAAGAAGCAAAGTTTGAAGTTGAAGAAGAGGAAGCAAAAGTAGTGCGTAAACTGTTTGAGTGGATAGGTCAGAGCTTAAAAGAAACTACAAGAAGGCATATTACTGCTCCAAAGGGCAGAAGAAATTGGCATTCAGGTACAGTGTGTAGAATGTTGAGGAATCCAGCATACAAAGGACAAGCAGCATTTGGTAAAACGAATCAATAAAAAAAGAAGTGAGAGCAATATGGAAAGTGAGGAAAAAAAGTTATTCCATTTATCAAACTGAGAAAAAGAATTGGATTCATATAGAAATACCAAATATAGTTGAAATTTGATATAGTACAAGAGCAACTATCTGAAAATAGAAAAAGAGCAAGAATGCAACGAAGTGGGAGAAGGTACCTATTACAAGGGCTAATTGTGTGTCAGTGTTGTAAATACATTTATTATGGAATGAGTAATGTTAAAGGAGGAAGAAGTTACTATCGATGCCCTGGAAATCGTTTTGGTGGAAATAGAGTGTGTAACAGCAAATCAATACAAGTTGATATACTAGAAGAAGCAGTATGGGAAGAAGTAAAGATGGTACTCAAAGAACCAGAAGCAATGACTAAGGAATATCAGCTCAGACTCGTGAAACATGAAAGTACAGAGGCAAAGGATGAAATTGAAAAGCGTGCAAATAAAATAGAACAAGGTATAGAAAGATTAGCTTATGTATATGCAAGAGGTCATATAACGAAGGAAAAATATGACTTAGAAGTTGAGAGCATGGCAAAGGAGTTAAAAGGAATTAGAGATCAAAGGGAAGAAATGGTCGATGAAAAGAGGCTACAGAGGGAATTAGATTTTATCACAAGTAGTGTAGAAAGTTTTTCCTCTGAGGTTGAGTTGGAACTTAATCAGGCGGATTGGGAAACTAAACTTGATATAATAAGAAAATTAGTTCAACGCATTGAAGTTGATGATGATAACGTGCATGTAGTGTTTCGGCTGAAAGAACTCGCTCTCGAAAGGCAAAAAAAAAGTGTTCAACATTGTATCGGGAGTCCAGTGTCAAGTACTGAAATGACACCATCTGCTACCTACAAACCCAATGTTCGTACAGTTGTATGTCAAACACTGACTGTTTGTTGTGCAAGCTATCCAATGTTCATACACTGAAGTGTTTAGGCTCCAAGTTCTCTTTAAAGGTCCAATAGATGCTTGAATGTAAAAATCTATCCTGTGCTCGTAATAACAAAGTATTATTTAAAAACCTCAATTTTAAAGCTGAACCAAAATCAAAAATCTTAATCACTGGTCCAAATGGTAGCGGCAAAACCAGCTTAATCAGAAGTTTATCTGGACTTTTGCCGCCAGTGTCAGGTAATATAATGTACTGTGGAAAAGACATATATGATGACCTAAAATCCTATATACCTTCCATGGTCTATATAGGCCATAAAAATGCCTGTAAAGATAGCTCAACAGTTGGTGAAAACATACAATTCTGGGCAAGAATACGGAATACTAGAGAATTAATTATGGCAGCCGTTTGTTGCTTACAGTTGCAACCTGTACTTAATATCAAATATAGTGAACTTTCTGCAGGTTGGAAAAGAAGAGTTGCGCTTGCTCGCCTCTTAATTTCTAATGCAAACGTTTGGCTGATAGACGAACCATTTTGTAATCTAGACAGTGCAACGTGTGAATTAATATTAAATCTAATCTCAATACGCTCTGAGCAAAACGGTATAGTAATTATTACAGGACATAGCTCTACAGAACAAATGTGTGACTTCAAGACAATCGATATACGTGATTTTAACAGACCTCTTGTATAATTTTTGGCCTTAAAATTAACTGTGTGATTCATAGATGTTATTACAATAAGAATATAAGGTCAAATAGAAATTTGGATTTGCAGTAGTTTATAGACCTTATTACAATTGCAAAGGATAAATTAGTTAATCTAGGGTTAAACTACGTCTGAGTTGGATAAAACTATACAAAAAGTTTGGTCATGCAGGAAAGAGCATTATGGTATTTCACGTTTTACCTTACGTAAATGGTACAAACGTTATGAAGAGTTAGGTGAAAAAGGATTAGTAGATCTCAGTAGTAAGCCTAAAACTTCACCTTTGCAAAAGATCAATGAATCAGATGAGCAGCTTATTCTTCATCTAAGACAAACTAGAAAGCTAGGGGCAAGAAACCGAGTTAAGACGTCTATATGATTTATCCTTGTCATTGGCTACTATACACAAAATTTTCAAAAAACATAGTGTAAGTCTTCTGCATGTTAAACGTCATTATCGCAAACATGTCAAGCGTTATAACTGTAAAGTACCTGGAGAGCGTGTGCAGATGGATGTGTGCAAAATATCGTCAGGGCTTTATCAATATACTGCTATAGATACGTTATAAAATTGTTGCATTATATTCAAGAAGTACTTCAAAAAACACTTTAGATTTCCTAAAACAACTAAGAGAAAGAATACCTTTCCATTGCCAAAGGATTCAAACTGATAGAGGGCAAGAATTTTTTGCTTATGAGGTGCAAGAATGTTTGAAGGAATGGAAAATTAAATTTCGTCCTATTAAGCCGTTTTCTCCACACTTAAATGGTAAAGTGGAAAGAGCACAGCGTACAGACTTAGATGAGTTTTACAGTATCGTTACCATCAAGAGCTCTGAATTGCAAATTAAACTTAGGGATTGGGAAGAGTATTATAATAAACACCGCCCTCATAGCGCTCTTCAAGGAAAAACTCCTTGGGAAAAATATAAGGAACTGGAAAATACGATTCCTTGCTTAAGTGAAAAACTATATCTTATCAAAAGAGTCGTTTGTCATGCAAAATTGTAAACACAATCAGAAACTACAATCACTTCAAAAATGCAAATCTCTTAACAAGCCAACTAGTTCAGACTCAATCTGACAAGTCAATTGTAATAACCTCTATGAATCACACAAATAAACTGTGTCAAACCGAATTTTTAGCTCAACTGAATTTTCAATCTGTTAGGAAAGAAAATATCAAGCTGAGAAATAGTTAATGCCCAATTAGGATAAAGCCATGACCCATTTTTGCTCTACTTTTTTTATAGCACAATATACCTGTTTGTACAAGGCGTTTGTGTTGGTAAATGAGCCTTTTGTCTTAGTAAATTTTCTGATCTGCCTATGCAATCCCTCAATTGGATTGGTGGAGCTTCCTAACTGGTCCAGAATACTTAAAATAACCAGACAAATTTTCCCAATTGTTTTGCCATGATTTTGTAACCAAGGGATATTTTTCACTCCATTAGCTCAAGCAAATAATTCTCAGCAATCTCTTTACTTGAAGCACGTTTTCAAATCATTTATGAAAACTTTTGCTAGATACATACTTCAGTGAATTCCTTATCTGATGCACTATGCATTTCTGCTTTAGCTATTTATAGCGGTAGGAAAGCTTTTTAATACAGGCAATTAGAATATCTTCTACTCCTCTTTCTTTGAGGTCATTTAGTACTCCCAACCAGAACTTCACTTTCAGCCAAATAAAAACCTAATACTTCTTTTCTGCCATTTTGATTTATTCCCAATATATTATACATACATTTACTTATGCAATGTCCGTCCTCCTTGACCTTAAAAAACCATAAATACTATTGGATACACTGATTGCAGTGAGCGGATGCGCCATTCTATTGATTACTGGTAGCAGTTTATCGGTAATACTAGATATCTCTGCTGCTGATATTTTGTGGTCATATATTTCCTCAACATGTGAACTCTTTATCCCATGCCACTGGCATATGTGCTTAAGACCTTTGCTTCAAGTTCTGTTGTTTGTCTTTTTTTGACTATTTGCGGTTCAAAACTTCCCTTCCTATCTCTTGGTGTTAGCAGCTCAAATGAACCTGCACTTGTCCGCAAAGTCTTTCCATTCCTCCCATTTCTGCGATTATTTTCCTCGCTTTCAACAGACAACTATCTCACCTTCCAGACTTGCCTCCAACAGCTTTTTTATAAATGGTGTTAATGCTCCATCTCTTCCCGTTAGCGGTCTACCTTTTCTTATAGATGATAAAATATTTGTTTCTAATTCTTTATAGTCTACCAATCCGGTAGTTCTGTTTGCTATTTTTTGACTCATGTCAAACCTCCATTTTTATATCAATTTATTACTTTTCTTTTCGGTTTGACACAGTTTATTTAACCATAAGCGTCAAGTTAAGGAAATAAAGGTATGAAAGAGATAGAATAATAAGGTATAAGTTCTCCCAGATATACTTTTAGTGAGAGAACCAATGAATAAAATAACTTGCTTATCAAAAAAGCTCAAAGAATTTTTTAATGAAAAAGCAGATAAAATCTCAATTAGAACAGGGTTCATAAAAAGAAAGAGAAAGCTAAGAGGTTCATCGTTTATAAAAGCCATGGTCTTGGGAAATATAGGGGTTGATAATTGTAGCATAGAAACAATGTGTCAATTATTAAATGAAGACTCGATAGAGATGACAAAACAGGGTTTAGACTTTAGATTTACCGAGGAAGCAGTGGAATTTATGAAAAGGATGTATAATGAATCTTTAATGTTATTTAAAGGTATTTTGCAAATTAATTGTAGAATTTTGAAGCACTTTAGAAGTGTTAAGTTATTGGACAGTAGCTATATTAGCCTACATAATAGTATGGAAAACATGTATAAAGGATATGGCACAAGCTACAGTGGTTATGAAAGCAATACTAAATCTGTAATAAAATTACAACTAGTTTTTGATTACCTAAATCAAACATTAACCCAACTTAACATAACAGAGGGAATAAGGTCAGACCATGGGTATATAAGGTATTTAAGCAGTATATCAAACAACGATTTGCTAATATCTGACCTGGGTTATTTTGTGCCAAGTTCTTTTAAGCAACTCAATGAAACAGGAGCTTATTTTATAAGTCGTTGATACCAATATATATGATATAGAAACAAATCAAAAAATAGAGTTATTAGAATGTTTAGAGGATAAATTATTTCTAGAAAATGATGTGCTGTTAGGAAAAGAGACAAAAGTTAAAGTAAGAATTATATGTCAAAAGCTAACTGAAGAACAGTCCATGGCCAGAAGAAGAAAGGCTAATAGATTAGCAAAATCACATGGGTATACATCTTCTAAAAGGAACCAAAAGTTATTGAATTGGTCAATATTCATAACTAATGTTTCAGAGAATAAAATTAGTGCTGAACAGGTATTAACAATTTACAGAGCAAGATGGCAAATTGAACTATTATTCAAATTATATAAGAGCCATATAAGACTTGATAAACTGAAAGGAAAGCCATATAGGGTATTATGTGAATTATATGCTAAATTATGTGCAGTTCTTATATTTCATGGAATAGTTGGTTGTACAGAACTAAAAAAGGACACAGAACTTAGTCTAACAAAGGCATTCATCGAACTAAAAAGAAGAATTAGGGAGTTATTTTTAGCATTAAGCAGTAGAATTAATAATTTGAGAATCTTCCTAAAAAAGCTTACCACAGACTGGTCACAATTTTCTGTGAAAGACAGGTATAGAAAAATTAGAGTCTCCACACTAAGCTCATTGAACTTTCTAACACTTGCTTCTTAACTTGACGCTTATGGTTTATTTAACACTCCCTTCTTTATCATTTACTTTTACAGTTGCAAGCCTATGTTTAGGTCCATAACCAACACCGCCTGGCTCTAAATTAAAAAGCATCTTTGCTCCTCTTGTGTTTACATTTTAGTATAATACAGGTAATTTGTATCATCATAATCCTCAACCATGAACTCTTGCTTTTATTTTGAGTAGTTGATTTCTATTAACTCCCTCTAGAAAGCTAGATGGATTCTCTATTGTACAATCTGACTGTTTAATAGTTTTATCTAACTCTTCAAATACGCTGCTATTTATTTTAAAATACCCATTTTCTATTGCTGTTAAAACACTTTTTCCTCCTAACAGACAATTCTGTCCTAAACTTGATTTATTCTCTAATTTGTTAAATCTTACTTCATCGACAAGCCTCACCTCTATTTTATTACTATCTTTCTCATTAGAACATAGATGAATACTGATCTCTCCTACTTCAGTAGTAAAAGACATCTCAATACTCTCTCCTGAGACGTCCGTATAATTTCTACTTCCTCCTATGTTTTCAACTCTAACTATACTTTTTCCAACTTGCAGTATACCAATATTTAGATTTAAATCTTTAGCTTTTTGATTATTTAATATCCTTGAAACTTCAATAGTACTATTTTGTGGATACCCTATACAAAAATATCCATTATCTATTTCAAGTTCAAAGTTATATTCATCTATTTGCTCACTTTTTTTTATAATACTTTCAAATGCTAATTCCTTAAGCTTTGCAAGATTTGCAGATCGTTTAATTAAAGTGTCCATATCTGAACAAATTACGTTTACAAAATCTTCATGCTCTTCTTCACTAAATCCATTTAAAGATGCACCTTCTGATATTATCTGAAATATTTTTTTCCTGTGTAAAAATTCATGAATTCGAATAGTATCAGCAGATAAATATAGCTTTGGGAATGTGTCAGCTATACGATCTATCAAGGACATATCAGATTTATATGGAAAAGTGAGCATTATTTGTTGTTTCAGTGCTTCGCTTATAACTTTATCAAGCTCTTTTTCGCACTTGTCATAATCTTCTTCGCTACCAGAGTAACCTAAAATGTCCAGATAATCATGAATCTTATTTATTTTTTGCCAAATACTTTCATACTTTTCTTCTTCTCTTGTATTCAGTTTTAGTTTTGCTAGAGAAAAAAAATCTTTTTGACGAATTAAAACAAAAGTATCTTTTTCTTTATGAATTATGGTTTCATCATAGAATAGTTGACTATAACGCCTACCAAAACTTTCATCATAATCAGGGCAAGGGCTAACATTGTCACTTTCACTATCCATTTCATTACATACTCCAATCTCGAAATCAGTATTTCCAAGATTTTTATCTTTACTTATTCGATAATCTTCTGTTTTTCCATACAGCAAGGTTGATTCCTGATCATCGCTACTTTCATTGTCAGCTTTATTCCATACTCCAATCTCAAAATCAGTGTTTTCAAGGTTTTTATACTCACTTGTTTGATAACTTTCTACTTCTTCATATAGCAAGGTTGATTCTTGATCATCATTAATATCCCTAATTTCTACTTCAGGTTGAAGTCTTGCTATTTCTTTTCTTACGTTTTCTTCATTTACTTCATCTGCAAGAGATACTTCATTACTAATATATAGGTTTTTTTGTTTTAAATTCTCGTTTTCCTTCTGTAGTCTATTGAATTCTACAAATAGTTCTTCATGCTCTGATAAATGAACAGAAAATTGATCTCTTACATCATTAAATTCCTTCTCTTTTTCTAGTATTTGATTTTCATAAACACCTTTCAAATTTCCTATACTGCTCATCAGCGCTATACTTTCTTTTCTTACTGTACTTAACTCATCTTCAGACAGATTCAATTTTTGCTGTAACTCTTCATTTATTTTATCTGTTAAATAAACTTCATTCTTCACATTTTTTAATTGATCGTTTAAGTTTTTAATTACATCAGTTTTACTCTGCGTTTCTAATAATAATATTTCTACTTCCTGTTTTAGTTGTTCAATATCTTGATTA
The DNA here is from genome assembly GCF_039540065.1 of Wolbachia endosymbiont of Encarsia formosa. Lineage (NCBI taxonomy): Bacteria > Pseudomonadati > Pseudomonadota > Alphaproteobacteria > Rickettsiales > Anaplasmataceae > Wolbachia > Wolbachia endosymbiont of Encarsia formosa. Next base: position 1,149,127 of record NZ_CP154278.1, on the reverse strand, counting down.
TTTTCAATTAATTTTTTCGTCTTTCTTTGTAACTCAGCTTCAAGTACCTTTACCTTCCCTTCTAGAGTTTGCTTCTTTGTTGTGAGTTCACTTATTTCTTCGTAATGTAGTTTTTCTATTTTACTTTCTAAACTATTTATTTCTTGATTTTCTTTATTGCCAACTTCAAATATTTCTTCAGGAAAATCTTCAAATTCACAAGATAGAGTATTTTTAAAACCATTACTGCCAAATAAGCTATGTTGTACTACCTGCTTTGAATTAAACATACCTATACCACTTACTAAAATAAACAGATAATATATTGTATGCACTATATGTTATAGGTACAAATGATTTAAGTATAATCTATTAACTCATTTATACTTTGAATTCTTACGAATAGATTTATATGCAAAATATTATGATACGGTTAAAGCAATGCGCAGTCTTTTTGAAAGGATAAATTTAATAAAAAGACCATGCTAATTAGTGTTATAAAGAATTGAATTATTGACTATTTTAAAAATTGCAAAAAAGGTCGTATATTTTTGAGAACAAGCAGCGTAAAAATAGGATTGTAAAAATAGAAGATTTAAATTATTTCAATAAGCTTAGGCAAAACAGTTCGTATGTAGATATGGATGAAATGAGCTAATATGGCTAGTTTTAGCGTATAATAAAATCACCATATAAAAAAGTTCGTATGGTACACATGGTAGACCAATCCATCCCAAAACAAACCCTTCTCACGCTTGCTGGTTTTTAGTTCTAGAAATGGTTGTATCATTTAAATTTTGTTAGCACTATATACCGCTCAATTAACGTCTGCCTATTTAGTAGTGCCCTTCTACTTTATTTAACTTGCCCACGTGCCCTATTAAATATTGACGTAAGTACAGAAAAAACTTGGTATTCACCTTAACTTCTCTAAATTTACTTACAATCTCTTGACTTGGCGCGTACGTTTTTTAACACTTCCTTCATCACTTATTACCTCTGCCTATCGTTCTTACCCTTGCTACAGCGAGAAATACTACTAGTTTCAGGATGTTCTAAATTAGACTGCGGGCTACTAAAATTACCAGAATCACCAAGTGGTGATATTTCTCTTTCTGCACTATTGGAAATCGAATTATGAACGTTACTCTTGTAACATTTCTTCAGCATAGGTGGTGACACATTTGGACTTCTAGCCCTTTTCTTTGACAAATTAGTACCATTGTGAACTGAATTTTGAGCAACATCACTAGTACTTGAAGGTAAACTCTCATTAACAGCACAAGCATGGTTAGCTGAGAAATGAATAGAGTTATTTAATGGATTACCGTTATTTACTCGTATATTACCAGTATTTGTACTTGTACCTGCTAGGATCTCTGAAGCACCATCTCCAGGAGAAGAAGAATAGATTGAGCAATCATTATCAATGGAAGGAACACTCTTCCTAGTTAATCCAGTTGGCAAAGAACCTAGATTAGGTGAACTTGTACGACCAGTCAACTTCATGTTCACGATTGAATCATTTGACAATTCATCGATTGAATCATGAGAGAAATGACCAGATGCATGATCCAATGAATGACTCAATGAATTACGAGATGAATTACGAGATGAATTACGAGATGAATTACGAGATGAATTACGAGATGAATTACGAGATGAATTACGAGATGAATTACAATACCTATCGTATTCCTGACCGAAAAGGACATGAATTTTGCAAGAATTACTTATTCGAATTTCGTGACCTTTATCAATATTTCCGTTATTAAATAGGAAAACTTTTACAGTACTTTTCCAACGACAACTAGGAAGAGCTTTCAATGCACCCTCACCGCTAATAGAATTATTAGATAAATCAATCTCTCTAATTCTCATAAAACTAATACTACTTAACTTTTCTAAACTTTCATCATTAATATTAGTATTTTTTAATATAAGAATATCAAGTTGTTCCATGTTTGCAGTGGCAAAGGCGTCAATATCATTTGTGGAGAGAGTATTTCCTGATAAGTTAAGGTGAACAATTCCTCTACAGTCAATCTTACCATATAAGAAGTATTGTGCAAAACTTCCACCAGGCATACACATGTCTACACACGCAAACTTCGAATTTGAAGAAAAAGTTATTGCTTGACCATTATCTAACGACCCAGAATTTTCATAAGGTTCCACGTCAGCTGGAGTCTTAGCAACAGCTTTAATATTAAGAACTTCAAAACTAGACCTGAATAAACTTCCTATACATTCGGGAGGGACATGAGGTACAATACCTAGGGAAAGTACTCTAGGCTTTTGCAAATTTTTACCAGCAAAAGCTAATACACCTGAACAACCAACTGGGTTACCATCTAAAGTCAAATGAGCGAGCCTTGGCCACGCTGCATGAGCTAAACTTACTGCACCTGCACTACCAATGTCATTAGAATTTAAACCAACTAAGGAAAGTAATAGAAAACTATTTTCTACCAAATATTTCATACCTTCATCACCAATACCAGCACTACTTAAATAAAGCTTTTGAAGCCTCGGGTATTCATGAGAGGCTATGAGTTTTGCACCCATAGGACCAATAGAGTTCTCAGATAAATTAAGGTATTGAAGGGCTCGAAAAGCAAGAGTTTTTGAGATTTCCCAACCTTTATGATCAAATCTGTTATTGTTCATACGAAGTAAAGAAAGATTTTCAAAAAAAACAGCTTCGAGCAAAGATTGTAAACCTCTATTACCAATATTATTATCTCCTAAATTAAGTTCCATAGAGTCCGGAAACGAACAATTCTTTAAAGCTACTGCGCAGTCATCATTAAGACCATTATTAGTTAAATCTAATTTCGCAAGATTACTGACATCTTTCTCAGACAAAGCAGAAAGATCATCTACATTCAAGAAGTTCTTTTCTAAATCAAGCTGAACAACTCCATAAAAATTAACGTTACCAGACAAGAAATACTTCTTGAATTCTCCCCCAAACATGAGCATATCTTTTAAAATAAACTTTGAGCCAATAGGAAAAGTTACATCTTCAGATGAAGGAGGAAAAGGATTCTGCTGAGTAGAAGTATCCGAAGTAGAATTTTGACGACAGTGTGATGCATTAATATATGAGAGACCACGCCTAAATAAATATGATACGCCAGCATAAGTGACGTCGCTGTATTTTATACTAATTGTAGTAAATGAGGGCGGAAGATTTTCAGCCAAAAGCCTTACACCTTCATCACCGATTTTACATTCAAATAAAGCAATCTCCACAAGAGAACCAAGGTTTTTATCAGTAAATAACTTCAAACAATTTAAATCAAGAACAGAGAATGCTAATCCAAACGCTGTTGTATTTTCTGCAAGGGGAATATCAGAGGGAAAAGCTTTACAAGATAATTGCATCCACTCTGATAACTTTGCATGGTTATCCATACTACTGGCAAAAAACTGATGTTTTACGGTTGTTTTTTTTTTAATAAAAGTTACCGGTACGTTTACATAAGAGTAACACCTCTCCGATTGGCTTGCATTTCTTACTTGAAGACGGGGATTTGTTTCTGTTTGTGGTGTTTGAGAAGCTTCCCCCGAACCATCATTAGCTTGGCATTGACTAACGACAATACGAGGTATAATAGTAGCATTTTTTGAATGATGACCATGGTTGATTAAGTCTAATCCACTAGTACTTGTCACACTTAAAGAATTACTTAGATTATGAGAGCGATCATTTCCCCATTGCACGCTAGAATCATTATCGGGTGATCTACCTCTAGATCCAGGAACTATAGTCCTGAATTGGGTGTTATTTTTTCCTAGAATAGAACTAGCAAAGGTGACGGTTAACCTTTCAGTGACAACTTCACTTAAAGAATCAACATCTCTCTGCATTTCTCTAATGTTATCACTATCAAAGGATAAGCTTAGTGAGAGAAGACTTTTGAAATAGGATTTAATCAAATCTTTTATGAATGAAAAAGAAACACGAGTATTTGTTAAATCAATAAAAATAAGTCTTTTGAGATCAAGGACATTCACTAAAGTTTTCAAAAGATCATCATTAATTATGGAATTTGCTAAAACAAGGGAGGTGACGTTTCTAATATTACCTTGAGTTATACTATTTCCGATCTCGCAACTTCTGATACCACTCAAATCAAGAAAGGTAAGAGCCTTAAAACCTTGGGATTCAATAAGTGTATTGAATCCCAACAGAGTGAGTAAATTATTACCTAATGAGAGATGGTTCACATTCTTAATCCAGTCACTACTACCTAATATAGCTAAATCTTTATCAGTAATTGAACATTTATTTAAGTGAAGATGCTTAAGTTTTCCAATCATAGAACGGGCTAAAGCTTCCATAACTTCACCTTGAATGCTGTTACCACTTATATCAAGAAAATCAAGGTTTTCTAAATTATTTGCCTGAAATAAACTTTCTATGGTATCGGTAGTAATAAGAAACGAAAAAGCCAAGTTAAGATAGGTAATATTTTTGTAACAAATTTTGAATAGATCAGTGACAATTGAACCTCTTCTACCTTTTAAGTTATGGCTAAGATTAATATGGACAAGAGACACGAGATTATTGTTATGTAAAGAATTTACATCTAAAAATTCAATCGCATTATTGCTTAAATCGAGGTGAGTAAGTTTTGTAAGGTATTGGCTCCTAGCTAAAAGTTTCAGACCTTTATCATCAATCTCGTTATCACTTAAGTAAAGATGAGTAAGTTTTTTGATATGATCGCTACTGATTAAAACAACTAGATCTTTACTACTCATGGTGTTTTTGCTCAGATCAAGACAAGTGAGTTGTTTTATACAACCTGTATCAATTAGAGTTTTTAGGCTTCCTTGCTTACTCAAACTACCTGCTAAATAGAGACTGGAAAGATTTTCAAGAGAACGGAGAGAATCATAAATTTTATTACCTGAGAGATTGATATCGCTCATATCAAGGGAAGTCAATCTTGAAGTACATTCAAATGTAAGTAATTTTGCTAACGCATCCACAGCAATATCTGAGTTACCTCTTATGTTTATAGAATGAATACTCTTCCATTTTCTAAGAGAGGAACGAAGTTCACAAAAATCGTCACCAGAGATACCTATACTTTCATCTTCTTTTCTTACTAGGTTAATTGACTTAAGCCAATGTATACCAAGAATAGAGAAAATAGCACCAAGATCACTATTAGAATCAGCAAGATCATGACCGATCACCCCTGGACTTAAAGAAAGAACATGTACCATTCTACCAACTTCTTCGCTTTCCAAGAACTCTTGCAATTTTGTAGGATTGAGTTCTTGTACTCCTGTCAAATCAAGATGATCGCCTACAACGTAGAGAGAAAAATCCATAAAACCTAAAAAGACTAAATGTCATGATACATAAAAGAAAAACCAAACAAAGTAAAGGTAAATTTACAAATCAGAAGTCTGACTTAACCTAGAAAAGGTACAGGAAAAGTTAAAAAATTTCTATTACGCAGGCTCTGTGGACAAAAAATATGAAAAGAGAGAAAAAGATGGTAGTTTAGCCTAATAGGTAAAGAATGGAGAAACTACCATATGCAATATTACATCAAAGAGGAAAATTGGAAACAAATTTTAGAGTTCATAAGAGGCATAAAAGGAATGCATAGTAAAGACGAAAGACGTTTAAGAATATTCATAGAAGCAGTGTGATATATGGCGCGAAGTGGTTGCCAATGGCGACTTTTGCCAAAAATCTATGGCAATTACAGAAGTATACATAAACGATTTAAGAGATGGTGCGAAAGGGGTATTTGGAAAAATTTATTGGAGTACACAAAACAAGAGCCAGATTTAGAAGCCGTCATAATCGACGGTGCGATCATTATAGCCATCCATGTTCAGTTGGATATACATCGAAGGATCAAGAAGCTTTAGGGCGAAGCAAAGGTGGCTTTACAACTAAAATTCATGCACTTGTTGATGCATTGGGAAATCCTTTAAAATTTATACTGACTCCTGGCCAGAGGAATGAAATTACACAAGCTGAAGTATTAACAAAAAATGTCTATCACTCCATTGTAGTAGCTAATAAGGGTTATGACAGCAATGCTTTTGTGGTCAGCCTTGAAAACAGGAAATATGAAATCGTAATTCCATCAAAAAGGAATCGAAAAGTGCAAAGATACTATGATGAGCATATTTATAAAGAACGTCATTTAATTGAGAGATTTTTCAGTAAAATCAAAAATTTTAGGCACATTTTTTCCAGATTTGACAAGACCGCAGAGGTTTACATGGAATTTTTAAATTTTGTTGGAGCTCTCATATGGCTTCTCTAAAATTTTGTTCACAGAGCCTAGTTAACAGTGGAAAGACGTTGTTGTTTTTTATAAAAAATTTCCATGTATTCGGATATATCATTTCCCCTTTATCGTTCCGAATTTGGGAGAAAAACCCTGGACTTGAAGTCCATCCTTTCAAAAATATAAATTGAAAGGTGAAAAATTTAGAGGAATGTGAAATGTTATAAAAATAGCAGTCATGCGGCATACAATTGTATTTATCATATAGTATGGATTGCTCAATACAGATACCTAGTTCTTGTTGGAGACATAGGGCTAAAAGCAAGAGAGGTAATTCAAGCAGTATGTGGAAGTAACTAAGTAGAGAGGTAAAGTAACATCAAGACATGCCCACATATATGTTCCAGTACCACTATATTTGAGTATCAGAAAATTAGTACAACTGATAAAAGGAAGGTGCTTGAGAAAAATACAGTAGAGTTTTCCAGAATTAAAGAAAAATATTGGGCGGTGAGAATCATTTGTTGGCAGTTGGTTGTTTTATCAGGACTAACGGAATGTGACTGATCAAATGATAAAGGACTACATCATAGGAATCACCCTAAAAGGGAAGACAATTTCGGTAAGTCGAAAATGAGCATTCCACGTTCTCTCATTCTATGGACTTCAATCCATAGTGGTTGAATGTGTGATAGTTTTGAAAGAATTACATTGTAGAAGCTTCATGTAAGAGCATGTCTTAAACCATATAGGAAGGAGTTAAGAAGTGTGTTATAAGATAACATTAGAACAATAATTAATGCAATTCGCTATGTGATGAAAACAGAGTGTCAATGGAGACAATTACCCAAGGATTTTCTGCCATGGAAGGTCGTGTATGGCTGCAATTCACACTTAAAAAAAGTGGAACATGGCAAGAAATTCACAATTTCCTAGTTAAAAAAGTAAGAAAAATAATTGATAAGAAACGCTAATTCTGGATTAAGGGAGGAAGAAAGTATAGTAAATAGAAGGCTTTTTGGGTTTCATGGAATAGGAAATAAGAGTAGAGAAGATATGAACCAAAAAATTAGTAAGAGATCTATGGCGAGTATGCTCAATTTCTAATCTGTTTTTCAAACAACCAAAAACCGTTTCAATAATAGACCTTTTTCTCAGCAAGATCTTTTCATTTAACGCTAATTCTGTATGGCTTTGTTGCATAGCTAGTGTTGATTGAGGTTATTGTAAGGAGAAAAGCTTTTAAATATATGGTTACTAACGCATTTTGTTGTAAAATAGGCATTTTTCAAACAACTTATGCCGCAAAAAATGAGAGTAAGTAACCAAAGAGAATATAACGAGTTTCTCAAAAAAAGAGGAAATGTTTTTCATTTTGTTAATCAAGCCATAGAAAATTGGTACGAAAACAGTCCAAAAGTTGCAGGTGGTAATAACATTTATAGTAATAAAGTTGTAATTTTAATACACATAATAGTTCATCTTTTTAGAATTGGCCTGAGACAAGCTGTAGGTTTTGTAAAAGGTTATATGGTACAAATAGGCAAAAAACTTAAGGTTATAAGCTATACACAAGCTTCCAGAAGATTTAAAAAGCTTAATTTGAAGATTGATGACCATAGAACCAATAAAGATGATTTGGAAAATATTGAAATTGACGTAGATAGCACTAGAGTTAGTATCTACAGTAATAACGGTGGGCATAGTAAGCTTAATACTCGAAAAAGAAAATACAGTGGTTATGGTCAAGTAAGAAAATTACATGTTGTTTTAAACGTAAATGATAAGAAAGCAATAAGCATGAACTACACTAGTGGTGTTGCTGTGGACTATTTGCCGGTCTACGATATGTTAGAGGAAGTCAGTAATAAATATAACATTTGTTCTATTCGAGCAGATGCGGCTTATGATATAAGAAGTGTGTATAAAGAATGCAGAAAATACAATATTGTGCCTATTATTCGCCCTAGGAAGGATACTAAAATTTGTTTAGCTGATTACTTATCAGAAAGAAACAAGTATATTAGTAGAATTAGGTCATATTAGAACTATGAAGATGGTATTAATGAATGGAAGAAAAAAGTTAAGTATGGAGCACGATCTTATATTGAAGTCTTTTTCTATAGGTTAAAGCAAATATTTGGGTTTGGCTTGAAAAATAAATCAGAGATAAATCGTGAAAAAGAGCTGTTAATTAAGTGCTACTTGCTAAACAAATTTACTGATATAGGTATGGCTAAATTTAAATTATCTTCCTAAATTCACTGTGGTTTACATGCCTATCAGTGCTATGCAACAAAGCCATTCTGGATTAGAAAAGAAGCGGAAATAGGGTAAACTCAGCTAATACTAAGAAATTAAAGTGAGGATACCCATGGATAAAGATATAACGGAACTATTTTGCTTGGTCGACGATTTTTGTAAAGCTATAGAGGAAAACTTTGCAGATAAACTACTTTCAAGCAACAAAAAGCCTACAAGAATACCAGAAATTACACTTTCTGAAATCATTACAATAATTCTTCTCTATCAACAATCTCCATGTGAAAATTTCAAAGCTTTCTACCTGCATCACTTAACATTTTTCTACAAATCAGATTTTTCAAAGTTGCCTTCATATACTAGGTTTGTTGCACTAAAACCTAGGGTTCTATAGCATTTAGCAATGTTATTAAAGTGGCTTTGTGAAAATTCTAAAAATACTGGTATCTCATATAATGATTCAACTCCTATTGCAATTTGCCATGCAAAAAGAATATCTAAAAATAAGGTTTTTGCTGGTATTGCAAAATTAAGCAAGAGCTCTTAAGGATGGTTTTTTGGTTTCAAATTACATCTAGTTATTAATGATAAAGGAGAAATTCATGCACTTACGCTAACAAAAGGCAATGTTGATGACAAAAAAACTGTATCCTATCTAACAAAAAAATTAACAGGTCTCTTGTTTGGTGATAAGGGTTATATAAAAAAGGAGCTTTTTCAAGAGTTGTTTGACCGCGGATTAAAGCTTATTACCAAAGTGAAAAAAAATATGAAAAATGCGCTAATCTCACTAAATGAAAAGATCTTGCTGAGAAAAAGGTCTATTATTGAAACGGTTTTTGGTTGTTTGAAAAACAGATTAGAAATTGAGCATACTCGCCATAGATCTCTTACTAATTTTTTGGTTCATATCTTCTCTACTCTTATTTCCTATTCCATGAAACCCAAAAAGCCTTCTATTTACTATACTTTCTTCCTCCCTTAATCCAGAATTAGCGTAAGAAAGAAACTACATCAGTAGGACTAATTGACATTCAATCAGTAAAAACCACTCAAAAAGGGGATCCAGAGGGTATGATGCTGGCAAAAGAATAAAGGGCAGGAAACGCTATATTGTTGTAGATACTGCAGGTCTTGTAATTACTGCTGAAGTACACAGCGCAAGCATTCAAGATCGTGATATTGCTCTAAATCTTTTTGCTGAAGATAAGTGCAAATCTCCAACTCTACGTAAGTTTTTTGCTGATCAAGAATATATGGGTAAGTTACAAAACCGCTGTTTATCGGAAACTGGATGTTTGTTAACGATTGCCAGGAAAGTAGTTAATACAGGATTTCAAGTTATTCCTAAGCGTTGGATTGTTGAAAGAACTTTTGCCTGGCTCTCCAATTTTAGATGCATGAGCAAAGATTACGAGCATTCTCCTCCTTATACCTCAAAAACAATATTTCTTTAATATGATCACTATTATTCTTCGCAAATTAGCCTATTCTTGAGTTTAAAGACATGCTCTAAGGCATTGTTAATAAAAATAATTGTTGAAATGCTTTCAAAATAGTCTACCATAAAGGGGATTTTGTTAATTCTCTGGCTATTTTATGGAAAATAAAGTTAATTTACCTTCTCCCTCTTCCTCCGCCTTTATTGAGCAGCTTTTCCTGTTCAACAAAAGTGCTAGTTCCTTAAATAATTTTCTGGGCGCGTGCAGAAGTGAGTCGGCACTTTCACTGTTTATTGAAGAGTTGATGAAATATTGTAGTCTTGATAAACGTCGTGCTCGAAGCAGTCTTCTAGAACTGGAACCGATCTCACAAGCCCTTTTTATTTCCTCCTTAGATCTTTATAAATTGTTTGTTCCTGATGCATCTGGTCTTACATTTCTGCGAGGTGTTGGTGAGTTGAAGGGGGAAAACTTCGTTAGTTTTGTCAGAAATTTTTCGTCCTTGATCATAAGTCTTCGTCGGAATATAGTTCATCACAAACTTCAAGAGGCGTCTTTAAAAAGCTTTCTGGGTTCCATGACAAGACTGTGTTTGCAACTCGAGAAAGCTGAAAAAGCTGTCAAGTCTTTTCTAGAGATTGTTGGATCAGATGTACCTCCTCGTGAAGATAGGGAAAGTTTGAGAAGTAGTGAGCGTTCTCGAAGTGGTGGTGAAACTTTACTGCCTCATTTCTCCTCACTTGTTAAAGCGAGTTCTTCGCCGCTTCCTTCACAAGCCTCTGTCTCTAGTGAAATCATGGTAAACTTTTCTACGAGTTCCGAATCTCCAGCTAAGAAGGTGATAGATCTATCTAGGGTTGTGGAAAGTGCACTTTGCAGTAGTTATTTAGCATCACCTAAAGTGCTGCTTTCTTCCAGATCTGAGTTTACGGGCAGTGTGCCTCAAAGTGGTGATAAGGGTCTAAAAAGTCAGGAAACATCTTTCATGGAAAGTGGAAGTCGCTCTCGAACAAGTAGGGAAAGTTTGAGAAGTAGTGAGTATTCTCGAGGAGAGAGTGGAAGTCGCTCTCGAACAAGTAGGGAAAGTTTGAGAAGTAGTGAGTATTCTCGAGGAGAGAGTGGAAGTCGCTCTCGAACAAGTAGGGAAAGTTTGAGAAGTAGTGAGTATTCTCGAGGAGAGAGTGGAAGTCGCTCTCGAACAAGTAGGGAAAGTTTGAGAAGTAGTGTGTCTTGTCAAGATTATGGTCAAGCAAGTTATCTTAGTTATTATACATCTAATAATTCTCCTTTTCCACCTCAACGTTTCGCCTATGCCCCTCCTTTTCCACTTCAACATTTCGCCTATGCCCCTCCTTTTCCACTTCAACATTTAGCCTATGCCCCTCCTTTTCCACCTCAACGTTTCGCCTATGCCCCTCCTTTTCCACCTCAACGTTTCGCCTACGCTTCTCTTCCTCGCTCGCGTAGTCTCCCTGACATTGGTCGCTTCCCTTCCCATGTTCGTTCGAGTTTGCCTTCTCAACATGTCAGTGGTGCAGCTTCTTCTGCTAGTAGTGTGAGCAGTCTTCGGTCCACTGACAATCCGGTTTCTCTCCCTTCCGATGTGCCTTCTGGCAGCTTAGAGTGTGTTCAATCTTCTCAGGAAGCTAAGGATATTACGCGTTGAACTACTTTATGGTTGGTTACGGTTTTGGAGTCGGTGAGTTGTCTGAGTTTCTACATTGAAGTGTGAAAATACTTTTGTCTCAATTGGTAAGATACTTGAAGAGTCTTGTTAGCAAATCCATTATTTTTCAGAAAAGCTTTGGTAGTATCAGATTTCACCATGTTGGTTCTTTGGTAACTTCGTGTTTCAGTTCTGTTTAAAGACATGCACTTGATAGCATTAATGTTGGGGTAAATTATGGTAGTGAGTATAGAATCTGATGTACTGCAGAGTATACTCTATACATGATTCTTTTCCATATCTTAATCTTATCAACCAATAAAAATTCCCTTTCGACTTTCTAGTCCATAAAGAGCAAGGATGGTTTTTGTGAGTAAGTTCATATGAATTCTATATTTTGGTTTGTGATACTGACAAAAGGATTTGGCGTTTCTAATGCGATTGAAAAAACACTACTAAGAACCTGTCTTGCAAGGAACTAAGCAGCTAATTTAGCAAGCATAATAGTAATCATATTAAAGGAGATATTAGTTTTTGAAGTAAGAGGAGAATGCTCATAATCCTTGCTCATACGTCTAAAATTGGAAAGCCGAGCAAAAGTTCTCTCAACAATCCACCGTTTAGGAATAACTTGAAATCCTACAGCATCAGCTGATTTTTTAGTAATCGTCAATAAACATCCTGTTTTCAATAAACAGTAATTTTGCAGTTTACCAATATATCCCTGATTAGCGAGAAACCTTTGTATCGTTGGAGCTTTTCGTTTAGCTTGAGTAAAAAGATTTAGAGCACCATCACGATCTTGAATGCCTGCACTATGAACATCAGCTGTAATAATTAGGCCTATTGTATCCACAATGATATGACGTTTTCTACCCTTTATTTTCTTGCCAGCATCATATCCTCTGGATCCCATTTTTGAGTGGTTTTCACTGATTGACTATCAATTATTCCTACCGAAGGTATTTCATTTTTGCCAACCATTTTTCTTACCTTTTTTACTAACATATCGTGTATTTCTTCCAATTTGCCACTATTACGCCACCTGAGAAAATAATCATACACCGTTTTCCATGGCGGAAAATCTTTTGGCAGCATTCTCCACTGGCAACCACCTTTCATTATGTATCTTATTGCATTAATAATTGTTCTAATATTGTGCTTTCTTGGCCGTCCTACTGCACCTTGTGCAACACTTGGCTCCAAAATTTCCCATTCTTTGTCACTTATATCACTTGGATACATTTTTACCTACTATTTTTTACTTATCTCATCATATTCTCTTTCTCATTTCTTTTCAAGACAGGCTCTTAGGCAAACCTTTTATCTTTACTAATCCGAAAAGAAAAGATCCTGGCAATACAAAAAAGCAAACCTTTCCTAAAGGATAAGTATTATATTTAGGGGCAGAAACGTTAACAGCAGGAGCGAATTATCCAGCAGTGATGAATGCTCCAGAGGGTAGTAATATACATTATATTGGCTCAAAAAATAATGAAACTCTCTTCATTATTCATGGTTCTACGTATGGTACTCTTGAAGGTGGAATGGGAAAAGAAAATACTGTAGTAATGGATACTAAAGCTGATAACATTATTGCTGATTTGCGTGGTGGAACTATACAATATGGCAATAGCAATCACGTAAGATTGATTAACACGTATAACTACGTATCTCATTCTTGCGGCAAGCAATACATTGCAACTCACTGTAAAACAAGATTTATTGTCCCAAATTTGGGAGAAAAACCCTGGACTTGAAGTCCATCCTTTTAAGAATATAATTTTAAGGTAAAAAATCTGAAAGAATGTGTAATATTATAGAAAAAGCAGTCACTCTGTATATGAATGTACATATCACATAGTGTGGATAACAAAATATCGATATCCAGTATTAGTTGGAGATATTGGACAGAAAGCTAAAGAAGTTGTACAAGAAGTATGTGCAAATAATCAAGTAGAAATTATCAGAGGTAGAGTTGCTTCAAGTCATGTATACGTTTCTCTACCCCCATACTTAAGTATTAGTAAGTTAGTGCAGTTAATAAAAGGAAAAAGTTCCAGAAAAATCCAGCAAAACTTTCCAGAGCTGAAAAAAAAAGATACTGGGGAAAACACTTATGGGCAGTAGGCTACTTTGTCAGGAATAGCGGAAATGTAACTGACGAAATGATAAAAAATTATATTGAAAATCACTCTAAAAAAGAAGATAAATTTGGTGACTTTCAAGTCGAAAGTTAGCATTCTATGCTCTCTCTCAATCTTTGGATTTTAATCCATAGTGGTTGAATCTTATTTTATAATAAAAATATGAGTCAGAAAAATGGTAGTTGATAATAAAAAGGACATAAACTCAATAGAGCTTCAAATAAAGCTACCAAACTCAAAAATCTTCAATATTAAAGGGACATATTTTAAGTATAAGCTACATTACGATCAATTAGATGATAAAGCTATTCTGAGTCTTGAAGAACGAGTTAATTATATTTTTCGTGCTTATAAAAAGAAGTATAACTTGCCCGTCAATGTAGATGTTACATTTTAAGGCTACATATACAACAATCTGAGAGATTACGCTGATGCATATCCATAAACTCGAGCAAGTTTATCTAAAGGTGGTTATGTTGTTGGTCATGCTAATGGGTTAAGTCATTATCTGTCCTATGTAGATGAAGATTATATAAAATTGCATCCAGAATATAAATCGACTTTAGCACATGAAATTGCTCACTCTCTTAATTACTATAATCGGCAAAAGCATGTTATAGATATGATAACAAGAGGTAATCATACAGAACATGATGAGGTCTATGCTTTTGACTGGGAAGTAGGAAAAGAAATATTTTTCCTCTTAAAGGAAAGAGAAAGTGGATATGATGGAAGATTATCTACTGCTGTGCAAAGTGGAGATATTAGTAAAGTTACAGATCTTCTGAATAGTGATACAAACATCAATGCTAAAGATAATGTTGGTCAGACGCCTTTGCACAAGGCTACTGATGAGAGTATAGCTAGGCTTCTTATAGAGAGGGGTGCTGACATTAATGTTAAAGATAATAGTGGTAAGACACCTTTTGAAATAGCATTAGAACATCATAACATAGAAGTAGCAAATTTTCTGGCAAATGCAAAAGACAAGTATGGTAAGACAATGTTACACTATGCTGCTGAAGATAATAATTTAAATTTGGTTACACTTCTTATAAATAACGGTGCTAATATTGAGGCTAAAGGTGATAGAAATGTTACACCTCTGTATTGTTCTGCTAGGGATGGTTATTTAGAAATAGCAAGATTTCTTCTTGATAAGAGTGCTGATGCTAATGCTAGAGCAGGTATTAAAGTTACTGCACATGATTGGACACCTTTACATACTGCAGCTGCTCATGGTAAGTTGGATGTAGTTAAGCTCATTATTGATAAGAGAGATGATATTGATGTTAGAGGAGCCTTATCCGTAGTAGGCAAATTTAGTAAAAAAGACAGTGTAGAGATACGAAACCTTCTGGAGGGAAGAATAAGGAGAAATGAAGAAAACATGCAACATCTTAATCTTGTAAGGCGTAAACGTCATCAACACTCACAAGAGGAAGACAGCTCTCTATCAATAGGTGTACATAATCACCTTAGTATTGCAAAAGAAAATGAAGATTCATTGAAAAATGATGAAATAGGAGTTACAAGTAGTGCTACTCGAACGTCTTCATGGATAAATGATTTATTTGGTTGGGTAAAAAGCTCTATAGGTGGGTTATTAGATTCCAACCCAAGCACTACAACTAAAAGCCCAATCTCACAAGTTGATGTAATAATGGATGTAAATAGTACAATAATGTTACTTGATGTATTGGTTAGAAAGGTTACGGGTCAAAAGTATATTTCTACACTAGATCAGTCTATATCACTGTTAGAAGCACAGGGATATGCACTCAATATTACAAAGAGATTTGAGAAGTTAGTAGAGCAAGCTGGATTAAAGAGTGGTGTGTCAATGCATCGATTAAATATTGATTATATGGGAATGCATAGAGAGATTACTAGAAAAGTCATGAGTGGTAAGTTTACCGAGATTTCAGGGATTTTGAACTCATATGTAGAGAAGGCGTGTCCTGGTAGAGAAGCAGGGTATCCTGGTAAATTAAATTCGAAAAAGTTTAACAAGTTTATGCTAGAATTTAATAGCAGGTTAAGTGTAGTACTAAATCAATCAATATACCAGATCTTGGACAAAGGAAATGATAAGTTAGGTTTAGAAGAACAGCAAGTGAGATTAGAGCCTCAAAGTTATTTGAATAACACTTTTATTCAGGGCCATTTGAATCGGGATAAGGTTAAATAAATTTCTTAATCTCATCTACCGAAAGGCCACTGTTTTCAGAGATGACATCAATAGAGACACCGGCCTTGAGTGAGTTTTTGACCACACTATTTTAGCTTTCATTTCACCTTTTTCTTCGTTGATGAGGATGCCTTCATGTTTAGCATCATCGAGTTTTTGAGAAAGGACAGCCTGTTCATCACGAATACGCTTTATCTGTGTGATTCATAGAGGTTATTACAATTGACTTGTCAGATTGAGTCTGAACTAGTTGGCTTGTTAAGAGATTTGCATTTTTGAAGTGATTGTAGTTTCTGATTGTGTTTACAATTTTGCATGACAAACGACTCTTTTGATAAGATATAGTTTTTCACTTAAGCAAGGAATCGTATTTTCCAGTTCCTTATATTTTTCCCAAGGAGTTTTTCCTTGAAGAGCGCTATGAGGGCGGTGTTTATTATAATACTCTTCCCAATCCCTAAGTTTAATTTGCAATTCAGAGCTCTTGATGGTAACGATACTGTAAAACTCATCTAAGTCTGTACGCTGTGCTCTTTCCACTTTACCATTTAAGTGTGGAGAAAACGGCTTAATAGGACGAAATTTAATTTTCCATTCCTTCAAACATTCTTGCACCTCATAAGCAAAAAATTCTTGCCCTCTATCAGTTTGAATCCTTTGGCAATGGAAAGGTATTCTTTCTCTTAGTTGTTTTAGGAAATCTAAAGTGTTTTTTGAAGTACTTCTTGAATATAATGCAACAATTTTATAACGTATCTATAGCAGTATATTGATAAAGCCCTGACGATATTTTGCACACATCCATCTGCACACGCTCTCCAGGTACTTTACAGTTATAACGCTTGACATGTTTGCGATAATGACGTTTAACATGCAGAAGACTTACACTATGTTTTTTGAAAATTTTGTGTATAGTAGCCAATGACAAGGATAAATCATATAGACGTCTTAACTCGGTTTCTTGCCCCTAGCTTTCTAGTTTGTCTTAGATGAAGAATAAGCTGCTCATCTGATTCATTGATCTTTTGCAAAGGTGAAGTTTTAGGCTTACTACTGAGATCTACTAATCCTTTTTCACCTAACTCTTCATAACGTTTGTACCATTTACGTAAGGTAAAACGTGAAATACCATAATGCTCTTTCCTGCATGACCCAACTTTTTGTATAGTTTTATCCAACTCAGACGTAGTTTAACCCTAGATTAACTAATTTATCCTTTGCAATTGTAATAAGGTCTATAAACTACTGCAAATCCAAATTTCTATTTGACCTTATATTCTTATTGTAATAACATCTATGAATCACACAATTTAAGAATCAGAGCAATCTACTCAATCTAAAAAGCAATCGAACTTTGAGCGACATTTTGGAATTCGCTTGCCTGTGTGGATAGGTGCTATCGCTTTAGCGCTTGCTGGCTTTTTATGGTTAAGTATTCTATTGAAATAGGGCTACTTGGGCCAAATGTACGTATTATTCTAGGTCTGATATTTGGCATTAGTTTACTTTATGCTACAAATTGGGTGCATACTAGGCCTAAGTTTGCTAACGGTATGCGAATTGTGCAGGCACTATCTGGTGCAGGTATTGCTGATTTATACATTTGCATCTTTGCATCTCCTGCCTTTACTAGATCTTTTATTATTTCAACTCCTGCTCCTCCTATCTTGCATGCAGAGTGCAGTGGCGTACATCCGGTGACATATTGAGTGGCATTTACTTCTGCTCCTTCCCTTAGTAGGACTTTTACATTTTCTAAACTTTTTGCGAATACTGCACAGTGTAGTGGTGTATAACCATTTTTATCTCTTGCATTAACCTCTGCCCCTTTTTTTATTAATAACCTCACTGTTTTGTAATCAGAGATTTCTACTGCTTGATGTAATATCGTCTCTCCTTCTTCATTTTTTTTGTTAATATTTTTAAATCCATTACTTGATACTTCTTTAAAAAACTTACTCTTGCTAAAACTCATTTCATACCTCACAAAATTAGCTTTTCTAGCGCCAGATAAATTTCTTATATTTACCTGCTGCTATTCAAAGCATGTCTTTTTTAGCATGAGAAAGCAAGTCCTTTTCTTTTTATTTCATACATTTTAACCTATTATCAATATAATACATGAGGATCTAAATATAAGTACTTAACTTATTAGAGATATTATTTGACTATCTTTCCAACTTCTGTGCAAATGTCGATGTTAGTGCCATTTCAGTACTCCTGGATAAAACACTAAAATGTGATTTTCTAATTCGTGTATTGAGTCTTTCTGCTCTAAATCATTTTTAGAGTAAATGTTGTGTTCTGCTAAAACATATTTTGTGATCTTTTGATCAGTATAATTTTCTACTTTGTAATCATGGGTAACGCTAAACCTTTCTAAAATTGGTTTGTGTTTTAAATTCCAACGTTGCCCTGAAATCTTATCGTTTTCCAATACAAATTTATTTCCTCTTTCCTCTATACTACTAACTGAAAAGCACGAATTTATTTCTCCTAATCTTCAACTATTGTAAGTTAAAAATATGATATAAAGAAGATAAGAGGGAAGATAGTCCTATCTTTATAAGAAAATAGTGCTATCACGGGCGTGTGCGACTGACCAACTATTGGTATTATAACCGTTCGGATCAAGGTACACTAGCCCATCTCTCGATATGTTTGAATAGTTGTGTGGGACATAAATATGCACCCGTTTACAATCTTAAATCAATTAAAAATATCGAAGTTATTATGATTACGTCTTATCAAAATTTTATTGGCATTGACATCGGAAAATTTAAAAATGTTGTTGCAGTTCACAAACATAAAAGCGCTGTCGAATTTGACAATGATACTTCTGATTGGCAACAAATGTTTCAAAAATTTTCAGATACAAATGCAATTGCCTACTTGATGCCTTGCCATCGTGTAATCTGCCGTTGGGGAGTAGAACGCAAAAATTGCTTATGAAGCGCTACCTTATAAGGCATAATATCGATTAATCTTTTCTTTAATTTATTTTTCCAACCTTTCAATCATTATCTTTAATCAATTATATTTTTCCATTTTATAGATTAAAAAATTTAGCTTATCCTTTTCAAATAACATTAACATGACTTACCTTTTTTTGGGTCTAGGAACTTTCTGGAAATTGTCTTCTTGAATTCTATAGTACTTTGTTTAACATTGGCGCATGATTCTGGAATCTAGCTTTTTATCAGAAACGTTGTATTACTTTTATACTTATAAGTTTCTAGGCACTGGGTTTGTTGTAGACTTACTTTTACTTTACCCCCTTATTTTACCACTCTCCTTCCTATATATTTTTATATGAGGCTTTTTGCAAACATTTTGCATTTTGTGTAACATGATGTATATGAAAATTGATCATGAAGTTAGTATAATTATTGAGGCAATAGAGAAATTTGGTGGTGAGGCAAGGCTTGTTGGTGGATGTGTTAGAGATTCAATTTTGCAGCGTGAAATTCACGACATTGATCTTGCTACTAATCTGCTACCTGATGAAACAGTTAAAGCGCTCAAGCTTTGCAAGATAAAGACTATTCCAACTGGTCTGAAACATGGAACTATTACTGCAATTTTACACAATAGGTCCTTTGAGATTACAACGCTAAGGCATGATGTAAAGTGTGACGGTAGACATGCGAAGGTAGAGTTTACTAATGATTGGCAAGATGATGCTTCAAGGCGCGATTTTACATTTAATGCTCTTTATGCAGATAAGCATGGCCATATATACGACTACTTTGGTGGCATTAAGGACTTAAAAGAACGAAAGTTAAACTTTATAGGTAACGCTGAAGATAGGATTAAGGAAGACTATCTACGTATTTTAAGAGCGTTTCGTTTTCATGCTAAAATATGCATAGGAGATTTACGTGGTGAAATATTTGATGTGTGCAAAAAGCATTCGCACATGATTCAAAACCTCTCTGGAGAGAGAATAAGAGAAGAAATATTTAAATTACTGGAGTGTGATAATCCTGCTACAACACTTAAGAGCATGCAAAAATCTGATGTTTTACAAAAAATTATTCCAAAAGAAGTAAAATGCGAAATTTTATCTTCACCACTTCTTATCAACACTAAACCTCCTACAAAACCCTCATCGTATGGCCGTACGCCTTTCCTAGATTCAAGTTTGGATGCACTAACAAAATTAGCGTTGCTTCTTAGGACTGCCGAAGATAGAGTTAGTCTTGGAGAAGAAGTGAGCAAGTTTTTACGTCTTTCAAATAAGCAAAAGAAAAAGCTATTATTTTTATTATCAAACGATATCAAAACAGAGCTTTCAGAAAAAGAACAAAAGAAATACATATCTTTATTTGGTAAGGAATTATATTGTGACTTAATGAAGATTTGTGGTATTGAGTCTGGAATAAATGTTGATGAGTATATTTCATTTGCTAAGATGTTTAACATTCCAAAATTTCCTTTATCTGGTGATGATTTAATAACTATAGGTCATCAACCAGGGAAAAATTTAGGTAGAAACTTGGAATTGCTACGACAACACTGGGAAGACAGCTCCTACACTTTAACAAAAGAGGAGCTGATACTTTATGCTAAAAGTTTTATCTAGACCTTGCTTCTTGCTTCACACTTACCGGAGTGCTATTAGTGTGACTCATGGAAGAGTTAGGTGTGTATTCTTTTTTAGCTTTATCTGTTAATTCATATTCATTGTTTTCTTTTGAAGTTTGAACGCACATTCCCTGATCTGGAGATAAAAATTTATCTCGTATGCTTGATGCTAGTTGTAATCCTTGAATCTTATCTGAAAAACATTTCATTTCAGCTTCCGTTAACTTCTGCACAACAAATTTTTTGACTGAATCATTATTGCTATTATTTTTGTGAGCTAAAAAGTCTGTGAAAGAATGTATTACTGCTTTACTATCTTCTTCATTTAAATATAACCCTTTTGCACACTCTTTAACAAAAAATACCTGTTCGATAGAATGCTTTTTACCAACTTTTTCAACAACTGTGTTAACCTTAATTTCTATAATCGCTCTTCCATATTTCATCAAATTACTTTTCAATAACTCAAGTAATTTATCACTTTCAAATTTACCATCACCTTGATTTGATAGAGACTTTATAGTTTCCTTAAGCACGTTATGGCAAAAGTGTTTTTCTTTAGATTCAGGAAAACTTTTTTTCAACTTTGTATTTTGATCAGATAAAAATTTATCGAGACTGTCATTCCCACGAAGCTTAGATAAATTATTTGAAAATTTTGACTTCACAGAACCAGAAGTAGAGAAAATACTCTTTGTATCTGCTTTAGTTTTTTTATTAATATCTTCTGGCTTTTTACTAGCGTCTTTTTGCTTGTTTTGTAACTTTTGTTGTCTACCTTCAGGTTTTGATGTCACACTTTGATTAGGTATTTCTTTACTATTTCTAATAGAAACTGTTGTAACATTTTCTGTTTTTTTTGCACTTGGATGTTCAACTTGTTTTTGTAACTTTTTATTCTCCCCTTGTGAAGACTCTAATTTTTTCTCCAAATCTGCCTTTTGTTTTTCTATTTCAGCTCTATTTTTTTCTAATGTCTGTACTTTGTCTTTCAATTCGTTAACTTCACCTTCTAATTCTTTTTTCTCTTTTTTAGTAGCATTTATTTTACTAATTGAATCACTTTTGTCTTTCTCTAATTGTTGTTTAAGAACCTCTAATTCAGCATCTTTTTTCTTAGCTTTTTCTTTCAATTCGTTAACTTCATCTTCTAATTCTTTTTTCTTTATTTCAGCAGCATGTAGTTTACTACTTAAATCTTGTAATTGATTTGTTAGATCAGTATTTTTTTGCACTAATTGTTGCTGAGCACTTTCCAATTCTTTTCTAAATTCAGCATTTTTTTTCTCAGCTTGCTCTAATTCTGCTTGTTTCTCCTCAAGTTGATTTTCTAATTGCTTTATTTGAGTATCAGATTCGTTTTTTAACTCACTAACTTTACTCTTAAGTTCTGTATTTTGCTCTAGTAGGATTGTATTCTCTCTCTTCACAGTTTCATCCATGTCTTTATTTTTATCAATAAGTGAAGTAATTAAAGTGTTTTTCTCTTCTATTTCTTTCTCTTTTGCAAATATAGTTTGCTTTTGTTCGTTATTTTTAGTCTCCATTTCCTTTTTCTCTTGTTCTAATGATTTATTTAATTGCGTTAAACTGCCTATTTTTAAGTCTTTTTCTTCTAACCTTACTGAGAGCATTTCTGTTTTATTTGCAAATTCTTTGCTGCACTCAATTAATTCTTTCTGCAAATGTAATATCTCCTCAGACTTTTTCTTCAACTGTGCTAAAAATTCTTCTCCTCTTTTTTGTGCAATTTCTTCCAATTCTCTATAGTTCTTTTCCAGTCCTTTAATTATGGAGTTTAATTGTTCTTTTTCCTCTTTTAAAACATTACTCTCTAATTCTAAGTCTTTAATCTGCTGTGCTTGATTATTACAGAGCCCAATAAACGCTTCGAGTGCCTGACTTACACCTTCCAGTTGCTCCTTTAATTCTTTATTCTTATCCTCTAATTCCTTTTTTCCTTTAAATTCTGAACTAGCTTGGAAATTTTTACCCTCTATTTTATCATATTGAGTCTTCGTAGTTTTATTTTTACTCATTATCTCAGTCTGAAATCCACTATCCACAATAACCTTATTGTGGTGTAGAATATTCTCTGACCATTTATTCCATCTCTCTGGCAATATTCGTCCAATTGTTTTTAGATATAGCCAAGCAAGCACAGTGGATAAGCTATATTTTTTTTCCTTTTGTTTAATACTAGGTTCGTAATTAACCTCATTGTTATCATTCATCATAAAATGACCTAATTTTCAAAGTATTGAAGTTATATATATTAATATTATTAAATAATAATATTAATGTTAAATTGTGTGAAAATTTTTATAAATTTTAAGTAGAAATACACATGTTTGTAAGCACAGAATTTGCTTTTTCTATTGCTCTTGCTAACATTTCTTGTTCATTGTAATGATTCTTCACATTGATTACCTGAGCTGACAAATTTGCAGGAAAAGTGACTAAACTAACTTCCCATAGCTCCACTTGTTTTAACACTCGAGCTCCGCTTTCATGATCAACATCATACTCTATTGGTATATAGCCAATCGAAAGCCCGTTAATAGTTCCAGTTTTTAGCATTAAATATGCTTCCTCTGATTTTTGAATACCAAAAAGCAAATGTGCAGTTATATATAGGCCAATATCATTTTGGCAAATATCTGTAATATTACCTATAGGCTCACTTGGGTTGTGCTGCCAAAGAAGTTTTATCTGACTTTTATTTAAGTTGTTCTTAAATGCTCCAGGCAATATCAGATCATTTTGCTTATCAACTATATTAAAAACGCTCGCATAGCCAGAAAATACTCCGTTTTCTTCTATGCTTTTTATTGACAATGGTGAATAGAGAAATTTCTTATTCATAAGTCCTCCTTGTAAATTATGGTATTGGGTTTGCCAGCCCTCTGAGCCAGCTTAAAATGTCGTACAGATTGTTTTCCTATATCTCAGGATGAGTATAAGGGACTACAATATAATTCTATTGTATGCAGTGCTTTGAAAATTGGGAAGTACTTTTTTAGTTATAAAATTTGTCATTTTATATACATAAGGGTAGGGTTTGTTGCACATTGGGTTGTTCAACAGCAGCGTTTTCTAGATTTGTAGAAACAGCTTCGTTTGTAGAATTTTTCCTAGAAGGAAGCCAAATCCCAAAGAAACAGCGGCTATAAAACCATTCATTAATGACTCTGTCCATGTTTCTCCCTCGTATTCTTGATAGATTTTATAATATATCATTATTGGCTTCATTAGGGTTTAAATTTCTTTCCAACTCTTCTGATGTTTTCTTCCCAGCATCTTGGGATTTTGTTGATGAACTTTTCTGTAAGTTTTCTAATTCTTGTGCGTCCATCAAAACCTCACTATTAAAGCTTAAGTACAAATTATACAGCACTATAATTGTTTAGTCAAGGTAAATACTAGTATATTAAGTAAATATTTACTATATTAATATGGTTGCTTAAATTAACAACTAATTGTTTGGGGGAATAAAAAGATTGTGTTTTGTAGGTGATTTGCGTAGCGGAAGGTGTTACTCCAGTTTTACAACACCCGGGGTAATGATAAAGAAGGAAATAGGGAAAGTTACTTATAATAGTTTGAAGCTATTACAAGTTTATATGCTCTGTCCTTGAATATTTGTTTGTTCAATAGTAGTACTTTCCAAATTTTGTAAAGATTTAAATTCTTCTTGAATATCCAGTATGTCTTCTATTACTTGCTGATCCTCATCTCTTTCTTCTAATTGAAATGCTGCTGCCTCTTGAGGTGCTTCTAGCAGTTTTTTTATATTTCTGTGCGCAGTTTCTCTGTTATTGATTTCCACTTTAGCATTACTAGCATTTCATTTTGCAGCACTGACATTTTCTGTAGTGTTTTCACTTTTTCTGACAGCCCTTTATTTTCTTTTTACAATGCTTCTATTTTTCTTTGCTGATACTGATTATCTGAATTTGTCATTGGTAATCCATGCATAACCTACTCCAAGTTAAAATTTAGACATTATTAATTAAGTGATACAGTTTCTTTAGTCAATCAATATATTATAACATTAGGATTAACAACTAAAAGAATAGAATGAAATATCAGGCAATATCCTCTATAATTAAACTTTTAAGATGGAAAAATGACAATTCGTGTAGGAATTAATGGTCTTGGTAGAATAGGCAGAAGTGTATTGCGTGCTATTTTTGAAGTAGAAAACTATAGCGAGCAAATAGAAGTTGTGGCGGTAAATGGGTCGCTCAGTGCTGAGCAGCATGCACATTTGATTAAATATGACTCTGTTCATGGCAAATTTAACGGCGATATTGATTTTAACGAGTCTGAAAATTGGCTATCTATAAATAGCAGGAAATTTTCTTTATATAGAGAACGTAGCCCTGAAAATATTCCTTGGAATGTTGATGTAGTACTTGAATGCACTGGTGCATTCAACAAGCGTGCGGAAGCAGCAAAGCATAATGCAGAGAGAGTAATTGTCTCTGCTCCAGTTTCAGATGCTGACGTAACTATAGTTTACGGCGTAAATAACGATATGCTAAAAAAGGATCATACAGTGATCTCAGCAGGTTCTTGTACTACAAACTGTCTGGCTCCGATTGTACACATTTTACACTACAATTTAGGTATAAAAAGCGGTTTTATGACCACTATACATGCCTATACGAATGATCAAAATATTCTTGATGGCAACCATAGAGACTTACGAAGGGCAAGAGCTTGTGGCCTTTCTATGGTGCCAACTACAACTGGAGCAGCAAAAACAATTGGTTCTGTTATTCCTGAGTTAAAAGGAAAGCTAGATGGTACTGCCATTAGAGTTCCAGTTAGCAACGTTTCTATGGTTGATTTTAAATTTACGACTGATAAGAAGGTAACAGCTGGAGAAATAAATGAAATGTTTAAGGATGCAGCTCTCTCCTCTACGTCATTCCAGCGCGTGACGCTGGAATCTAATTTCTGGATCCCAGTGTCAGCTACTCGGATGACATCAGAGAGTACTAGGATGACAGAGGGTTATCCAATGTCAAATGTACTTTCTGTATGCACGGAACCTCTAGTTTCAATAGACTTTGTCCATAACCCTTATAGTGCAATTGTGGATTTAGCTGGTACATATGTCACAGGCGATATCTGTAGAGTTGCAGCGTGGTACGACAATGAATGGGCTTTTTCACTGAGAATGTTAGACATAGCGCTATTGTAAAGTATGAAAGAAAATTCACAAAAATATGCTTCATTTTATGAGCACTTTGCGGAACTCAGAAAAAGAGTTATTTTTTGCTTTCTATTTTTTTGTGTTGCTTTCGGTTTTTGCTACTATTTTAAAGAAAATATATACCGCTTTTTACTTGCACCTTTAATAGAAGTTACAAAAGATACCAATGATTTTTCTCTAATCTATACAGATTTAACAGAAGCGTTTTTTGTATATCTCAGGGTTGCAATAATGAGTGCACTGTTGTTTTCTTTTCCTGTGCTTGCATGGCAATTCTACATATTTCTAGCACCTGGCTTATATAAAAGAGAAAGGGCAGTGTTATTGCCATATTTAATTGCAACGCCAGTTTTGTTTATAACAGGAGCTGCCGTAGTTTATTATTACATATTTCCCTTAGCTTGGAAATTTTTTATTGCTTTTGAACATAGCGGTAAATCTTTCGGTATACCGATAGAGTTTATGCCTTCAGTTAGTGAATATTTAGACATTGTTCTTCAATTCATGTTTGCGTTTGGTACTGCATTTCAAATTCCAGTCATACTAACCTTAATGGTGAGAGTAGGGCTAATCACTGCACAAAGTTTGTCAAATAAACGGAGAATTGCGATAGTGGTAATTTTCATTATTGCTGCAATCTTAACTCCACCTGATGTACTAAGCCAAGTAGGGCTTGCAATTCCAATGTTGGTATTATATGAGCTGTCTATTCTGATATGTAGATATATTGAGAAGAAAGCAAAGTATTAGTTTTCGAAAAAAAGATGAATACTCGAGCTTCTCTTCTTCTTTCTTGTTTTAGTGTTTTTGTTACAGAGTATCTTGTTAATTTATTGACTTTTTTATTTAAATATATAATAATTAAAGTATATTATTTTTAATAGGAGAATTTTATATGCCAAGGTATGAGAAGTTAAACGAAACACAAAAAAGATTATATGATAAGTTACAGACTTCGATGAAAGAAGGTGAGAATATTATTGATCTTCTTACAAGATTTTCAAAAGAGGATTTGCTGAAAATTCTTACTACTGTGAAATGTATAGAGTTTGAAGATGGTGAAGAACATACTCTAACACCGCTTGCCTATGCTATAAATCTTAAGAACTCGTTAAATAGTCAGAGATATATTACAAATATTCTAAGTGTAGCTAAAGAGAAAGATATATTAGAAGAAGTTCTTACTACTGCGAATATAAAGATCAAGCTCTCAAATGGTCAAGAATATACTTCAACACCACTTGTCCATGCTATTATTCTTAATAAACAGAGAGGCATTCAAGCTATCCTAAATGTAGCTAAAAGAAATAGTATATTAGAAAAAGTTCTTACTACTGCGAATATAAAGATCAGGCTTTCAGATGATCAAGAACATACTCTAACACCGCTTAGCTGTGCTATAAATCTTACTAATCAGGAAGTTAGTCAGAAAAGTATTAAAGCTATTATAGATGTAGCTCAAGATAATGATATGTTAGAAAAAGTTTTCGCTAATGTAAGAAAAGATCATCTTAACAAAGTGAAGGAGATTTTAAAAATACTAAAAAATCAAGAGCAAGATGAAGAGCAAAAAGCTAAAATTGATGGTTGGCTAAAAATACTTGCAAAGAGCATATCTAGTTGTGAAAGTAAAGATGATCCTGACAAAATTGAAATGCACGATGGAGTTGAGGAGATATGTAAAAAGCAAGAGCAAGAGGATTGGAAAGTAACCCTTGAAAGGATCGTGCCTAATCACGAAAATAAAGACAGGTGTGAAATATTTAATGGGATTTTTAGCGAGGAGACTTTTAAAGTACCATCAGGTAAAGTATCATCATATCCACAGCAAGTTGCTGATATGTTGACATTAATTCAAAAGAACGTACCTGATTACGAAAGTAATGAACAGTCTTCAATGGCTGAAAGCAGCGTTCCTAAAACTTCACCTTTGCAAAAGATCAATGAATCAGATGAGCAGCTTATTCTTCATCTAAGACAAACTAGAAAGCTAGGGGCAAGAAACCGAGTTAAGACGTCTATATGATTTATCCTTGTCATTGGCTACTATACACAAAATTTTCAAAAAACATAGTGTAAGTCTTCTGCATGTTAAACGTCATTATCGCAAACATGTCAAGCGTTATAACTGTAAAGTACCTGGAGAGCGTGTGCAGATGGATGTGTGCAAAATATCGTCAGGGCTTTATCAATATACTGCTATAGATACGTTATAAAATTGTTGCATTATATTCAAGAAGTACTTCAAAAAACACTTTAGATTTCCTAAAACAACTAAGAGAAAGAATACCTTTCCATTGCCAAAGGATTCAAACTGATAGAGGGCAAGAATTTTTTGCTTATGAGGTGCAAGAATGTTTGAAGGAATGGAAAATTAAATTTCGTCCTATTAAGCCGTTTTCTCCACACTTAAATGGTAAAGTGGAAAGAGCACAGCGTACAGACTTAGATGAGTTTTACAGTATCGTTACCATCAAGAGCTCTGAATTGCAAATTAAACTTAGGGATTGGGAAGAGTATTATAATAAACACCGCCCTCATAGCGCTCTTCAAGGAAAAACTCCTTGGGAAAAATATAAGGAACTGGAAAATACGATTCCTTGCTTAAGTGAAAAACTATATCTTATCAAAAGAGTCGTTTGTCATGCAAAATTGTAAACACAATCAGAAACTACAATCACTTCAAAAATGCAAATCTCTTAACAAGCCAACTAGTTCAGACTCAATCTGACAAGTCAATTGTAATAACCTCTATGAATCACACACTTTATGACCTCAACAGTTGCACCAATAGTATCTTTTATTTGAGTTGCAAAATTTTCTCCAGTGTAGCCAGCATCAACTAGTATATTCTTAACTTCAGAGAGATTTTCTTTAGCATTTGCAACCATTTTTACAGCACTGCT
The DNA here is from genome assembly GCF_039540065.1 of Wolbachia endosymbiont of Encarsia formosa. NCBI lineage: Bacteria > Pseudomonadati > Pseudomonadota > Alphaproteobacteria > Rickettsiales > Anaplasmataceae > Wolbachia > Wolbachia endosymbiont of Encarsia formosa. Next base: position 1,120,451 of record NZ_CP154278.1, on the reverse strand, counting down.
ACGGTCAGTTACTTCTGCCGTTGTTACATGGATTGCATGTGGCAAACCTTGTGTATCTACTGCAATATGACTCCTGAAATTCTTTTACCAGCATCATAACCCTTTTCTTCAGCAGTATCTGTGTTTTTAACACTTTGAGCATCGATTATACAGAAACTGGTTTTCTCTTTCCGACCATTGCCTTGTCGGACCTCTCCAACTAATTTTTTTAAGACTAGTTGCAGCAAACTTGATTATTCTCCATTTTTTTATTCCAGGTTTGAAAATAGTAGTATATGTTTTCCCACTTTGGAAAATCCTTTGGCAACATTCTCCATTGGCAGACACTTTTCAGGACGTATAGCACTCCACAAAACACATCATATAAGTCAAGTTTTCTTGGCCTTGTTTTCTTTCTGCTTCTTTCCAGTATTGGTCTGATTTTTTCAAATTTCTTTCTACTTATATCACTTGGATAACTTTTTTGCATATATATACCACACTCTTAATCTATACCTACTTTACCTCTTCTTCTAGAGATTTTAAACAGGTTCTAAGAAGAAATAGAAGCTGTCTTAAACCTCAAGTCATCACTTTGTTACTACAGCACATCATCGATGTTTTGGTATAGAGTAAATGCCTTTTTTCATTTAGTAAATTTCTTAAATATTTCTAGTTAAAAGAGCCTGTCAGTTATTTTTGGCATTTCATTCTTTAATATATTAATAATTATCTTGATTAAATATTAATTACAGTATATTATTTAACTATAATTAATTAATGGATAATGACTATGAATTTAGAACACTTACGACGAGAAGGGTTAGATAACAGATCGTTAGAATTAAAACAAAAGTTACAACAAAAGTTAAAACAAGATGTGTGTAAACCAATACTTGAAGTTGGATTATCAGTAGCTGCAACAGTGTTGTTTAACGAAATAAGTAAGGAATTTGGAGAATCATCTGTACCTAGTTTCATAATTGGAGCTGGAGTTGGTGCGTTATCAATGGCTTATGCAAGAAGAGCATCTTCTCATGTTTCTACAAATGTGGAAAATGTTGCCACTGAACAACCAAATATTCTAGGACCGAATACTATTCATGCTTCCACAAATGTGCAAAATGTTGTCATTCAGCAACTAAATATTCTAGGAACGTGTACTATTCATACTTCCACAAATGTGCAAAATGTTGTCATTCAACAACTAAATATTCTAGGATCGGATACTATTCGTGCTTCAACAAATATGCAAAATGTTGCCATTGAACAACCAAATATTCAAGTAAGGGATACTATACTTGCTGCCTAATTTTTAGAGTCATCAAAATAGCTGACACTCAGCTTTTTGATGACCCTCTTTTAAAATAATTGATATTTTACAGTGTTTTTGGTAAAATAATACCTTAAGGCTTAGAATAAAAGTTTATGAGTGAAGCACAAGGTCCAAATATTGCAGAATGGCAGGCACAGCAGCAACATCAGGAAGCTGCTAGTGATAAAAGTGGCTTCGGTCTTGGTCATAGTGATTCTATTTCAACAATTGTGGATGGAATGAAGTGGATGTTCAACTTTCATGAAGGAGCAATTGCTGCTTATAATAATGTGTTTGAAGGTTTGGTCAGTGGTAGCAGTCTAGTAACGTTATTTGGGAAATCAGGTAATATGTTTGGCATAAAATTTCTTGAAAGCCTTGCTGAATATTTTTCAGGTGGTGGTGGAGAAGATATGCCATCAGAAGGAATGGGTATGGACTATGGTGATGAGGGGCATCATCCTGATGATTATCCCCACTCTAACAATGAAATAGCTCAAAGTGCTGATGGTTTGCATGATATGCATGATGCAGGTGATCATCATGGCCAATCTTTTTCACCTGGTCCTTCACCATCTGTTGGTGATGATCATGAGCTTGTTTACTAAATAACTAAGAAGATTTTATTGTAATTAGTGAAAAAAGTTTCAGTTTTAGGATCAACAGGAAGCATTGGAAAAAAGACTGTAGATTTGCTCTCAAAGAGAAAGGAAGAATATCAGGTGGAAGCACTAAGTGCCAATTCTAACTTTGCTCTGCTAGCACAACAGGCAAAGCTACTTAATGCACAATATGTTGCTATTTCTGATGAAAGGTTTTACAAAGATTTAAAAGAAGATCTGCTTGGTACAAATGTCAAAGTAGAGTGGGGTGCTTCAGGTCTAGCAAATGTTGCTTCTCTAACTGTTGATCTCTCAGTTGTTGCAATAGTTGGCATCGCAGGCCTTGAGCCAGTTATAAAGGTTATAGAAAGCGGTACTAAAGTTATTGCTCTAGCAAACAAAGAGAGTATTGTTTGTGGTGGCAAGTTACTCCTTAAAAAAGCTAAAGAAAAGAGCGTACAAATAATTCCCATCGACTCTGAACACAACGCAATTTTTCAAGTTTTGCAAAATGATGATAAATGCGTAGAAAAGATTATACTCACTGCCTCTGGTGGACCATTTTTAAATTATAGCCTTGAACAATTAAGAAATATCACAGTAAATCAGGCACTAAGTCACCCTACTTGGAAAATGGGAAAGAAAATCTCAGTTGATAGTGCAACAATGATGAATAAGGCACTAGAAATAATAGAAGCACATCATTTGTTTAATATTAGCCCAAATAGAATTGAAGCAGTAGTGCACCCTGAATCGATAGTACATGGAATTGTCGTTTATCACGATGGATTCAGCTTTGCTGTGCTTGCAGAAACTGATATGGAAATTCCCATTGCATACGCTTTGTCTTGGCCAAAAAGATCAACTTTGAACTACAAGTTAGACTTAACAAAACAAAAAAAATTGACTTTTCAAGAACCAGACCACAAATGTTTTTCTTCACTAAAGCTAAGCACGGAAGTGTTAAATTCTTCTTCTCCACATACAAATAGTATTGTTTTGAACGCTGCAAATGAGATAGCTGTTAATGAATTCTTGAAATCACGAATCGGCTTTTTAGAAGTAGTAGAGGTAGTAAAATCAACAATAGAAAACTTTGACAAGTACTCTGATATTAACTCACTATCTGACATAATAAGTGTAGATTTTGAAAGCCGTATTATTGCTAACAAAATTATTGAAAATAAAGGTATCCGTTCAGCAGAGTGGTAAAATAAGGTAGACGAGAAAAGACAACTAAATGGTCAAGTAGACCAATTTCATACTCCTGTCATCTCAGTACCTTGCCTTTTTGTCATCCTAGTAGCTGACAACGTGATCCAGATTTCCATAATGTCATCCTAGTAGCTGGCACTGGTATTAAGAAAAGCAGCTAGTTTCAGCTACTCGAATTACAAGACTAGAAAGAAATGGGTGTCATCCCAGTGCTTGACACTGGGATCTAGAAAAATTTACAAAGCTTATGCTAAATTCAATGAGATTAAATGAAAACCAGCATCAAGTGCTGGAATAACACCTTACCTGAACAGATAAATCACTTAGCATGTTCGAAATCAACCTGAGAGAAATTTACATCGTTAAGAACTGTATTTGCTCTATACAGACAACCACACCCTATTGAAAAAAAAAGCAACGAAGTTACAGCAAGTGGAACTGGGTTATAAATTGCGAAACATAGACCAGCAGCAAGTACTCCAGATAACAAAAAAGCACAAGCATAATTAGTTTGTTTCCTTTTTTGAGCGACTGCTTCTATCTTTAGGAATTCTGGTTCTATTATTTCCTTAACATGTTCTGCAATACAATCTCTTGGACTTTTGTTTTCATAGTTTTGAATATTAGGTTTGATATTTGGATGTGTAAGTAATATTTTTATCATGTTTACATTTCCCAAATTGCAAGCAATGTGTAGAGCTGTATTTTTTTCCTTCTTGCCGGTCTTAATTTCCTCCTCTGCACGAGCATAACCTTGAGGTACAAATTCTTCATTAACAGGTTGTAAATTGTCAAGTTATACACAACCCCTTTTACCCTGATCTACTACTTCTCTATCCTCAAATTCGTACACTGGATAACCATCATTTTCCTTTGGTTTTCTCTCAATAACAGCTTGCTTGCTTTTAATATTTACATCAATTTTTTTATGCTCTACAAGCAACTTAGCCATAAGTTCTAAATATTGATGTTCCTCGTTATTACTAGTAACAAAAGCTGAAGCAATGCACATCAAAGGTGTCATTCCATCTTCAAAAGCGTTAACATTCGCTCCTTCTTTCAATGCTTGTTGAAAATGATTCCAAGCTTCCTTAGGTGCTATGTTTTCATTACTAACATTTTGAAATTCAATAGCTTTAAACAACTTTCTTGTTTCCTCATTTGTACAAAGCATTTTATCCTCCTGTAATTAAAACTTTGATAAATTATACATAGAAAAAATTAAAATATCAACTGTTGACTATAAGGCTAATGATCCAGGATATACTCCTTCGTTAAAGGAGACTGAGCATTTTCAAAGATTTCTTGAGTACTTCCGAATTCAACAATCTTGCCATTGCAAAAGAAAACTATGCTGTCAGCTAATTTTTTAGCTTGCTTCATCGAATGAGTTACCATAATTATGGTGAACCTCAATTTCAATTCTTGTATAAGATTTTCGATTGCATTGGTTGCCATTGGATCAAGAGCAGAGCATGGTTCATCCATTAATAAAATAGTTGGCTTTACTGCAATTGCACGAGCAATGCATAATCTTTGTTGCTGGCCACCGGATAAATTTAGTGCACTATCTTGCAATCTATCTTTCAACTCTTCCCATAAACCAACCTTAGTTAAACTACTCTCTACTATTTCATCTAATTTTTGCTTATTTTTCACCATGCCATGCAATTTAGGCCCATAAGCAACATTATCATATATTGATTTTGGAAAAGGATTGGGTTTTTGAAATACCATACCAACTTTTGCTCTGAGCAATACAACATCCATATCACGTGAATATATATTACCCAGTCCATCGATTGCCAGCTCACCGGTCGCTTTACATCCATGTACGTAATCATTCATACGATTAAAACAACGCAAGAATGTCGATTTACCGCACCCAGACGGTCCGATAAAAGTTGTGACTTTCTTTTTGCAAATATTCAAATTTATATCGAATAAAACTTGTTTAGAGCCATACCAAAGATTTAAATTTTTAACGAAAGCGTATTTATCGTTCATACTAAATCCTGCATTGAATAAAGTCCTGGTATTTCCTTTTTATTCTCGCACAACCATATTGCTGCTTGAACCGCCCCTCTAGCAAACGTTGTGCGATCAATTGCTTTGTGATTTAATTCTACTCGTTCATCGGAATTGACAAACATGACACTGTGATCTCCTATTACTCCACCTCCACGAGATACTGCAAAGCCTATTCCTCCTTTCCCTCTTATATTTGAATTATTATGTGCATATTGATTGAGCTCAAAATCCACTTTTGCAGCGTTAGCAACTGCTTTACCAAACTCTATAGCTGTTCCAGATGGTGAATCCTTTTTTAAATTGTGATGCATTTCCCAAATCTCGACGTCATAATCATTACCTAAAAGCTTGGCAGCTTCTTTTACCAATTTCAGCAACACATTAACTCCAAAACTCATATTTGCTGACCATAATATTGGAACTTCAGCAGCATATTCTTTTAAATTTAGACCTTCTATTCCAGTTGTGCCACTAATTAGAGGTTTTTTAAATTTCACGGCTGCCTTAAGGCATTCTAGCATACATTCTTTAGTTGTAAAATCTATTACAATATCGGACGATTCAAATACCTCACTAATAGAACTTGTAACTTTGATTCCTAAATTGCAATTATTGCCTACAATAGGCCCAATATCTAAGCCTATATACTCACTGCCCAAGCGAGCAACAGCACCTGCTATTTCCACTTTGGTATTTGTAATTAATTCATTTAGTATTTTCTTGCCCATTCTGCCTAAGCAGCCTATTACTCCAACTCTGATTTTCATAAAGCTTATATTAGGCCTTTTTTCGAGCTTTGTCATTTTTATAAGCTTAGCATATTTAGCCTTACACTGATAAACTATAGATATACATCGATGAATCTATTGAAAATTGATACGAGGAAGATACAAATTGTAATTAGTCAATTTTATCCTATGGAGAAAACTTATAAAGAAAAAGAGCACCAAAGGAGTTGCTCTTTTGTGAAATTAACTAGCAAGAACAATTATTACTCGCAAGCTTTTCTTCAACTATTAATCGCATAAGTAACGAATTTGGTACTACTTCATCGCAAAGCAATCTTCTTATTTCTGAGCCTCTTGCTTTTGATAAGTAGTTAGATAATTCTTGAGAAAATTCCAATTTTGCTTCTTCTGGAATAAACAATGCATCATGAAAATCACCATATAATTCCTCTTCTGCATCATAAAACTCCTCTTGTTCATTATCCTCATTATCAACCTCTTGCTGTATTATCTTGTTACTAGCATCAGTATTATGCTCATCTTTTTCTTTATGTGCATTAACTAATAGAGATTTATTATAGTTAGCCAGACTAGTAGTTTCTGAGCTTGGTACGCCACGCGCTTTAAAACTTTCAATAGAATCTATTACAACAAATGTTGACCCCTTCTTGAAGCCCAAGAACTTTTTCATTTGCGCTACCTGACAAAGTTCGCGTTTATCTTTTTGTATCATATTAATAATTAGAGATACGGAACCATCATCGTTATCTCTTTTACTAAAATTAATGTTAAAATCATTTTTATTGCAGTGTATTTTTATACGATATTTACCCTCCTTTTTTGGATGATTATAATCCTCTAGATTTTGTTTAATATCATCTGCAAGACGTAGTTCTAAGTTTCCGTTAAAAATGTTGATAGTAGAAGATTCTCTTGTTACTGCCAATGATATTAGTTGATCAATAGTTGTATTGTTCACCATTTGTTGTGCCATACTAGTGGGTGTTTCAACTCCAAACGGCTGATTAGATATACTATCTACTTTAACATTTGTTGTACCAATTCCCAATCCTAACATTTTTTTCACATGCTCAATATCGTCTTGCACTAATATTTTATCGCTATCGATATACTTCCCATCTTCGTTCTTCTCTATTATCGATTCTACAATTAAATGTTTAGCAAACTCAGGAAAATTAACACTCCTCCCAGTAATGCAATATTCTCTTTTATTATACTTTAGATATACAAGAAACTTAGGATGATATGCGTCCTTGGTTAAACTACTTTTATAATCCTTAATGTTTATACACTCTTCCAAATTTAACCAAAAGTTATTCCCTTCAAATTCAAGCTCACCTAATACTGATGTTTTTTTTGTTTTTAATGGCTTGTAATTTATCTTATCCACTTTAACGAACTCTTTGTTTTTACCTAAGCCTAATACACGTATCATTTCTAATGGATTACTTAATACAGAACCTTCATCACTTTGTTTCTTTACTGAAGTTATTGACACAGACTTCCTCTCAACACCTATATTTTTCTGTGAGCGATAAGGGCCGGTAATATGAAAATCTCCACTGTCACATCTTACAAATGCATGAAATTCATCATATTGACATGGATTCTTATATTTCTCTTCAAGGATTTTATAATTTTTATTTATCATAGTTAATAGTAGTTCATCATCGATAACTTCAAGACAAACTTTGGGTCTATCTATCTGCTTTGTCAGTATTAATTGATTACCATCTAGAGTTTTTGGCAACGTATTATTTTTATCATCTAAAGGTCTCTTTGGTGATGTATTTTTTGGATCAGCATTTGCTTTACTGCTAAATAACCAATTCCAGCCTGATGAAACTTTTTTTGCAATCCACGAGATTCCTGTATGATCAGCAATCCGCTTAAAAAAGGTTTTTATTTTTTTTAATATAGTTTATTCCTTAAGTTAATAATTTAATTATTACATATAAAGTTTAATTTGTCAATTTTCCCTATGGAGAAAACTTATAAAGAAAAAAAGAGCACCAAAGGAGGTGCTCTTTTTAACAGTTTGCTATAGTGACTATGCATTAAGAGATTGACTAGTATCAGTAGCGTGTTGTTTTACTTCTAGATCAGTAATTTTTGAACTTAATAAAAGCCTTTTCATTTCTTCTGGTTCATTATCACCATAAACTTCTTTGCCATCTAGGGTACCAACTTAATTAATAGATAGACATATATTACCATCTTCCATTATCGTTTTCGAGTCGTAACGAACTGTAATATACAATAATTCATCATTAAAATCTGAACGAAATTCACAATCAATTACATTACCATCTTGATCTTTATTTTTTGAAAATATTATATCTTGCAACATAACCAACCCTATTTTACCGTTGCTCAATTTTACAAAAGATAACCCATGGTCACTTACTAGGTTTGCCTTATTAATAGACCACAAGTTTTTAATGCTGTCCCAGATTGATGAAATTTTTCCTGCAATCCACTTAAAAAACTTTTTTATACTTTTCCACATATTTTACTCCTTAAATTAATAATAAATTTACCAAATTATGATATAAAGAATATTATATGTCAACTATTTTATAAAATAATATAAAACATTAGTGCTTATTCGCAATTTTCAACTATTTAATAGCGCTGGTGTTTACAACTTCCCCGCCTACACGCTTATTGACAAAAAATCTAACATAAGGTTTGTTTGTATAAGGGTCTCTCAGTATCCTCATTCCTCTGTTATCCAAGATCTTATAAGCTTGTTTGAAATCTGCTACTGCAATGACTGTAGGTGGCATATCAGCAGATTGATATACTGGTATTCCCATTAAAGTATCTGGAGTCTCAAGCGATAAACTCGGCTGCCAGAGATATTGACCTGTATCAGATTTTAGTAGCCTCACGTCCTTTAACGTACTCTTGTTCATTAAAAATGATGCATTTTTAGAGTAATGTTCATTTAGAGAGTAGTACAATATCATTATGGCGTCGCTGTCTAGCTTATCAGCTTTGATTTGCTCTATTTTATCTTCGTAAGCTAAAATTCCTTTAGGCTGAAAAGTGCCATCACCTTTAATAAAGGCTTCATTCTCTTTCTTACTGAAAGTTTCGGCAACCTTTTCTACAAGCCAACTTTCAACATTGACAAATGCATCATCGAGCAATTTTTGTGATATTTGCGGATGAGCATAGAGCTCATAAGTTGTGATGGAAATCTTTTGAATTTTAGGTGTACTTGTGTCTTGTGTAAAATCATACTTAGATTTATAGCCACCATCTTCGTCCTCTACGACTTCACCACTCCAACCTGCACCAGCACGGTCACAATCCTCTATAATATAATCCAATGTTTCAGTAGAGATTCTTTGACTAGAACATATCTGCCGCATTGGAGATGAATCAGCTATACGCTTGTTTATGCGTTTTACAATATGAGGAGTAACTAAATACCCTCCAATATCATTTTCATCTCCACTTAGGGTTTTGTGTGATAACCTGTTTTCCATTCCTTTGCGAATATAATCAGAAAAATATTTATCACCTGTATTAAAATCTGTGCTAATCTCTGGGCGTTGAGCTGAGGTTTCAATAAAATCTAAGCGCTCTTTGCAATTATCAATATTACTATTTATCTTGCATAGCTGCTCAGGCCCTTTGCTTTCGATTTCTTTTAGTTTACGATCATTTATTAGTTTAAATTGCTCCCATGATGAAGCAAGTTCATTAACACGGTGAGTGATATCAGTAAGTGACATAATAGCCTCCTTTAAAAATAAAATTAGAATAGTTATTGTAATTTGAAGGTAATCTTTATCAGTAATCTCAGCGTTGTCATGCAAACTGCATTCAGAAAAAAGACCGGTGAATGGCAGCTTAGTATAACTCAAACGCTTGTTTACAACCAGTGCTGGGAGGCGCCCTAATGGTAAACAAAGTTCATACAACTGTGACGTATAATGCTCGTACCTGCCATTTACCTGTCTTTTTTCTGGATTCTAGCATTGGCTTCATGAATGATTACTTGTTGAAGTAAAAAAAGCAGTGTAGCATTACACCACGCTAAGTATTATACTTAATTGTCAGTACTATACATCATCCATTTTTTTTGTGTCAAGCACTTTATTTTCACTGAGTAGGAGAATGTGCAAATAAAGTACGTAGCCGTATAAAGCTAGGATCCATTTTTCTATCATCACCAGAAACGTTGATTACTTTTATACCTGTAAATTTAACTGGATCCCAGTTTCAGGGCACTGGGATGACAGAAGAAAAAGGCCTGTATCGGCTACTTCGATGACACTCACAGCCCTGTCATTCCAGCGCGTGACGCTGGAATCCAGAAAAAAAAGAAAAATGGTCAAGCACTGGGATGACACCCATTTAGTTATCTTTTCTCGTCTACCTTGTTTTGCCACCCTGCTGAACGGATACATACCGTTTGTTGCTTTTATTCTATGGTACCTTATCTACCTTACCGCTCTCCTGCTTCAATCAGTAAGGGATTTCAATATTAATTCTGCACTACTTGCGGGATTGCCGCTTTTTGTAATTGGTCTGCCAATTACGATATAATCAGCTCCTGAATTTATTGCTTCTTTTGGTGTTGCTGTCCTTTTTTGATCATCATGACCTCGATTCATACGGATTCCTGGAGTAATAATTTTAAAGTCTTTACCACATTCTTGCTGCACCTCTTGAGCCTCTAGTGCAGAGCAAACTATTCCATGTAGACCAATCTTTTTTGCAAGCTTTGCCAGCAAAATTACCTGTGATTTTGTTTCTCTTGCCACTCCGAGTTCTCTCAGATCTTCATTGATCATGCTGGTTAGTACTGTTACTCCAATTAGCTTTATTTTCTTTCCTTGCACTACACTTAGTGCTTCTTTAAGCATTTTTGTTCCACCACTGATATGCAATGTTAGCATTTCAACATCTAGAGCTTTTATTGCTTCAACTGTTCTGGCTACAGTGTTTGGAATATCATACAATTTTAGATCTAAAAAAATTGGTACATTGCATTTTGCAACTTCTCTCACTCCAGAAGGACCATGTGCAGCAAAAAATTCTAACCCAAGTTTTATCATGCCAATCTTATCACGCAGAGCATTAGCTAAAGATATAGCTTTATTCAAATCTTGTGTATCTAGTGGGCATATTATTGGGTTCATTATCTTGTATAATTTTTTTTTATAATAAAGCTAGTTATTATGTTTTGTAAATACCTTCACTCTGATTAAGTTCATAAGATTCTGTTAATAGTGAATTTGGCGATTTGGTTGGTGTGGCAGGTAGTGATTCATATCCAAGATCTCCCATTGAAGCTTCTTCTAATGGTCTATAATCTTCACCTGGCGTGAATTGAACAAGTTCACCTAATATAAATTTTATTTTCTGAGTCTCCCCTAATATTATTTTTTTGCTATAATCTTTAATTGTTTCATTTTCTCTTATCGATTCTTCTATCTTATCTATCACATATTGAAGTTGTTTTATTTGACTGTCTCGCTCTAAAAGTGAATTTCTTAAATTTTTCACTTCATTATTACAATCTTGTCTTATTCTGCCTAACTCAAAAGACTGATTTTTAATTAAACCATCTGCTTTATCTAGCTCTTCAAATTTCCTTTTTAACTCTTGAGATAAGTTTTTATTTTTTTGATTAATTTCTTTAAATTTACATTGTAATTCACCTAATTCTACACAAAGTTCTTCTTGCCTTTTATATAATTCTTCTTTTTGTGTATATAGCATATGTTTCTCTTTACGTAATTTATCTATTTCCTTAGATAATTCCTCTTTTTCTTTGGATAATTTTTCTATTTCCTTATGCAATTCTTCATATTTATCATTGTCTATTTTTCTTTTCAATTCCATTATTTGTTTTTCCCTTTCAGTTAGATTAGCTTCTTTTTCCTGTAACTGTTTACACAAATGCAAGATTTTATAATGTAATTCTTTTTCTTGTGCAGCAAGCTCATCTCTTTCTTTCGTTATTTTTTCTAATTCGTCTGTTATTCCAATTATAAGGTTCATTTTTACTTCTAATTTCTCCTCCAAAGATTTTTTTTCTTTAAGAAAAGATTTCCTCTCATCTTCTATTTTTTGACCAAATTCTTTTCTTCCTTGATCAAGATTTCTTTCTAATTCTTTGATCCTATTGAGATACCCAGCTTCTTTCTCTTCCGATTGATTACCTAGTTCTTCTAAATATAAAGTTAGTTTCATCACTTCTTGAGTTTTTTCATCTAACTTTTCTTGTAATCGTCTTTTTTCTTCTTCTAAATCCGATGATTTAAGTATTAAATCATAAGTTTCAGAACTTTCTTTTTGCAACTGCGCTTCTAACTCTGCTATTTTTTTCTCTTTCTTTTCTAAACATGTCATCAATTCTGTTACTTTTTTATATTCTAATTCATGTGATTGACTTTCTAATCTCTGGATTTGATTATATTTATCATCTAATTCTTTTTTAGTATCATTCAATTCTTGTTCTAACCTTCTATTTTTATTCACTAATTCATCCAGTTTAAGATATGATCGCTTTCTTTGATCAGTTAGTTTTTCTATTTTGACAACTAGAACTTTAGCATATTCTTCCAAGCGTTGCTTTTCTTGCACTAATTCAGCTTTTTCTTTACTTAACTTTTGTATCTCTCTTTGTGCTTTCCTTAACTTCGATTCTAACTCTTCCTTCTCTACTCTTCTCTTTTCAAATTCACTCTCTACCGAATCACTTAGCTGCTTGAGTTTTTGTTTTACTTCATCCAAAACTTCATCTTTTTTCCTTACCTTTCCATTTAATTCATATACCTCTCTCATTTTTTGCTGTAATTGTTCTAATATAGTTTGATTATTTACAGTTAATCTTGTATTTTCTTTTTCCAATTTATTAATTCTTTCGTTTAAGCTTTCATCTACAACTTGTGCACTTTTGTCTTGCATTTTAGTACTGTCTATTTGAGCTTCTTTGCTGCCACGCTCAATTTCTTGAGTTGTTTGAATGTTAATATTTCTATTACTATTTTCTATCACAATCTCAGATGATTTATGATTGCCTTTCTCCTTATTTCTAAATTTTATTTGATACAAGAATAAGTTACCTATTTTTACATCTTTATTTGCTTTCAATTGATCATCAGTAACACGATTACGCTCGATAAGTTCTATACCATTAGCATCAATATTAATTATAATAGTGCACTTTTTTCCGTCCTCATCACACCAATTCAGAGTCATTTCGTATGCACCATCAGTTACAACATAGTGCCTTATTCCTTCTTCAGAAACAAAACCGTGCATTCCATTTTTTCCATTGCTATGTAGAGTTGAAAACCCTTCAATTCCATTATCTTGACAGAAATTACTATTCAAAAACTCACTGACTTTGAATTTGTTTTTATTAGCTCCCAATTTAACTTCTGCACAACTAACATATATTGACACTGTTTCAACACCACTTTCAATATACCCATTCAATACTTTTTTAGCCTTATCTTGAAGCTCTAGTCTCGCCTCCTTTACATTATTGAAATCTTGGATAACGGCTTTATACACTTCATCTTCATTAAAATTGGCATTGTATTTTATTAAAAAAGATAATATGTGAAAACTAGCTACAGCAGTGTGAATTGATTTATTCTTTTCTTTTATCTTACCGAGCAAAAACAAAAACCTTTGAATGAAGTCATGATAATCATCTTTTTGTTCTTCAATTTTATTATCATATGTATTATCAATCATTATTACCTCACAACTAAATAATTAGTATAGTAATACGAATGCTAAGTTACATCAATCAATAAACTTACAGTAAATTTTCCATTCTCAGTTATAAGCTCTGCTTCTGTACTCTCAACCCATTCTATCACTTCAGCATTGCAAACTAACTGCAAATCATGCTGAGCAGAATAATTTAACTCATCCTCTTTTACACTCGCTTTTATCATCAACTTTTGTATAAGATGCTTAACTGATACGTTATTATCTGCTTTTATTTTTCTCACAAGGTTTAATATCTGCACGAAATTATCTCCCATTTCCTCAGAATACTTATCATAGATAAGTTCTTCCTTGTTAGGCCAATTACTTTTATTGTGAACGGAATTATAACTATACAACTGATGATATATTTCCTCTGTAATGTATGGCAAAAATGGTGCAAATAACCGCAAAACAATGTTCAATACATATGCTAAACTTTGTTTCGCACTTGAATCATTTCCATACGCACGTTTCTTTACTAGTTCCAAATAATTATCACAAAAATCCTTCCAGAAAAACTCCTCTACTGCCTCCAAAGCTTCGCAGTATTCAAACTGTAATAGGTTATTTGTTGCTCTTTCTATAACTTTGTATAACTTAGACAATATCCACTTATCCATTGTCTCGTGAGCAGAATTTATGCTCAATGCTTGATGTTTTTCCATAAACATGGAAACAAATTTGCTAGCATTCCAAAGTTTCGTAACTAGGCGCTTGCCAATTTTGAATATATTTTCAGAGTAGACTGTATCAACTCCCAGCCTTGAATTCGCTGCCCAATATCGTACTACATCAGCTCCATAAGTTTCAAGTATTACATGAGGAGTGATGATGTTACCTTTTGATTTACTCATCTTTTTTTTATCATCAGATAAACACCAACCGCTGATCATGATATTTTTCCACGGCAGTGAATCTGCATGATAATGCGCCTTCAAAATCGTATAAAAAGCCCAAGTTCTTATTATCTCATGGCTTTGACTGCGTAGATCTGCAGGAAATATCTTCTCATACCGATGGTTTGGTAAACCGATCTCACTGTTTACTGCTAGTGCACTTAGTTGAGGAGTGATCGCACTTGTGGCCCAAGTATCCATCACATCTTGATCTGGAACAACCTCTTCTTTACTATATCCTTTTGGCAAATCTTTAAGTTGATCTATAGGTAAATCTTTTACTTCAGCTAAAATAATTTTGCCTTCTTCTCCTTCACGCTTTGAATACCACACTGGAAATGGCACACCAAAATAACGCTGTCTTGAAATGCACCAGTCCCAATTTAGCCCTTCTATCCATATCTCCATACGTTTACGCATAGATTCTGGATGCCATCTACATTCTCTCACTTTATCTAACACTTGAGCTTTTTGTTTTAAAGTATTGATAAACCACTGATAAGTAGGTAATATCTCGAGTGGCGCACCAGATCTTTCCGCACACTTAACAGAATGAGAAATGTTAGTGCTTTCTATCAAAAGGCCCTTTCCACTCAAGATTTCAATCATCCTCTTTCTTGCTTCTTTAACTTTTAGTCCATGGATCCCAGTGTCAGCTACTCGGATGACACCGTCACAGAGGTTCATCCTCCCATCCTGATCAATAATAATTTTCATCGGCAAGTTATGTTTTTGCTGCCAATATATGTCAAGCTCATCACCAAATGTACAGCACATAACAAGCCCAGTACCTTTATCTATTTTTACCTTATCATCAGCTATTATTGGAACTTTTTCCCCTGTAATTGCCACTATGGCTATTTTTCCAATCAGATGTGCATATCGTGCATCCTCTGGATGATAAAAAACTGCAACGCATGCTGGTAGCAATTCAGGTCGTGTAGTTGCAATATGAATCTGCTCATTTTCTTCAGTGGAAAAAACTATCGTGTTCAAAGATGACTCAAAGACTTTATCTTCTATTTCCGCTTGCGCAATTGCGGTTTTATCAATTGGGTCCCAAAGAATAGGTTGCATTTTCCTGCATACATACCCTTTATTATATAGATCAACAAACGACATTTGAGAAAGTGCCACAGCTTCCTTGCTGATCGTGTGATATTCCAAACTCCAATCATAACTAATGCCGACTGATTTAAATAGTTCCTTGAATTCTTGCTTTGATTTCTCAATAACTTCATGGCACATCTCTATAAATTTTTCTCTGCCAACTTCTTTTGCACGGGTTTTATAGGTTTGTTCAACCAATCTTTCAGTGGGAAGCCCGTTATCATCAAACCCAATTGGATAGAATACATCTTTTCCCAGCATACGCTGAAACCTTGCAATAAAATCCGTATGGCAATAGCTAAATATATGACCGATGTGTAACTTTCCAGATATCGTTGGTGGAGGCGTATCTATAGTGAAAGTATTATCCTTTTCACCATTCCATTTATAAATTTTACTTCCTTCCCATAATATGTTGTATTTATTTTCAATTTCTCTAAAGCTATATTTTTCTTCTAACATAAATACTTCTTAAGTTTTAAGCTCTAAGTTAGCACAATTGAGCAAATACAGCAATTTTAATGTCTGACATTTTAGTTTATAATACAAAATTTCTTGATTTTAGTTTTTTATGTATTACACAATAAATTTTTAGTATTGAGGTTTATTATGCTTAGTTTTTCTGATTTAAAAGATCTCGCTGATGCTCTATACGATAGAACGTATCTACCTTCCAACGGAAAAATAAAACTAGCAGAATTGCTTGAAGACGTGTTGGAACTAAAAGGTAAAAAAAGCCCGGAAGAGGCAATAGCTACATTAAAAAGCAAAATAAGAAATGAACTAGAAAATAAAGTATCAAATGAAATGAAACAAAAGATAGGTAAGCTTGAGCAGCTAGAGGTGGAGAATAAAGACTTAAAAACTAAAAAGGATAAGGATGAACGGTTAAATAGATCCTTAGAATATGCAAGGAAGACAGGTCAGAACGAAAATATAGAATTAAAAGCTGAAAAAAATAAACTAAATACTCAAATCCAGCATTCACAGCAAGAAAAGAAAATATTAGAAGTCAAAAATGGAGCAAATAAACAACTAAAAGAAAAAGCAACATACATCGCTACTGCTAGTACTGGTCTTGCTGTTGGGTTAGTAGTGTATATTACACTTGAACATACAACTAAATTGGACATGTGGTTAATCGTTGTTATAGCAACAGTATCTGCATTCTTAGCTGGTAGTTTAATAATGAAACCTAGCTTTCAAGTAAATGGAACACAAGAACCACAAGGAGTAGCAAATGAGAGTTCAATAACTTGACATCTATATTCTCATACTTGAAGCAAGTTATTTAAACCATAATACAAAGTAAGTATGGTAATTTTACACTAAAATTTTTAGTTTTGTTTCTGTGGGTTAGTTGGTACTAGCCTTGCCTTTAAGAAGATGTAAAATCACAATTATTACGAATAACATTCCACCAATAACTGATATAGCTCCACCCGTAATAAAACAAGCACGTGCCAACATTGATGAAATACTTGGCCAGATCTGCAACTTTTCTTAAGGCACCATATCCACCAAGCCAAACAAGTCCAGTAATGTGGAGAAAATGTCCCGAGCTATATGCATAAATCTGTAATCTTACTATGGAGCTTTTTATTTCTTTACAGCCCAATTTTGGTAACAGCCAGTAGACAAAATTCATAAAAGCTATAGTAATACCAACTACAGAACCATGATAATGCGCAGGGATAGTGACATTTCCTTCAATAGTTAGCACTCCAAGCACACCTCCATAAATGAACAATACAAACGAATGGAGAAGATAATTACCCTTATCATTGAGCAGAGTTTTTATGTTACAATACACTAATATTGTTAAAAAGCACGGCAGAACTGCTCCAGCAATTCTCATATGCCAGGTAAAAAACTGTATCAATTCAGCACTATCCGCCGAATAAATAAAGTATATAAACGGCGCACCTACGGTCAAAACTGTGTTTATAAATAGTGATAAAATGGTAATTTTATTTAGACTAATATAGCGAGCATTCAGTATGATCAAATAAACTAAAAACATTGCTTGAGAAAAGGCAAACTGCAGTAAATGTCCGCCTCCCCAGAAGAGATATTCGTAAAATATACTCTTATCTAAGTTATATATGTCTGCCGGCATGTTATTATATGCTAAAACAAAGCAAAGAAATGACGACACAAGTATAATAACCAGTCCAATTTGCCCAACGGAGGCTTGTTTATTCGATATGTAGGTAAGAGCTGCATTTATCAATATGCTGGCAGCAAACAGACTTAGTCCAAACAAAAATAATTTGTTTTGTAACACCGGAATATAGTTGCTTTTAATAACTTCAGTGTTTGGAACAAATGCGGATATAAACATCAGCAACATGGAAAGGGTCGATAGAGCCCATAAAAAGTTGAGCCATTTACTGGTGTTTTGTAGATTTATGATAAAGAGTAGAGATATTATGGAGCACATCCACACCAAAATTGATAAATTCACGTGTATCACCAGTGCATTATCAAAAATATATTGTGCAGAAGGAATAAGGGAGGAAATGAAAGGCAATCGCAAAAAAATAACAATTATTGACAATAATCCAGAACAAGCAAGGTCAAGTACTGCCAAGAATATCCATCGCCTGCAAAGTGAAGCGTTATTTTGTATGTTGAGCATTTACTTTTAGATACTATAGCATTAAGACAATGTACATTTTTCAAATTGATATGCATAGTTTAAATGAATGACATTACAACAATATCTTTCATCGTTAAAATGCTGCGTCCATTTCCATTTCATATTGGGGTAATATTACTGACAGAGTTAGTCTGGGCTATCGAAATGTGTTTTAATCAATACTTGATAAAAATTATTACAGTAAGAGAATCTTTACATAATGGCATGACATTACGTTAATGCTTTTGATCCACAATTAAGAACATTTTCGTTGTGATTTACGTTTCTAGTATGTATATTAATGAATCTTGTTTTCACTAAATAATGAAAATAATAATTGTCATGATAATGTTATTGTATAGTAACTATACAATGGCAAGCGAACGAATAAGTTTAGTAGATAAAAAATTATCTCAAGGATATGTAGCTCCAATACTTACAGAAAATAGCGTTATTTTACCAGACAAGCACGGTACCTTATATTCCTTTGATATCGATAACCCAAGAGTTATAAATTGGAAATTATACCTCTCAAGTAGGAAAAAAATTGGTAATATGAGTTTATCGAGCTACAAAGAAAATGTTTTCTTTGTAGTGGATAACATTCTACACACAATAGATGCGAAAACAGGGGAGATTCAATGGGAAAAAGAATTAAGAGCTCCGGCAAGAGGGAAAGCAATAGTAATAAACAATAAGTTGGTAGTATTGACTATTGATAACTATCTACATGTATTTGATATAAAAGATGGCAGCCCCATTTGGGCTTATCAAAATGGTATAAATGAGGTTCGAGGTTTATATTCCATCTCACCAGCAGTCTCTAATGATAAAATAATGGCACCATTTTCAAATGGAGAGTTAATAGCTTTTAATGAAGAAGGTAAAAAACTATGGAGCCAAAAATTAGCTACAAATCTTTTAGACACACAGCTTACAGATGTAACTACTACACCTAGAGTACACGATAATATCTTAATAGCTACGAGCAACTCTTATATTTATAGCATTGACGTAAACTCAGGAAATATTTTATGGTCAAGGCCACTACAAGTAAAAAGTATATCAAACATTGAGTCATATTATAGCCCTCTTATTCCTGCAGAGAAACAAAAAGAAGGCGGAAGAATTTTCATGGTGACTAAAGATAATAAGGTAATTGGCATCGACATACAAAGTGGAAAAACAGTTTGGACATCTGATTTTATAGAGAATGTGCAATTGTTTGTTCCAATTATGTATGCCCATACGCTTTGGGTAACAAGTAATAAAGGTTCAATATTTGCTTTTCCTGGATCTGAAAGTACAGGAAGGGTAATTAAAATACCCGTTAATGTGTTTCATGCTCCAGTATTTACCCATGGTAAGATGTATATAACGACTGAAGGAAATGGTGTTTATTCTTTAGAAAATAGGTTTGTTTTTTATGACTGATTATGATTTGATTATTATAGGTGGTGGTCCAGGTGGTTACAAATGCGCTATTGCTACTGCAAAACTTGGACTCAAAGTTGCTTGTATAGACAAAAATAGCATTTTTGGTGGCACGTGTTTGCGAGTTGGGTGTATACCATCAAAAGCATTACTCCATTCCTCTTATCAGTATGCTAGCGCGAAAAATAATCTATCAAAACTTGGCATAAAAGTTAAGGATGTAAGTCTCGATTTGAGAGAAATGATAGGCTATAAAGACGCTAGAGTTCAGGAGCTTGGAAAAGGCATAGAATATCTGTTTAACCTTTACAAAATTACTAAGATCAATGGACTTGGAAAAATTACTTCTTTTGATCAAGGCAACCTTGAAGTTTCAGTTGAAGGTAAGGTGCTGAAGACAAAAAATATAGTAATTGCAACCGGTTCTGACGTTATTTCTTTGCCAGGAATTAATATCGATGAGAAAAGTATTATTTCATCAACTGGTGCATTGTCTTTAACTGAAGTACCAAAAAAACTTGTCGTAATCGGAGCAGGGGCAATAGGGCTTGAAATGTCTTCTGTATGGAGGAGGCTAGGGTCTGAAGTCACTGTAGTAGAATTTTTTGACAGAATCTCTGCAGCAATGGATGGAGAATTAAGTAAGTCTCTACTTTCTAGTCTACAAAAACAAGGAATAAAATTTTTACTTAGCACTAAAGTTGAGGTAATAAAACAAAGTAGTAACTCTTTGAGTGTGAAAGTTTGCTCTGTAAAAGATAATCAAACAAACACTATAGAGGCGGATAAGGTATTGGTGGCAGCAGGACGCAAACCATGCTCTGAGGGTCTTGAAAAAATAGAAAAAGACAGTCGTGGCTTTATTAAAGTCAACAATAGTTATGAAACCAACTTAAAAGGAATATTTGCTATTGGTGATGTGATTGGTGGAGCAATGCTTGCTCACAAAGCTGAGGAAGAAGGGGTGGCAGTTGCAGAGATACTAGCAAGGCAATTGCCTCACGTTGATTATGAAATCATACCGTCAGTCATTTACACCCACCCTGCAGTTTCTTCAATCGGTAAAACTGAAGAAGAACTAAAAAGTGCTGGTCGAAAGTATAAAGTTGGTAAATGTCAATTTGCTGCAAACGGTAGAGCAAAAGTCACTGACGATGCTGAGGGATTCGTGAAAGTTCTGACTTGTAGCAAAGCAGATACAATACTCGGTGTACATATCATAGGAGCATACGCTGATACGCTAATCAATGAAGCAGCGGTTGCAATGGCATATGGTGCAGCAGCAGAGGATATATACAGAATTTGTCACTCTCATCCTGATATAAATGAAGCCTTTAGGGATGCGTGCATCGATGCTTTCTTTAAAAAGTAACTGTGGACCTCGGTTCAATCATTGAAAAATGGTATGATTGGCTAAAGTACAACAGGTCTTACTCACCAAACACTTTGGAGTCATACATGAGGGACCTCAAAGATCTTATAAGTTTCCTAAATACTCACATTAGTGAAGAAGTAAATGTTGGCTCTTTAGAAAAATTAAGCATACCTGAACTGAGAAGTTGGTTTACCTATCGTTATACAAGAGGTGTAAATGCGAGATCTAACACTCGCGCATTATCAGTAATCAGAAATTTTTTCAAATATATAAAAAACAATTATGAAATAAATAATGAAGCGGTATTTTCTTTATCAAGGCCAATTCAGAGAAGAACTCTACCTAAAGCACTTTCAATATCTAACATAGAAACTCTATTGAAAGAAATGAAATTGCCTGATCTAGGAGAGCCTTGGGTGGTAAAAAGAGAAATTGCAATTGTCGTTCTGCTATATGGTACGGGTTTAAGAATCACTGAAGCATTGAATCTTAAGGTTAGTGATATTAGCAATGAAAGTTTAATAGTAACAGGTAAGGGAGATAAACAAAGGCAGGTATTTATTCTTCCAGTAGTAAAAAAGTGTATACAAAAATATATAAAAGCTTGTCCCCACTTTGACGAAGCGGGACATCTTTTTGTGGGGGTAAGAGGAAAAAAATTGGGAAGAACTTATGTTGCTAATCGTTTGCAAAAAATAAGAAGATTTTTAAACTTACCAGAAATTTTATCTCCACATGCATTTCGCCATAGTTTTGCTACTCATTTGCTTCATGAAGATATTGATATAAGATCAATACAACAGCTGCTTGGACATTCAAGCCTTGAAACTACTCAAGTTTACACTCACCTAAATTATCAAGATGTCTTCAATATGTATAAAAACTTTCAGAAGAGTTTGAATAAAAAATCAAAATCTTAACTTCGTCTTAAATCGATAATATTACCGAACTGAGTGCTTGCAACATCATTCAGTACTATACTTGCTTTATATAAGCAATAGTGACCAGCAGAGAGAAAGCAAAGCGTTTTGCAAAAGGTTGTGAATAGAATAGACAGCAGAATTTAAATTAGAAGCTATGTAAAGAAACAAGTCAAGCAAATAGCAAAAGATCTGGGATCGTACACCTAGGCACTCAATTTTAATTTTTCACTCAAAATCAAGTTTACGACATCAGGGCTAGCTTTTCCTTTGGTAGATTTCATAACTTCACCAACAAAGAATCCATACAATCTTGTTTTACCACCCTTATATTCTTGAACTTTATCTTGGTTGTTATTGATGATTGTATCTATTACCTCTGAGATTTGACATGTGTCAGTTATTTGCTTGAGATCCTGCTCTTCTATAATAAGGGATGCAGGCTTTCCAGTTTCAAACATAATATCAAAAACTTGTTTACCAAGTTTAGCAGAGATCGTTCCATCGACGATAAAGTCGAGGAGCTCGGATAAAGCATCTGCTTTAATCGGGGAGCTAACAATATCAATATTTGCTTTGTTTAAACGACCGAAAAGCTCGACGGTTAACCAGGTAACTGCAATCTTTGAATCGTGCTTTCTTACCAATTTTTCAAAATAATCAGCAATTTCTTTATCAGAAGTGATAACGTCTGCATCGTATTCATTTATACCTAATTCCTTTATGTATCGAAGTTTTTTTTGATCTGGCAACTCGGGTAAAGATGATTTAATAGAATCAATTTTGTCTTGGCTTATTTCAACAGGTAGTAAATCAGGTTCAGGGAAATATCTATAGTCACTTGAATCTTCTTTGCTTCTCATCACTTTTGTTTTTACTAAAGTGACATCAAACAATAAGGTATCTTGACTTATTTCTCCTCCGCTTTCCAAAATTTTGATCTGCCTTTGTGCTTCATAATCTATAGCTTGCACAATATAACGTATTGAATTTAAGTTTTTTATTTCACAGCGAGTGCCAAATATGCTACTACCCTTTGGGCGAACGGAAACATTTGCATCACAGCGAAGTGATCCCTTTTCCATATCACCATCACATGAACCGATATAACGCAAAATCTGCCTCAATTTTTTCATGAATTCTGCAGCTTCTGCAGATGACCGAAGATCTGGCTCTGAAACAATTTCCATTAAAGCAACCCCTGCACGATTTAAATCTACGTAAGTTTTGCTTTCTTCATGAATACTCTTTCCTGCATCTTGTTCTAAGTGAATTCTTGCGATTCTTATTTCTTTTCCATTATTATTGATAAACACTTTACCATTTTTAACTATTGGCTCAAAGAATTGGGTTATTTGGTAACCTTGTGGTAAATCGGGATAAAAATAATTTTTTCGATCAAAATAAGAGAATTTATTAATTTCTGCAGAAAGTGCAAGACCGGTACATATTGCTTGCTCTATGCAGAAATAATTTAATATTGGCAATGTACCTGGCATTGCCGCATCAACTAGAGAAACTTGAGTATTGTGCTCAGTACTAAATTCCGTTAGTGAACTAGAAAATAGCTTTGTCTTAGAAGAAACCTGAGCGTGTACCTCAAGTCCAATTACTGTTTCCCAGTTTTCTTTTGTCATGTATTTTACTCAACTAATAACTTTATATTTTGCAAAATAGTACAAAAAGTCAAATAAAACTCATTTAACCTATTATTTAAGAGAGGTATATATCAATAATATAAGATTTACTTTACAGTTTCTATTGGCTAGGGTTGTTATATTACGCGCTGCCAAAAAATGTCTATAGTAGGCTAAAACATAACTTGATGGCAACTGATTATCCAATAAATTTATAAACATCAGTATACAACTCATCAACGCTTGGCTCTTTACTATTTTTGGCAAAATCTTCCGACCTTTTTACTAAATCTCGTATTTCCTTATCAATAGCTTTGCATTCTTCATCAGAAGCGATTTTATTTTCTGTTATATACTGCTTTAAGGTGCTTATAGGATCATGATTTTGCTTCATATCTTCAACTTCTTCTTTTGAGCGATAAGTAGCAGGATCTGACATCGAATGGCCACGATATCTATATGTCTTCATTTCAAGTAAGAGAGGTCCTTTCCCCCCACGTACGTGCTCAGCTATTTCACTTGTTATCTCATAGACAGAGAAAAAATCCATTCCATCAACTTGTTTTCCAGGAATACCAAAACTCTCTCCTCTTTTATATATTTCAGTTACTAAAGTTGATCTTTGCACAGAAGTTCCCATTGCGTATTCGTTATTTTCTATGATGTAAACCACAGGTAATTTCCATAAAGCTGCCATATTAAATGATTCATATACTTGTCCTTGATTTGCAGCACCGTCACCAAAATATGTGAATACAACGTTATCTTTTTTCTTGTATTTATTAGCAAATGCTATTCCTGTACCAATTGGGACTTGTGCACCTACTATTCCATGTCCACCAAAGAAATTTTTTTCAACATCAAATATGTGCATGGAGCCACCTTTGCCTTTTGAACATCCTGTTTCTTTGCCCGTGAGTTCTGCCATTACAACATTTGGATCAGAATCACATGAGAGCATTAAGCCATGGTCTCTATAGCTTGTGATAAAAGCATCACCAGGTTTTGATGCAGCTTGAGTCCCAACTGCAACTGCTTCTTGCCCTATTGATAAGTGACAGAATCCGCCTATTAATCCCATTCCGTATAATTGTCCTGCTTTTTCCTCAAATCTGCGTATGAGAAGCATTTTTCTGTAGAATCCAATCACCTGTTCTTTAGTGAAATTTTCTGCTTTCATATTGACTTTCTTTTATTAAATTGAGATCATACCAGAAATTTTTAACATTTTATAATACTATCTACATGGACTACTATCACTGGCTTGAAGCTTTTCACGTTATCTCTGTAATTATGTGGGTGTCAGGTATGCTATATTTGCCAAGGCTTTATGTTTACCACGCATCTGTAAAACCAGGGTCAGAAAATGACAGCTTACTTCAAATAATGGAGAAGAGACTCCTTAGATATATCATAAATCCTGCAATGCTTTTCTCCCTTAGTTTTGGAATTATGCTAATGATTATTAGGGAAGCATATCGCGAAGGGTGGTTTCATGTAAAAGCGCTAGCATTATTCTTGATGTTTGCTATTCATGTCCTACTTGCAAAGCATAGGAAAAATTTTGCAGTGGGCTTGAATAAGAAAACTCACGTTTATTTTCGTGTTTTAAACGAAGCAGTAACAGTGTTAATAATAATTATAGTTATTATGGTTATTGTAAAACCTTTTTGATTTTCTAGCCTAATGCTGAACTATTGAATGGAGTATAAGAATTGTTACTAAATAGTTTATTCTGATGTTCCGTAGTCTAAGTAAACTACTTAAGGTATAGATTCTTTGTTTTTGTGTGTTATCCTGGTTAACAAGAATTCGCAGTAGTATTATAATGAGTAAGTTAAAAAAGCTTAGTGCTGGACTTTCTTTGACAGGCTTGATTGGTAGTGATGATATAGATATGCAAAGGGCAGGAAATAGAAAGAAGAAATATCAATTTTTGGATAAGAAGTTCGCATGGATTGATGCGATGATAAATTTTATTTTTAAACGTGAGAGTAATAACGTAAATGAAGTCCTAAAAGTCACATGGGGACCACTATTTTTTGGTTTAGTGGTGATATTCATCTTTTTTGGAATAGGTGGTATTTGGTCATCTATAGCTCCAATTGACGGAGCAGTGCATGCAAGTGGAGAAGTTATTGTCTCTTCAAATAGAAAAATAGTGCAACACTTGGGTGGGGGAATAATAAGCAAAATTTTAGTAAAAGAAGGTCAAACAGTTAAAAAAGATGAGCCTTTAGTTTTATTAAGTGATGTTAACGAAAAGGCAAATTTGAGTATAATTAAAGAAAAACTCTTATCATTTTTGGCAACTGAAGCAAGACTTATTGCAATTAGGGGAGACTTAGATACGCTAGAATTTTCTGATGAGGTTAAAAGATTATCTAACGATGAACTTGTAAATAAAGCGATAAAGAATCAGGTAAAGTTGTTCAACTCTCAGAGAAAGAGTATATTAGGAAAAACTGACATACTGCAACAACGTATAAAGCAGTTAAATGATGAATTAGCAGGGCTAAATTTTCAACTAAATGCAGCCCATAAGCAATATGACTTGATAACTGAGGAGTTAGAAACAAAAAGACAATTACTTGATAGTGGCCATATAAGCAAACCACACATTTTAGCTTTAGAAAAACAATTTGCTGAAATTGAGGGTAGAGTTGGACATTACCGTTCTGCAATATCTCAAGTACAGCAAAAGATTGGAGAAAATGAGTTAGAGATTATAAATGTGAAGAATGATGCTCAAGAAAGAGCAAATGCTGAGCTTAAGGAAGTTAATACATCTATTGCAGACTTAAAAGAGAGGATGATGGTTGCTGAAGATTCGTTAGCACGTACAATAATTAAATCACCTCAAGATGGTATAGTTACAGATATAAGATACCACACTGAAGGTGGTGTTATACAATCTGGAGTTCCAATCATGAGTATAGTACCATCAGATGATGATCTAATAATAGATGCTAAAGTTCTAACCAGAAACATAGAAGAGATACTGTCAGCAAAAAAGAAAGATAGTAATATAGTCTCTATCGACGGACTAGAAGGGCTGAAAGTTAAAGTAAGGCTGAGCGCTTATAGTGCACGTCGCTTAAGTTTAATTAACGGTATAGTAAACCATATTTCCCCTGATGCTCTTGATGATCCAAGGATGGGGCGTTATTATTCAGTGCGAGTGGTGATACCAAAATCAGAACTTGCTCAATTTAAAAACGTATACCTATATCCTGGTATGCCAGCAGAAGTATATATAGTTACTCAATCCCGCACTCTTTTATCGTTCTTGTTTACACCTATAATTGCAACATTCGATAGATCTTTCATAGAGAGATAATTTATTTTGCTTTTCTAAAAAATTTGTTTACAGAGTTTGATATGCAAAAAAATTTACACACAAGTAGTGTATTATTTTATAATTATTTTCTATAATATGTAAATCTTTGATTTAAGATGCAAATGCTAACGTAAACATTAAAGGTTAATTAGTAAACTCAGCTGTATAATAGAATTAAAGGAATTAGTAAGATTTTTACCTCAATGAATTATAAATAGGCAAACTTACCTAAAGTTTAATAGTGTCTGTTACTGCTTTTAGGTGTGAGGCTAGAGGGTTATTAGCAATAACAGACACTATTAAACTTATTATAGAACTTCCTTAAAGTAAATACTTAACTTAAAATATTATAATATTTTAAGTTAAAATAGATTCATGTAAATGCTTTTTCCTCAAGTTAGTATCGTATTAGTATATTCATTAAATTCTAAAAAAACATTAATCATCATTTACTTTTGATTCAATATTTAGCAAAACACTTGTGTACATTCTATAATTTCTGTTTGCATAGTAAGTGTATATATATATTATTATACAGTTAGTTTTACAGCAAAATATGGTGAAGTTATTTGCATTATTGATAATGTTTTACTCAAACATATCAATTGCTTCTGCTCCTACTTCTTGGCAATTTGGATTTCCTGCTCCTGCAACTGAGATAATGGAGGTTGTAGTTAAGTCACATTCGTTTGTGATGAGTGTAATGATTGCAATTATGCTTTTTGTATGGGCCCTTCTTGCTTATGTAGTATTTCGCTTTCGTAAGGGCAAAGTGAAAAATGTCAGTAAAATAACTCATAATATCTTTGTAGAAATTATCTGGTTTGTTATACCAACGATTATTGTTGGGGTATTGGCTTTTAAAAATGCTGAATTAATTAAACTACAGGAGAAAGTGCCAAAAGCTGACATAACACTAAAAGTTATTGGTCATCAATGGTATTGGAGTTACCAGTACCCAGAATATCAAGGTATTTCATTTGACAGCTATATAAAAGGAAAAGAAGACTTTACCGAAAGAGATTTAAAACTATTCTCTGTTGAGAATAACGTTATTTTACCTATCAATACTAATATTCGTTTACAAGTGACAGCAGGAGATGTAATACATAGCTGGGGAATACCGGCTTTTGGTATAAAAATTGATGCAATACCAGGTAGGCTGAATGAAGCATGGTTTAACGTTACAAAGCCAGGTATTTATTATGGGCAATGTTATGAACTATGTGGTCAAGGTCATGGATTTATGCCAATTGTTGTTGAAGCAGTGAGTAAAGAAGATTTTAATAAGTGGATTGAAGATAAAAAATTAGTAAGTTAAGTTTGGAGTATAGATATGAGTGATGTACCAAAAGGTATAAGACGTTGGCTGTTTTCTACTAATCACAAAGATATAGGGACACTATACATTATTTTTTCCATATTAGCTGGAATTATTGGTGGATTATTATCGGTAATTATTCGTACTCAGCTAATGCACATTAATATACTTAACAATAATTACCAGCTATATAACGTAATGATTACAGGGCATGCGGTAATAATGGTGTTTTTTATGATAATGCCAGCCTTAATGGGAGGATTTGGTAATTGGTTCGTACCTCTCATGATTGGTGCACCAGATATGGCATTTCCTCGTATGAATAATTTAAGTTTTTGGTTGTTAGTTTCATCTTTTATTTTGCTTATCCTCTCGGTATTTGCTGGCGAAGGTCCTGGAACAGGATGGACTTTATACCCACCTTTGTCGCAAATTATGTCCCACCCAAGTGCAGGAGTTGATCTTGCTATACTTGCACTTCATATTGCTGGTATGTCATCAATTGTTGGGGCGATCAACTTTATAGTTACCATATTCAATATGCGTGCAAAAGGTATGTCACTAACTAAGATACCACTATTTGTTTGGTCTATTTTACTCACGTCATTTATGTTAATTGTTGCCTTACCGGTACTTGCTGGTGCTATAACTATGCTGCTCACTGATCGTAATATAGGTACCTCTTTTTTTGATCCTGCTGGTGGTGGTGATCCTGTGTTATTTCAACATCTGTTTTGGTTTTTTGGTCATCCAGAAGTTTACATAATTATTTTTCCTGCATTTGGTATCATCAGTCAGATTGTGTCAACTTTTTCTCATAGGCCAGTATTTGGTTATATGGGAATGGTTTATGCCATGATAGGAATAGCAACGTTTGGCTTCATGGTTTGGGCTCACCATATGTTTACTGTTGGGCTTAGCGAAGATGCTGCTATATTTTTTAGCACTAGCACAATTTTCATTGGTGTTATAACTGGTGTAAAAGTCTTTAGTTGGATTGCAACTATGTGGGGTGGAGCGATTGAATTGAAGACACCAATGCTGTTTGCATTAGGTTTTATTTTCATGTTTGTTGGAGGTGGTATAACCGGAATAATTCTTTCTCACGGTGGAATAGATAAGATTTTGCACGATACCTATTATGTCGTTGCTCACTTTCACTATGTCATGTCGCTTGCTGCATTATTTGGAGCTTTCGCCGGTTTTTATTATTGGATAGGCAAAATGTCAGGTAAGCAATATAACGAGTGTTTAGGAAAGATACACTTTTGGCTCACTTTTATTAGCACCAATGTCACTTTCTTACCCCAGCATTTCCTGGGATTAGCAGGTATGCCAAGGCGTATACCTGATTATCCTGACGCGTTTATCCCTTGGAATTATATATCCTCAATTGGTTCATACATGTCCTTTCTTTCAGTTATGTTTTTTGTATTTATAGTTATACATCTCTTTAAGTTAGGCAAAAAAACTGGAGATAATCCTTGGGAAGGTGACACTTTAGAATGGACGGTATCTTCACCACCGCCTTTTCATACTTTTGAAAAACCACCAGTGATAAAATAGAATGTACACAAGTGTTTTGCTAAATGTTGAATCAACAATACTGGATTTTTGGCATTTGATGAAGCCAAGGATAATGTACCTTGTAGTGTTTACTGCAATTGCTGGAATGGTTGCTGCACCAGGTAGCATTCATCCTTTCCTTGCACTAATATCTCTTATGTGCATTGCTATTGGTTCAGGATCTGCAGGTGCAATAAATATGTGGTATGACAGAGATATAGACTTGCTTATGGAGAGAACAAAAAACCGCCCTATACCTTCAGGTATAGTTTCTGCAGAAAGCGCGCTTGAATTTGGCATAACTCTTGGAATATTGTCAGTATTTATCATGGCAATAGCAGTGAACTATGTTTCTGCTGCTTTGCTTGCAATTAGCATATTATTTTATGTTTTTGTGTATACAATTTGGCTCAAAAGGCGTACTCCGCAGAATATTGTTATTGGTGGTGCAGCAGGTGCTTTTCCTCCAATGATTGGCTGGGCGGTTGTAACTGACTCTGTAAGCTGGGAAAGTTGTATTCTATTTTTAATAATTTTTATGTGGACTCCACCACATTTTTGGGCTCTATCCTTAAATAGATCTGAAGATTATACAAAAGCATCGATTCCAATGTTCAATATCGTTTATGGTCCAGAAAAAACGAGGAAATATATATTAATCTATAGCGTGTTACTCGTATTAACTAGCTTACTTCCAGCACTATTTTTGAAAAAGGCTCTATTTTACCTCAGTATGGCAATTATTGAAGGGTGTGTTTTTATTTGGTTTGCTGCATCCGTTATAAGGCTTAAGAGTCATAGCTCGCAGAAAAAAATGTTTTCTTATTCGATTTCTTATCTATTTTCTCTGTTTGCCAGCGTTATTTACTGCTCTATTGATTTGTTTTAACCATGAAAGAACATAAAAACTATCTTTTACTTTCTCTTCTAATAATGCTCGTTGTAGCACTTTTTTTTATTTCCATAATAAAATTTAAAGGTGCGGCTTAAATTGCCTCTATATCTATAAAAATTGTGATTTTATAGAAGCAACGATATACTTTATTAATTCACTACAGTTAAAGATGAAGAAAAAGGAAGTGACAATATACACAGATGGAGCATGCTCTGGTAACCCAGGGACAGGAGGGTGGGCAGCAATCATATTATTTCAAAATCATAGAAAGAACATATGTGGTAGAGAAGAAAATACTACAAATAATAAAATGGAATTAACAGCAGTGATCAATGGGCTGAAAGCACTAAAATTTCCTTGTAATGTCAATTTATATACGGATAGTCTTTATGTTAAGCATAGTATAACAGAATGGATAAATAAGTGGAAAATGAATAGTTGGAAGACAAGTAATAAGAAGTCAGTAAAAAATATAGAATTATGGAAGGAATTGGATAATGTTGCTTTGCAACACGAAATTAATTGGAAGTGGGTAAAAGCGCATAATGGTGATAAATACAATGAGGAAGCTGACAGCTTAGCAAGAAAAGCAATAATCGATGCTTAAAAAAATAGCTCTATCATTTTCTATAATTTTATTATTTATATTCTGCTTCTTTATCCCTTTTAAAGGGGAAGGTCCTTTAGAAATCAATATTAGTTATATTAATTTTTATATAAAGAAAAAAATATTAAAGATATTTACCAATTCGGATATCAGCATGGAGAGTACCTCGGTTATTTGGCAGAAAGATGGCAAGCTAGTCATTACAGATTTAAAAATAATAAATCCTGACTTTACCATAGAAGTTCCTGAGCTTTTCGTACACTTTAAGTTAAGTTCCAAAAAGTTCTCTCAGGTTTTAGCTGGTAATGTACACATATATATCAAGAAGGAAGAGACCAGAGGAATAACAACATCTGTAATGACAGATAAGATGAGTAGTACAAAAAATCTGCTGAAGACAATAAGAAAAATTTTTTTCTACTTAAATGCAGACTCAAGGATTGAAATTACTAACATTGCTGTCAATAAAAGCACGGAAGGTGAATTCTTCATTGATAAAGTATATGTAGGAAAGGAGGAAAATTTTAATGTTTTGGATATTCGTGTTCATACAAAAGATAAAAAGGGGATTCTAGATGATTTATCTATTATGATAAAAAATCGCAATAATTTGTTAAATTTGTATGGAACATTTTATAACCTAAAGTTGGGGCTATTTAACGAGTTTTCCACACTAGTTAAAAGTTACAATTTGGACAAAGAAATAGGGTTCAAAGGGAACTTCTCAATGAGAATTAATAGAAAGGATGAAGTTATGGATGGAAACATATACGTGTTAAATACAGAGAGTCACTCAGGTAAAAACTTAGCCTTGACTAATGTAAATGTAAATTTGACATATAGTGATGAAATCATTAGCGTAAAAAACTTTCATTTCAAGTTAAATGATACTTACCTTTCTTTGATTGGCAAAATGAACTTTGGCACAAATCATGCTTTGCTTAGAGTTAATATTAGTAAACTTGTTGCAAAAGATTTATGTACTTATGTACCAGATGGTCTAGTGAACAATGAATTTAGAAAGTGGTATTGTAATAATATTGATGGGAATATTATAAATACAATTATAAGTTTTAACGGTAAAATCGATAGTTTAATAAATGATGATCTGTCAGGTATTGTAATTGTTGCTGATATAGAAAATGGCAGCGTTCAATTTGATGAGGATTTTGAACGAGTGGAGAAGTTGAACGGTGAGTTAACTCTCAAGGATAACAATCTCAAAATTATTGTAAATAGTGCCAAGTTCCAGAATTTCACTATCGATAGTAGTGATATTGAAATGAACTCTCTAAATAAGGAAGATTCAGTTCTTACCATTAACGGTCAGGCTGTAAGTGATGCTTATGGGTTATATGAGCCTATAAGATTTAAGCTGGATGATGTGGTAAAACTTGAAAGAGATAAAGTAGATGGAATAGCAAAGTCTGTATTCAATTTTCGCATTTTTAATCTAAATTCTAGTGATAAAAAAGTAGATTTTTCGGCCAAATTTCATTCTGAAATTGATAGTTTGGTGGTGTATAATGGAAGTTTTGGTAAGTATGATATTAAGCTCGATTTTGGGAGTGACTTTATAGATTTAAATGGTAGTGGTATGGTGAATAATACACATCTTCTATTTGACCTCAAAAGTAGCAATAAAAATGAAAATTTTGCCTGGAGTTTGACTGGAGATTTACCTGCTCAAATACTTAATTTCGGTGATGGTTATATCAATGCAAATATAGAGTCCGTAATGTATCAAGACAAAACAGGGTACGTTAATGGTAATATAGATTTATCAGAGCTCGAGTTGCGTTCAATCTACTTAGGATGGAAAAATCATTTTGAAGATCACAATGAAGTTTTATTTTCTACAAGGCTAAAAGGATCAGGTAAGTTACTAATAGATAAACTAGACGTTGTAGGAAGTGATCTAGACATAAAATTTAGCGGAAGAGTAGAAAATGGAAATCTATATTTAAATTCTAGCAATTTTAAATTACCTGATAATAATTTTAGTATAGAAATTGAATCAGGTAAGGAGAAAGATGCCATAACTATTCACGGTGAGAAAATCAACTTAAGTGATGTGTTAGGTTTACTTGGCAAAGATAGTAATCGATTAAGTAACAAAATAGAAGTTACTATGAATGTTGACAATATAATTATGAAAGAAGGCATTACCATAGAAGATGCCAAGCTGAACGTAACTTGCGCTAAAGGTGATTGCAGTGGAAGTCAATTTACAGGAAAGTTTTCAGAGGATAATAGTAGTATATTAGCAGAATACAGTGAAATAGGGCTTGAAATATACGCGGATAATTCAGGTATGTTTTTGCGTTCTTTAGGGATTAGTAAATCAGTTAAAAACGGCAAATTCTCTCTTTATCTATCTTCTAAGAGAGAAAATGGAGGACATTATGGTATGTTATCTATCAGCAATTTCTATATCAAAGATGCTCCATTACTTACTACTTTATTATCAATGTCCTCACTTCCTGGCATTGTAAATGCTATAAAGAACGAAGGTGTGCATTTTTATAAGTTTAATGTACCTTTTTCATATAAAGATGGCACTGTTGAAATTGAAGAATCTTGGCTTGAAGGAGCGGAACTGGGAATTAGTACTAGTGGTACGCTCAATACTAAGGATTATAAGTTCCAGGTTGAAGGACAAGTAATACCGGCATACTCAATTAACAAATCTTTGTTGAAAATCCCTATAATCGGAAAACTTCTGACTGGTGGGAAGAGTAGGGGGATTATTTCAATAGACTACAAAGCAAATGGTGATGATAAAAACAATAACGTATCTGTTAATCCTATTTCTTCTCTCACTCCAAGCTTATTTAAGAGGTTATTAGGAGTATTTGATCGTATTATGACAAAAACTAATAAAAACGTTTTAAAAGGTAGTTTGAAGAAGAAATTTAGCTCAATATGACCAGAAGAAAAGTTATTTATTGATGTTTAGTTAGATGGTAAAAGTTAGATACAACAAACAGAGGAAGTTAGATAAAATAATTAAGGGAACAAGAATATAAAGGTTTAACTTGAAGTAACCGGATAAAATCTGAGTCACACTTCCAAGTGCTGGTACCCACGAAAGCAATGCAACTGCACAAATCAGTAGGTGCCTTACAATTTTTGGTGTTTTGTCTTCATTCTCTAATTTGTGATGTGATCTTCTGATAAAAATTGTTATTCTACCTAAATACCAGTTAGCTATTCCACCAAGACTGGATCCCGATACTCCAAAAAGTAATATAAGTAGTTGATTGTAATGTGACCTAAAGCATAACATAGTGTAAAGTACAAAACCTTGATGTATGGGTAAGATAAGTGATGATACTAGGCTATCTATAAACAATAGGAGATAATTTTCCATACCAAGTTGTTGTACCATCTTCGTTGTCAGAAATTGTAACCCCCATTTGTTTCAATTGCTCTCTTATTTTGTCCGCAGTATCATAATCTTTATTTTGTTTTGCTACTTTTCTTAAGTCTATCAACCTTTCTATTTCTTGATGACTTACATCACTTGCAAACCACTCTTGATAACTTGACTCAAGAAGACCAATGAACCTTGCGCTTTTAACAAAGTTCTTAGTTAATTTGAGCTTCTCATATTCATTAATTGTCTTATTGATTTCTGTAGCCATTTCATGCAATATGGCTACAGCTTCAGGAATGTTTAAATCGTTTTTCAAAGCCTCTATAAAATCTTTAGAGACTTCTGCATCACTTTCCTCAATACATGTACTACGTAATAACCGATAAAACTTGTTTAAAGTTTCTTGCGACTCAGAGATAACATTTTCTGTCCAATCAAGTGGTTTTCTGTAGTGAGTTTTAAGCAGCGCATAACGTATTACTTCACCCTTTATTCCACTATCTAACAAATCCCTTACTTTGACCATATTAAATAAGGATTTGCTCATTTTCTCTTCATTTACCGTAAGAAAACCGTTGTGTACCCAATATTTTGCAAACTTTGACCCAGCAAATGCAGATTTACTCTGTGCAATTTCATTCTCATGATGAGGAAATTGCAAGTCTATACCGCCACCGTGAATATCAAAATCTTTGCCAAGGTAAGCATATGACATTGCTGAACATTCTATATGCCACCCTGGTCTTCCCTCTCCCCATGGACTATTCCAGTGACTTGAAAGTTTATAGTCAGTTTCGTTTGCAGGTTTCCAAAGTACGAAGTCTCCTGGGTGTTTTTTATTTTCACCCACTTCAACTCTATTACCATGATACAACTCATCAATTTTTTTCCCTGATAAAACACCGTACTCAGGGTAAGATTCTACACTAAAATATACATGTTTATTTGATTCATAAGCATGACCAGAATGCAGCAAAGATTCAATTAACTCAATAATTTGGTCTATATTTTCTGTTGCTTTTGGTTCATGTGTTGGTTCTACGCAATTTATGCTTCTCATATCTTCATGAAAAGCTTTGGTATAATATGCGCTGATACTTTCTATATTACTACTTTTCTTATTTGCTGCATTGATTATCTTGTCATCGATGTCGGTTATATTACGCACATAAGTAACTTTGCCATAACAAAATTTAAGCAGTCGAAATAATACATCGTAAACAACAATAGAACGTGCATTACCTATATGTGCTGTATCATATACTGTTGGCCCACAAACGTACATTTTTATATGATCTTTATCGATCGGTGTAAAGGGCTCTTTTTTTTTTGTTAAAGTGTTGTAAAGCTTAACCATATACAAAGCTTTTTAGAAAAGAAAATGCTCCAAATATAAGCTGTGGTCCTTTAACTATTACGACAAGAGTAAGTAATAACCCACACAATGATACTAATACTCCCATTATAGAGAGAAATCCATCTTTGCTCATGATACCCAGTGAAATGAGAGTTGTACCAATTGCAGGAATGAAGTTAGTTAAAGGAAGTGGGATTGCTATCGATAATGCACAAAGCAGCATTATAAATGCTAAAATATTTTCACCAGGACCACGAAAAATGAAAGACATTCTTGGTTTCATGAACTTTTCTATTTTTTTTAATGTAGGTGAAGTTTTCTCTACCACGAGAGCTAGTGTTGAACGTTGAAAAGATTTCCTTTCTAGCCAATTAGGCATCCAAGGAGAATCAAACCCAAATAGAAGCTGCAGTGAAAATAAGATTAAAGGTATAGAAAGAATGGTTGTATATCCAGGTGGAACAGGTATAGGTACTGATAGCGGTAAAGAGAAGATGATTATTAAAATACCAAAACCACGCTCATGTAAAGCTGTTTTAATATCAAATAATGTTACTTTATCATTATCGTTATTATTAGTATCTGAAACCTCTTTTAGAATATCAGAGGCCAATTTTTTATCTTTGCTCAGTTTCGCACTTTTTTGCATAATTTCCCTTTAATAACATTCTAACTAACGTAATTATTAATATATTTCATTTATACCTCTTCAATTCTTTAGCCTTGTTTAAACAAATGACACTCACTAAAGTGCGTGTCACGAAACATAAGGAAGCTAACGATCTGGTTCATTAGATGATAGTTTCTCTGAATCCTTAAGTTCTTGTTTAAGGTTTTTAATGCCTTTGCCTAAATCACCCATAACTTGTGGTAACCTACCTGCACCAAACAGAACTAAGATTATTATTAAGACTAGAAACAGCTGCCATGGACCTAAACTCATTTGTACCTCCGTTGAAAATATTAACTTTTAGGTATTAAAACTTGACTGAAGCCAAGTGATACATAAATTATATCACTTTTATTGAATTATAAATCAAGAGTTTTTAATTATCTTATAATAGTTTTATCCTAACATTAAGTTTATCTGTGGAGTAAAAGGAAGCTCACTAAAAAATTTTGCTAACGTATCATCTTTAGGTCTGTGGTATATGTAGCTAGGAACTCCTGATTGAATAATTTTACCATTTTTCATCACGTAAATAAAATCTGCAACTTTCAACGCTTCTTGCGGATCATGAGTTACCATGAGTACAGGAATATTTTTGCTTCTAAAAAGTGACAATATATGGTGCCTTATTCGATATTTGAGCAGTATATCTAAATTAGAAAATGGTTCATCGAGCAAAACAACATCAGGATTTTGCGCCATTACTCTTGCTATTGCAACTAATTGTTGCTGTCCTCCTGATAAAGCATGAGGGTACATGTTTTCATATTTTTCTATATTAAATAGCTTTAAGATTTCCAATGCAGTAAGGTATTTTTCTTTCTTAGAAGTACTGCAAATAGCAAAAGTTATATTTTCTATTACTGTTTTATGAGGAAATAATGCAGAATGCTGAAAAATCAATCCGATATTTCTACGCTCTATAGCAATTGACACTTTGTTACTTGCAACTAATTTATCATTTATAACAATGGTTCCAGATTTTGGATTTTCTATTCCTGCGATTAATTTTATAATTGTTGACTTGCCACAGCCAGAATGACCTAGTAAACAGGCAACACCTCCTTTCTTCACTTGAATGTTGATGTTGCTTAAAGCAAAGCCATCTTGATTACTATAAAAGTAACTAATATTGTTAACTAGCATTAATCTTTCAATTGGAATCGTATTATTAAATATAACAGTATTACATTCAAGAAATACAGAAATATTTTTTATTATTGTGAATTAATTGTACAGGGTGCCTAGAAAAATGCGAGACTTTTTGCTATAATTTTGCATAAATAGCAGAAGACATGGGACTATAGCTCAGTAGGATAGAGCGTTGGATTCCTAATCCGAAGGCCGTGCGTTCGAATCGCACTAGTCCCACTTAATTTTGATAAAGTAGTTTAACAATCAAGAAATTATAATTGGTTTGAAAAGTGATTCTAGGAGCTAGATTGCATGGTTTCTCAAACTTGAATTTACAGGTTCAACCTTATTTTCTCTCATTTCGCTGTAACTTGGAAGTGTAAAATTTTTTACATGTAATCCAGTTACCATTACAACTAAAATAGCTAGAACACTGCAAACTAATGCGCCAGCTAAAGATGGAACCATAACAGCAGTAGCAACAAACAATCCTGCAATAACAACTCCAACAACATCACTCCTTAATGAGGCGTAAAAACTCTCCTTACTTTTTTTGTATTTAGTTTCTTTTTCATGTGGTGGAGAAAATTGAGCCTCTACAAAGCCGTTAGCTTTCTTATCATTATTTGGTGTGACAGTTGGGCCAGTCCTTGTTGATACAGGTGCTTCATTTTTGTTATTATTACCATTAGTACTAACTGGAGGCGCTGTTGATACAGATCTATTACCAACGTTTCCATTACTGCTGCAAGGTTTTATTCTAAATTCCTTTACATTAGACGTTTTTTGCTTTTCTTGTTTCTTATCTATTGATGATTCAAGCAATTTAATTATTGCAACATTTGAGTAGTATTTACAATGATCAGAATTGTTGGGATCTCCTTTAAACTTAGAATCTATTTTAAGTTCTTTTTCAAGTGATGACTGACTTTCTTTAATTACTACCAAAAGATTCCTAACATCAGCTTCTGGTATATCCGTCATATACTTTAAAAGTAACCTAACTTTTGGTGGATCACCATCTATAGAGGCATCACTCAAAGCCTGAACTTTCTCTTCTCCAGTAAATCTTTTGTTATTCAAGAGTATCTTCATAACTTCAGTGCTCTCATTGTGAGGAGCTGTGTTAAGAACCTCTAGTATTTTCGTATGATCTATGTAATCTAAAAATATCTCAAACTCTTGAACTTTACCTTCATTAACGGCGGTCAACAAAGCATTCGATTTTCTTTCTTGATCAAATTTATCGCTATCCAAAAATATCTTTATAACGTTAGGTTTTTTACCTGACACAGCGTAATCTAATACAGTTTTAGAAGTAGTATCTCCAATATCAATTTTAATATTTGACTTTGCGAGCAATTCAAAAATTTTTAGAAATGTATCATAATCATTTAAAATACTGCTTTTCCCTGAGCGGAGAATATCCATAAATAAATCACAAACATTTGCATCTGTTGCTCCACTTTGTTTTAGCTTCTCACAAAATTCATGAGCAGTTATATCAGGATTATTAGTTACAAATTCCTTTACATTGTCATAAGCTAAGTTACTGACCATATTCAAAACCTATCATTATTGCTATATGCTTATTATATCAACTTTTTCATGATCAGTCAAGTAATCTTGCAGTCTCAAATGGCATGATATATATTGATTTATGATTCTTGAGTAAATGATGGAAGATTTAGCTTATAAGTTAGTGAAAGTAACCGAAGCTGCAGCACTTGCTGCATATAAATTGGCAGGCCTTGGTGATGAAAAAAAGGCCGATCAGGTTGCAGTTGATGCAATGCGTACGGTGCTAAACTCAATGGAAATAAATGGTACAATTGTGATTGGTGAAGGGGAGAGGGACGAAGCACCGATGCTATATATCGGAGAAAAAGTTGGCACAGGAAGTGGCCCTGACATTGACATCGCTGTTGATCCACTTGAGGGCACTACGATTTGCGCTCATTATAAACAAGGGGCAATGTCTGTTCTTGCTGCAACAAAAAAAGGTAATTTTTTACATGCACCTGATGTTTATATGGAAAAGATAGCAGTGGGAAAAAATCTCCCAGAGGGTGTAGTCTCACTAAAAAATAGGATTGAGAAGAATCTGGACAATTTATCCAAGGCAAAAGGATGTAAAGCAAGTGATCTTATAGTAACTGTACTTAAACGTGAAAGACATGATGAATTAATAGCAAAAATTAGGAAGCTAGGAGCAAAAGTGAAATTAATAGATGATGGTGATGTTGCAGCCATAGTTTCGCTAATAAATGGCAATCACGATATGTATATTGGAACAGGTGGAGCTCCAGAAGGAGTGCTTGCAGCAGCAGCGCTAAGCTCAATCGGTGGGCAGATAGAAGGAAGATTAATATTTGACACGGATCAATTAAAAGAAAGAGCAAAAAATTTGAATATCACTGACCCAGAAAAAATCTACACCGTGAAAGACATGGCAAAAAGTGAATCAGTGTTTATTGCAACTGGAGTAACAAATGGAGAGTTTGTGGATGGAGTAAAGTTTGGCCAAGATATTTGTCTGACTAATTCATTAATAATATTGCCTGGTAAAGTAATAAAAATACAAATAAAATCAATATCTTAAACATTTGTCATATGCTGATTATAAAATTTTTATAGAAGGAAGATACTTATAATTGTCTTAAAAAAATGAATTTACATATTAATTTTAGCTCTACAACATTTGGCATTAAGTTATAGTTAAATAGTAATACTAAGAAGTGCTTAATGTTTAGTTCACTAACTAATTTTTTTACTAATACGTCTAAAAAGAAAAGTTCTCAATCTGAAGAAAATAATCATTCTTTCTCTAACAGCACAGAAAGTTTATTAGTCCAATCTACTAAAAAAATCCTCAACTTGATGATCAAAGTAGAACTGACGTGTCTCCTCAAACAAATCTTCAATTTAGTGAGGATGATGTAAAAAACGTGCTCCAAGACTTCGAAAAATTGGATTTTAAGAACAGTAATGAGTGTTTTAACGAAATAGCAGAAGATTATGAAAGGAGGAAAAAAAGTGACCTTTTTAACTACGTAATATTGAATAAGCGAAAATACATAACAGATATATTAGATCAGAGACTTGCCCACAAAGATCAAGAAAATTTTAGGAAGAAATTTAGTGAATATCTTCTTAAAATAAATGAGAAAATGAATTATGGGAAAGAATTTCAAAATAAACTTCAATTTTTTGAAGATAGGGTAGAAGAAGTATTATCAGATTTTAGAAAATTGAATTTTGGCCTTAAGGATAATTTGTGTAAAGATGATAAGGATAACGTAAATTATAATAAAGGCTGGCCTGCAGATCCATTTGACAAAATAGCGAATTATTATCGATGGAATAAGAACATTTTCCTTTTTAATTATTTAGTATTAAGTAAGCAAAAAGAAATAATAAGTATATTGAATGAAAAGTCTATTCCTGAAGACAAGAGAAAGAATTTTAAAAAGAGGTTGGGTAGATATCTTCTTCTAGTCGAAGAAGGGATGAGTAACGGACAAGAATTTCTCAAAACTGATAGTGCAGTTGCCTTTTTTGATGGATGTTATGTGCCATGCGCATATGCAAAACGTTCTCTTAATCATTATGATCATCTTGGTATTAATATTTCTAAGCCTGGGTGTAGCTTAGAAATCAGCCGTCTTTTCACTGACAAAATTGAAGGGATGGAAAGAAATAAAAATGAGGTAAAGATATTAGAAATATACAGTAACGATAAAAGAATAGCAACGGTTGAGAAGAATGATAAGAAACAAAGAAATTACTGTTTTGAAGAAAATGCAATATGCAACATCAAAGTTAGGTGGAGTGCAGAAGATGAGAAAGGTAATTCTGTTAACTGCTTTATTAGTTGAAATGTAAATTCTGGTGAATTTGAGATTGAGAAGGCAACTATTAATGATGAAGATGTTGAGCTAGACGAAATTTTGAAATTAGCTAAGCAAAATAAGGATATGCTTATAGAAGGTGAAGCTTTGTACGAATTTTTAGAAGAATATCTGGAGCAAGATGTACAATCGCAAAAGGAGGAGATTGTAACACTTGAGGCTGCTGTACCTGTACCATAGGTTAGTTTTTCGTTTGATTCACTAAAACCAGGTGAATTAGAAGCAGGATGTATAGGAGGAGGATATGATCTTAAGTATCTTGCTCATCCTAAGACTAGGTTTGAAGGGCCATCTGAAGTAGAAAAATTACACCCAAAGTATAAGGAATATGATCATTAATTACAGATTAAACCTAAAGTGCATTATATCACCATCTTGCACTATATAGTCTCTGCCTTCAAAGCGAGTTTTGCCTGCATCTTTGCAGGCTGATTCGCTTCCATATTTCACATAATCTGCAAAGCTTATCGTTTCTGCTTTTATGAAGCCTTTTTCAAAATCAGTGTGAATTACACCTGCAGCTTTATCAGCTGTTGATCCTGTCTTTATTGGCCATGCCCGTGCTTCTTTTGGGCCCACAGTAAAAAAAGTTATCATACTTAGCACTTCATACATAATACGCGCTACTACATCAAGTCCTGATTCTTGTAAGCCAAATTCTGATAAAAAACTCTGTTTTTCCTCTTCAATATCAAGATTTGCAATGTCTGCTTCAAGTTTTGCTGAAATGCAATAAAATTTGCTTTTATTTTCTTCCGCCATTTTTTCCACCCTTTTAGATAGTTCATTACCAGTTATAACATTTGTATCTTCAACATTACAGACGTACATAACAGGCTTTGTTGTTAGCAATTGAAGCAACTTCATTTCATCTTTATCAATATGCTCTAAACTTCTTGCAGGCTTGCCAAGTTTTAAAGTAGCTAAAACTTCTTGCATCAACTCAAGTTGTTCATTTAGCTCTTTACCACCTTGCTTTGCTTTTTTTTCAAGTTGTGGAAGCCTTTTTTCTATGCTATCAATATCAGCTAGAATTAATTCCATTTCTACTACTTCAGCGTCTAATATTGGATCTATAGCGCTGTGTACGTGACTGATATCGTTATCCGTAAAACACCTGAGCAGATGAACAATAGCGTCAACTTCTCTGATGTGACTCAGAAATTTATTTCCGAGCCCTTCACCTTTGCTTGCACCCTTTACCAGACCTGCAATATCTACAACTTCTAATTGGTTGTAGATTACCTTCTCTGAACCGGCAATTGCGGCAATTTGTTTCAAACGCTGATCTCTAATTGGTACTTTGCCAACATTTGGCTCTATTGTACAGAAAGGATAGTTTTCAGCTTCGGCTGCACTTGACTCTGTAAGTGCATTAAATAAAGTTGATTTTCCTATGTTTGGCAGTCCAACTATGCCACAATTAAAGCTCATATTCACTATACAAAATTATAATTATTGCATAGTTCAAGAATTTCTGCTATACTTAATTAGTTACTTAATAGCTTAAATTAAGGTAAAGATATGACTATACCTGAGGAAAAGAAATTAACAACTTATTTTGAGGCTAGTGCAAGAAAGTTCAAGACTTCAGAAGTAGTTAAGTATAATACTGCAGGTGATGGCAATTGCTTTTTCCATGCAGTGTTTGGTGACAACAGCTCTGGTATATATAAAGCTGAAAGAGCACAAGATATGAGAATGGAATGGCACAAATTTTTAAGTCAATTTACATCTTTAGATGATGTAAGTATGCCAGCTCCTTTAAGAGCTCAGCTAGAAAAGGTTTTTAATATGTTTCTAAACAATCCAGGGGATCTAACTGGTAAGTCTGATAAAATAGAGAAGTTGGTTGAGCAAACAAACAGGAAAATTGA
This sequence comes from Wolbachia endosymbiont of Encarsia formosa, assembly GCF_039540065.1. Lineage (NCBI taxonomy): Bacteria > Pseudomonadati > Pseudomonadota > Alphaproteobacteria > Rickettsiales > Anaplasmataceae > Wolbachia > Wolbachia endosymbiont of Encarsia formosa. The sequence goes on along the minus strand of NZ_CP154278.1, from coordinate 1,076,738 downwards.
AAATGCTGAAGATAATGTGAAGAGGTTAGTAAGTAAAGCTATTAGCAAACTTAATGTGTCGCATAATCAAGCTATGCTTAATTTAAAAGAATATGCTGAGGCTCTTAATGGCCATGGTAAAGATGAGTACGGTGACCAATATAACAGTGAATTTATTACACATTCATTCCTTAATAACTCTGAACTCTACCAAGCCTATCTAGAAGCAATAAAAGGTCAAAGTTATTTTATTTTCATTGAAGAAGCTAGTATATTAGCTTCTTTAGCTAACATTGAAATTAATGTCCATTGTGAAGTTAGCGGTAGAGAGAAGCAACAAAAGTTTGAACCAAATCCTGAAATGATAAATGATGATGAAATGAATAAGTTCTTGGGTCGTGATGGTTATAAAATAAATGACGAGTTATGGGGTAGTAAAGAGCGAGAAACAATATATCTTGAAGGAAACCATTACTCTAGAGCTAAAATTGTAACTCAAGAGTTAATAAAACAGCAGCAGGAGCACGAAGACTTTCTATTCGCAAGAGAACTTCAGATAGATGAAATTTTGGAGTATTGTAACCTTTCAAAGGATATCTCTGAGAGAGCAGAGGTTGAGAAGAGGTTTGATGAGTTATTGGCAGGAAATGCTGATGGAAAAATTGGTGATGTTGTAGGGCAGTGCATTAATGATGTACAGCAACGTATAAAATGCCTTGAGGAGCCAGTCTTATCAAGAAGGTGCAGTGTGGAAGAAGCACATGTAGAGAAAGCATTTCATCAACAACATCAAATACTTGCACATTAAATTTTCATGGCCTCATATATTTCTACATGGGGCGTTCTATAAAAATTTTTCAATTTATACTGAACAAATTACAAGAGTGTGGTTATGCTTAATTAATGATTTATTGATACTTTTATTGGTACAATAATTTAATATCTAGAGGGGTAAAATTATGAACTTAAATTAACAATTACTAATAGATTTACATGACATCGAAGTCAATACAATTAAAAAGGAAAAAAACTTTGATTTTAGAACTGCTTTAATACAACTCTTCAAGTCTTTATATGAATTATTAGGGAAAAAGCAAAGCACTTCTAAAATAGACTTAGCTAACGCAGCAGAAAGGGAAAGTAAAAGAATAGGATTAGAAGGTAGATATGACTGGAATGAAATTTTTGATTTAGAGAAAGAAGTTGCTGAAAAAGCAGAAAAACAAAGTGATAAAGAACAAAAATTAAACAAATTTGACAACTTTTATGTAGGACAGGCAATCAGTAATGGAAGATGTTTTTTTCGATTCTTTCAGGCAGAGTCTAGAACAGCAAGCAGGAATACAGGTTACTGTAGAGCAGTTAAGGAATGACTGTAAGAGATTTGCACAAGACAATCCTTCAGAGTGGTTTATAAGTAAAATTGGCAATGATTTTGATGAGGTTGAAGGTGAGTTCATAAATCGTGGAATTACGTGTGACCAATATATCAATCGAATTGAAAAGAATGAATTTTTGGGGCGTACTGATATTGAAGGTAGAATACTTTGTGGGAAGTATTATGTAAAGTTGAATGTTGTAGAGAGTAATCCATTGATTATTACTGATAATCAACAAGATCCGTTCTTGCATCAATTAATAGATAGTTTAGGATCAAAAAATGCAGGTGAGTATAACAGGGTAGATTATAATGACAATAGTGTCTTACATATAGTAAATAGTGGACATGCCCATTTTGAACCACTGCTTAATAGATTAGCAAAACAAACGCAAGAACAACTGTTTGCAAAGCAACTTCAAGAGCAAGAAGATCTTATCTACGCAAAGTGGCTTCAAGGGCAGGAGGAAAAGTTTGCAAGACAACTTCAAGAGCAACATCTCGCACAATCTCTTAACCCAAGATGTAGTATGGAGGAAGTAAAAATAGAAGATCAGCAACAACAAATAATTGTAAAATAATAACTCTATGGTTAATGTGCGAAGATTTAATTTTGTGATTCATAGATGTTATTACAATAAGAATATAAGGTCAAATAGAAATTTGGATTTGCAGTAGTTTATAGACCTTATTACAATTGCAAAGGATAAATTAGTTAATCTAGGGTTAAACTACGTCTGAGTTGGATAAAACTATACAAAAAGTTTGGTCATGCAGGAAAGAGCATTATGGTATTTCACGTTTTACCTTACGTAAATGGTACAAACGTTATGAAGAGTTAGGTGAAAAAGGATTAGTAGATCTCAGTAGTAAGCCTAAAACTTCACCTTTGCAAAAGATCAATGAATCAGATGAGCAGCTTATTCTTCATCTAAGACAAACTAGAAAGCTAGGGGCAAGAAACCGAGTTAAGACGTCTATATGATTTATCCTTGTCATTGGCTACTATACACAAAATTTTCAAAAAACATAGTGTAAGTCTTCTGCATGTTAAACGTCATTATCGCAAACATGTCAAGCGTTATAACTGTAAAGTACCTGGAGAGCGTGTGCAGATGGATGTGTGCAAAATATCGTCAGGGCTTTATCAATATACTGCTATAGATACGTTATAAAATTGTTGCATTATATTCAAGAAGTACTTCAAAAAACACTTTAGATTTCCTAAAACAACTAAGAGAAAGAATACCTTTCCATTGCCAAAGGATTCAAACTGATAGAGGGCAAGAATTTTTTGCTTATGAGGTGCAAGAATGTTTGAAGGAATGGAAAATTAAATTTCGTCCTATTAAGCCGTTTTCTCCACACTTAAATGGTAAAGTGGAAAGAGCACAGCGTACAGACTTAGATGAGTTTTACAGTATCGTTACCATCAAGAGCTCTGAATTGCAAATTAAACTTAGGGATTGGGAAGAGTATTATAATAAACACCGCCCTCATAGCGCTCTTCAAGGAAAAACTCCTTGGGAAAAATATAAGGAACTGGAAAATACGATTCCTTGCTTAAGTGAAAAACTATATCTTATCAAAAGAGTCGTTTGTCATGCAAAATTGTAAACACAATCAGAAACTACAATCACTTCAAAAATGCAAATCTCTTAACAAGCCAACTAGTTCAGACTCAATCTGACAAGTCAATTGTAATAACCTCTATGAATCACACAGTTTCATTACACTTTAATATAGCGAAACTAGATTTCACTTTTACACACCTAGATAAGGGGTAACAGCAGATACTAGAATGACGAAATCGTTATTCTGCTACGCATTATCGCTGTATAACTATAGCTATATATGAACTAAAAAAGTAATATTCACTAGATCTTAATATTTTAGATCTATATTTCAATAAAATATTACAATTAGTATGAATGATCCATTTAAAAGTGAGGATTATAAAAAAAATCTCGATTCTCTGATCAAAGCTATAAAGCTAGGAAATTCAGAGAAACAATATGGTAAAACAGTAACAGATTTATCTCATGCTTTAGAGGGTTTTACAGATAAGGCAGAAGATGTAGCTAAACTTGTTATACGTGATGACTTGAATAATTGTGTAAAGAAGGCAAATAAAAAGCCATTAATTCTTAGGATATTCAATAGAATATTAGGAAGAGATGTTTCGATTAGGAATATAAGTAATTTTATAAAAGATAAATTGCCTCCTTCAACTGCTAGAACAGTAATCGAATATACAGATGTTATTCAAAAAATTTCATATTTAGAGCGAATAGAAAGAAGTCAAGATAAATATAGGTCATATGGAGTAAATTTAGAAAATAGACAGCAAAAGAAAAATCTCTTATATGAGCGAGAAGATTCAGGTTATGGAGGTTCATTAAACGAAGATCATGAGTATGAAGAAATATCAAATTATCAAGAGGAAAAGAGCAAATCTTTAACAAAAGATTTGCGTAATCTACAATCAATTAAAGAGGAGCCGATTTATGCAACAATTCCTAAAGAACATATAGAAGCAAAAAGAGAAAATAGGAAGAAACAACAACTTCAATCTCTTGCACCACCAAAACCACCAAAAGTACCACCAGTACCAGAGAAAATGTTTACTATCAATCAAAAAATTAGACAAGAACCGAAAAAAGATAAACCTGCAGTACCACCAAAGCCTAAAGATTTAGGCGAAAAAGTAAGCACAGAGCAAAAAATAGTAGTGGAAAAATCAGCTGAGAGTAACCCTACACTACCACTAAAATCTGAAAATCAAGATGGTAAAGAATCAGCAAAAAAAGCTGATGGACCAAAAGTACTAGTGGTTGCTATGAAAAAAGAAGTGACTCGCGAGAGTAGTAAAGTAAAGGCATTAAAAGAAAGATTTGAGCAAAATCAAGTAAATAACGTGTTGCCTGCTGAAAACAAAACTGCTTCAGTAACACAAACGGATATCAGTGTGAAGAGAAAACAATCTCGTTCATTTCCAGTAGGGAATAAAAAATCTTCGATCAACCATCTTGCCAGCAAAAATTTACCTTCCACGAATGTAAGTGTAAAAGAAATGGTTAAAAAATTTGAAGGGAGAAAAGGTGAAAGATAGTAATATTTGGGTATTTCCCTACTCATGAAAATTAGCTCTTATCATAACATTTTCACAGCCATAAGAGGAAGTTTTTATAAGATTGGGGCTAAAGAAAACTTGCATGTAAATGTATCAAGGTATAAAATTATAAATATTAAGAATGAATAGGTTAGTTATGAATCTTGTAACAAAATCCGCTATCGATTTTACTGCTTCTGCTGTTCTTGCTAGTGGAAAAATAGTTGATGATTTCTGTTTAAGTAAACATATAAAGGATAAGTATGCTGTCCTTTTTTTCTATCCACTTGATTTTACTTTTGTCTGTCCAACTGAGTTGATATCATTTAGCAACAAAATAGAAGATTTTTCAAAACGTGATGTTGAAGTGATAGGAATAAGTATAGATTCAAAATTTTCACACTATAAATGGCGAAACACTCCAGTTAATGATGGTGGTATTGGAGAGGTTAGCTACAATTTAGTGTCTGATATCAAAAAGTCTATATCAAGAGACTATGGGGTCTTATATGATGACTCAATTGCACTAAGAGCAACTTTTGTTATTGATGATAAATTTGTTGTACGTCATCAATCGATAAATGATTTTCCTTTAGGGCGTAATATCGATGAGTTTATTAGAATTATTGATGCAATAAAACATAATGAAGAGCATGGTGAAGTATGTCCAGCAGGGTGGAAAAAAGGTAAGCCAGCAATGCAGGCAAGCGATGAAGGAGTGGCTGATTATCTAAACTCACACAGTGCAGAATTATAAATTGAGTACAAAAGTTCTTATTATTGGATCTGGAGTAGCGGGTTATGCTGCTGCTATATATGCAGCACGTGCAAATTTAGAGCCAATTGTAGTAACAGGAATGCAACCTGGTGGTCAGCTTACAATTACTACGGATGTTGAAAACTATCCAGGTTTTATTTCTATACAAGGTCCAGAACTCATGGAACAAAAGAGGTTGCATGCAGAGAAGGTGGGGGCAAGGATAATAGATGACGAAATAAAAAGCGTTGAACAACTTGAGGATTCTAATGAGTATAGATTTAGATCTTGTGGTAATGCTAGTGACTACTATTCGAGTGCAATTATAATCGCAGCTGGTGCGCAAGCGAAGTGGCTTGGCCTGGAGAGTGAAAAGAAATTTCAAGGTTACGGAGTTTCGGCATGCGCAACTTGTGATGGTGCATTTTTTAGAAATAAAGTTGTAGCTGTGGTTGGTGGTGGAAATACTGCTGTTGAAGAAGCAATATTTTTAACTCGATTTGCTAAGGAAGTTATACTGATACACAGGCGTGATAAGTTAAGAGCAGAGAAAGTAATGCAAGACAGGCTCTTTAAAGATGATAAGATAAAGGTAATATGGAATCATACCTTAGAGCAGATTCTTGGAGAAGAAAATCCTAAAAAAGTTACTGGCATTACAATAAAATCGACAGACATCAATAAAACCCAGGAATTGAAAGTAGATGGAGTGTTCATTGCAATTGGGCATGCACCAAATACAGGTATTTTTAAGGGCTTTGTTGAAATGGATCAGCAAGGTTATATAATTACGAAACCTGGAACAACGCTAACAAGTAGGGCAGGGGTGTTTGCTGCTGGTGATGTTCAAGATAAGGTATATCGCCAGGCAGTAGTTGCAGCAGGTACAGGGTGCATGGCTGCACTTGATGCAGAAAAATTTTTGGAATCATAATTAGTTCTAAAATTTTTAACTAAATTATTTGCAATTTTCTTTGTTTTTTTTTATAATTATGTCAATAAATTATAGGTTAGGGAGAATTTAGTATGCTTTCGAGAAGTAATGTAGGTTTTAGAAGAAGTGTTGTTAATGATACAGGATTACGAGCTCAAAATCAAACAACTTCAGGACAATCAACAACAAAATTATTTGAAGCTATTGATGGTGAAAATCCAGGAGATTTTGAGCTAGCTCTGGCAGAAGGTGCGAATGTTAATGCGTTTAATGAAGAAGGCGTGACACCTTTGATATCTATAATTAATAATTTATCCGCAGGCTCTGAAACAAGAAAAGAATATCAGAATATGATTAGGTTACTTCTACTGCAACAGAGCATAGATGTTAATATTTGTGAACAAAGTAATAGCAATACAGCTTTGCACCTAGCAATGTGCTTTCAACAAAAGAAAGTGTTACAACTCTTACTAAGTCATCCAAACATAAGTACTTGTCTAACCAATAAAGCATATCAAAATCCTGAGCAATGTGCTAGACAAAATCGTGCTGAGCATTTGATCATAGAAATGCAAAAAGCACGAACAGGAAGACAATTATTAAATGTTCTTTCTGGTAAAAGCATTAACGAAGTAAAAAGACTATTAAATCAAGAACTCAACCCTAATTGTTGGAAAAGAAATTCAAATGGATAAATAGAAACACCACTTAGCCTGATTATCAAATCATGTTTACAAGGAATAACACAAGATAACGAGGAAGTATTGACTAAGATTTTAAAACATAAGGAGCTAGATTTTAGTCAAACAAAACCAATACCAGCTATAGAGCAAAATTCAAGATTGAAGCAAATAATTGAACGAGCTATGAAAGAGCGATTAACTGATGTTATTAATAGAAAAGATTTGGATGATGTAAAAGAATTAGTAGAAGATAACTGCTTTATAAATCGTGCAATTGTCACTGCTGCGTTGAGGAATGTTAATAATCCAATTGAGTCTATTAAAAATTATCTAAATGAGAAATTTCCTGCAACTGTGGAACAGCTTTCAGCAAATGCACATAATGTTGCTCCGGAAATAAACGATGAGTTTATTGCTCAAGAATTGCAGCGACTTGAAAACCTTGAAGGTGAACTTGAAAGAACAAAGGCTCAACTTGCAGAAAAAGAGAAAGAGTTGAATAGGACCGTAGATGAAAGAACAAGAGACACTGACAAAATTTCACAGTTAGAAAGGGAGTTGAGACAAGTAAGGCAGGGTAATCAGGAAAGAATTCACACTCTCACTGATCAAGGAGTTCGACTTACTAGAGAAAAAAGTCAACTTGAAAACCTTAGAGATGAGCTTAAAAAAACAAAAACTCAACTTAGAAAAAAAGAGCAAGAGCTGAATAAGGCTGTAAGTGAAAGAGACACTAACAAAATTTCACAGTTAGAAAGGGATTTTAGGCAAGAGAGATCAGAACTTCAAGATCAAAATCAAGACTTAAAGAACAAAAACAGAAAACTTTCATAAGCAAACATTTATAATAGAAGGCAAAGTAACTATGCCTATGCTTCTTTTGTGTTATTTGGAGCGTTTGCTGTTGGTGCATGTTTAACAATATCGAATTTAGAAATATGTATTTCACTTGCTGTAGCTGCATTTGTCTTCCTTACAATTGGATGCTACTGTTCATATAAAGCAAGTACAGTACTGAGTGATGTGATAAGCACTGAGCTTGGTAATGTTATCCGTTTAGGATGAAGTTAAGGTTTTTACTTCTTGTCTAAACTCTTCTGAAAATTTTTGTACATACTGAAAATACCTTGATAATTCGAGTGAATGTAAACCTGAGTGGTTTCAAGACTGAAATAGTTGTTGTAAACTTGCTTCTATTATCTTTTAGTTCAAGAAATTAAAAGTTTAACGATGAGAATTATAATTACAGACCAAAGTAAAAAGTAGGCTTTTCCATTTGATTTATTTTTCACCTGTAATTTTTTGTCAGCTATTAGGTTTAATTTTTCTATAAGGCTAAATATTCCTTGGATTGTTTTGATGGGATAAGAGCTTTTAATTTTTTCCCTATACCCTATTTTACTTTCATGTTGACTGTTTATCCATGTTTCAACTACTTTCCACATATTGATTTCTGGATAGACTTTCCTACATGTTCCTTCTAATAAAATCATAGTTTTCTGCAGCAATAACAATTGTGTTTGAACTTTCATATCAAAATCACCAGTTATTTTTAATAGCTGATTAAGTAATCGAGAAAATGAAATCTTCTGTATAGGCTGTCCAACAATGGGTTCACCTATTGCTCTGCAAGCTGTAACAAAATTTCTATGCTGTGATGGAACATAACCGGCTCTAAAGTGCATTTTTGCAACGTGATCATAATCCCTATTTAAAAAGCCTTTGAGTATCTCTATAACGTAATAGCATGTCTCACGATCTATTCTACCCATGATTCCACAATCCAGGGCAATAATATTGTTATTACTATCGATCATTAAATTTCCAGGATGCATATCAGCATGAAAAAAACAATCCCTATATACCTGATTACAAAAAGATTCTATAAGATTGATAGCTATTTGCTTTCGGTTATTCAGCTTTTCAACTTCGTATATTGGTATAGCTTCCATCCATTCTAATGTTAAAACCTTTTTTGAAGTTCTACTCCAATCTATTTCAGGTACGTAGAAACCTCTGTCATGTTTAGTATTTTCCTTCAGTTCCGAAGAGTGGGCAGCCTCAAAACGTAGATCTAACTCTAATCGGCAAATTTCAGCAAAAGTTTTGACTAATTCAACTGGCTTCAGCCTTTTTGATTGTTCACTAAATTTTTCTGCAATTCCTGCAAGCCAAGAAAGCATTTTTATATCCCTTGAGAAGGTTTTCTCAATATTTGGCCTTAAAACCTTTACAGCAACTTCCTTACCCGCAGTTGTAACTGCTCTATGCACTTGAGAAATTGATGCTGCTGCAATTGGCTTTTCAGAAAAGCTTGAAAAAATGTCGCTTAATTTACAATTAAACTCACTTTCTATAGTTTTAACTGCTATTTTATACGAAAATGATGGCAATCTATCACATATCAATAGCAAGTTATTTGTTATGTCCTCATTTAAAATATCAGTGCGTGATGAAATGGATTGCCCAAATTTAATGAACACCGGACCTAATCTTTCAAGAGCACGCTTTAGTTTATGACCTTGTATTTTATTTATTGATTTTTTTGATGGTGGAAGTAAATAAGGTAACACATTGTAGCGTGTTAGCACTGTAGTTATTTGCAGAAGGCGTAGAATATTTTGAATCATTTCGCTGCGTAACTGCCAAATATTTCATTTATCTCCATAATTTCATCAGGTTTACCTTGATAATAGATAGTATTATTTATGCAAATTATGTAATCTGAGGATGGTAGAGCAGAGTTAAGGTCATGAGAAGTCATGAGAATCGACACTGATCGTTCTTTTGCGATTTTATTTATAATATCATAAAATTTAGCTCGTGCGTTAATATCCATTGCACTGACTGGCTCATCTAAAATGATCAAATCAGATTCTGAAATTAAACAGCGTGCAAGCAGCAGTAATTGTGTTTGTCCTGCAGAGATTTCTAATACTTGATTTTTTAGAATGTTACCGATACCAACCAATTCTATTGCTTCTGTAACAATGGGTTGATTTTTCTTCAATTTCTTCGAGGAGCTATTGAAAAGGAAAGACTCAACTGTTATTGGCATCAAATTACCAATACTAAAATTTTGTGGCATATAGCTAATTTTTATATTGTCAGCGAATACAATACTGCCAATAAAACCTTTATTTATACCAGCAACTTCTTTCACTAAAGAGGTTTTACCTCCGCCATTTGGACCAAGTATTGTAACTATATCTCCTCTTTGTACTGATATGTTGATATTATCAAGAACTTTTTTATTACCGTATGAAAGAGTAAGGTTTTCTATTTTTAGAATGCAGTTATTGACACTACTTAATTTTTTGGCAAAAATTGACTTTTTCTCAACATTTATATGAGACATTTACTGTTTTTTTTTCTATTACTTTCATTTACATTATACTACAATAGTGCCTTTTCATCCAATTTAAAAATTGTAGCTACAATCAAACCTATACACTCACTTGTAGCTTCTGTTACAGATGGAATTTCAAAGCCAGAACTACTAATGTACGAAGTAGTGTCTGAACATAACTACATGCTCAGGCCTTCAGACGCAAGTAAATTAGAATCTAGCAATATTATATTTTATATCGATGATTCTTTGGAAACATTCATTAAAACTTTCACTAAAGAAAATAAGAAGTTAATACCGCTATCAAGTGCAATCGATCTACTTCCTGCTCGAACACATTCATTTTCTAGTCACATTCAAGATGAAAAAGATTTGCATATTTGGCTGAGTCCTGAAAATGCAAAAAGTATGATACTTTCTATCAGTGCAACATTATCTAATATAGATAAAGAAAATGCCTATCGATACAATACTAACGCAGAGGGTGCTATAAGAGAGATAGACCAAGAAGTAGAAAAAATTACGAAAGAATTGGATGAGTTAAAAAATCAAAAATACATAGTTACTCACGATGCTTATCAATATTTCGAAAAATATTTTGATTTAAGTTACCCAAGCGCCATTCTTTCTATAGAAGAAGATTCTTACATAGGTATGAAGAGTTTAATGAAATTAAAAAAGGTAATGAAAGAGGAAAACGTTAAATGTATTGTTTCGCATTCACGAGAGGATAGCATAAAGCCTAATGTCTTTTCTAGTGACGTAAAAATGGTGATTCTTGATCCTATTGGATCAGATGTAGAGCCTGGAAAGGATGCATATCTAGATATAATCAGCAGCATTGCACAAAATTTCAAGTCTTGTTTCGCTGAGTAATGAGTTCTTTTATCTATTCAGATAGCATTGCAAACTTAGTGCTTTCTATTACAATCACAACTATACCGACATTATCTACCAGAAGTATATCATCCCAGTCTGGGATTTAGTTAAGTTGGTAAGCATAAAAATATTATGTTAAAGCATAACGTTCTTGATGAGATTAGGGCAAGCCAATGTCAGCTACTTGAATGACACCATTTGCTATGCCCTCAAAAATGAACGCTCGTACAGCTGTGTGCCAGCTACTTGCATCTGCTATTTTTAATCATAATTATCTTGCCTGAACGAACTTAATTTCAAGTAGTTAATTATATAAATAATCGTATAAAAAAAAGAAGATAACCAATATCTTCTTTTACTCTAATTAGAAAGACATTGAATTGTAATTGTCTATTTAATCTGATATAAGCGATAATTTTATGCTCTCAAAACGGAGATTACTTGCAATATCTGTTAACTGTTCACTAAGTGTTACTTTTTCTGGTGAATGGTGTTCAGGAGCTTTTAATTTTCTATTACAGTCAGCCTTACACTAAGATCTATTAATTTTTGTCAATAAATCATTACCCTCGTATTTATTTTCACACTGTCTGTGGCACAAATTAAGTAAATCAACACCATGCACTGTCAATGAAGCAGAATCTTGTGTAAATTTTACCATAATATACTCCTTAATCTGATTATATCTATATTAACATATAAATGTGAATATCATACTAATATAGTTACTTTTTATGGCAAGTGGTTTTTGGTTATTTTCCAAACTTTCTTTATAAAAACCATAGGCGCCTATTGGTTTTTAGCTAAAGTAAAGATCAAGTATCTGGCATTCTGGACATAAAATCCTCCTGTGTAAAAAAGATTAGAAAAAAAAGTGCGGCGCACATACGACAGAGATTAAGTATGTGTGTGCACCCACGTACGCTGAAGAAGATATGCCACATTTTTTAATGAGTTTGATTGTTTAATGAAAAAAGTCTGCAGATAAAGATAGATTTTGAGCTCTTAAAATATCTTTTACTATGATTATAGTCAGATTTAAAATATGCGCAAGCAATTTTTTTCTGTAAAAGTTTAACAAAAGAATTCAAAAGTTTGTGAACAACCTCTAAGTGTATGGTCCCAGAGTGTGATGGTATATAGAATATCTGGATCATTTAAAGTGTCAGATCAAGTCCCATTTAAGCAATAAAAAGACCAGATCAGGACAAAAACGCTACCATTTTCAGCCATTATTCAGGTGGCTCAATTTCCCGTAACTTATATAAGTTCCCGTAATCTTTCAAAACCTCAAACAGACTTTCTCTAATGCAAAACAGTATAACTAGTGAGCAATAAGCTACACTCCTTTTAGCTGTAAGCTTTGCATGATAATATACTTACTTTAATTTTTCTTCTTTAAATAATACGTGTCTTCTGACCACTGGGTCATACTTCCTAAACTCTAGCTTCTTGGGAAGGTTCTTAGGATTACGTTTTTTTACACAAAAATAGCCTGTTAGTTTCTCTTCTCCAGTTTTTGTTGTTTTAGTTGCAGTGCTAACTAGCTTGACAAGCAAAGAAGCATTTTTTTTCGCCATAATTGTTAGTGACATAATAAACTCTATGCAAGTTTATTACGCAAAACACTGAAAGTCAACCCAATAATGCAGATCGCAAAATTCTTGACAATCAATAATATATTAAGTAGTATAAGAACATTTCAGAATGGAAAGTAGACGGTAAATAAGTGGTGAGTGATGGCAAAAGGTTATTGTTGATAGAAAGTACTACCTGTTCTAACGAGGTAAGGGTTGCCCTACTAGTTAATGGTAGGGTTGTAGAGTTTGAACAAGAATTCAAGGAAAAAAAACAATTAAGAGGTAATATATACGTTGCTTATGTAAAGCGTATAGAGCCTGCTTTGCAGGCCGTGTTCATTGAGTATGGAAAAAATAAGCAAGGTTTTTTGTCTTTTTCTGAGATATCTCTAAATTATTTTAATATTCCAGAAAAAGAGAAGGAAATTTTCCCTGATGAAGACTATTCGAGCGGTGTGGACTGTTCAAATGATAATTGCACAGAAGAAGGCCTAGATTCTACAGCTAGTAATGAATCCAGCAGTGGTTTTGTGAGGGGGGTACCTTTACATAGAAAATATAAGTTACAAGATGTGATTTCAGTAAATCAAAAGTTATTAGTTCAATTAACTAAAGAAGAACGAGGAAATAAAGGAGCTTCATTTACAACATACGTAACTTTGGTCGGTAGATACTGTGTTTTCATGCCCAATTCCGTAAGTATGGGTGGAGTATCTCGCAGAATTGAAGATACCAACGTTAGAAAACAGTTAAAGGATATATTAAATTCAATAAATTTACCAAAAGGCTCAGGTTTAATAGTAAGAACTGTTGGTGCAGGAAAAAGTAAGAAAGAAATTGAGCAAGATTACAATAATTTGACCTTATTATGGCAAAATATCCAGCAAAACTTCTCTTCTTTAAATGTTCCATCATTAATTTACAACGAAGCAGATGTAGTTATGAGATCTGTACGTGACTTTTGTAGTAATGATACAGAAATTATAGTATCTGATAGAGAAGTTTGTGAAGCGGTAAGAAAATACACTAAAAATGTGTTACAAGGAAAATTGCGTCCTAGATTATATAGAGGTTCTGTTCCAATCTTTACTTGCTATCGAGTAGAAGATCAAATTTCTGAATTATATAGCAATAGAGTAGAATTACCATCTGGTGGGTCCTTGGTGATAACCTTAACTGAGGCATTTGTTTCAATAGACGTAAATTCAGGGAAAATGACAGGAGAAGATAACATAGAAGAAACAGCTTATAGAACTAATATGGAGGCATTATCTGAAATATCAAGGCAAGCGAATCTCAGGGGCTTATCAGGGTTAATAGTTGTTGATTTTATTGACATGTTGAAACTTGAGTATTGCAAAAATGTTGAATTTGCTATCAAGCAGGCGTTTAAAGATGATAAAGCTAAAGTTCAATTTAGCTTTATCAATGACTTTGGTTTAATGGTCTTTTCAAGACAAAGAATTAAACCAAATATACAGGAAATTAATACTACAGAGTGCTTAAGCTGTAAAGGTATTGGAAGAGTGAAATCAAACGAAGTGGTTGTTGCATCTATACTAAGGGATTTGCAACATATTGCTAATAAAAATCAAAATAAGTCCTTTGATTTAATAGCACGCAGTGCAGTTATAGCGCACATTTTTAATAATAAGCGTGATATGGTTTCTACAATCGAAAAAGAGTTCAATATTACATTAAATGTTAGTATTGATAATAGTTTAGATGCAGATACATTTATTTTAAAGCAAGGAGACCGTATTAATTTTAATGATTATAAGCCATTGCAGAATTCTGGATGTCAAATTGTGAATAGCAGGGATAAAGAAGCTGGTAAACTACCGGGCAACTTTTGGTTAACTAAATGGCTTTCGCGCCTTTTGGGCTCTAACAAATAAATGGGACTTGTAATTAACGAGTTTTATACTTATATATTTTACATCAGATAATATTTAAAAGGGAGTATTCATTATGGGAAGAGCAATAGGTATAGATCTTGGAACAACAAATTCTTGTGTTGCAATAATGCAAGGCAAGGATGCAAAAGTAATCGAGAATAAAGAAGGAGCAAGAACTACTCCGTCTATAGTTGCATTTACTTCGTCTGGAGAAAGCTTGATTGGTGCTCCAGCAAAAAGGCAAGCAACTACCAATGCAAATAATACTTTTTTTGCAACTAAGAGATTGATAGGTCGCCAATATAGCGATCCTGAAATGAAGAATCTAGGTGTACCGTATAAGGTATTTGCAGCAAAAAATGGTGATGCATGGGTTAAAACAACTGATAGTAAAGAATACTCTCCTAGTCAAATTGGTGCATTTATACTACAAAACCTGAAAGAAGCAGCTGAGGCTTATCTTGGGGAAGAAGTAAAGGATGCTGTGATAACAGTGCCGGCGTACTTCAATGATTCTCAACGTCAAGCAACAAAAGATGCAGGAAAAATTGCTGGATTAAATATCCTCAGAATAATTAACGAACCAACTGCTGCAGCACTTGCTTATGGTCTTGATAAAAAGCACGGACACACAATAGTAGTGTATGATCTTGGTGGTGGTACATTTGATGTTTCAGTTCTTGAAATAGGTGACGGAGTTTTTGAAGTAAAGGCTACAAATGGTGATACTCACCTTGGAGGGGAAGACTTCGATAATGCAGTAGTAAATTATTTACTGGGTGAATTCAAGAAAAGTAATGGCATTGATTTGAAAAATGATCCAATGGCTATGCAAAGAATCAAAGAAGCTGCAGAAAAAGCAAAGGTAGAATTGTCAAGTGCAATGGAAACAGAAGTAAATCTACCGTTTATTACAGCTGATGCAAGTGGTCCAAAACACTTAAATATGAAGCTAACAAGGGCAAAGCTTGAAAGCTTAGTGAGTGATTTGATTGAAAGGACCATGATTCCTTGTAAAAAAGCTCTTGAAGATGCTGGTTTATCTGCTGGTAAAATAGGAGAGGTAGTGCTGGTTGGAGGCATGACTCGTATGCCAAAAGTTATAGAGAAAGTTAAAGAATTCTTTGGCAAAGATCCACATCGAGGAGTTAACCCTGATGAAGTTGTAGCAATTGGAGCTGCAATACAAGCAGGAATTATTCAAGGTGATGTAAGAGATGTGTTACTACTTGACGTAAATCCACTTTCTCTTGGTATTGAAACTCTAGGGGGAGTGTTCACTCCACTTATTGAACGTAATACTACTATTCCCACAAAAAAATCTCAGGTGTTTTCAACTGCAGAAGATAAACAAACAGCCGTTACAATTAAGGTACATCAAGGTGAAAGAAAATTGGCGATTGATAATAAACTGCTTGGTCAGTTTAGTTTAGAAGGAATACCACCTGCTCCTCGCGGGGTTCCTCAAATTGAGGTGACATTTGATATAGATGCAAATGGAATAGCGCATGTTTCTGCAAAGGATAAAGCTACTGGAAAAGAGCAAAAAATACGTATTCAGTCTTCAGGTGGTTTATCGGAGGATGAAATAAATCGGATGGTGAGAGAAGCTGAGGAAAAAGCACAAGAAGATGAAAAGCGTAAGAAATTTATTGAAGTGAAGAATCAAGCGGATAGTTTAGTTCATTCTACAGAAAAATCTCTGACAGAATATGGTGATAAAATTTCTCCAGAAGATAAATCTGCTATTGAAAATGCAGTTAATGAGTTAAAGGAAGTGAGTAAATCTGACAACATTGATGATGCTGATTCAATACAACAGAAAGTTACTAACCTCTCTCAGTTATCTATGAAACTTGGAGAAGCTATGTATAAGGAATCTCAACAACAACAAGGTGGAGAAAGCTCATCCACAACAAATAATGAGGAAGAAAAAGTAGTAGATTCTGATTATCAAGACATGGATAATAAAGAAGAGAATAAGTAATTCGATTGTCATCCCAGTGCCCAGATACTGTGGGATGACAAGAGGAGCGTATTGTTGCTTAAAGGAACTATTGTGGATATTATTAAGACAATAGAAGAAAAATTACGCGATTCAATAGGTGTAATTTATATTAATATTATCGATGAATCAGCAAAGCATGTAGATCATTATTTTTCTTCTTCTTCGACACTACCTTCACATATCAAATTAGTATTAATATCTAACGACTTTTCTGGAATGAGCTCTTTAAAGAGGCATAAATTGATCTATGAATTATTAAAGAGTGAAATAGAACGAGTACATGCGATTTCTCTTAACTTATATACGCAAAGTGAATATAATTTAAAAAATAAATAGTAGAAACGTGAGAGTAGAATCTTTATTAGTTAAAGCAGGAAGAAAATTTAATGATTATAAAGGATCGATGAATTCACCAATTTATCATTCTTCTACCATATTATTTCCTACTTACAAGGACTACTTAAGTGCAGCAAATGGTGAGAGTATATATGATGTGATCAAAGATGGTGTTGCAAGGGATTACAGTTACAGTAATGTTGGTACGCCTACTGTTCATTATCTTTCAAATGCGCTGGCTGAAATTGAGGGTAGGGGACAAGCACTCATCTATCCTTCTGGATTATTTGCACTTACTTTTGCTATTTTGACTTTTACTGAAGCAGGTTCACATGTCCTGATACAAGATAATAGTTATTATAGGCTAAAGAGATTTGCCGAAAATGAACTACCAAAAAGAGGAGTAGAAGTAACTTTTTATGATCCAACACAGGATATAACTAGTTTAATTCAGAGTAATACTTCACTCATCATGATTGAGACTCCTGGTTCTATAACGTTTGAGATTTCAAACATAAAGCATATAGTAGAAGTTGCTAAAGAACGTGGAATCGTAACCGTTTGTGACAATTCATGGGCCACTCCTTTGTTATTTAAGCCTCTTGATTATGGAATTGATGTTGCACTATACGCTGTGACAAAGTATCTAGCCGGTCACTCGGATTTAGTGATGGGAGCTATGGTTGCTGAAGGTAAAATTTTTAAATTGCTTTATGAGAACTATAAAAATTATGGAGTAACCATTCAATCGCACGACTGCTACCTTGCGCATAGGGGACTAAGAACACTGCAAACACGCATGAGGAAACATCAAAGTACAGCAATGCAAGTGGCAAAGTGGCTGGAAAAACATCCAAAAATCAAAAAAGTCTTATACCCGGCACTTTTTTCCTATCCTCATCATGAATTATGGAAAAGTTATTTCAAAGGGGCAAGTAGCGTATTTAGTATAGTACTCGATAGAGAATATTCATGTGAGGAACTAAGCTGCATGGTTGATCACACGAAAGTTTTCGGCATTGGTGCTTCTTGGGGAGGATGTGACAGTTTGATATTACCAATAGACCATAGATCTATGTCAAGATCTGTAATGAATTCAGATTATGGTGGAAGTTTTGTGCGAATATTTTGCGGACTAGAAGATCCTGAAGATTTGATTTTTGACTTGAATAATGCATTAATAAGACTGCCATGTTCAAGTGTTAAAGATGATTGTGAGACTGAAAGAGCTACTGTATAACATTGTAAATGCTGACTTTGATATTGAAATCAAAGGCGTCACATGTAATCCTAAGAGAGTCAAAGAAGGTTACCTTTTTGTTTGTGTGTCAGAAAGGGATAGGATTTACATAGATCAGATATTATCTTGTGGAGCTAAAGCGATAATTGTAAGTGATTGCATAACAAATGATGTCATTCCAGTGCGTGACACTGGAATCCATATTTTTCACCCAAACCCTCAAGAAATATACAGTGAAATAGTCAGCAGGTTTTATCAATTCAAACAACCTAAATATGTTGCTGCTGTAACTGGTACGAATGGTAAAACTTCAGTGGTGGAATTTTGTCGCCAGATTTGGCAAGATAATGCAGCATCTATAGGAACACTTGGAACGTGCATCAATGATGACAGAAAAGGTAATAGAGATAATCTTACAACTCCATGTGTATATGATCTTTATTCCACATTGCGTGATGTAAATCATAAAAACGTAGAGCACTTAGCATTAGAAGCTTCAAGCCATGGAATCGATCAATACAGAATCCATGGATTCAGGTTCACTGCTGCAGCTTTTACTAATTTCTCCCAAGATCATTTGGACTATCACAAAAGTATTGATGAGTATTTTGAGGCTAAGAAAAGGTTGTTTTATGAGGTGTTGCCAAAAGAAAAAACAGCGGTTTTAAATACAGATATAGGCGAATACGGAGAGTTGCTCAATATATCTGAAAAGCGTGGCAACAAAGTTATAACCTATGGAAAAAAAAGCTCTGACATTACTTTATTAAAGCAGATACCCACTGCAAATGGTCAACACCTGACAATTAAAATCGGTGATGAAATTTATAACTCATTTTTTCCGATCCTTGGGCAGTTTCAAGCATATAACTTGTTGTGTGCAATCGGTATAGTTATTTCATCTGGTATGGACTATCAAAGAATGTTTATAGATAAACTCGATTCTCCACCTGGAAGAATGGAAAAAGTAAACACTTTTGCATTTGTCGATTATGCTCATACTCCAAGTGCACTCAAACAAGCTTTGTTGTCTTTAAAATGGCACTTCAATAAAAAAATAATTCTAGTTTTTGGTTGTGGCGGAAATCGTGATCAAACAAAACGTGCAGAGATGGGTAAAATAGCACAAATGCTTGCAGGTAAAGTTATAGTCACAGATGACAATCCGCGTGATGAAGATCCGGGGAAAATTCGTCACGATATTTTGCTACATTGCCCTGATGCACTGGAGATAGGAGATAGAAAAGAAGCTATAGAGAGAGGCATAAGCATAGCTCATGATGAAAATATGATTCTGCTAGTTGCAGGAAAAGGACATGAAAGATTCCAAATAATAGAAGGCCAAGCCCTTGAATTTAGTGATGTTGAAGTTATTAGAGAGTGCTAAAAATTTGCTACTGCTGTTTTGCTCTCTCCTTCATCCAACGCCTGAATGGCTTTTTTCCTTAAGTCATAACTGTACGCTGCTGGCATTTTTACCTTCTTGTTACACTAAATCACTATCTTATCTTGTTCCTACTATTATGATAAGAGCTATACAAGAATATGAAAGTGGAGATTGTGGTTACAAGATTAGTGAGAGAATATAGAAAAATTGAGGATGAAATATTGCGTGATATAGTTCATTTAGTGATAAAGGCTCTTACAGGTATAGTAGCGCTTCATAAGTAAAAATATTTTTACAAAGAATTTAATAATCACAATTTAGGCAATGATGAAAGTTCTTTAAGAAAAAAGTTTAATACTATCAAGAAAAGTTTGCATAGGCATAGCAATATAATACATAATAATCAAAATATCTAAAATTCTGTCAATTTATTTGCACAGTCAATCACTTGAGAATTCGGAAATTGATTTTTAAACCAAGTGTACTGGCGTTTTGCATAATGCCTTGTGTTTGTTTGAGCAATCTGTATTGCTTCGTCTAAAGTAATCTCCCCTTTTAAGTATCTTATAATTTCTGGTACTCCATGTGCTTTCATAGCTGGCAAATGTGGAGATGGGTTCATGCTAAGTAGGTTTTTTACTTCATCAATTGCTCCATTTTCAACAATTTCAATAAAACGAGAATTTATTTTTCGGTATATATCCTCACGTTTAGGTAAAATTGTATATACCTTAAAATTATTGAACAAAGGAAGCTGTCTATTTTCTTGCCATACAAAGATTGTCTTGCCAGTTTCAGTGATAACTTCAAGTGCTCTTGAGAGGCGATGTGAGTCATTAATAAATATTTTACCTTGAATCCTTGGATCTTTGCTTAGCACTAATTTGTAGAATTCCTCTTTACTTAAATTTTTCCTAAGTTCATTTACGTTTTCTCTCACTTCTTGGCTTATTTGTGGAATCGATGATAATCCCTTGATTAAGCTGCTAATGTAAAGCCCACTTCCTCCAGTGATGATGGGTATTCGTGAATTTTTCAGCGCGTTGTTAACTTCCCTCTTTAAATCCTCTAGCCATAAACCTACGGAATAATTTTCTCTTGCTGAAACATAACCGTATAGCCTATAAAATTCTTTCTGCTTTGGTGGTTGAGCAGTAATTACGGGAATCTCTTTGTATACCTGCTTTGAGTCACAGTTTATTATGCTAATGTTTTTATGCTTTTTTATCAAGTTATCGCATAATTCTGATTTACCTGAGGCTGTAATTCCTGTAATAATTACTATATTATCTTTCATTTATATTAATTTAACTAACCTATGATAGGGTGTAGTAAAAATTTGGATTCTACAATCTAAAATTTGGAGACTTTTATGGCAGAAAATGATAACGATAACTCGTTTACTAAGCGTTTTACAAATAGGACTTCTAATGAGACAAGAGGAGGTTTTTCCAGTAAGTATTCATCTCAAAATACCAAAGAACATGCACTAGGAGCAAAAGGAAAAATTTCTGAATTGGCAAACAAAAAATCTGAAGCCAAGGAAGCTTTTTCTGAAAGTGGCGGCATAAAGAGTAAAAGCAGAACTATCAATGAAAGATCCTTTGCTGATGCAACAAGAAGAAGTAGATCAGATCTAATATATCTAGTTCGTGGTAAAGATCGAGGAAGATCAGCTTGGCACTATGTATTAGTTGATAAAGATAAAAGAGAAATGTTTCTGGCAAAAAGTAGAACTGGCTCTATAGATGTTGCAGATTATGGAGAGATTTTATATTCAGGATGGGGAGATGATCCACCACAGACGATAGTCGATAAAATCAATGAGGAGTTCGGATTGTAGTAAATCTGTTGTAAAAACGAGCAGTTGCTAATAAAATTTACTGTAAGTATACAACAGTAGCCATTTCGGTATCTTAATTGCTACCATATAGCGAGATAACGGTAAACCCATAGCTATTGTAGACATAAGTTTTAGCTATATGGTATTTGAAGTAATAAATGCAATAAAAAATAATTTGTTAGCATGCTTTCCAACAGAGACAGTATATGCTCTTTCTTGTAATGCGCTAGGTAACGAATCTATAGAAAAAATATATCGAATAAAAAAGCGTTCTCAAAACAAGCCGCTCTCTGTATTTGTTAGTAATATTGATAGTTTGATAAAT
Organism: Wolbachia endosymbiont of Encarsia formosa; assembly: GCF_039540065.1. Classification (NCBI taxonomy): domain Bacteria; kingdom Pseudomonadati; phylum Pseudomonadota; class Alphaproteobacteria; order Rickettsiales; family Anaplasmataceae; genus Wolbachia; species Wolbachia endosymbiont of Encarsia formosa. The sequence goes on along the minus strand of NZ_CP154278.1, from coordinate 1,055,050 downwards.
ATAGCAAAGGTAAAGGAAGAGTATATCGATTTAATAAACTATTTTTCTCCTGGACCAATGACCTATATTTTACCACTTCAAGATAACAGTATATTACCAAATGAGTTCTTTAAAGATAGTATAGGCATAAGAATTCCTGATCATCCTATTGCGATTTCAATATTAAATGAACTGAAAACTCCAGTAGTTGCAACTAGTATTAACATTTCAGGAGAAAAAAGTATATGCAAAGCAAGAGATATACCTCAGTCTATTAAGCAACACTTATCTGCAGTAATTGAAGATGATGAATTAGTTTCTGGTATAGAATCTACTATTATTGACTTAACTGGAGACAAGATTAAGGTTTTAAGAAAAGGTAAAATTTCATTACAAACAATAAATAACGAATTTTCAAACTAAGATCTATAGGAGAAAGAATGAAAAAGGTGATAGGCCACAACCAAGCAAAAAAAAAGATAATGAACAACTTGTCTGTTCAATCTTGGCTGATCTGTGGTAAAAAAGGCATAGGAAAAGCAACACTTGCACAATCCTTTTCTAATTGGTTTCTTATCAAAAATTACGATGAAGTAGCATTAGACTTACACATTGTTGAAGGTGATACAATAGGAGTGGAAAAGGTGAGAGAAATGAAAAATTTTCTGTACCTAAGCCCCATTCAATCAGAACACAAAATAGCTATAATAGATAGCTTAGAGGCAATGACTGATAATGCTAAAAATGCAATATTAAAAATATTAGAGGAGCCGCCAAAAAATTCCAAAATACTTATAATTAGCCATAAGCCATATGATATACAAGTCACTATTAGATGTAGGTGTTTTCAGCTAAATTTACTTCCATTAACTTACGATGAAACAAAGCAAATTGTTTCATCTCAATGTAAATTTGACGATAAAATATTTAGTGAAATCATTACTTTATTTCCTGGAACTCCGGGAATAATAATAGATGCAATAAACAGTGGTGCTTATGAGTCACACAAACATTTTTATACACTTTTCTATAACCTAAATAATTCCGATATAATTCACAAAATAATTAATAGTGAAATTGAGTTAGAACTAGCATCGCATATAATTCAAACCTTTATTTTAGAAAGTATAAAGAAAGAAGTAAATAATGTTGAAATTCTGCTAAGTCAGTGGAAAGAAATAGATGAGCTTTTCGTTGCTGCAAAGCAATTTCGCTTAGATAAAAAGCATGTTTTAGCTAATGTAGTTAACATCATGACACAAAAATATAATACTTTTAACATAAATTCATGATAAAATCCTGATAATTTAATACTTAAAGTATATAGTTTGACTGATAATAAATTAACTTTATGGCAATCAATAGAAGTTTTAACAAAAACCATATTGAACATGCAGAAATAATTGAGTTTACTCAAGAATACAGCTTTAGACCAAGACGTCACTTTAGAAAAAGGGAAGGAGCTGTCAAGTGGTATCTATGAAGCAAATTTTAAGCTCAATAAGGCAATCAATATAGCTACTTTGCCAAAAATTGGCCATCTCATGCTCAGTGGCGAGTTAGTCATACTTAATCATATTACGAAAGAAGAAGTAAAGATTCCTAGAGATTTTCATTATCTTAAAGTTATTAAACTCAATCATGATGACTATAAACTAACGTTTTGTAATTTTTTAGGTAATGAGTTTTTTGAATATAAAAAGTATGATCCACAATATTCTTATCTTTCAGATGAATATAAATTCGTGGATTTTGGTAGTGTAAAAAAGACTAATAATCTAAAATTTAAGGAGTATGTTGGTCATGCACCTAAATTTTTTGCTGTAGAAGGTCTTATTGAGCCTGGATCTGAAAACCATGTAATTGATCTGTTTGAGCTAGTCAGAGACGGTAAAGGCAGAAAAGTGGGAACCCTTGATGATGAATTTGGTTATTTTGATGATCAAAATAAATTACACTACTATAATTATCACAAAAGTGCAGAAAGTAATACTTATGATCCTGAAAGCTTCAGTGTAAAAATGATAAATTTAGATGTGAAGAAAATTGATAAATTTCACCTTATTGCAGAACAAGGTGATATAATCATTCATCCTATTTTGGAAAATTTAGACATATTTTAAAGTTTTTTTAGAGTTATTATAATTAGGTTATGGAAGTTGAATCAGTAAAAAACAAAAGTTATTTCAGGAAAGCAGTAGAATGGTATTGCCACAGATACCTGTTCTGCGTTGTAGAAAGATCTTGGATGGCGTTAATAGCGTTACTTCTCTTAGTATGTTTATTTTTATCATTACTAAACATATACCTATTACTTCCTGTTAAAAAAGATTTAAATTTTGTGAAGTACACGAACCAAACAGAAGATGAGTTTTCTACAATACATAAACTTAGTTTTAGTGAAAAAGAAGATGAATACACTTCCATAGCAAGGTACTTGGTAAGTCAATACGTTGAAGCATACGAGTCCTCTCAGATCGTTGAATCAAAGTATCAAGAAAATTTTATAAAAAACAATTCTATATATAAAATCTATCAAGACTTTCAGGAAAAAGTAAACGATGAAGCTGTTTCATCCACAAGAAAAATTACCAACATAAATGTAACAACATTATCTATTGACCGGTTGACCAAGAACTTAGTTACATTTGCTGGAAACGCTACTGTAATTTTTACAGCTGAGCAAAATAATAAAACGAAAGATTATGCTGTGGAAGTTAGCTTCACTTTGTCAAATATAAAAGCAACTCTAGGTGGAACAGTACCATTTAAATTTATTGTTAATAATTATAAGTATAGATGATTACTGAAAAAAATAATTACAGTACACGCAGCAGTAAGAACTGGAGGTAAAACTAGAAGGATTGGTGTCTTTTTAATAAAATAATTTCTAGAAGGTTTTAAGAAAAAAGCATTGTAAATTATCGGTAAGAAGTATAGAGCGTTGAGTATAGTACTGACAATTAACACCAGAGCTACAAATATAGAAAGTGTTACATTACTAGAGTTAAAAACAGCTTGAAAGATGAGAAATTTGCTCCAAAAGGTCGGAGCAGGAGGTACTCCTATCATGGATAATGCACCTATGGTAAATGCTGTCATGCTAATTGGCATACTACGTCCTATACCGTGAATTCTATCTATATATTTTTCACCCGTTTTTGTTATTATGCTACCTGCAACAAAAAATAAAGTAATTTTTGCAAACGCATGGCAAACTAATTGAAAAATTGCAACCCTCATACTGAGTTCACTAAAAATTGAAGCAAACAATATAATATATGACAACTGAGAGATAGTAGAATAAGCAAGCAATTTCTTTAATTCCTTTTGCTTTAATGCAATTAACGATGCAGTAATAATAGTAAATCCAGCAGCGTACGGAAGCCATCCTCCAGCAAACCAATTTTGCTCCACAAAACGTTGCATGGTATCGACGCCAAAGGTGTATAATATGACTTTTATGATGATGAAAACTCCGGATTTCACAACAGCAACGGCATGTAGTAGTGCGCTTACAGGAGTTGGTGCAACCATTGCTTTTGGTAACCAAAAATGCATCGGCATTAACGCAGATTTTCCTATCCCATAAATTAGCATAGCAAAACACACTGCAATAAAAGTTATGAGTGAAGTATCAAATTTGAATATTCCACCACTTACAAAATCTAAAGTATGAAATTCATTATATAAAAGGCCTATTGCAGGAAAAAATAACACTAAAGAAGAGAAAAACAGCACACCAAAGTAATAGCGCCCTGCAACCACTGATTCATTTGTTGAGTTATAAGTAACTAAAGGGTATGTACTAATAGTTAGAAGCTCATAAAAAATAAATGTAGTAAGCAAATCTCCAGAAAAAGCAATAAACATTGCACAGCTAATTGATATTGAAAAAAAGCATAGAAAACTTGAGTGATTGCTATCAGCATAGTTATTCTGCATATAACATATTGCATATATACTGGTCAGCACCCACAAAAATGATATTAATAAACTGAATATTGCTCCACTAGACTCTAGCTTTAAACTAATATGAAAATTATTACCGAAGTCCATGAGAATAAATTGAGGATGATCACCATATACCAAATATAAAGTGCATAGAGATGTATATGCAAATAGAAGCATAGAAGAAGCAACAGTAACGCTATTATTCACTTTGGGCCATTTACTAGTAAAAAAAATAGCTAATGCGCTTAAAAGTGGGATCAACGCGGTAATTAACAAATAATTCTCAGTAATAAAAAGTGGCAAGGAAAGAGATGTAAAAACACAATCCATTAAGTAGTTCATCTTTCTGTTTAGGTAAAGCTAGAATTATATTCAAATTATAGAGAATTTGCTATTTTTTAGTTGTATATCGGAAGTGTTAAATAAACCATACGCATCAAGTTAAGAAGCTCACTTTTACCCACAAATAAAAAAGTGAGTAAAATGGATACCAAATAAATTTGGGATTAAAATGAGTGAAGTAAGTACAAATGTGCAATATACTGATGGCTTAGGGGATAAATGGCTGGAAAGAGAGTTAAAACACGTTAATTTAGGAAATACAAGACTTAATAAGAGACTTATTAAAACAGGATATTGTATAGAGGGTAAGGCGTCTGGATCAATTAATCAAAGCTGTAGTGGATGGAAAGAAGCTAAGGGTGCATACAGATTATTTAGCAATGAAAAGCTTAAGGATAAGGAAATTTATTCTTCCCATTACAAAGAAACTATGGAGAGAATGAAAGGAAATCAGTTTGTTTTTTCAGTTCAAGATACAAGTTATTTGGATTTTGACTCTCATATAAAAACCAAGAGGCTAGGTAGTATTTCTAAAGCTTATACGAAGAATAAAATGGGTTTACTGTTGCACAGTGCCTTAATAGTCAGCAAAGGAAGGATTGCCTTTAGGTCTATCTTCTCAACAATGTTGGGCACGTTCTATTAGGGAAAAAGAAAAGGCACAAGAAAAAGCAAACAGGAAATACCGTACCTCCATAGAAGAAAAAGAAAGTTATAAGTGGATAACAGCTCTCAAAGAAAGCATAAACAACCTTCCTGCAAATGTACAACTTGTTACCCTTGGTGATAGAGAGGCAGATATCTTCAAATTTTTATGGATCACTGAGACATTAGGTAGTTTTTATGTAATCCGTAATCGAACTAATAGAAGATTTATCTGTACTGAAATTGGAAAAACAGATTTGCAAACACGCATCACTCAACTGCCAGTAAAGAAGAAAATTTCTCTATAAGTTAATAAAGATAGAAACCAAAGATCAAGGAAAGCTAATATTGAAGTTAAGTATATGAAAGGCTATATACCTATCAGATCTTCTTCAATTTATGGATCAAAAGACACAGTGCATAAAATAAGTGATAAAATCCCTGTATATGTGGTAAGTGCAAAAGAAACAAATCCTCCTGAAGGATTGGAAGCTATTGATTGGACTTTGCTGACTAATGTACCAGTTAATAGCACTTTAGATGCTATAGAAAGGATAAATTGGTATAAGCTAAGATGGAAAATTGAGGAGTATTTCAGGGTTTTAAAATCAGGATGTAAAATATAAAGCTCTCGTTTAACTAGAAAGGAAAGGCTACAGAAATTAATTGCTATAAAGAGCATTATTGCATTTAAAATTTTATATTTAACAAAAGTCGCTTTATCAAATCCCATGGAAACCTGTACTAAAATTTTAAGCAATGAAGAGTGGAAGGCCCTTTTCATACGTGAGCATAAAGTAGCTACATTGCCAGAAGAACCTCCAAAAATAAAACAAGCTATTATTTGGTTAGGAAAATTAGGTGGATTTATGAATAGAAAAAGTGATAATTTACCAGGGGCTATGACTCTATGGCGGGGCTATGAAAATCTTAAGGAGAGCATAGTTATGCTTCACATCATGACCTCTCAAAATTGTGGGTAAAAGTGAGAGTATTACGCTATGGAAAATGCGTTGACTATTGTACCATAACATATAGTATCAAAATGTTTTATAGTATGAGGTAAAGCTATGGTAATGACATATGAACAGTGGAACGTAATATTAGGTGTAATTGATCAAGAGGTAAATTTAAGTAAAGATAATGTAATTGAAAGAATAAAAGAGCTATTAAAGAAAGTAAATATACTAGAGCAAGCAGAAATATTAAGGATGTCAGAAGAGCGATCGCATGAACTAGAAACATCAAGCAAGACTCCAAGAGTACAAGAGACACAAGAGCCATTAAAAAAGAGACTAAAGGTGGTAAATGTACCTCATACAATAGAAGAAGCAAAAAAAATACTAAAGGAGTCAAGGTTATCAAATGCGCAACAGATGGTAAAAAGAATACTAAAAAGGTTAGGTGTACAAGAAACATCAGAAGAATAAAAAGCAGTGGCGCTAGAGGATGTGCTAGATGCACGAAAGATCTCAGAAAAGGTACCAGTGATGCTAGATGTAAAAAAGATATCATAGACACTAAATGCGCTAAAGGAAGAAAGTCAAAATGTGTATAAAGAGTGGAAGAAAACCAAATTTGATGTAATTATTGGTTTGAAGTAGATTGTTTGCATGAACGCTTTTCATACACGTTACTGTATTTAGCTATTGATTTTAAGCTGGACTATTTAATAGATGCTTTGCTTGAAGTAGAAGAAGTTGATATTAACGCAAGAGGTCGATTTTCTCAATGGACTGCTTTACAGTGGGCTGCTGAAACAGCCAATATAAGAGTAGTATTAGAGCTAACAAAAAGAGGGGCAGATGTTAATCAGGTGGATTCATATCAACAGACTACTTTACATCAGTCAGCTGCAAATGGTGATATAGAAATAATAAAAATCTTAGCAGCAAAGAATGCAGATCTTAATGTAGAGGATCTAGCGAGATTGACTGCTTTATATAAGGCTGCCGCTAATGGCCATAAAGAAGTAGTAAAGTTTTTAAGACAGAATGGAGCAGATGTTAAGAAGAATGGGGCACTTAAACTTACTTTTTTACATATCGCTGTTGCAAATGGTTATGAAGAATTGGTGAAGTGTGTAGTAGAAAATGATGACAATATTGCTGGATATATTGAAATGGTGGATATATTTGGATGGACTCCTTTATATTGGGCTGCTGCAAAGGAGAAGACAGAAATATTAGAAATCCTATTACAGGCCATATCACAATGTGGAGCAAGTGTTGATATAGAGGATGAGTTAACTGGGCAATCTCCCTTACATATTGCTGCTATGAGTGATAATGTGGAAGCAGTAGAGCTCTTAATAAACTATGGAGCAAATGTTAACCATAAGGATGTATTGGGATGGACTACTTTTTATTGTGCTTCTGCAAGAGGCAATAAAAAAGTAATAAATTATCTAATAGCCCATGGAGCAAGTATTGAGACGAATGATTCATATAAAATACTTCTCTTTACTTCTTCACATAATCTTCGAGGGACAATAGGTACCCTAATACAACTTGAAGTGTGGAATGATGTGATGAAATTGATGGGAGCTGAGTTTTTACGTTGTACTGCCAGACATGGTGATACACTAATGGTACATTTTCTATTAGAAGCTGGAGTAAATGCTAATGCAGGTGATGATTTAGGATCAACTGCTTTACATAAAGCTGCCAAAGGTGGACATGCGGAAGTAGTAAGGACCTTAATTTTATATGGAGCAAATATTAATGCACAGGATATCTCAGGGCAATCTCCTTTATCTTATGCTTTCGAACATAGACACTGGATAGTAGTAATGACTTTACTATGTTATAAAGCAAATATTTCATTTCCTGATTACTGCGGTGAAACTATAAGAGATTTAGCTAAACGTCAAGGCATAAGTAATCTTATAGTGGAAGCAGAACAAAGAGCACTAGATATACTTAAGCGGCTTAACTTAGAATCAAGTATACTCAGAAACAAAGCATTAATGAAAGTGGAACACACAGCTTCACATATGGTGCAACACATAGCATCATATATGTTGAGAGAAATAAAATCACGTCTATCTATCAGCTTTGAATTTATGATAAGAGATCAAGCTAACCAAATTGAACAATTAAAGTATAACGCTAAACTTAATGAAAAAAGAGTAGCATTTATAACTGACCAAATTAAATGTATGCAGTTAGGAACGAATACTAAAGCGTGTCCAGCTGAAATAGATGAAGTAAAAGAACAAATATTACATATTCCTTGCAGGTGGTCATATCGCACTACAAATGTTAATGTAGGAAGAGTAACATCTTTAGCTAACGGCATTAAGTGTATGAAGTTAGGGCCTAACACTGAAGAGTGTCCAGGCCCTAGTACTAAAATGAATGGAATAAAAGAACAAAGACATAGTCCTTACAGGCGGAAATGTAACACTACAAATGTTAATGTAGGAAGAGTAACATCTTTAGCTAACGGCATTAAGTGTATGAAGTTAGGCCCTAGTACTCACCTTTCTAAGATGAAAGAAATATCATTAAAATCTTCCTCGATTATAGCAAAGTATTCGGATATTATAGGATTTTCTTTAGATCGATTTTAACCAATTACGCTCGAATGATAGATGTAGAGGTAGCAGACACTGAAAGTACATTAGGTCTGATTGTGTGCTATTAGATTTCAGTGTACGCTACTTTCATTATAAGATTTCTGTAGGTAAGATGTCATACGATACCAAAACCATATTAGTAGAAGATAATAATGTTAGGCTTGATAGGTACATTAGAAGAATTTTTCCCAATTTGAAACAATCTACAATCGAAAAGTCTTTAAGGAAAGGATTAATCAAAGTCGATAATTGCAAGGCAAAATCTAGCGATAAAGTGAGTTCTGGACAAAATATAACAATAAGATACTTAGATTATATTGAAAATACTAACTCTGAACGTAAATATAATGAAAAGCTAGTAAATTTGCTGAGAGAGAACATATTATATGAAGATGAGTACATATTAGCTATAAATAAATCCGCGGGGGTAATCGTTCAAGGCGGTGTAAAGGTAAAGATTAGCATTAGTGATTTACTTGACCAAATAAGAGAGAGAGAAATATTTAAAATTGTTCACAGGCTGGATAGGGATACAAGCGGAGTAATAATATTCGCACGCAATGCCAGCGTTGCCAAATACCTTATGGAAGAATTTAAAGGACGGAGGATAAAAAAAACTTACCTAGCATTAACTTTTGGTATACCTAGCAAAGATAATGGAACAATAGACTATCCGTTGGTGAAAAAATATATTTCAGGGCAAGAAAAAGTAGTCGTTGATGAAGATTCACCTCAAAATGCCACTACGCATTTTTCAATTATAGCAAGGTTAAAACATAATGTTGCTTATTTAAAATTACAACCAATTACTGGCAGAACTCATCAATTACGTGCACATTTAGCTCATATAAATTGTCCTATTCTTGGTGACGGTAAATATGGCGGTAAAAAAGCTTTTATTGATGGAGTAGCAAATCAGATTCACCTACATTCATATTCTTTGTCTTTAAAATTGCCAAATAATAAAGAAGTCACTATTACTGCTCCTGTCCCTAAACATATCGAAAAATCTATTGAAGCGCTATCTTTTGACTAAAGCGATTTCACCAATCAATTTTTTTGTCTTTGGCTTTAATTTGAAGTACAGATATTAGGCTAATCAATGCACAAACAGTAAGGTAAATCCCTGCAGCAAGTTTTGTTTCGGTTTTTTCTATAAGCCACATGCATATCGATGGAGAAAGGCCGCCAAAAATACCTGCAGATATGTTATTAGCTAAACTGAAGCCAGTACATCTCACTTTTGTTGGAAATAATTCGCAGGCAAGAGAATTATATATTCCAAAAGATGCACCTATCGGCACACTTATCAACAGAAAAGTGAGTGTTACAATATAGTGATTATCATGTGATAGTAGCGAAAGTGCCGGTAAACTGATGCAAGCTAAAGCTACTAATGTAGGAATTATCACATTTTTTCTTCCAATTTTATCAGATAGTATTGCAAACAGCACTGCAGATGTTCCAAATGTAATTTCAACCGCAATCCTTACTAAATTTTTAATATCAACACCTGAGAGAATGAACTCTTTTACAGATATGTTGTAAAACATGATTGCTGAATAAACGATTGCATTTTGGGCAATTCCTATTCCAATTGCTATCACAAATGCTTTTTTATAGCTTCTAATTAAATCCAAAAATGGAGAATGAGATAAGTTTTTATTTTGGTCATGAGTTTTATACGCTAGACTCTCTTCCATTATATATCTTATAAAAAAACCTATCATGCCCATAACAGAGCAGAAATAAAAGAGCAATCTCCAACCCCAAATTTCATAATTTTCACCAGTAAACTTTTTGCAAACAGCTATCATTACAAAGCATGTAATAGAACCAAGAGCACCACTGAAAGCTTTCATGCTACCTAAAAAGCCTAGATTTTTTTTATCGCCTGAATGCTCTATTAAAAAGGCTGAGTTGATACTCGTTTCCCCTCCTGTTGCCATTCCTTGTATTATTCTACAAAGCAGAAGTAATATAGGAGAAAATATTCCTATTTCTTTAAAGCCTGGTATAACCGCAATTGCAGTAGACGATATCGAAGCTAATATTACGGAAGTCAGCAAAATTTTCCTTCTACCGTACTTATCTCCAATGTAACCAAAAATAAACGCACCAAGTGGTCTAAATCCAAACCCAATTGCAAAACTGCCAAGAAATTTGATTGTGCTTAAATAATTATTTTCTGAAGGAAAAAAAACGTTGCTTATTATATGCGTTAAAACTCCAAACAGAGTTACTTCATACCATATAATCATGTTGCAGATTATGCTTGATAATATTGCTTTTTGAATATCGTTCATGACTTCTGGGTTACCACACTCCGCTATAAAATTTTTATTCAACAACCTTTAGAGACAACTCACGTAAATGTTTATTATCCACTTTAGAAGGAGCACCCATTAAAATATCTTCGCCTTGCTGATTCATAGGAAAACAGATTACTTCACGAATGTTTGGCTCATCAGCAAGTAGCATAACCATCCTATCAACCCCCGGTGCTATTCCACCATGAGGTGGCACCCCAAATCTGAATGCACGCACAAGCGCACCAAATTTTGTATCAACTTCTTTTTTGCTATAACCTGCAATGGCAAAAGCCTTATACATGATATCCAACTTGTTATTACGAATCGCCCCACTTGACAGCTCTATTCCATTACAAACAAGATCATATTGGTAAGCAAGGATGTCCAGCGGATTTTTTTCTTCTAAATCCTTCAGACCGCCATGTGGCATAGAGAATGGATTGTGAAAGAAATCAATTTTTTTGCTCTTATCGTCATACACAAAATATGGAAAATCAATAACCCAACAGAACTTAAATATATCGTTATCTATAAGACCTAGTTCTGATCCTAAGAGAGAGCGGACTTTCCCTGCAATTATTGCTGCTTCATTTTCCTTATCAGAAGCAAAAAATACACTATCTCCTGGTTTTATATTTGTTATTTCTTTTATAGAATTTAGCCGATTGTCATCGAGGAATTTAGCAATTGGTCCTTTTGCAGCTCCATCTTTATCGAACGTTATATATCCAAGACCTTTAGCACCGAATTCTTTTTGTGCATGTTCTATTTTTTTATCAAAAAAGCTACGAGTTTCCTCTGCTGTTTTAGGAGCAGGGATGGCTCTGACTACCATACCTCGCTCAATATTGCTTTTGAAAATATTGAACTCTGAATTACGGAAAATTTCTGTTACATCGCTGATCAATAGTGGATTGCGCAGATCTGGTTTATCAGAACCGTATTTGAGCATTGCGTCTTTGTATTTAATACGTGGAAAATCTTTATCAACTGATTTGCGAGAAAATTTGGCAAACACTTTATATAAGGTAGGTTCAATAACCTGAAATATATCTTCTTGAGTTACAAAAGACATTTCAAGATCTAGCTGATAAAATTCCCCAGGAGAACGATCAGCCCTTGCATCTTCGTCACGGAAACATGGAGCAATTTGAAAATATTTATCAAACCCTGAAACCATAAGCAACTGCTTAAAAATCTGTGGAGCTTGTGGTAATGCATAGAATTTACCAGGATTTAGTCTGCTTGGCACTAAATAATCACGTGCTCCTTCAGGAGAAGAGGAAGTAAGTATGGGAGTTTGAATATCTAAGAATCCTTGCTCTATCATGAGCCTCCTGAGCTCTGAAATGATCTGTGAACGTAGAATAATGTTATTACGAACCTTTTCACGTCTTAAATCAAGAAAACGATATTTAAATCTCATGTTTTCTGGGTATTCTTGCTCACCGGCGATACTTGCTAATATACTCCTTTCTTCTTTTTCTATTTCTTCATCACAGTGGAACTCAACTTCAGATTCAACTTGTAAATTACTAACTATAACTTCAATTTCTCCTGTCGAAATAGAGCTATTTACCGTATCTTCAGTTCTAGCTTTGACTATTCCTGTGACAGTAATCACACTTTCTGATTTTAAATTCGAAATTTCATCAAAAAAATCTTTATCGTTATTGAATACCAACTGAGTAATCCCATGAAAATCTCTTAAATCAACAAAGATTAGGTTACCATGGTCACGTTTGCGATACAGCCAACCAGAGAGAATAACTTCCTTTTCTACATCATTCTTCGTTAATTCATTACACTCGTGAGTTTTATAACAGTTCATTTAATTGAAATTTCTAGAATACAAAAAGATTATAAAATAAATTAACCTTTGGGCAAGATAATATCTAAAGATCCTTTACAAGCAATTCTAATTTAGATATACTTTTTTATTATGTGTGTTGAGGTGTATTTATGAACCCTGAAGAATTAAAAGAAATTTCAGCTAAAAAATATAGGGTGAATGCTGTAATAAAAGATCTTGTTGATACTGTCACCAAAAATGATTTAGAAAAAGTAAAGTCAATTTTTGAGGAAAATAGTTCCATTATTCGAGATGTTGTCACTGAGGTTAATTACCAAAGCGGTACAAATTTATTAAAGTGTTCTACTAATAACAAAATGGCCTAATATCTAATAGAAAAGGGTATAAGCTTTAGCGCTGCAGTCACAAAGGCAGTTAAAAGAAGAGATTTAGAGTCAGTAAAATCAATCTGTCAGATTAACAGCTTAATAGCTAAAGATGAGTTATCGCAAAATCCTGAGCCACTAGAATCTGCAACTTATGATCACAAATTTAATGATAAAATTGCAAGGTATTTGATTGAACAAGGTGCAAATCCTAATGCAACTGATCATCTTGGTCGTTACTTACTTCATCTGCAAACTGCAAAAGGCAATTTCGAAGGAGCTAATGATTTAATAGAAAACGGTGCGGATGTTAACTTAATAAATCAAGAGGTAAAAAGCTATCAGAACTTAATTATGGGTGGTAGTGCGTTAAAGGGTCAAATTGCGTTGAATTTTGCAATTAGAATATATTGCAGACATAAAGACATAGACGATCAAAAATCTGATAAAACCTTAAAATTTATAAGTTATTTAATAGAACACAAAGCAAACTTAAATATCAAAGATTGTAATGAGATGGTCCCTTTAGATATTGCTATATTTCATAATTCTCCAAAGATAGTAGAATTATTGATAAAATCTGGTGCTGATCTTAATGTTGGAAGGGAAAAAGCAGAAGGTGTTTTAAAGTATGCAATTACTGAAGGGCATATAGATATAGGGAGAGCTACAATTCGATATATTTTGGAACATGACTCACACTGGTTAACAACTTCAAATAAACCAGATCTTCTCAATGACCAACAAGAGTTATCAAACTATTGGGATGAATATAAAGCTCAAGTTAAAGAGCTTCATGATATAGTGGTAGATAGAATTTACTTAACTGGTGACCGCTCTACCCGTCCTATAATGAGAACAGTGAGTGGCTTTTTATATCATGAAAGTAGAAAAAATCTAGTAAAATCATCATTCATATCTAGTGCTGAGGCACCAGAAAATTTTTGTCCGAGAAAGCTGGCTGTTATAAGTGTAGCTGCAATAACTTGCGCTTTAGCATTATATTTTCTTGCTCCATTAATCATTGGGTCTTCTGCTGGAATTGGTACTCAACTAGCATTAGGAGCTGTAGGTGCAGTTGTAGGTGGTGGAATTGGAATCTTGACCAATGTGGCAATAGATCAATGCTACGTTAATTCAGCTACTCAGAAAGCTGACTAAAATTAAAGCGCCATAGATTGCTAAAACTCCATAATTGTGGAGTAATATAATGTTACTTTCCTCAAGCCTTTAGCTCCTCAAATACTTCTCTTGCTCTGTTTAAAACAGAATCAGGAAAACCAGCAAGTTTTGCTATATGTATTCCATATGACTCATCTGCAATGCCCTCAATTACTTCATGTAAAAAGATGACTTCTCCTTTCCATTCTTTTATTTTCATACAAAAACATTTCACATTTTCTAAGTATTCACCTACTTTAGTCAATTCATGATAATGAGTTGCAAAAATGGCGCGGCACTTATTTATGTTGTGAATGTGTTCAATCACCGCCTGTGCAATAGATAATCCATCATATACCCCTGTGCCCCTACCAATTTCATCAAGTATCACCAAGGAACGATCTGTTGCCTGATTTACTATCGTTGCTGTTTCGATCATCTCTACCATGAAGGTAGAATAACCAGCTGTTATATTATCTGTTGCACCAACCCTGCTAAATATCTTGTCAATCACTCCAATATGCACACTCTCTGCTGGCACAAATGACCCCATGTGAGCTAAAACTGCAATGAGAGCGTTTTGCCTCAAGAAAGTGCTTTTTCCAGCCATATTAGGACCAGTAATTAGATGTATACCAGCTAAATTGATGCTATTTGAAATGAATTTATCGTTAACTTCAACCACTGGATGTCTTCCACTACAGATATTGAACTCTTTACTGTCATCGATAATGGGTTTTACGTAATTATTTTGCACTGCAAGCTCCGCAAACGTGGCTCTAATATCAAGTTTTGCCAAAGCATTTGCAGCAAGAGCAATTTTCTCAGATTCTTTAGCGACTTCACTACACAGTTCGCTAAAAATTTTCACTTCTAAGCCGATTGCAGCATCACGTGCCGTAAGAATTTTATTTTCTAGTTCTTTCAATTCATTAGTAGTATAGCGCATGTTATTTGCTAAGCTTTGCCTATGAATAAATATGTCCGAAGTTATTTTGTGATTTGCTGACACTTCAACGTAATAACCAAGTATATTGTTGTGTAATATTTTGAGTGCGGCAATGCCAGTTAGGTTGCGATAAGACTCACGGAGCTTAGTTACCAACTTGTTACTGTTGTTCAATATATAAGATAACTCAGATAATTCTGAGTTGTATTTTGGATTGATAAATCCTCCTTCTTTTACGGAACTGAGGTTGTTATCAAGTATAGCGCTGTTTAGAAGCTCGAATAGATCTTTATGATTACCAAGACTTTTATGTATTGTGCTTAGTTCACTCTCTTCACTACTTATCACCTGAGTAGTAAACACTGGTTCCTTTTCTATGGTTAAGCACTGGAATGATATCTGAGAGTTAATTGCTGGTTTTTCACTTAAACAATAATTATGCAAGGTAGACAGAAACTCAGATAACTCTAAAGTTTTTCCTAGGCCTATTTTTAATAGGTTCATATCCTTTGGTGAACCACGCCCTAGTATTAAGCGCGATAAAGACCTCTCAATATCTGGAATGTTAGATAATATCTCTCGTATTTTTCTGCGTGGCTCATGATTATTTACAAAAAATTGAGCGGTGCTGAGCCTCAAATTAATTGCCTTAGAGCAAGCAAGGGGTGAAGCTAGCATTTGTTTGAGCAGGCGTCCACCAGAGGCTGTTACTGTGTGATCAATAACTGAAATTAGTGAACCTTTCTTTTCACCAAATTGAGTTGAAAACAACTCAAGGTTTCTCCTTGCTGAAGCATCAATAAGCATGAAATTTTGTTGCTTATAGGTTTTTGGGAATTCAAGCCTTGGAATGGAGCCCCTTTGTGTTACTCTGACATATTCAAGCAGTGCACCACACGCCATGATTTCTACTTTGCTGAAATTTCCTATACTCCCAAGTTCCCTGATTTTATAAAACTCGCATAACGTTCTGTGAGATTTACTATACTCAAAAAAACTCTGTGCGTGTTGTGTAATTGATATTTTATAATTTTTTAAAATCGATCTAATTTTTTCGTCCTCAATGAATTTTTCAGAAATTAATAATTCTCTTGGTGATATACGCAATAAATCACTATCTAGAGCTTTCAAATTCGTTAAAGTGTGAAAAAATTTTCCCGTTGATAATTCAAGCCAAGCAATAGCATATTCGCCATTTTGTTCAACTATGGATGCGAGATAATTATTGCTTTTATCCTCCAGTAGCGAATCTTCTATAATTGTACCTGGAGTTACAACTCGTACTACATCACGTTTTACTATGGATTTATAGCCCCTCTTTTTTGCTTCATCAGCAGTTTCTAATTGGTCACAGATTGCTACTTTGAATCCTAAATCTATTAGCTTGTATAGGTAAGATTCGCTACTGTGTGCTGGTACTCCACACATTGGTATTTCTTGCCCATTTGAATTGCCCCTCTTGGTTAGCACTATATTCAGCAATTTCGCAGCTTTAATAGCATCATCGAAAAACAACTCATAAAAATCTCCTAGCCTATAAAATAGCAGATGATCCTTGTATTGAGCTTTCAAATTTAAATATTGCTCCATTACAGGGGTATTTTTTTCTCTTATTAAGTTCATAATATTTTTAAATATGTTAGCAGTAAACCACTTACTCTGGCATTAGTTATTTTATTATGGATCAATAATTTTTTTAGCTATAGTACAAAAACAAATAGTTTGAGGTAGAACTATGGAAAATGAACAGTTGTTAAAAATATTAAGGACAGTAAATGCTAATAGTGATTTAAATGAAAACAATATAATTGAAAAAATAAAAGAGAAGTTAGAAAAAAAAGACTTAGGCACATATGAAGAGAGGGAAGATAGTTTATTTAATATAAATTATACATTCGATGATCAAAGTACATTGTTACATATAGCTGCTAGAAATGATCTTGTAAATATAGCAGAGC
Source organism: Wolbachia endosymbiont of Encarsia formosa (assembly GCF_039540065.1). Lineage (NCBI taxonomy): Bacteria > Pseudomonadati > Pseudomonadota > Alphaproteobacteria > Rickettsiales > Anaplasmataceae > Wolbachia > Wolbachia endosymbiont of Encarsia formosa. The sequence goes on along the minus strand of NZ_CP154278.1, from coordinate 1,037,992 downwards.
TTTTAATAAAAAAAGGGATTAATGTTGATGCAAAAGATCAAGATGGGCATACTCCTTTGCATTGTGCTACTCACAGCGAACATAAAGAGATAGTAGAACTCCTGTTAGACAAGGGGGCTAATGTTGATGCAGCATGTCAAGATGGACATACTCCTTTGACTCCTTTGCATTATGCTACTCTCAATGGACATGAAGAAATAGTAGAACTCCTGTTAAACAAGGGGGCTAATGTTGATTCAGTAGGTTGCGCTGGGGGTACTGTATTACATCATGCTGTTTCTGCTGAAAACTGCAAAACGGAAATAGTAAAAAAACTCATAGAAAAGAAGGAAGCTAATGTTAACATAGCGGATGAATACGGGCGTACTCCGTTATGCTGGGATATTAGAAATGGCTATTCAGAAGTAGCAAAAATTCTACTTGAAAACAGAGCAGATCCTTTATTGGGACATAAGAATTTTTACACATTAAAGCTCTTGGTTGAATTAATAAAAAATTATTTTAAGCACTCTAAGAAAGCAGAAAAAACACAGCAACAAGAGGATGATGACTATGAATTGATTAAATACTCATTGCTACTTCGCAATGACTGCTCTTTAACTTATGTTGTTGAAAGAAGCGCATTTAGTAAGGTGATATCTACTTGGCTTGCTGATATGTCCAACTTAACAGAAAGCCAGAAAGAGTTGAATAAAAAATTTTTAAGCACTTTTAAAGATTTTCCACATGTTACTTATCAGGATAATAAGAATGATGTTAAAAAAATTCAAAAATTTTTACTAGATCATAAAAGTAATCAAGATCTAAAAACCATCCTCAACCTTAAAAGAGGAGAATCTAAACTGACAATACTGCATATTCTATCAAGTATAGAATGTAGTAGTTCAGAAGAATTCCTGGATTTACTATTGAATTCAGGTGCTGATCCTAATGCACAGGATGAAATAGGAAGAACGCCTTTGCATTATGCTACTCGTTTTGGTCATTGTTATACAATTATCACATTGCTTCTAAGGAAAGGAGCTAATCTTGGTATAAAGGATCAAAAAGGTAAAACCCCAATAGAATTTGCAGTTAAGAATCCCAACCTTAATATTAAAGAGTACTTTTTAACTGATGACGTTATTTATGGAACTTTTCGTAAAAAAACACAAACTGACTATAATGGAAAAAAGTATTTGTGCAAAAGTGCAAATCTATGGGGGGGAGGATTTTCTACTAGATGGGCAAAATCCAGATAAATATTTTCGTGAATTAGATGAAGTTCAAGACATAAATCAGCTAGAACAGGTTGTGAATGAAGCTATAGAATCTGTGGTAAGGTTCAATCTTACTTGTGAGGGAAATATATATGAAAATACTTATGAGAATAAGTATAATTTTACAGATTATGTAATAAAAAGAATTAGTGAATTAAAGATTTTTCAAGTTGAAAGGGACATAGAAGTTGCTAGTCGCATAGTATGTAATTTGGTAAAAAGAGGTGCAGTACTTGAAACTCTAAGTAGTATAATTGTAATTGATAAACTAGAGAAGTTTAAATACCACAAAGCTAATCTGAAAGAAGCACATAAAAGCTGTATATATTATTCTCTAAGGTTTTTGTAAGCTGCAAAAAACGCAACTACTGGTAAGGTAAAAGAGGCAAAAATGGACAACTTGACTTTCTACTGGAAATACTCAAGTGGTAGTATAGTCGTGGTTCCAATAATCACAAAGAGTGATGAAAGCACAGAATTTCGAAGAGACGTGATAGCAATCGGTGAAAGCGAGATAGAAATTTTAACGGAAGGTGGGATAAGAAATTATACTGACATTATAGGTAATATAGTACTGACTTTTGATACTGATTTGGGAAAAGTAGATGCTAGATTGTATCCTGATGTCCAAGATGAAGGAAAAATTATAGTAGAAGTGAGTAACAAGGAGGAAATATTGGAAAAGTTTAAAAATTATAAAGAAGAGTTAGGTGAGGACTGCTTACTTGGTGGTTCTTCTGTCTACGACGCTATTAAGCAGGGATATTTTAAAGGCCTGAGGAAGTTTTAGAAAAAGATTCCATATGTCATATAAGTTCTTCATTAGAAAATATATCTTTATCTCCTATTGTACAACAAGAGAAAATTCGCTTGCGAGGTTGTGTTGCTTAGCTTAAGTTTAAATTGCCCAAAAATGCAAACTTTATGATACTGAAGGAACTACTTTTTTGCTAGAAGAAAAAGCAGCAAGTAGTGAACCAAAGGAGATGAGAAAAGATCCAAGCCAAATTATAGACATTCCTGGTTTATAGTTTACTTTGGCTGCGATTTTGCTTTTATTTTTGTCAATTTCACCAATAACAACATAGATATCAGAAAATAAATTGTGATAAATGCTGCTTTCAACATTTTTTTGACCTTCTGCAAGGTAAAATCTATATTCAGGAGTTACATCACCTATTACCTTACTATTAAGCAAATTCCTGATATCCATTGTACCTCTTACTGCATGGAAATTTTTTTCTTTTATTAGCTCAATATTTTGCAAAGTAACTTTAAATTTATTGACTGTTATGCTGTCTCCTATTCCTAAGTAGTTTTCTTTTTTCTCCTGCCAACCAACTGAATAAGATATACCAAGCACTAGAATTGCCACTCCAGCATGAGCAAGCATCATTGCATAGTAGGACTTAGAAACTCTTCTTGCTAATAAAATTGATTCACCAAACGCTACCTTAAATAAACAAATTCTTTTACTATATGCTTCTAAAACAAAGATTAATAATGCTATGGAGATGGTAATTGATAGCACAATCATTAGCTCCATGTGAAAGATAAACGGCAAAATAGCTGCAGCACTACAAAATGAAAATCTATATTCACGGAATATTGGCAATAGACTATTTCCCTGCCAACTGCAGTATTGCCCTATCATGGTGAGCACTAGAATAGCTAGTGCAATAGAGTTAAATAAAGAATTGTAATATGGTGCTCCAACTGAAATTAATTCACCGGTTAAATACTCAAGCACTGTAGGGTATAAAGTGCCAACGAACACGATGAAAAAGGCAGTGATGAATAATAAATTGTTCATCAGCATCATCGTAAGGCATGAAAAGAATCTTCTACCTTCTGTCACTTGAGTAGCAGATTTCTTTTCAGATTCCAATATCGAATACTGGAAAGATGTGTGATTCTTTCTCGTAAACACTACAAATATTACTAAGCTACTGACTGTAATTACACCAAGTAGAGCTAATATATACAGTCCATATCTTGGGTCATCTGCAAACGTGTGCACTGAGGTGAGTATTCCTGATCGGACTAGAAATGTTCCAGTCACACTCAATATAAAAGTTGTAAGCGTAAGTAAAATAGCGAAATTCCTTAAAGTATTGAAATTTCGTACAACAAGCAACAAATGTGTCAGCGCCACTGCAATTAGCCACGGCATCAAAGAAACGTTTTCCACTGGATCCCAGAACCAAAATCCACCCCAACCGAGTTCACGATATGCCCACCAGCTACCCAAGCTGATGCCCAAAGTGAGCAGCGACCAAGAAATAAGTACCCAAGGCCTGACAATTTTGGCCCAAACATTTCCTTCAGTATTTAAAATTAATCCAGCTATAGAGAGCGAAAAAGGAACGCTAAATCCAAGGTACCCCAAATATAATATCGGTGGATGAATAGCAAGGCCTATATCCTGCAATATCGGATTAAAACCAAGACCATCTGTTTCGATGCCTGGCATTTTAGTGAAGGGATTTGATTCAAGTAAAGTGAAGAGTAAAAAACAAAAGCAAATCAGTCCATGAATGATAAGAGATATTTTTTTTAATTTACTACCATTAGTTCGTTCTGGTGTCATTTCAGTACTTGACACTGGACTCCCGATACAATGTTGAACACTTTTTTTTTGCCTTTCGAGAGCGAGTTCTTTCAGCCGAAACACTACATGCACGTTATCATCATCAACTTCAATGCGTTGAACTAATTTTCTTATTATATCAAGTTTAGTTTCCCAATCCGCCTGATTAAGTTCCAACTCAACCTCAGAGGAAAAACTTTCTACACTACTTGTGATAAAATCTAATTCCCTCTGTAGCCTCTTTTCATCGACCATTTCTTCCCTTTGATCTCTAATTCCTTTTAACTCCTTTGCCATGCTCTCAACTTCTAAGTCATATTTTTCCTTCGTTATATGACCTCTTGCATATACATAAGCTAATCTTTCTATACCTTGTTCTATTTTATTTGCACGCTTTTCAATTTCATCCTTTGCCTCTGTACTTTCATGTTTCACGAGTCTGAGCTGATATTCCTTAGTCATTGCTTCTGGTTCTTTGAGTACCATCTTTACTTCTTCCCATACTGCTTCTTCTAGTATATCAACTTGTATTGATTTGCTGTTACACACTCTATTTCCACCAAAACGATTTCCAGGGCATCGATAGTAACTTCTTCCTCCTTTAACATTACTCATTCCATAATAAATGTATTTACAACACTGACACACAATTAGCCCTTGTAATAGGTACCTTCTCCCACTTCGTTGCATTCTTGCTCTTTTTCTATTTTCAGATAGTTGCTCTTGTACTATATCAAATTTCAACTATATTTGGTATTTCTATATGAATCCAATTCTTTTTCTCAGTTTGATAAATGGAATAACTTTTTTTCCTCACTTTCCATATTGCTCTCACTTCTTTTTTTATTGATTCGTTTTACCAAATGCTGCTTGTCCTTTGTATGCTGGATTCCTCAACATTCTACACACTGTACCTGAATGCCAATTTCTTCTGCCCTTTGGAGCAGTAATATGCCTTCTTGTAGTTTCTTTTAAGCTCTGACCTATCCACTCAAACAGTTTACGCACTACTTTTGCTTCCTCTTCTTCAACTTCAAACTTTGCTTCTTCTCTGACTACATGATTTATATAGCGGTATCCATAAGCCCATTACACTTATACACCCTTTCCTTGCTGCATGGAGTTTTCCCCTTCGACTTCTTTCCATTATCTTTGCACATTCGTATTCTGAGATTAATCCTTGTACTCCTAGCAATAATTTTGACTCTGAATTATTTTCAGTATTATAATTTAGTTGTGTGATTCATAGATGTTATTACAATTGACTTGTCAGATTGAGTCTGAACTAGTTGGCTTGTTAAGAGATTTGCATTTTTGAAGTGATTGTAGTTTCTGATTGTGTTTACAATTTTGCATGACAAACGACTCTTTTGATAAGATATAGTTTTTCACTTAAGCAAGGAATCGTATTTTCCAGTTCCTTATATTTTTCCCAAGGAGTTTTTCCTTGAAGAGCGCTATGAGGGCGGTGTTTATTATAATACTCTTCCCAATCCCTAAGTTTAATTTGCAATTCAGAGCTCTTGATGGTAACGATACTGTAAAACTCATCTAAGTCTGTACGCTGTGCTCTTTCCACTTTACCATTTAAGTGTGGAGAAAACGGCTTAATAGGACGAAATTTAATTTTCCATTCCTTCAAACATTCTTGCACCTCATAAGCAAAAAATTCTTGCCCTCTATCAGTTTGAATCCTTTGGCAATGGAAAGGTATTCTTTCTCTTAGTTGTTTTAGGAAATCTAAAGTGTTTTTTGAAGTACTTCTTGAATATAATGCAACAATTTTATAACGTATCTATAGCAGTATATTGATAAAGCCCTGACGATATTTTGCACACATCCATCTGCACACGCTCTCCAGGTACTTTACAGTTATAACGCTTGACATGTTTGCGATAATGACGTTTAACATGCAGAAGACTTACACTATGTTTTTTGAAAATTTTGTGTATAGTAGCCAATGACAAGGATAAATCATATAGACGTCTTAACTCGGTTTCTTGCCCCTAGCTTTCTAGTTTGTCTTAGATGAAGAATAAGCTGCTCATCTGATTCATTGATCTTTTGCAAAGGTGAAGTTTTAGGCTTACTACTGAGATCTACTAATCCTTTTTCACCTAACTCTTCATAACGTTTGTACCATTTACGTAAGGTAAAACGTGAAATACCATAATGCTCTTTCCTGCATGACCAAACTTTTTGTATAGTTTTATCCAACTCAGACGTAGTTTAACCCTAGATTAACTAATTTATCCTTTGCAATTGTAATAAGGTCTATAAACTACTGCAAATCCAAATTTCTATTTGACCTTATATTCTTATTGTAATAACATCTATGAATCACACAACCTTAATAAGTTAAAGACCTTGCTTGAGACTACAGAGGTATAATATTGGCTCCAACCCCTAATTATTGGATTAAGCTCTTTTATTACAGCTTCTTGTGGTGCTGCTTGCAACTCTTTAAGCTTATGTGTAATAGATAACAAGTGTTGACTTATAGATTTACGACTTGGTTTACTTGTAACCTCTCTTATTTTGACGTGTTTGATAATGCCTTATTGAAAAGCCAAGAAAATCAAATCCTGGCTTTTCCCCATTTAGGGATTTCAGTGTATGTACAATTCTTGTCTTTGATGACTTTAATTCTAATCCAACGGGTTTTAGCCATTTTTCAATTAGAACCTTTGCCTTCATCACAAGTTCCTCGCTCTCGTGTAAAACCACAAAATCATCGGCGTACGTAATTACACTAACTGAATTTTGCTCCTGCTTGCGAGACGCCCTACCATATTTCTTTTTCGCATATTGGAAAAGTTCTTCCTTAAGCTCTTCTTTGATATTCTGTTCTAGTCCATATAGTGCTACACATGCAAGTAATGGAGAAATTATTCCACCTTGAATTGTGCCACGTTTGGTGGGACTAAACTTTCTATCTTCGATAATGCCTGCTTTCAACCATCCTTTTATAATTCTCTTTAGAGTTGGTGTGGTATTGAGTTTTTCTAACAGTGCGTTATGATCGATGTTATCAAAACATCCGGAAATATCAGCATCCAGTATAAATGCTGTTTTCTGACCAAGTGCGATAAATATAGCTGCTATTGCATCATGACACGATCTTCCAGGTCTAAAACCATATGTGTTTGGCTCAAGTTTTGCTTCCCACTCTGGTTCTAGTGCCATTTTTACAAGTGTTTGTCTTGCTCTACAAGAGATATAGTAGGAATACCCAACGGGCGATGCTCCGATGACCTACCAGATTTTGGAATCCACACCCGTCTTGATGGCTTTGCCTTTTCTCTTATATCCAAAGAGTTTGCTAACAGCAATCTTTCTTTTTTATTAAGATTGGACTTTCCATCAATACCTGCTGTCTTTTTCCCTCTGTTGTCCTGAGTTATCCTCCTAACTGCGAGCATTCTTACACTTGTTGACTTTAGTAATAACCTCTGAAGATTATGCATCTTTTTGATATCATTACATTGTGAAGCTCGGTAAATTCGTTTTTGTAGCTTAAATGAAGATTTCTCTAGCTTGCGCCAAATTCCATTCATACCTAACATTTTGTTGGTTCATAACATACTTACTACTATTCACAACTTTACCTTCCAAACTACAGTGTTTACGTCTGCATATCCCAAATATTACTTTAGGCATTAGCTTCTTAAACAATCCCTCCACGTAGAAGCATTTAGTGGGCCACCTTCTTAGTTATCCTTTTTAAACAAGGGATAATAAGAGCTTCCATGTGGTTACTCCGTTCCATGAAATCGTTTCACATTAGACTTAGGTTCCTACTTTTTGCCAGGAGACAGGAAACATCTTGATCAAACATAAAAATTTTGATCATCCTATATTTCTCCATACCTTTTGGTTTATGCGTTTCAACCTTATTTCGCATATTATGGGTTATGTCAATTCAGACATGGGTTTCTTTCGTAACCATATCTAACTCTTCTTGGAAGGATTTACCATAAGGTTTAGTATTACTCCCTTTTTATCCATGCTTGCACCATGTGAAGTTGCCAATTTCACAAAATGTGGATAACGATTTCAGCCAGATGGTATGGCGGATGGGATTGAACCATCACGATTTCACGACTTTCAGGTCGCACGAGAACTTTTCGTTTTGGAATGCATTGGCCTGCCACTTGATTCGTGCGAACTTTTGTTTTTATAAATTCATTATTTTATTTCTCGGGTTTTTTAAATATTTCCCTCATGAAATTAAATAGCTTACTGTAAAATTAGCTTCCTTTTAAGTTTTTGTTATTCACATGTTCTACAGCAACGCTGTTAAATGAAGACATAGGTGACCTATGAGTTAAGTTAACTGTGCTTTTATCTTCAAATTGCAATGCTTCACTTATATTTTTTAATTTTCTTTTTTTAGGTAGTGTATGTTCATCAAATGTCTCTAGGTTTCTTTTATGTGATTGTGTTTTTAAGTCTGGAGCTAAGTACATATCTTCAAGATAATAAATAATTTCTTCTGAGTTAGAATATACAATAACATAGTCCAAAGGACTCATATTTTTTCATCTTGTCTATCTATACTAGCTCCTTTCTCTATAAGGTATTCAATAATATCTAACTGACCATGCATAACAGCAAAGTGCAAAGGACTCTCAGCTTCTTTGCTACGTAGATTTATATTATCTCTTTTCTCTACAAGATATTTCACAACATCCAATCTACCATATATAACAGCAAAGTGCAAAGGACGCATGTTATTTTTATCCTTTATATTTATACTAGCTCCTTCCTCTACAAGGTATTTAATAATATCTAAGTGACCATATATAGCAGCAAAGTGCAAAGGACACATACTATCTTTGTTTAATGATTTTATTATAGCCCCTTGCGCTACAAGGTATTTAGCAATATCTAAGTGACCATATACGGCAGCAAAGTGCAAAGGATTCATACCTTTTGTGTTATTTAGATTTACATCACCCCCTTTCCTTACAAGATGCTGAACAGTACCTAAGTGACCATGTATGATAGCATAATCTAAAGAAGTAAAATTCTTTTCATCAATAGCATTAATAACTTTACTTAATTTATCAGGATATATTTTCTCTAATATCAGCTTAATAACCTTTTCATTACCATCTTTGGCTAGCAAATGTAAGATAGTACCTCCATCATAAATAGAATCAATAAATTCATTAACTAATCTACTATATTTACTTGCATGACTCCAAACAGACTTAACGTGATTTGGATTCGTAAGGCAAAATGATGTCATCATTTCTCTTAAAGTTTCTTCTTCTATTCCTGTTCGTTCTTTCTCTACTCTTACTGTTTTTTGTATCCCTTTATGAACTCTTGCTATTTACTCCTCTAGCTCAATCACTGAAAACTTATTGAGTAGATTAAGAGCATCCAAAACTTGTTGATTACCTTTTTCTGATTTCTTCTGGAGGAAAATTTCTTCTATATCAATTTGATTGGGATCCAAGTAAGCCATATATGATACAATATCATGCGATTGCTGCCCAACATTTTTTTCTCTTCTTATTTTATTAAGGTTAAGCTTAAAAGTTGTAAATAATTCTTTGGTGATACCTAATGCTTCCAAAAGATCAGGATTTGATTTTTGTATTGCTTCATTATAGCGTTTTAGATATTCGCTAATACTAATCTTTTCTTGTTTTATATATGCTGCTCCTTGCACCAAAGCTAATGGTAGATAATTCAACGCTTCTGCTAACTCTACTAGATAGCGATTCTCTAATTTATCTTTTATCCCTAAGGCCCTTTCAATAAATGTTATAGCTTCTCCTAGAGAAAATACATCATTCAACTGTGTCTTTTCTATTTCTTTTTCCCAATTCTTGCTACGAGAAGTAATTAAAACGTAAGGCTTTTCTCCATGAAAAAACAAATTAGGAAAATAGGATGGTAAAAATTTTTCGATCTCCTTATACTTACTGGTGTTATCAAAGATGAAAAGACTTTTTACGTCTCGAAAATACTGGTATACATCCTTGACAATAGATTCTATTTCTCTATCTCGAACAACATTAAAATCCATATCATTATCATTTTCTGTAGGAATTTCTAATTCTTTAGCTAAATTACGAAATGAATTGAAAAGAGTGTCATATGTTTTAGCATTTATCCATATAACTTTTGTCCAAATATTACTCTCCTTACTATATGCGTAGCTTCTAGCTAATTCACTTTTTCCTGTTCCATATTCTCCATTAATCAAGACCATTCGTGACAGTTCTACTTCTTGATTTTTACTATCTAACTTCTTTTTTAATTCGTCTAACATCACTTCTCTTTTTATAAAGAATTTTGGTAAATAGCCCAAATTAAAGGAAAATGTATTTTTACCTTCTTTTTCATGAAGTATTCGTAAATTTCTGATTTCTTCACGCAGTTCTTGTATATCCTTTTTTTTGCTGAATCGTTTTCATTGATCTCTTTTAATATACTACTAGCCAATCCTTTCTTTTTTTCCTCATCTAAAATACGCACATACTCTCTTTTTTTAGATGTTGCACTAAGTACATATTTTTGTTCTAACTCTTCCCAATTTTCTAATTCCCACGTAAAGGGAAGCCGATAGCCGTATTTTTCAGCAAAGTCATGCTCCTTCAATTGATAATACTTAATAATCTCACCCTCTGCTTTCTCTATTCCCACCTTTTCATATAACTCTGAAGTCATCAACATTTCACCACTTTGTTTATCTTTTACTTGATGTCCAGTACGTGTAGTAAACGGGTACTTTCTTTTTGATTTACCTAAAATAACACCTTTAGTTATGTGAAGATTGGGAAATTCTCCTTTCTCGTTGCAAGATGTAGTGTAATTTATTACTCTGGATACAGTATCCATTGCTAACTTCTCAATCCCCTATTACAAGACAACTGATTAGTATCCACAATTTTAGTGAATTGCTTCTCAAAACTTTGAAAAATTTCCAAGCCAGCTTCTATTAAAATCTTTCTTAAGTTACCTTCTGAAGGCGCAACTATTGTAGAAAATATTTTTGCTTTTTTCCTATGTTGGTTTGTAGAAACAAAACTCACACACTCCATAACTTGAGAAGTACCTATTTTCTCCACACTTGGTGGAATATAATTACCCACAGTTGATACAACCTTAGCTACTACTTTACCTGTTTTACGTACTTTTGAACCTGGTTTTGCTTCTTTAGAACATTCAGATAGTTTTTCCTCGAATTCTTTAACAAAAGTCTTAACAAAAAAAGTTGCTTTTTTTCACTATTTCATCACTTGTAATGCTTATACAGCTAAACATTTCTTCATCATCAGTCGATGTACTACTGCTGCCTATAGATGAAGATCTTGTTACTCTATGGCTCTCCTGACTTCGTCCACACTGAAGTTCTTCACTAGATAATATATTTTCATAATCAACTATTGCTGATCCAGCATATACATAATCCATTTGATTATCTGCTACTTGTTCTCCTATATTTTCTTTACCTAACATAAAACCGCCTATATTTTAATATTCATATTTTGATTGTTTTGTCGTAAACCTCTTTTCTGAAGATTGATTTCAACATTTGATTCTTATGCAGCTGTACCAAACCAATTTGCTGTAGAAACCTTACGGTAATCCTAAGTAACTTTAATTGCTGAGTAACAGTGTGCTTTTCTTTTGACTTCTGACTAAAATAGATATACTCTTAAAAAATCGAGAATTGCTTTCTGAGTGATATACATAATACAATGCATCTAACTCACACCCCATGTTTTCATTACGTCAGACTGCATTGTAGCTAAAAAGATCTAGCAAAGCAAGAATTTTTTTGCATACTTTAGCATTTTAGTTTTTATTTTAAAACTAAAGCAGCTCAGTTTCATGTACTTTTATTTCTTTATCAACTGTTATTTTTCTTCTTCAATGTATCTGTGAGTAATGATAACGTTGCTGGTAAAGCAATTTTTTTATATAGTAAGATTCAGCTATTTATAAAAAGATCGTGGCTAGACCAAAAAATATAAGAGCTGAGAGAATATCAGTTGTTGCTGATGTTAAGATTGAAGATGAAACAGCAGGATCGGATCTTAAACGATGAAGCATTATAGGAATGAAAGTGCCGATAAATGTTGCAATAATCGACATTGCAATCATGGAAACTACGAAAATGATCTCTACTTTTAAACTATGGAACCTTATTGCTAATACTACGAGCGAAATTGTAGATAAAATCACTCCATTTATAAGACCTATTAAAAATTCTTTCATCAGTATTCTTTTTGCATTTTGCTCAGTTAGATATTTTGTTGCGATTGCCCGGATAGTTAGTGTTACTGTTTGGGATCCTGCATTTCCGCTCATTGATGCAATTATTGGCATAATTATTGGTAGTACTATAAAACTTTCTATTACGTTATCGAAAAAGCCAACTACTATAGAACATATTGTTGCAGCTAAGAGGTTAAATAATAACCAAGGTAACCTTTTAATTATAGTTTTATGTATAGGAGCATTTATATCAGATTTAGATGATACACCGCTTATTTTAAGTACATCCTCTTCTGCTTCTTGCTGAACAATTTTGATTACATCTTCAATAAGGATTACACCGATAATTTTACCACTCTTATTTACTACTGGAGCTGATAATAGAGAGTAATCTTTAAATATTCTTGCTACTTCTTCTTGGTCCATTCCAGTTTTAATTATTTTTATATCTTGACTCATTATCTCTTTTATTATTGTTTCTCCTGAGTGAGATATTACCTTATTTAAGTTGAAACTACCTATAGGTTCTAATTTCGAGTTAATGATGAAGATTTGGTAAAATGTTTCTGGTATTTTTTTATAATTGCGCAAGAATTCCATTAGCTGATTTATCGTCCAATAATATGGAGCTATAACCATATTTTTATGTATCAACCTTCCTGCACTTTCTTCTGGGTATGATAACAATTCCTCTACTAATTTTTGAGTTGCATTGGGTAAGTAGTTAAGTATATTTTCTATAGACTTTCTATCTAAATCTTTCACTATAGCTACTATGTCTTCTATATCAAGAAGCATTAGTAACTTTGCTGTATTTTCTATTCCCAATATTTCTATGATCTCTACTTGTAAATCTGGTACTACATGTACTAAGGCATCACTTAACAAATGTTGATCGAGGATATTAACTAATTTCTCCCTGTGATCACTGATCGAAGTAGATAAAAAATAAGCTAACTGAACGCTATCTATCGTTTTTACAATATTACGAACATTCTCTAATTCTTGATTATCGAGAGACTCTATTAAATCATCAATAGCCTTTTTGTCTAAACCATAATGAGAACTTGTTTTAATATTCATTACTTTACCTTATTTTTTTAATAAATATACACACTTGATTTTATTGAACATTCAAGTATAATAAAATTATTTTGAATTAACTATTATATGGTTAAATTTCTATTTTGTTTGCTGTTATTGTTAGTGATAATAAATATATTAAAGTCTAAAGTATAATGAAAACCCATCCAGAAATCCTTGAATACTTTCAAGGCTTAAATAAAAGTATTTCTCTTATTAGGAGGTGTCTTTGACATAGAAAAATTGAAGTTGCGTCTTGAAGAGCTGGATTCTCAAGCATCGAATGATAATCTGTGGCAAGACAATCAAAAAGCACAAGAAATTTTAAAAGAACGCTCTAAAATTAAGCATGACATAGAATCGTTTTCAAAGCTAGAAAGCGATTACAACGATGCTATCAGCTTGATGAAATCTGCTATTGATGAGAATGATGAAGAATTTTTTTCTGAAGTTAAAGGTGAGTTAGTAAAGATAGAGAAATTAATCAAACTTAAAGAGACAGAATCTTTATTTACTGGTGAAGCAGATAACAATAACTGCTTTTTAGAAATCCACTCAGGAGCTGGTGGAACAGAGAGCAATGATTGGGCTGAGATGCTCATGCGCATGTATACAAGATGGGCAGAAATTTATCACAATTTTAAAGTTGAAGTTGTAGAAAAATTAGATGGTGATGCAGTTGGTATAAAATCTACAACAATAAAGATCATCGGAGAAAAAGCTTACGGGTGGGCAAAAAGCGAAAGTGGAGTTCATAGATTGGTTAGAATATCACCATTTGATGCAAATGGTAAACGTCATACCAGTTTTGCAAGTGTAGGAGTAACTCCAGTGATTGAAGATTCAATAGATATTGTTGTGGATGAAAAGGATTTAAAGATCGACACTTACCGTGCTTCTGGAGCAGGTGGTCAGCATGTAAATAAGACTGAAAGCGCGGTACGTATTACGCATATTCCAACAGGTGTTGTAGCTCAATGCCAAAATGGTCGTTCTCAACATAAAAATAAAGATGAAGCACTTAAACTACTTAAAGGACGTTTATATCAAATTGAATTGGAAAAAAAAGAACAGAAAATGGCCGAAGAATATGGCAAGAAATGCGATATAGGTTGGGGCAGTCAGATCAGATCGTATGTTATGCATCCATATCAAATGGTAAAGGATTTAAGGACTGGACATGAAGTTGGCAATATAAATTCCGTTTTTGATGGCAATATAGATTGTTTCATAGTTAGTGTATTGGAGTTAAAATGAGATTTATTAAAAAGCTAAGTTTTATGCTCTGCTAATAAGGGGAAAAGAAAACCAAAACCTATTGAGAAAAATGGAACAATTTTGTGAATATATCTATTATCCAAGTAGCTGATGAAAATGGCAACTCGTTTCTTATGGGCACAAAAATGTAATATGAAGAGAAATCTTCGTACATTAAGTTGTAGCCGCGCAACGTATGCCATTGATGATTATTTCACCTACTGTAACTGCTGCTAAAATAAAGCAGTAATAAACTTGTGTTAACAAAGAAATAGGTGAGACAGAAGCAATGCTACCTGCTAGCAGCAGCTGGGAACCATAAGGCAAAATGCCTTTTGTAACGCAAGCAAAAATGTCTAACAAGTATGCAATACGGTATGACGGAATATTATGCTTTTGCGCGAGCCTTTTTGCAATATCGCCACTTAATAAAATAGCAATGGTATTATTAGCAACTAAAACAGTAAACATAGATGCTATGCCCGCTATTACAAATTCAGCTTTAGTTTTTGTGATATTGCTTTCATCAATAAGTTTGTGTAATGCCTTTTGACCCTGCTTGTACATTATATGACTCAATCCGCCAATAAATAGAGCAAATATTACTATCTCGTTTACTTTTTTGAAAACGTCATATATGTCATGAGAGAGTTGAATGATAGTATAGTCAAAAAAAGTCATCCCTAATACACTAGCAACAATTATATTTATAGTTATTGTTACTAAAGTAGTAACTTCAAATAACCCCATGATTATTAAAGAAATATAAGGAATAATCTTTATTACTGATAAATAATCTAAATTTGATGTAGGAATAATTTTTGTACTATCTGCCATAATTTCCAGATAGACAAGCGTTATAATGCTGGCAACAAATGCTACTTTAGAATTCACTTTAAGTTTATCCTTTATCGTGGCCCCCTGTGAAGAAATAGATGCAATAGTAGTATCAGATATCATTGAAAGATTATCACCAAATACGGCACCTCCAACTACAGTTGCAGTTCCTATTTCAAGACCAAAAGCCCCACTTTCGCTAAGTTAACAGCTATTGGTACCATTAGTACAACAACTCCCATAGACGTACCAATTGCAGTTGATATAAAAGCGGAAGCCAAAAATACTCCAGGCAGTAGTAATTTTGCTGGAAGGAAATTGAGAATTAAATCAGCAACAGTATCTGCACTACCAATTGATTGAGTCACCACAGAAAATGCTCCAGAAAATAGAAAAATTAAACACATAGTAAGGGTGTTTTTATCACCCATACCCTCAATGACAGTATCGATGTTACGTTGAATTTTATCTGCATTGCGTGCAACAGCAAAAAATAGCGCCGGTAGTAGGCAATTTATCGGTGAAACTTGGCGAAGCGGATTATCAATTCCAATAAAGGAAAAATAGATACCACTTCCAAGGTATAAGATTAAAAAAATAACCAAAGGAAAAAAAGCTGTCATTTTACTGCCTTAAAACTCATAACTATAACTAGTTAAGTAGTTTTAAGCAAGTTTGGTTTTCTGTAAGTTAATACCAGTTTTTTAGACTCTCAAGTATTACGCTCACTTTTACCCACAAATAAAAAAGTGAGTAAAATGGATACCAAATAAATTTGGGATTAAAATGAGTGAAGTAAGTACAAATGTGCAATATACTGATGGCTTAGGGGATAAATGGCTGGAAAGAGAGTTAAAACACGTTAATTTAGGAAATACAAGACTTAATAAGAGACTTATTAAAACAGGATATTGTATAGAGGGTAAGGCGTCTGGATCAATTAATCAAAGCTGTAGTGGATGGAAAGAAGCTAAGGGTGCATACAGATTATTTAGCAATGAAAAGCTTAAGGATAAGGAAATTTATTCTTCCCATTACAAAGAAACTATGGAGAGAATGAAAGGAAATCAGTTTGTTTTTTCAGTTCAAGATACAAGTTATTTGGATTTTGACTCTCATATAAAAACCAAGAGGCTAGGTAGTATTTCTAAAGCTTATACGAAGAATAAAATGGGTTTACTGTTGCACAGTGCCTTAATAGTCAGCAAAGGACGGATGGCTTTGTTGCATAGCTAGTGTTGATTGAGGTTATTGTAAGGAGAAAAGCTTTTAAATATATGGTTACTAACGCATTTTGTTGTAAAATAGGCATTTTTCAAACAACTTATGCCGCAAAAAATGAGAGTAAGTAACCAAAGAGAATATAACGAGTTTCTCAAAAAAAGAGGAAATGTTTTTCATTTTGTTAATCAAGCCATAGAAAATTGGTACGAAAACAGTCCAAAAGTTGCAGGTGGTAATAACATTTATAGTAATAAAGTTGTAATTTTAATACACATAATAGTTCATCTTTTTAGAATTGGCCTGAGACAAGCTGTAGGTTTTGTAAAAGGTTATATGGTACAAATAGGCAAAAAACTTAAGGTTATAAGCTATACACAAGCTTCCAGAAGATTTAAAAAGCTTAATTTGAAGATTGATGACCATAGAACCAATAAAGATGATTTGGAAAATATTGAAATTGACGTAGATAGCACTAGAGTTAGTATCTACAGTAATAACGGTGGGCATAGTAAGCTTAATACTCGAAAAAGAAAATACAGTGGTTATGGTCAAGTAAGAAAATTACATGTTGTTTTAAACGTAAATGATAAGAAAGCAATAAGCATGAACTACACTAGTGGTGTTGCTGTGGACTATTTGCCGGTCTACGATATGTTAGAGGAAGTCAGTAATAAATATAACATTTGTTCTATTCGAGCAGATGCGGCTTATGATATAAGAAGTGTGTATAAAGAATGCAGAAAATACAATATTGTGCCTATTATTCGCCCTAGGAAGGATACTAAAATTTGTTTAGCTGATTACTTATCAGAAAGAAACAAGTATATTAGTAGAATTAGGTCATATTAGAACTATGAAGATGGTATTAATGAATGGAAGAAAAAAGTTAAGTATGGAGCACGATCTTATATTGAAGTCTTTTTCTATAGGTTAAAGCAAATATTTGGGTTTGGCTTGAAAAATAAATCAGAGATAAATCGTGAAAAAGAGCTGTTAATTAAGTGCTACTTGCTAAACAAATTTACTGATATAGGTATGGCTAAATTTAAATTATCTTCCTAAATTCACTGTGGTTTACATGCCTATCAGTGCTATGCAACAAAGCCATCCGTAATCGAACTAATAGAAGATTTATCTGTACTGAAATTGGAAAAACAGATTTGCAAACACGCATCACTCAACTGCCAGTAAAGAAGAAAATTTCTCTATAAGTTAATAAAGATAGAAACCAAAGATCAAGGAAAGCTAATATTGAAGTTAAGTATATGAAAGGCTATATACCTATCAGATCTTCTTCAATTTATGGATCAAAAGACACAGTGCATAAAATAAGTGATAAAATCCCTGTATATGTGGTAAGTGCAAAAGAAACAAATCCTCCTGAAGGATTGGAAGCTATTGATTGGACTTTGCTGACTAATGTACCAGTTAATAGCACTTTAGATGCTATAGAAAGGATAAATTGGTATAAGCTAAGATGGAAAATTGAGGAGTATTTCAGGGTTTTAAAATCAGGATGTAAAATATAAAGCTCTCGTTTAACTAGAAAGGAAAGGCTACAGAAATTAATTGCTATAAAGAGCATTATTGCATTTAAAATTTTATATTTAACAAAAGTCGCTTTATCAAATCCCATGGAAACCTGTACTAAAATTTTAAGCAATGAAGAGTGGAAGGCCCTTTTCATACGTGAGCATAAAGTAGCTACATTGCCAGAAGAACCTCCAAAAATAAAACAAGCTATTATTTGGTTAGGAAAATTAGGTGGATTTATGAATAGAAAAAGTGATAATTTACCAGGGGCTATGACTCTATGGCGGGGCTATGAAAATCTTAAGGAGAGCATAGTTATGCTTCACATCATGACCTCTCAAAATTGTGGGTAAAAGTGAGGATTAAAGTGAGGTGAGAAGTATGAGAGATGTATTTTATTGTGATGAGTTTAATGGTCATGATTTAGATAATGGTAAAACTCCTTTAAGGGAAAAGCTCAATGAAATCATTAAAGATTTAGAGGAAAATAAATATACAAACCTGGGAGGTATAAAATTAATAAAAGGCGATGGAGATGTTAAATATTTTCGAGCTAAATTAAGTGACAGCGACAGGTTACTATTTACTAGTATATAGCATAATGACAAAGATTCTTTTGTTATTTTAGAAGTAATTCTAAATCACGATTACCAAAAATCTAAATTTTTAACAAACAAAGAAAAAATAAAAACCCGATACATCCTTTTTGCCTTCTTGATCTATACCCAATATGTTATACATGCACTTACTTACACAACAACCGTCTTCTTTCACCTTAAAAAACCATGAATACTATCGGATATATTGATTGTAGTGGACGACTACACCATTCATTGATTATAGGTAGTAATTTATCTGTAATTCCAGATATCTCTGCTGCAGATATTTTATGGTCATAGATTTCTTCTACATATGATGCTATACTTGCATAAGACTTTAAGTTTACTGTAATCCATTGAATTAATGCTATCAACAATTCTTTGATTTGATAGTAATTCTCCACTATAAGCCTTACATATCAGTTGAAGTTTTTCATTATCTAAATATTCTGAGTTGCCTACTTTATCAAAAGCCATAATCTTATTTCAATTTACTTAGTATTTTAATTTTGCATGTATTAGGAGGAAATAATCAAGCATTATGATAAAAGGCCTAATGAATTTATTAGTTTATTTATGTTTCTTTTCATGTATAAATTTATAGAAAGTTTTATGTAGAAGTTATTTTATGAGCAAAATTATAGAAATCAGAGCGCCAAAAACTCTTGGTGGTGAATCAGTTACGGAAGGTATAGTAAAAATAAAGAAAAATATCGGCGAAGCAGTAAAAGTAGATGACTTGATCTTTGAAATTGAAACTGATAAAACGGCGCTAGAACTAACTGCAGAAGCTTCAGGACAAATAACTGAATTTTTTGTGAAAGAAGATGATGTAATTAGCCCTGATCAATTACTGGCAAAACTTGCTGTAGGAGAAGTAAAAGAAGAAGTGAAAAAAGAAGATAAAGGCGAAAGCCCTGATAAAAAAGATGCCCCTTCAGCTCGTAAAATTATGGAAGAAAATGCAATTAGTGCAGAAAATGTAAAAGGAACTGGCATGGGAGGCAGAATAACTAAAGCGGATGTGATAGACCATATGAGTAAAGCTGAACAACCTCCGGTAAAACAATATGAATCGCCAAAAAGTGTAGTAAGTGGAGAGAGAAGAGAAGAGCGAGTGAAAATGAGCAAAATAAGGAAAGTCATTGCTGCTCGTTTGAAAGCATCGCAAAATACTGCTGCAATACTGACCACGTTCAATGAAATTGACATGAAAAACGTCATGGATCTGAGGGCAAAGTATAAAGAAACTTTTGAAAAGAAATATGGAATAAAACTGGGTTTCATGTCGTTTTTTATAAAGGCAGCAGTGCAAGCACTAAAAGAAATTCGTGAGATTAACGCTGAGATTTCAGGTGATGAAATTGTATATAAAAATTACTATGACATAGGTGTTGCTGTTGGCACTGACAAAGGTCTTGTTGTACCAGTTATTCGTGATGCTGATCAAATGTCATTTGCTGAAATTGAACTAACTTTAGTTGCCCTTGGCAAAAAAGCACGAGAAGGTAAGCTGCAAGTATCGGAAATGGAAGGTGCAACATTTACTATCTCAAACGGTGGCGTATACGGCTCACTCCTTTCTACTCCAATAATCAACCCTCCACAATCTGGAATACTTGGCATGCACTCAATACAAAATAGACCAGTTGCTATAGGTAGCTCAATTGAAATCAGACCGATGATGTATATTGCTCTCTCTTACGATCATAGAATAGTTGACGGTAAAGGAGCAGTGACTTTCCTTGTTAAAATAAAAAATTACATAGAAGATCCAAATAGATTAATTTTGGAAATTTAAATAGGTTAAAAACGATAGGCCAGTTTTTCTGAAGTTTTTAAGGTGGGTGTTACAGCTGTACAAACATTTGTTTATAAAGGTAACTTATACGAAAAATGTTCAGTCCTTACTGTATGAGAACTGTGATTTAGGCCTAAAAAATGCGAGTAGCCCCTTTGGTGTTATCTAAGTAGCTGATACTGGAATTTCAGCTTCTATAATGTCATGCCAGTGTCCGGACACTGGCATCCAGAAAAATTTACAAGCAAACTGAGCTTATGCTAAATTTAATGAAATGAAGGATTCCAGACTCTTGCGTCAATGAACCTCTTTCGAAACTAGAATAAAGTTAAAAAGAGAGTAAAATGGTGGGTTTTGAGTGAGGGAAAAGGTGAAAATAGCAGAAGAGTTAGATGATGAAAAATTTCGCAGGTTAACAGGAGTAAAAAAGGTATAAAATGGTAGAGATTTTACGAGAAGCAAATAAGAAAAAAATGTTAAAGGAGGTAGAGTTGAGTGAAGAGGACATGCTATTTATGAAAGAGAACTTATTAACGACTAAGAATCTAAAGAAAAAATCAGTAGAAACTAGAAAAGAAATTGAGCAGTTAAGAAGTAAGAATGAAATATCAGAAAGAAGAGCAGAAGAAGCAGAAGCAAAAACAAAAGCTCTTAATCTACTATACGATGAAGCAGATGATCAAGACATATCAAGAAAAAGAATAAAACAAAATAAGGAAGTGCAGAAGTTTTTAGAGTGCCAATATACTTTTCTGGTTTTAAATGAAGGTTATACAACAAAATTTAAGAACCTATGTAAATAGTATAGAGAGTTGAAGAGAGAAATAAAAGAGCCTGACTTTGAAAGATTATCAAAGCTTGTAGATAAGTTTGAGAAGCTAAGCAGAAGTTTTATTGAAGGCGAGAAGAAAGAAAGAGAGAATGTACCAGAATGCAAAGACTAAGAGATTGATAGATTAAAGCTGAGCATAGTAACGAGAGTAGTACAAGCAAGGGATGTAGCATAGAAAGAAAAGAGGAAAGTAGAAAAAGAAAAAGTAGAGGTAGAAGAGATAGTAAAACAATTGATATAAATCAAAAGAACAAAGAGGGTGCAATTCCTTTATATTATGCTTTAAAAAACTATCACTCAGATATAGCTAATTATCTTATACAGAACAAGGCTGATATTACTCTAAAGATGGAAGTGGTTATAACATCTTGCACTTTGTGTAATAGATAACAAGTGTTGACTTATAGATTTACGACTTGGTTTACTTGTAACCTCTCTTATTTTGACGTGTTTGATAATGCCTTATTGAAAAGCCAAGAAAATCAAATCCTGGCTTTTCCCCATTTAGGGATTTCAGTGTATGTACAATTCTTGTCTTTGATGACTTTAATTCTAATCCAACGGGTTTTAGCCATTTTTCAATTAGAACCTTTGCCTTCATCACAAGTTCCTCGCTCTCGTGTAAAACCACAAAATCATCGGCGTACGTAATTACACTAACTGAATTTTGCTCCTGCTTGCGAGACGCCCTACCATATTTCTTTTTCGCATATTGGAAAAGTTCTTCCTTAAGCTCTTCTTTGATATTCTGTTCTAGTCCATATAGTGCTACACATGCAAGTAATGGAGAAATTATTCCACCTTGAATTGTGCCACGTTTGGTGGGACTAAACTTTCTATCTTCGATAATGCCTGCTTTCAACCATCCTTTTATAATTCTCTTTAGAGTTGGTGTGGTATTGAGTTTTTCTAACAGTGCGTTATGATCGATGTTATCAAAACATCCGGAAATATCAGCATCCAGTATAAATGCTGTTTTCTGACCAAGTGCGATAAATATAGCTGCTATTGCATCATGACACGATCTTCCAGGTCTAAAACCATATGTGTTTGGCTCAAGTTTTGCTTCCCACTCTGGTTCTAGTGCCATTTTTACAAGTGTTTGTCTTGCTCTACAAGAGATATAGTAGGAATACCCAACGGGCGATGCTCCGATGACCTACCAGATTTTGGAATCCACACCCGTCTTGATGGCTTTGCCTTTTCTCTTATATCCAAAGAGTTTGCTAACAGCAATCTTTCTTTTTTATTAAGATTGGACTTTCCATCAATACCTGCTGTCTTTTTCCCTCTGTTGTCCTGAGTTATCCTCCTAACTGCGAGCATTCTTACACTTGTTGACTTTAGTAATAACCTCTGAAGATTATGCATCTTTTTGATATCATTACATTGTGAAGCTCGGTAAATTCGTTTTTGTAGCTTAAATGAAGATTTCTCTAGCTTGCGCCAAATTCCATTCATACCTAACATTTTGTTGGTTCATAACATACTTACTACTATTCACAACTTTACCTTCCAAACTACAGTGTTTACGTCTGCATATCCCAAATATTACTTTAGGCATTAGCTTCTTAAACAATCCCTCCACGTAGAAGCATTTAGTGGGCCACCTTCTTAGTTATCCTTTTTAAACAAGGGATAATAAGAGCTTCCATGTGGTTACTCCGTTCCATGAAATCGTTTCACATTAGACTTAGGTTCCTACTTTTTGCCAGGAGACAGGAAACATCTTGATCAAACATAAAAATTTTGATCATCCTATATTTCTCCATACCTTTTGGTTTATGCGTTTCAACCTTATTTCGCATATTATGGGTTATGTCAATTCAGACATGGGTTTCTTTCGTAACCATATCTAACTCTTCTTGGAAGGATTTACCATAAGGTTTAGTATTACTCCCTTTTTATCCATGCTTGCACCATGTGAAGTTGCCAATTTCACAAAATGTGGATAACGATTTCAGCCAGATGGTATGGCGGATGGGATTGAACCATCACGATTTCACGACTTTCAGGTCGCACGAGAACTTTTCGTTTTGGAATGCATTGGCCTGCCACGTGATCCATATGAACTTTTATTTATAATCACTTTGTTATACCTTATAACTAGCCATAATAGACTACTTTAGTCAAATTTAGATATGAACTGATCGGCTTAGCTTTGTTACAAATTTTACACTTTTATTTGCACAATGCTGCTTTTATTTAAGCCGTTCTCGCAAGGATACGTACCTTTTTGCGATTTTAGGAAAAGTAAATAAGTAAATTTTACTTGATGCTAAATGAGATGAATGTTTTAAAATGTTTCTCTGAAAAGTTTTACAGCTTCTTCTTTGAATTCTGCTGTATACTCTCTTCCATTTGTCATATTACACCCCTTTGTAAAAACATTTTTTACTAAAAACGTTCCAACTTTTTCTCCACTTTTTCTGGAAGGTCAGTATCTTTTCAAGAAGAGAAAATATAAAAAAACACTAAAATGAGTAAAATTATACTTGCATTAGGTTTTTTATTTTATATAATATATAATTTCTTTTTGTAATGGTGGAAAGTCAAAGGTATCTTTAATCCTAAATAAGTTTGTGATACAAAAATAAGTCCATCATCTAAAGAGTTACACTGTTGTGAAAATGTTTTAATAAAGAATGTAATGTTTACAGGTAAATTTCAGGGCTCTTTTTCTCAAGAGCCAAATAATGAAGATTCATGGAGCTCTTCATATCTTCCAGATGGAAATGATGATGTAGGTGATTGGGGTTTAATGGATCTGACATCTTCGGATGATGACTCTCTTATCGAAAATGATGATTTTTCTGACGATGAAGAAGATGATGATTTCTTTGATGATGAAAAAACTGTACATGATCCAATTTCAGCAAATGGCGATGAAAGAACTGCGCATAATTCAATTTTAGCAAATTTAGACATGTTGTTAATTGAAAGTAATGATGATAGAAAGCTGATGGATGAGTTTTATGAGAAAGTAAAAAACGTTAAAGAGAAATATAGGCAAACAGAGAGTGCTTTAAACCTCATTCAATATATAACAGATAAATACTTAGAAAAAGGGATAAGGCTAAACTTATGTTATAGTAACTGTGGCGAGACTGTGACAAATCTTATATTTGAAGAAATAACAGGTATTCTTGATAATATTGTGCGTGTAAGATCCAGTACCACAACATCTAAGGGGGGTATAGCTATAGCGATGCAGATGGATTATCAATTAACAATTTAGATACAATACAAAAAATTGTTGAGAGTTTGTTATTAAAAGGTGGAAAGGTAAGACGAGATCTCTTTTATCATGATGAAATGCAGTATGCAACTGAAGCATTTATGAATAATGAAAATTTCCAATTTGATGATCATATTTATATACAATGTCAAGAAGTTAAAGATGAGCTAAAAATTTTAGCATATGGAAGTGTTATAAACAAAAGCAACCAGATCAAATCTGTATTAAGAATATGCAGAGATAATAAATATTGTTTTATAGAGTATTCACACGATAGTGCTGTTGAACCTGCAAAAATTACAAGTAATCCATAATTAAAATTTTATGTGTTACAGATTGGAAAAAGTATAGTAACAGTCAAGAGTGTAGAGGGAAAAAGGAACTATACAGACATCTTAGAAAGCAGTATCAAGATGACTTTTACCACTGAAGTAGGAGAAGTCAATATTCAATTAAGTCCTAGCGACAAAAATAGCAACAAGATAAGAGTGGAGATAAGTGAAGAGGACAGAAAGAACTTTGATCAATTAAAGAATAAGAAAGAAATAGGAGAAGATTGTTTACTTGGTGGATACTCAGTTTATGACGCTATTAAGCAGGGGTATTTTGAAAAGCATAAGAAGCTATGTCAATTTTCCGAAAATGCTGAAAAAATTGTCAAGGAAGATTCTCAGAATAGCGGTAATTATTGGGCAAATAAAATACAGTACTCAAGAGAAAATAGCATGAAGGAACGAATATTTTAGAGAAGTATATAATACTTAAAACACCTATATAATACAACTTTAGACTGCGTTGTTATTTTTAGTTTAGAAAGCTAGGAGAAAATACAGTTCTGTTGCATCTATAAACCATAGAAAAGAAGATCATTAAAGCTGGGATTATTGTGTAATAGTTTAGACTTGATCTGACAGATTAACAAAGTAAGATAAAAATATAAATAAATTTTAAAGGAGTGTCAGATATGAGTAAAACACAAGAAAAAATACTAAAACCAAAGTTGGGGTTTCTAGAACTTGCAAAGCAATTAGGAAATGTATCACAGGCGTGTAAAGTAATGAAGGGATACATTTTACCGCTTCAAAGAGCTGTATGAAACAGGAGGGGAAAAAGCATTATATGAGATAAACAAAAGCAAACCATTACTTGCCAATAGAGTAACAAAGGATACAGAAGAAGCAGTATTTATTAGAGTTTCCAGCATATGGACAAGAAAGAGCAGCTAATGAATTAAAGAAAAAAGGAATTCTAATATCTGCTAGTGGGATAAGGTCAATATGGCAAACTCGAAAATTTTAAAAAGAGGTTGAAGGCGCTGGAAGCAAAGGTGGTCCAAGACGGTATAATTTTGACAGAGGAGCAAGTTGCTGCTTTAGAAAAAACTAAGGAACAATAAAGAGGCCAATGGCGAAATTGAGACACAACACCCTGGATACTTAGGTAGTCAAGATACCTATTATGTAGGTAATATCAAAGGTATTTGTATCAACAAACTTTTATTGACACCTACTCTAGAGTGGCTTTCGCTAAGCTTTATACGGAGAAAACTGCTATCACAGCTGCAGATCTTCTCAATATACCATTTTTGATGAACAGAAAGTTCCATTGCTACGCATTTTAACTGATAGGGGTACAGAGTATTGTGTCAAGCCAGGAAATCATGCGTACCAGTTATATTTGGGAGTAGAAAATATTGATCATTCTAGAACCAAAGCTTACTCTCCACAGACTAATGGTATATGTGAAAGGCTTCATAGAACTATGCAAGATGAATGTTATAATATTATTTTTAGGAAAAAGATTTATAGTACTTTGGAAGAACTTCAGTTAGATTGGTTGCATTCTTACAATAGAGCTAGACCTCATTCCGGTAAATATTGCTATGCCTATGCAGACCTTTTTTGATAGTATGCATATTGCTTACCAAAAAAATATTGATAACATTAAAATAGATTCTGATATCGGTTTTGACTTCGTCGATTCTTCTGTCAGTTAATTCATGCCTGTCAGATCAAATCTTGTTTAATACACTTACTGTGACCAGGGGTATTATTATAAATACTGATACTTGTACTGTCTATGGCAATTTCAATATCTTCCATATTGTTTTTATTAACTCTGCAATCATTGATCTTAATATTGAGCTTTTTAAACCTTCTTGAAGCCTGCGAATAGCTAATGACTGCTAAGAGCCTTTTCCTACTTGCTGCAAATATCCTTTTATAAACCCTACCGTTTGTCTTAAGCCAATTCTAAAGAGACTAGCGACTATATGCACTAAAATCACAACTTTATTACTATAAATATAATTTCCACCTCGCATTTTGGGGCTATTTTCGTACCAATTTTCTATTGCCTCATTAATAAAATGAAAAATATTTCCTCTTTCTTGCAGAAATCTGTTATATTCATGGCAGTTACTGACCTTCATTTTAGTTGGCATATTTTTCTTTCGTAGGTTAAATGCCTGTTTTATAGTGAATTTCGTCAGTAACTGCCAGTTCTTTTTATCTCAGCGATGCAACAAAGCCATCCCAGTGTCACGCATTGGGATGATACCCTTATACTTGACTGGCTATAACACTTAAGAAGTTTAATGCCAGAAACCAGGTTATACAACGGATACTTCATCTGCCTTTTCCTTTATGTTTACCCTTAGTTGAAGACTGAGCTTTTATAAATAGCTCCCAAAATCCTTTCTTATCACCTTCTATGTGTATCAATTGTGCAAAATGTTTCATTAAACTATTACCCATCATAACCATCTTTGTCCATTTACCTAACGGTTTTGCTATATCAACTATTTCTAGATCTTCTTTGTAAACTTGCATATTCTTTTGTTTCTCCCTTATCATTTCCTGTTGTTTCATTAACTCTTTTTGCTTATTTTTTTGATACAATTCATTAAATCTTCTATTTTCTTTCCACTCTTCTTTGAGAACTTTTAGAGGAAATATAATTTTTCTAATATGATTTTTGTATATTTTTCTCAAAAAGAGAAATACTGCAGTTACAGCAAGTAGTTCCGTACTATATATAATGATTTGTCCGAACGGCATTTTTATACTCAGCTTATTGGCAAGCGGTATTTATAATTATACCATAACTATAGAAATTTTACAATTTTTTTCTGGATAAAGATAGTAGACTAAAAATTTCTAAAGAACAAAAGCAACGTATTTACGTACAGGCTATCAACTACTACACTCAAAACTGACAAGTGATTAATCATTGGAGAAGGAATCACGGCTCTCTAATGAATAAAGATGGACTGTGTCAAGCTGGTGAGTAAGGTGGAAATTGAATAATTGTTGGTTATCATGCTAGATCTAAAATATAAGTTGTAAAATTTTTAATCATTTTGGCTTATAATAATTTCTGAGTTAACCTTAGATTTCCTGAGCTGTGGTTTCTTTTACCCATGTTGAATTCTCATCTTTTATACTCTAATTTAATTCCAGTTTTGACTGTATAGGAGGTCACAATGTCAAACAATATCTATAGCGATCAAGTTAATAATAGTAATTTATATAACAACAAACTTTTTTATGGTGAAGAGGGTGAGCAAGTCGAAAATCTAGGAGATCAGGTTGCGGGAGAAGAGGATAAGAAATAAGAAGAAGATTTACTTCGTGACTGTAGAGATGAAACTAAGAAGGCAAAAGATAAGTTAATGCAGTGTAAAAAAGATGCTGTGGAATCACAAAAAGAAATTACACAATTAGAAGCAGAAGTTAATAAGTTAAAATTACAAGTTCAAGAAGAAAGAGAGAAGGTAGAACAAACTAAGAATGAAGCTGAGGCAGTAAAAGATGAGTTAATACAGTGTAAAAAAGATACTGAGAAGATGAAAGAAAACGGTGGAAAGGCAATTAATCAGGAAAAGCGTGATGATACTAAAGCAGAAGCTGAACAAGCAAAATTAGAAGCTAAACTAGCAAAAGAGGAAGTTTTGAGGTGCAAAATTGAACAGGAGAAAAAAGAAGTGATGCAGAGTAAGATTTAAGGAGTAAAAGAAGAGCTTTTAAAGTGTAAAATTGACATGGCAAAAGCAGAGACTGAGTGGTATAAAAAAGCAGCTGAGGAATGTAAAAATGAGAAAGGAATCGGTACAGATAAACCTAGTATTAGGGGAGGGGATGAAAATGATAGAGGCAAACATATTACCAATGAAGGAGGGAATGAAAATGATGGAGGCAAACATGTTACCAATGAAGGAGGGAATGAAAGTGGAGAAATTACATCTCGAGAAATAACACCAGAGCGTAGCCTGCCAGAAATTTGTGGGCCTCATGCTCATTTGTATAAATCGAATAATAAGATAGGTTCTCAAGGTTTTAATACATCTGATTTATTAAAAGAACTCTATCCTGAGATGTATAGTAATTCTAAAATTGTACCATATATAGAAAAGGGATCAGAGGGTATTTATAGTGCAGTAAATTTTAATTTGCTTTTACTGATACTATGAGTTCAGCAGCCCACTTTGGTAATACGAAATGTTTTAAATGTATTGATAGTCCACTAGAGTTAGCTTGTCAGGAGGAGAAGGTTAAGAGTTTCTGCCAATATGGCAATGATTATGCTAATAAAGAATTAAACAAGAATTTTTTTTCTAGAGAATCATGTCCTGATCTCATCAAAGACTCCAATGGAGTAAGTATTGTGAAAGCGAAACAAGTTGCACCATTGATAATTGTTAATCACGCAGGGAATATGATAGATAAAGAGGGCAATAATACTCAAGTAGACTATAATTCATTAAAGCCTTATCTAAAGCTTAATGGTAAAATCAAGGACTATGGAAATGATCAAAAGTGTAAAGATTATACTTCAATTATGGAGAAAGTTGCATGGGATAGTGATAAGGAAGTACTATTAAAAACTGTCTTTGATAATGTGCAAAGAACAACTCCTTACTCTTATGATAATGAGGTTAGTTCTTTTCCCATTGATAATGAGTTGATATAAGAGAGAATGTTCTCTGGATTTTGTAGTTCAGAGAACACTTTTGTAGAAAAATAGAGTTGGTGACCTTACTCAAAAAAAAAGTAGAGAAGAAGTTTTTGTTGTGAGAATAAATTTAGCAGAGTTTATAATATAATATTTAAGTTATTTATGATAAAAAATAGATTTTTTATCATAACCAGCCAGTCTGGGATTTAGCAAGAAAATCTAGATTCCAGCGTTACGCGCTGGAACTCTTTGAATTACAGTAATGCAAGAAATCTAATTTCTACGTATTCAAATATGGAAGTTCTAGTTTGTTGAACAGAACGTTGAGAAATGTTAATAAGAAGCTCCCTTTTGAGTAAATTTTTCTCCAACGGAGTTATCGTAATAACATCCCTTATGTACGTTGCATGAGCAATTTGGTCAAATATACGAAAGAGTTATAATACAGATTTTACTCAAAAAATATTGAAACAATCTCACAGATCTTAAACTAAGTTCTCAAATTCTCAAAGAAATCTTTTAATAAAAGAGAACATTTTGTTTCTAATATTCCACCATAAACTTCAGGTATGTGGTTACAGAATTGAAATATTCTAGTGCCGTTTTCAACTCCTCCACCTTTGGGATTGTAAGCCCCGAAGTACAGACGTTTAATTTTTGCAAAAGAGATAGCTTGAGCGCACATCGGGCACGGCTCTAACGTTACGTACATTTCAGCTTCATAAAGCGTGGAAGTTGAAAATGCTTGTCTAATTGTTAACATTTCTGCATGTGCAGTTGGATCATTAGATATATTGTGTGCAGAGGAGATGATATTGTTTCCATTAACTATTACAGCACCTATTGGCACTTCGCCATCTTTCTGAGCAAGTTTTGCTTGCTCTATGGCAAGTTCCATGTATTGGTACTTGAACATTCGTTACTTATTTACAATGATTTCTTTTTTAAATTTTCTTATCTCTCGCAAGTTGTAAATTTTACTTCTTGTTTTTAGCTTAGCAACTCCTTTCAAATTAGCGTAATTATTCTCACTGTGAATTTTGCTCAGTTGCTTTAAATACCAGTCATATGTTTCTTGTTTTAAGTATTTCTCTACTTCTTTTTTTGACTGAAATTTATTTACTTCTTTTACTTTACCTATTTCCTCTATATCAATCATATCTTCTATGGCTTGTTCCTCTTCTAATTTATCTAGTATTCTCTCTATATCTATTCAGTCCTTTTTTATTATTGTAGTTCCAGAGTTAATTTTATTCTCATCGCTTAAAAAAAATCCTGGAAGCATTTTACCTCTTGTAACCTATATTAAGTTCTATTATTAATAGCTGCCTTGATAAATGATGTAAAGAGAGGGTGAGGAGAAAATGGTCTTGATTGAAATTCTGGATGAAATTGCACACCAATAAACCATGGATGATTTTCTAACTCTACTGCCTCTATGCATGTTTTATCTTCCGATATACTACTGCATATCAGTCCATTCTTTTCTATATCATCTTTATAATCTAAATTAACTATATATCTGTGTCTGTGTCTTTCTGAAATAGTGACACTACTATACACATTTGCCATTTTTGAATTTGGACTTATATTACACTTGTATGTTCCAAGTCTCATGGTTCCACCAAGATCAACGTTCTTACCATCAGCGAGATTGATGATTGGGTGTTTGCAAGTATAAAATTCTTCAGAGTGTACATCTTCAAGCTTAATAACGTTACGAGCAAATTCAATCACTGCAAGCTGCATACCAAGACATATTCCCAAAAATGGAATGTTATTTATACGGGCGTAGTTTATTGCTAATATCTTACCTTCTACTCCATTATCACCAAATCCCCCTGGTACAAGGATTGCATGAGAATTTTGTAATTTTTCTCTTATAAACTTTGCATCTATAGATTTTCCATTCTCTTCTCTTGAGTTGACCCAATTTATCTTCACTCTAGCTTTATTACTAATTGCACCATGGTTTAATGCTTCAATCAGTGATTTATATGCGTCAGGAAATTCAGTATATTTTCCTACTATGGAAACGATAACTTCTTGTGTTGGATGTCTCATAGAGTGTACTATTTGGTCCCATTCAGGTAAGCTTGGTTTTGGCTTACTTAAGTGAAAGTGATCCAAAATTTGTGTCCCGAGCCCACATTGATTATATAAGGACGGTAACTCATATATATGGTTTACATCAGGAGCAGGTATTACGTTAGATAAAGAAACATTGCAAAGATTGGCTATCTTTTCTTTTTGGTTATCGGAAATTTCTTTTTCACTGCGACATAATATAATATCTGGTTGTAATCCCGAAGAGTTTAACTCTCGAACTGAATGCTGTGTCGGTTTTGTCTTTAATTCTTGTGCTGCAGTGAGATATGGTATTAAAGTTAAGTGAATAAGGATAACTCTTTGCTTTCCTAGTTTATAATTAACTTGACGTATAGCTTCCAAAAACGGTTGGCTTTCAATATCACCTACGGTTCCGCCTATTTCGCATATTACAAAATCTAAATCTTCTGTACCATTAAAAATGAAAGATTTGATTAAATCTGTTATATGAGGAATAACTTGTACAGTTTTACCCAGATAATCACCACACCTTTCCTTCTTTAATAATTTATTATATACTTTACCAGTTGTTATATTGTCGTCCTTGGTTGCTTTAATTTTAGTAAAACGCTCGTAATGTCCAAGATCTAAATCAGTTTCAGCACCATCCTCAGTAACAAATACTTCCCCGTGCTGAGCTGGGCTCATTGTTCCAGGATCAATGTTGAGATATGGGTCAAGCTTTCTGATGCGAACCTTGGATCCATGAGCTTGAAGAAGTGCTCCCACACTTGAAGCAACTAAACCCTTACCAAGTGATGAAACAACCCCACCTGTAACAAAGATAAACTTGGTTTCTTTCATTAATTTTCAAATGGAACAGAAGTTGATTGGCCTTCTTGCTTCTTTTCTGATATAATCTTCTCTGCAATTGATTTTTTATGTACATCTTTTGAACATAATCCTGATAGTAACAGTGTATTTATAATGAACAGTCCAGCAACTATAGAAGTTATTCTACTGAGTGGATTTTCATAATACTTTACCGGAATTATTGAATTCATTCCCTGTTGTGAATTACTAAAGCCACTTAATGAACTACTTCCAGGTGGCTGCAGGAGCACTAAAATTACCAATACAACAACTAATATTATTTGAAGTACACTAAGTACTGTTACTGACATTATGAATAGAGCTAAAAATAAAGATTTTAGGAGCATAAGGATCATAAGTCAAGAATATCTTTACCCGAGTAACTTGACTACTGGAATCCAAGTATGTATTAAACCTTATTTAAATTATGAGCTATCACATTTTAAAATACAAAAATTATGAACCAAAAATGGATGAAAGTTCTTTTATCGCAGATGGTGTGCGTATCATAGGTAACGTTGAAATAGGAAGGAATGCGAGTATCTGGTTTAATTGTGTGATCAGAGGAGATGTTGGATCAATCAAAATAGGTGATGAAACTAATATTCAAGATGGCACCGTAATTCATGTAGATAGAAATCCAGGCGGCGACACGATTATTGGTAGTATGGTGACGGTTGGACATTTTTGCATGTTACATGCATGCACAGTGCATGATAAAGCATTTATTGGTATGGGCTCTACCATAATGGATAATGCGATTGTGGAGTCCGGAGCTATGGTAGCTGCTGGCTCACTGGTAACGCATGGGAAAGTGATAAAAAGTAGAGAAATATGGGCTGGCAGGCCAGCACAATTCTTCAAAAAAATGTCAGATGAGGAAATTAAACATATTACACAATCTGCACAAAATTATATCATGCTGATGAAAGAATATAAGGCTATATGCTAGGTTGAGAAATCTTCAGCTCTGATGCACATTCTACGTTAACTACTTCAAAAGCTTCTTCAACTATAGAATGCTTATCAATATAAGGCTCAATCACTTTTTCAACTCTAGTTTGCTTATCAATATGCTGATTAATAAAACTACCTCTGAATAGAATATCTTTTATTGGCCAGTTTGTTTCTGTTGGAGTACCTGATAATTTAGCTGAAAATTTTATCGGTGCTGACGTTAGAAAAAGAGATATAGTATTATTTGAATTAAGATAGAAGTTTACATGATCTTTACAATCTTTTAGATTTATATCTCCCGGAAAATCTGGTATTTGAGATTGTATATTTGCTTTTATGAAGTTCATCAGGCCGAATTTTTCAGTAAGTATCTCTACCTCTTTTGGAACTTCTAATGGGATGATAATATCATTGCTAATTCCATTTTCTTCTTGAGAAAAAAGTTCAATGTATGCTCCTTTTTTTCTGTGTTTCTCAAAATACTTAGGAAAATACATATTAAGGTATTCAGAGTGTAGCTCTATACGATTTTTCTGGTCATCCTCTAGAGTAAATGTGTATTTACCACGATTTTGCTTAAGCTCGCACAATTTAAATTTACTAAGGTCAGAGTCTGGAAATGGCTTTTCAATTTCAAAAGCAAGTGTAAGAGTGTGCGTTGTGTGATCAAATTCATTTTTTTCTTGTAGACCATCTTGTAGACTATAGTACTTATTTTTTTCATATTCCTTTTTTTCTCTATTAGCATTAACTTCCTGTTCATTAAAACTTTCAACAGTATAAAAAAATTCTTCTTCATCTAGCTCTTCTCCTGTTAGAGCATCCTCAAACACATCCTGTTCATCCTCTAAATCAATCTCATTACCTTTCGTTTCTATTTTATTCTCTATACTTATTTTTTTTGTATGGTCATTTCCATTGCTAGCGGTTGTTTGATGATGTGTATCGTTAGTTTGAAAAAAGCTCTTTACTTTTGATATTAAGCTAATCCATGAAAGTCTTACTTGATTAAGTAGCCATTTAAAACTCTTCATTGTTTTACCCCAATCTAATTACTAAAAATTGTAACAGAATAAATTAAATATGTCAATAAGATACACAAATTGTACTAACTGGGAATTAGTGGCAGCACTTAACATCTGTGTAAATTTTGACATAGGCGTTTTCTGCATTTTAACCAAATCAGTAAGGAGAACACCATTGATATTCTCCTTTTAGAAGCAACTTGAATAAAACTGATAAAGTTTGAATTAAAGTGTGATTAGGAAAGTGAGTGATGAGAACTCTTTATTTGGACTTCTTTTGATTCATCTATTTTAGTATTAGGTCTTAGTGCTGCATATGTAGCACCACCAGCTACGAGTGCAGATGCTGTAGCTATGCCAATTATTGCTAATATACTTAGTCTAGTTGTATGTTCAAGTATAGTACTTGCTACCAGCCCAACAGCAAGACCAACACCAATAACAGCAGTGTACAACATTATCGAATTTGAATCAGATACGTAGTTTGTGAGCTCTTTGGAACACTCTTTTGCTAATCCTTTTACTGCTCTCTTGAGTTTGTTTTGATCTTCTTCTGTTCCAGTACCTGATTTTAGTCTCTTACATAACTCTTGTATTTTTTCACCTTGTACTTCTGCCAGCTTTTTTAGCTCCGTAGACAATTTCTCTATTTTTGTTCCTTTCAATCCTACTATTATTTTCTTGAAACATGGCATCATTATTTGCTCTGTTTCTTCTTCTACTTGATTTTTTAATGCTATTATTTTATTCAATTGTTCTTCTGATATTTCAGTGTCTTTTTTTAGTTCCACTGTAACCTTTGTTTCTTCTAGCTCCGATATTACGTTCATTAATGCGTGAAATGCACTCCATATCTTTTCACCAGAATTCTGACTCCGTTTTGGTGACATAGACTGACTGCCTTTGAACTTTTTTGGTAACATAGGCTGATTTTTACCATCTTTAAGCTTTTTTGAATTTTCACCAGCACTTACTTTAACCATAATAAACATCGCATATTAAATAATGCTATTACATAATATCTTTAAAGCTCAAGGTCAAATAGTATCTTTACATAATATAACTCATAAACAGAAAATTTTAGTATAAATTGCCATATTTACTTTATGCTATGGTTTGAGATGGAATAACAACTTGCTTCAAATATGAAAAGGCAGTACAACTCTACATCAAGTTACTGAACTCTCATTAACTCCTCTTTTTTTGTAAAACAATCTACAATTCATTAGAAGATCTTCAGATAGACGTTGATCATTGGTTGCGTTTTTACAGTGAGACAAGACCTCATTCTAGTAAATATTGTTATGGCGATGTAGACTTTCCTGAATAGAAAACATATTGCTTTTTAGAAAAATATTAGTAGCTCTACATAAGAGACTGATATTAGTTTTTAATTTTTCTGTTAGTTAATTCTTGCTTGCTAGGTTAAGTTGTGTCTGGTAACCATAATGGCAAATCTTGTTAATTTGAGGCGTGGATTTTAGCCTCTCTCATCCTTACATTAGTTACATATTCTTTCGCAGAGGGCTACTGAATTTATTAGTAAAATTCAGTAATTTATAACTGACAATTAGAGCTGTTAATTAGCAACTCACTTTAAATAAGTTACTCAACTGTGACAGATTTAGCTAAATTTCTCGGACAATCTACATCTAACCCTTTTTTTTCTGCAATAGAATAAGCAAGAAATTGCATAGCAACACTGTAGATAATTGGAGAAACAAAATTGTCAACTTCTGGAAGTTGTACCACATCTATGCAAATTCCCTTTAAGAGCGGTGCTCCTTGCTTATCGCTAAAGGCAATTACTTTACCTTTTCTTGCAATAATCTCTTGTATATTGGATAGAGTTTTAAAGAATAAATTATCGTAAGGAATAATTGCGATAACAAGTACAGTAGAGTCTATCAAGGCGATAGAACCGTGCTTCATTTCTCCCGCTGCAATACCAATTGTGTTGATATATGAAAGCTCTTTTATCTTCAATGCACCTTCCATTGCAACTCCATATGAGCTTCCTCTCCCAATTATAATTATATTATTGTGCTCTAATATACTGCCTGATATATGTTGTATTTCCATCACATTCAAAACATGCTCTACATGTTCGGGAATGTAATTAATAGCACCGCTTAGTTCCTTTATCCTCTCTCTACCCAGTATACCTTTTATTTTTCCAAGCTCTACAGCAAAGCATGCTAAAATTGCAAGCTGCGTAGAAAAGGTTTTTGTCGAAGCAACACCAATCTCAGGTCCAGCAAGAGTATGCAATACAATATCTGAGGCTTTTTCTATGCTGCTATTAAATGTATTAATTATGCTAATGATCATTTGTTTCTGCAATCTCGCATAACGTAGTGCTTCCATAGTATCTGCAGTTTCACCAGATTGAGAAATGAATAAGCCAATACTACCTTCTTCGAGCTTGACGCTGCTATACCTAAATTCTGACGAGATTTCTAGATATACCCGAATTTGAGCAATACTTTCCAGCCAACACTTTGCTATTAGTCCAGCAAAATAGGATGAACCGCATCCAACTATAGTAATGTAACCTAGTTCAGAAAATAATTCTTTGTTGATTTCTTTATATTGTTTATAAAATTGATCTATTGTTTTGTTTAATGCATACGGTTGCTCAAAAATTTCTTTTAGCATAAAGCTAGGGTAACCATTTTTACTAATTAGAAAATTTCTTGGACTGCTATTTTCTGTTCTGCGTTTAACTTGTATACCATTATTATATATACTGAATTCGTTAGATTTTATTACTGCAATATCATTATCTTCTAAATGCAATATTTTTTCTACAAATGAATTCAAAGTATTAGTATCAGAAGCAGCAAACACTTTATTACAGTTATATCCTATTGCTAAAGGCAAATTTCTTTTTGCAATAAATAAAGTATCTGGATATTCTGCAAATAATAAAGCCAAAGCAAGTGAACCTTGTAAATTGTTTAGACACTGTAATATAGAATCAACTGGTGATAACCCTTCATCAAGATATGAAGTTAATATGTTTGGTATCACTTCTGTATCAGTATCGGTGTGGAAAGATACTCCCTTTTCCTCCAGATCCTTTTTTAATATATTGTAATTTTCAATTATGCCATTATGAGCAACAACAACATTATTTATATAAATGGGATGAGCATTTTTAAGATTTGGAGCTCCATGTGTAGCCCAACGAGTATGTGCTATACCAACTTTGCTACTAGATATCTTGCTTTCATGAACAACTTCACACAATCTTTCAACTTTACCTTCTGATTTTTTTACTTCTATCTTACCTCTATTATTTATAATTGCTATACCTGAAGAGTCATAACCTCTGTATTCCAATTTTTGCAACGCGGTTAGTAAAGTTGGTATTACTGAATCACCGCTACTTACTATACCTAATATTCCACACACTTCTTAAATTATGAAGCATTTTTGTCTTTTTTACTTTCCTCTAGTTTATTTTTCTTGCCATTCTTTTCAACTTTGCTTTTTTCAATATATTTAGCTACTGGCTTTTGAATTTCTTTATTTAAGATTTCAGATATAGCAGACTTTAGGATTTTTATTTCAATTTTTGGTGCTATTTCTAGTATTAGTTGTGCATTTACTTCGTCAACTTTGTTTACTTCACCTATTATTCCACTAGAAGTAATAACCGTATCACCACGTTTTATTTGATCTATCATCCTTCTATGTTCTTTTAGTTTTTTGTGATTGGGGCGAATAATGATAAAATAAAATACTACAAATATTAAAATGAGTGGAATAAAGCTAGCAACAGATGCTGATACATTGTTAGTCGCATCTGCCGCAAAAACCTCAGAAATGAACATATTTAATCCCAATTATTAACGATAAAGTTAAATAGATTAAGCAGCAATTACAATATCATGTCAAGTCTCTGAAAGAAATTAATTCAAATTAATAAGAAACTTAAGTAATTTTAAGGTGTTTCTGCTGTAATGGCGGGAGTGATGAGACTTGAACTCACGACCTCATGCGTGACAGGCATGCGCTCTAACCAACTGAGCTACACCCCCCATTGCTTTTTAACGTTTGCAATCTTAAAGCTAATCAACGTGTTGCTACTTGTCAATATTTTTTGTTTGCGCTTTTTTGTCTTTTTTATTACTATGTAAATAACTTAATTTCACACATGGCTTATGCAAGTAGTCCCGTTAGGGTTATGCCATGGAGGATAAACTATTTGGAGGAGTAAATATGACAAATTTGCCTAAAGTCACTATACGTGATTTAGCTGAATATGGTGTGCATTTTGGCCATAAAACTAGTCGCTGGAATGCGAAAATGGCCCCATATATATATGGTGTACATCAACAGAATCGTATACACATAATAGACTTACGAAAAACATTACCATTGTTAGAGGCGGCTATGAAAGCTTTATACGATGTTGCATCTCAAGATGGTCGCATTTTATTTGTTGGTACGAAATTTCAAGCTTTAGATATTGTTGCAAGTGAAGCGGTTCGTTGTGGTCAATATTATGTAAATGATCGATGGCTTGGTGGTATGCTTACTAATTGGAACACTGTTTCTTCTTCGATAAAAACTTTGATACAATATGAGAAAATATTAAATGATGAAGATAGTATCTTAACAAAAAAAGAATTAGGAAATATTGAAAAGAAAAGAAAAAAGCTTGATAAAGAATTGGGTGGCATTAGAGAAATGGGAGCAGTTCCTGATATTTTATTCATTATTGATACTAACAAAGAGCATATAGCGGTTAAAGAGGCTAAAAAATTAGGTATTCCTGTAGTTGGAGTACTTGATACCAATTCTGACCCAGATGATATTGCCTATCCTATATCAGGAAATGATGATTCAAGAAAATCAATAGAGCTATACTGTAAATTAGCTGCTGATTCTATATTAGCTGGAATAGAGTCTAGTTTGACAAGGTCTAGAGTTAAGGATGATGAGCTTATTCAAGAAAAAGAAGGGGGTATTGTACAAACTAAAAAGAAGCGTATGAAGGATGAAACAGAAAGGGAGGTAGTAGTAAGTAAATGAAGATGGATTCAAGTAGTATAAGGGAATTACGCGATAGAACAGGGCTTGGCTTAAGCGATTGTAAGAAAGCGTTAGAAGAGTGTGATGGTGATATTAAGAAAGCCGTTGATAGGTTACGTACAATAGGATTTGCTAAAGCTGACAAAAAGTCTGATAGAGTAGCTTCAGATGGGCTTATTGCTATGTGCTTGGCTAAAAATTATGGTGTATTGGTTAAAGTTAATTGTGAAACTGATTTTGTTGCTAGAAATGAGAAGTTCATAGCATTAGTTTCAAATTTAGCATCAATTTCTTGTCAAGAACGTTGTACTAATCTTGATGAGTTAAAAAATGCCAAATATCAAGATGTTGGTACAGTGCAGGAAGCTATTATGAGTGGTACATCGGTTCTTGGTGAGAAGTTAGAGTTAAGCAATCTTTGCTACCTAGAGACTGAGGATGGGATTATTGCTGGCTATGTACATGGTGATGTGCATGGCTTAGGTAAGATTGGTGCTTTAGTAGCATTGCAATCATCTGGTGATAAACAAGAGATTGGAAAGCAAATAGCTATGCATGTAGTTGCTATGAAACCTGAAGCTTTATCTATAGATGATTTAGATCAAGAAAAATTAAACAATGAGCGTTCTATAATTGAGGAGCAAGTAAAGAGCTTAAATAAACCTGAAGAGGTAGCGAAAAAAATAGTAGATGGACGAATGGCTAAATACTATGAAGAAGTTGTTCTGCTAGAGCAGAAGTTTATAAAAGATGATAAAATGAAGATTGCTGATTTTATAGAATCAAGTGCTGTTAAATTAGCTAATTATAAGTTACTTACTTTGGATGATGCAAATAAGTAACAAAACTTCAGAAGTAAAATACCCCAGAGTGTTATTCAAAATCTCTGGGGAGGCTTTGATGGGATCAAAGCTATTTGGCCATGATATGGAAGTGATAGATAAACTATCCAAAGACATAGTTGAAGTTTGTAATCTCGGAGTTCAAGTTTGTATTGTTGTTGGTGGTGGGAATATTTTTCGTGGTGCATCAGCATCTTTAAGTGGCTGTGAAAGAGCAAGCAGTGATTATATTGGAATGCTTGGCACTGTCATTAATGCTTTAATTTTGCAGAATTTTTTAGAAAAAAGCTCTATAGTTTCTAGGGTATTATCTGCTATACCTATGACTACCATATGTGAGCCTTATATAAGAAGGAAGGCTATTCATCATTTAGAAAAAGGTAGAGTTGTCATTTTTGCAGCAGGTACAGGTAACCCATTTTTTACCACAGATACATCTGCAGCTCTACGTGCTGTTGAAATGAATTGTGATGTTATTCTAAAAGGTACGCAAGTAAGAGGTGTATATTCTGCTGATCCAAAAAAAAATGAGGATGCTGTGATGTATGATAGGCTTTCTTATACAGATTTGCTAACTCGTGATTTAAAAGTTATGGATGCATCAGCAATTTCACTTGCTCGTGAGAATTCTATCCCGATTATAGTTTTTTCTTTAAAAAGAGAAAAAATGGTCGATATTATTAAGGGTCAAGGTACTTATACTATAGTATCAGATTATAAACATTAGGTAATTTATGTTAAACGAAATAAAAGCTAAAACAAAAGAAAGAATGCTAAAAACTATTCAGTCTTTTCATGATGATATGAAAGGTGTACGTACTGGTAGAGCTAACTCATCATTACTTGATGGTATAGTTGTAAATATCTATGGTGGACATCAAAAACTGAACCAAGTTGCAGGCGTTTCAGCTATAGATAACAAAACTCTATCAGTTAAAGTTTGGGATGCTACTGTTATCGGTGAAGTAAAAAATGCGATAATCAATGCTAACCTGAATTTAAATCCTGTTGTTGAAGGAAATACTATACGTATAGTTCTTCCAGACTTAACGCAAGAAACTCGTGAAAAATTAGTGAAATTATTGCATCAATTTTCTGAAAATGCACGAGTTGCAATTAGAAATATACGCAGAGATGTTATGGAAGAAATAGAGGAAATGAAGAAAAATAAGGAAATCTCAGAAGATGATTTTCATGTTGCCAAAAAGGAAATACAAAACATTACTGATGATAATGTAAAAAAAGTCTATGATGACTTATCTATTAAAGAAAAGGATATATTACATCATTAAGTTAATATGGAAGAATTCTTCAGTATTGAAAAACATAAGAGTATTTGATACAGGTGTAATTGTATGAATGCTGTGATTCAGATCTCATCATTACGCACACATTTGATCGTTATACCTTCTAAAATCTAGAAAAAAAAGCTTTTCAGTTTGATTTTTATTACGATAATTAACTTTACACTCTTGAGCAAAAACGATGCTGAAACGCTTTTTCCTTATTTTTGCATTTGTATTACTCGTGCCACTTTCAGATGCTGATGCCAGAAAATATATCAGAATTGTTGGATCTTCAACTGTTTTTCCTTTTATCTCATTTGTATCTGAGGAATTCAGTCGTATATTTCACTTTAAAACTCCAGTTGTAGAATCGATAGGAAGTGGATCAGGGTTCAAAATGTTTTGTTCAGGAATAGGGAAAGGCACACCAGATATCACCACTTCATCTCGCCCTATGAAGGAAGTAGAGAGAGAATTATGCAAAAGAAATAAAGTGAATGAAGTAATAGAGATCATAATCGGCTATGATGGAATTGTTATTGCAAATTCAAATCAAAGCCATAGATTTGATTTTACAAAAAATGACCTGTTTGAAACTTTATCTTCATATTCTGAAGACAATGATAGATTAGTAAAGAATAACAAGAAATTTTGGTCTGATGTAAATCAAGCTCTACCAAAAACAGAAATTAAAATCTATGGTCCACATCAAAATACAGGTACACATGAAACTTTGATTAATTTTATTATGCTTGATCAATATTCATGCATGAACTCAAGGATTTTCAAAGAGAATTATCAAGACCAAGAAAAAAGAAAGAAAGCATGTAGTAATATCAGAGATGATGGAAGGTATATAGAAGTTGGAATTAATGAAAACATAATAATACAAAAATTGAAGAGCAATAAAAATGCTTTAGGAATATTTAGCTTCAGCTTTTTAGCGAAAAACCAAGATGAGATTCAAGGAAGCACAATCGCAGGAATTGAGCCAACTTATAAAAATATATCATCGGGGGAGTATATGTTAGCAAGGCCTTTATATCTTTATATAAAGAAAGAACACTTAGATACTGTTGATGGATTAAGGGAATTCATTAGAGAAGTTGTAGACTCTATTAGTACTGAAGGTGGATATTTATCTAGGCTTGGCTTAATTCCACTTTCAAGCGAAAATATAAAAAAAGTCTTGGAAAAGGTTCGTGATATAATATGATGACTTTGATATTTTTTTTATTCTGGATACTAGGTTAAAAATAGAACGTTTAAATTTCTTGTTTTTATTGTTATCATACTTAGATTTCCTAAGAACTTATTTACTACAAAATACAACAAGTTCTATTTATTTGAGAAAGTTGTGCGTCTTGTAGAACAGATTTTGTTGTAGGTTTCTCTGTAGCTATTTCAAGGTTTTCTTCTATGCTTTTTTGTTCTGTGTAATCTTTAACTTCTTGAATGAAATCTTCAAGCCACTTCTCACTACCTATCTTAGCATGTCGTTGTTGCTCACCTTTAAGAAGTTTTATTACAGATGCATCTTGATTTTCAGGAGCTCTTTGATTTTTAAGCCACAAGTAACGAATATCAGGAGAAGCGTTCTTCAAATGAGCTTCAAAGGTTGCTTTTGTGTTTTTTGTACTTTCTTCTTGTTGATCTTGATGGAATTTAAACCAGAAATCGCGAATATCAGGAGAAGCTTTATCCCAAAGAAGTTTAGTAATTTCTTTTATATTTCTCAGATCTTCTTGTTTCAATCCTTTACCATCACCTATATATCGTTTATTAAGACCAACTTGCAGAGGATAAAGTAAAAGGGTAGTTTTGCT
This sequence comes from Wolbachia endosymbiont of Encarsia formosa, assembly GCF_039540065.1. Classification (NCBI taxonomy): domain Bacteria; kingdom Pseudomonadati; phylum Pseudomonadota; class Alphaproteobacteria; order Rickettsiales; family Anaplasmataceae; genus Wolbachia; species Wolbachia endosymbiont of Encarsia formosa. Next base: position 994,641 of record NZ_CP154278.1, on the reverse strand, counting down.
CTGTGAATGTATAGGTCTATTTAAAATCATTGCTAGATTTGTATCATAATCTTCTAATACTGCTTTAACTTTTTTAACATCTAAATAATCTATTGCTTCACATAATTTGCAATGAAGGGTACCTATTCTTCCTAAATTTTCCACTTTTTGCATAGCTCTATCACGAATATCATTTTTCTGATGAGATTCTTCATAAGTTCGTTTGGTAGCTTTTTCAGTGCACTTTATATTATAATTCTCAATTTCTGGAATAAATTTTTTAACATCAAAATTTGAACTATAATTAGCTGATTTGATTGCACTATCACTCAAGAAGACACGAGTGTTTTTATCAGCTTTATCCCAAAATGCCTTAATGATATCTCCTTCTTGTTTTAAAATAGCAAAATCTAGGATAGTATAATTATCATCGAACTTACTCCTTAAAACCTTTTGGGTATAATCTACATTCTCCTCAGAATTAATTTTTTTGAGTATGTTTAGGACTTCTCGAAGATTGCTATTCACAACTGCAAGACGTAATGAATTTTTAGTTTCTTTACGCTTATTCCATAAAGCATCAGTGTATTTATTAGCTTTCTGCTGAAGTGTCTGAATGATTTCTTCATTTCCTATGTATTTAGCAACATCAAAGATTGTACAACCACTCGGGAATTGGCTTCTCAAAATTTTTTGCACATCACTATTAGAATTACTATTGAATATATTCTGAATCTCTTGAAGACTCTCATTAAAAATTGCAAGATACAATGAATCTCGAATTTCTTTTTGTCTGCCAGTTAATAACATACCTTACCTCTACCTCTTATGGCAAATTTAGCGCTATAATTATACGTGTTTATAATCAAGTCAAGAGAAAAAATTAGCAAAGCGGTTGAAGTTTTAATAACATATAGCTTTCACAGTACTGTCTATGGAAAGTCTGCAAGTTTTACGTTCAATTGCGTTTATTGTGGGAATTTTTCTATTGTTGTTTGGCGTAGCAATGCTTATTCCTGCTATTACTAATAATTATCTAGGTTACGAATGGAAAAATTTTCTGGTTGGATTTATAGTTACCTGCACATTTAGTGCAATTTTTATTTTATTGGGTAAACTAAGTAAGTTACATGGAATGCCGGCAATTTTTGCGATTACTACCTGTACCTGGATTGTATTATCTCTATTTGCAGCTATTCCATTCTATCTTGATAGTCTAAGCTACGTTGATGCACTATTTGAAGCAGTATCTGGGATTACAACCACAGGGGCAACTGTGCTCAGCGAAATTGAACAACAATCTCCAGGGATACTACTGTGGAGAGCAATGCTGCATGGTATAGGAGGATTTGGAATAATTACAGTAGGAATTGCAATTTTTCCCATATTTAAGGTTTTGAGCTTAAATAATTTACTCTATTCTGAGTACTCAGATGCTCTTAAAAGAAAGTTACCACATACGCGAAGCGTAGTAATACATATTGCAGAAATATATTACTGCCTAATTTTATTGTGCATATTTTCCTACTATCTAGCTGGCATGCCATTATTTGACGCAGTATGTCAAGGAATGTCCGCTGTATCAACTGGTGGATTTGCTAACTATAACGATTCTATAGGCTACTACAATAACCCTATATTGGAGGTCATAACAATTATCTTTATGATTTTAGGCTCTTTACCTTTTCTGAGCTATTTAAAAATTATAAGACGATTAGACGTTTGTTATGATGAACAGGTCTCTTACTTTATTAAGATAGTTGTTATCTCATCTTTGCTTGCTTGTTTTTGGTTATATAAAAATTTTGACTTAGGAGTATTTTTATCATTTAGGTACAGCACATTCACCATTACCTCCTTTATCACATCAACTGGCTATGTAATGTGCAACTACTTGAATTGGAGCTTTATTTCAGTCTTAGCTTTCTTTTTAGCTTTTATTGGTGGATGTGGTGGTTCTGCTAGTGGTGGAATCAAAATCTTCCGTTTAGTCATTTTTCTAAAGTCTATAAGGAATTACTTTAGCTCTTTATTAAATCCAAGTGAAAGCGATAGAGTAAAACTCAATGGTAAAATACTGGAAAATGATGAAGTTCAATCCGTCTTTACGTTTTTTGCGATTTACATGTTAACGTTCACTATATCATCAATAGTGATGTCTTACTTGAGCAATGCAGACTTTATAACTAGCATCAGCTCTGTTTCTGCAATGCTTACAAATTCTGGCCCAGGATTTAGTAACCTCATAGGTCCTTCAGGTAATTATTCCTCCTTTAGTGGTGGAGTAAAGCTATTTCTATCGTTTTTGATGCTGCTTGGCAGGCTTGAAATATTGCCAATTTATTTTTGTATAGGTAGTTTATACTGGAAACTTTGCCATTCCAGAGTGTAACGCTAATTCAGGTTTACATTTAAATTCTATTACATATTATTATAAGTATTACAAAACTTTAAAGGACAATTATGGCAGTTATGCCAGATAAATGGATAAGGGAAAAGGCTGAAAACTCTAGAATGATAGAGCCTTTTGTGAATCATAAAAGCAGTAAGGGTGTTGTATCTTTCGGATTATCATCTTATGGCTATGATGCAAGAGTTAGTAATAAGTTTAAGATTTTTACTAATGTTAATTCAGCTATTGTAGACCCCAAGAATTTTTCTGATAATAGTTTCATAGATAAGGAAACAGATGTATGTATAATCCCACCAAATAGTTTTGTACTTGCCAGCACGGTGGAATATTTTCGTATACCAAGGAATGTACTGGTAATTTGTGTTGGCAAATCAACTTATGCAAGATGTGGTATTGTAGTAAATGTCACCCCTTTAGAACCTGGATGGGAAGGTCACGTCACACTTGAATTCTCTAACACTACTCCACTTCCTGCAAAAATTTACGCTAATGAAGGAGCATGCCAATTTGTGTTTTTAAGCGGCGAAAGTGAGTGTGAGAAGTCATATGATGATATGAAAGGAAAATATATGAATCAGTGTGGAATCACTTTGCCGATGGTGAAGTGATTACTTTATAAAGTAAGATATTGTTGGTTTATATTGAAGATTACCAAAATACTCTTTTATTAGTTCATCACATCTTTTATCGCCTAAAACTGCACGTGCAGAGTGATTTTTAAATGATTCTATAAAGCTAATAAAGAAATTTGTAGAAGGATTACTTAAAGCTTCTGCAACTTCTTTTTTTTCTTTATCATTGGAAAGCCGATTAAATAATTCTTCACCTTTTTTTTTGTAGATCATTTTCAAATTCTTGTTTTACAGTAGCCTTATCCGCTCTTTGCAAGAAGAAAAATTCTTCAAAAGTGTACAAGGAAGAGACAATATTGTTAAAGGTACCAGTAAAACATGCACTGCCAACAAGTACTCCATATTCTGTTTGCGATTCTACTAAATGTTTAACCAGTTGATATTTTCTCTGTGATATTCGGGTATTAATATCTATATTATCATCAGCACTTTTTTTATTTTCATCTTTACAAGCTTTCCAAACCAAATTTAAAACTTGCTTCAATGTTAATCCGCTTCCACTATGTGTATCAGGGTTGTTTTTTATACGCTACAAGCACTTAAGTGCATGTTTTTTCTCATCTTCTGTGAGTTGATCTTTATCCACAGCTTTTTCTATGCCATTTGCTATGCACTCTAACTGATCAATAAATCCTTCTATTTCCTCTATAAACTTATCATCAACATCAGGCTCGCCATAGTTTTCTTTTAGCTTTTGAACGTTAATATTAATTGCATCATTTACATTAGTATCATGCGTTGTTTGTGGGACACGCACTGCCTCCATAAATGTTTCAGTTCTTTGCTCTAACCATTCTGGTAATTTTCCTCCTGCAAGAACATATAGCTTACTCAATGCTTGAGCGACTAGAGTTAACGCTATGACAAAAACAATAAATGCTATGAGTAATACTACAGCTAAACCAATGACTAGCCATCTCACAGGGGCTAGTAAAATATCTCTTGCCTTTTTAAATTTCTACGTTCTTTGTATGTTATATGGTGTATTTACTGCTACTGGCATAATTAATTTTAAATACTCTTACTACCATTAACATACTATATTTCTCTTATTTTGTCAACTCACATTTCTACTTCTCTACTTTTTCTCGGTAAGGTCAGTAATCGATAACAACAAATAGTCCTAATTTAAATTTGTTTTGAGTTTAAAGTCTTTCGTTAAGTTTGCATAATACATTTCCTTATTATCTTGGTTATAGAAAGTAAATTTGTGATCATCTAAACTTAATATTGCAAAGCCAAAGCCGAAAAAATTTCTAACTTCGTGTGCTAAGTAATTTCTACTATTTGGATAGTTAAATTCTACATTTTGATAAACAGGTTCTTGATCTTGAGCGTGTAATAATGCACCGCCGTTTCCAACTATAATCTGATCTGGAACATTATCCATTAATAAAATCTGGGCTATATGAATGTGGCCAGAAACTACGGTAGTAACATTGCTTGGAAATTTATCTCCAAAAGCTTCAATTTGTGTAAGATTACCATGGCTTTTTAATGTCAAAAATTCTTTTTTTGGAGATCTCCAAAGCGGTTTATGAGTCAAAAACCACGTGGGCTTATCTTGTATCAATTTATCAAACTGCCTCTCAAAAGCATCAACTGTGCTTTGGGTTGTAAAAATTTCCTCACCGGATGAAGAGTCGAAGATAAAAAACTTCATCGGCCCAGCATCTAAGAACCAACTGGAAATAAGATCTTCACATTTTTTAGGGAAAAAGGGGTATGAATCTAAATATCTGAACCATCCTTCATAAGCTCTATTACAACTCTCATGATTTCCACGAACAAAAAGAAAAGGAGATTGTGTTAAAATATCTTTTGCAGGCTCAAACCAATCAGCGTACCAAGCTTCTTTGCTATATCCGTAAATATCGCCGCACTTTTTTGTGTTTCTACATTTTGTTTGTCTATAATGATAATCACCAACATGGATAATTAAATCTGGTTTATGAAAAGAGATTGAATCTAGATTTTTTTTCAAAGGCCAGTTATCTACAGAATTACATTCTTGCTGAAATAGCATATTTATTCTACATCCTGTATCGCCAATGAAGGCAATTTTGCTGATCTTTTCTGCTAATACGGGAACTTTTATATTATCAATGCTTATATTTTGAGCATTTGTTTCTACTATCAGTTCACAAACTGTTTCGGTATTGTTAATTGAGCTGCGACTTAGCATTTCTACTGCCTTATTATCGACGTAAGCAATGGGACACATGTTATTGTCTATAATCGCACGTATGCTTAATTTATTTTCTGGAATGATTTGAGACCATGTATACAATATTTGTGCATGAGTGGGGTAAAAGCTAATTGTAAGAGATAGAATTAAAAAAATGAAGATATTAGCTATTTTCATTTGTATAAAGACCTAAATTAAGAATTAGTAGCAAGATTATCTTAAATGATTAAAGTTTGTAACCATAAAATTCATAGTTAAATTATACAGGTATTTCCTAAATTATCCTAGTACCAGATTGACACTTTAGATGAAAAATCCTAAAATGATTAAGTAATTTAAAGTAATTATATAGAAACTAGAATAAAGTGCGGTCGTGGTGGAATTGGTAGACACGCAGCGTTGAGGTCGCTGTGGCTCACAAAGCCTTGGAAGTTCAAGTCTTCTCGACCGCACCAAGTTGTTTGGTGTAGGTGAAATGTTTATAGGAAATCAAAGTAGCAATAAGGTAGAAAGAGCTATCAGCGAAATCAGGCGTGGTCTTCCAATTTTAATATATGATGATGAAAATAACTATCTATTGCTTGCTGCTGCTGAAACTTTAGAAAAAAATTTATTTAGTCAATATAAGCTTATATCAGGTAATGTATATGTTACTTTGACTGCAAGTAAGGTAAAATACATATGTCAGAGTAAAGAACATAGTAGCAAACGTCTATTGATAAGCAATTTTGATGAACTGCTCCATTTAATAAACTGTTCAAAGGAAGATAGCATAAAAGAATTGCAATTCTCAAAGACAATAGATGCGTATGCTGTTGCCTTGCTTAAGTTCTCAGAGTTATTGCCATACGCATTAGTGGCTGATATGACTTTTGAGAATAAACATGAAATGCAAAATTGGTGTGAAGAAAATGACATTATTGCACTAAATACGTTACTTGTGAATGATTTTCAACGAAATCATAGTGTGTATGAAGTGTGCAAAACATCATTATTTTTAAAGCAGACTCAAGAAGTAGATATCATATCTTATAGAACCAAAAGTGGCGGAAGAGAACATTATGCAATTATCATTGGCAATCCAGATAAAGATAATGAGCCATTAGTGAGAATTCATTCTTCATGCTATACAGGAGACTTATTAGACAGCTTATCATGTGATTGCAGAAGCCAGTTACATCAAGCGATTCAAATAATGACTGACTTTGGGAATGGCATTATATTATACTTGATGCAAGATGGGAGAGGTATTGGTTTGACTAATAAGCTAAGAGCATACAGTATGCAAAGAAAATATAATCTTGATACTGTTGATGCAAATAGAGTATTGGGTTTTGAAGATGATGAAAGGAGCTTTGCTGTTGCAGCTAAAATACTTAAGAAATTGAACATTAACAAAATACAATTACTTACAAACAATGGTAGAAAGTTATCAGAGTTGAAAAATAACGATATAGAAGTTACAAATTGTATACCACTTATTATGGAACGCAATGAATATAATGATTCATATATGGAAACAAAATTTGGCAAGTTAGGCCATGGATTAAGGGTTTATTAGCTTTTTTGTTATAACTACTTTGTTAGCTTGCTATGTTAATTAATATAAGTTAAGATTTTTAAGAATATTGAGATGCTGAAATTTTTAAAACAAGAAAAAAGTAATGAGTCATTAGATAAGGATATAAATTGGAATTCAAGTCGCTATAGCACAGTTGTTGCTCAGAGAAATACTTTATTTTTATTTACATTAATATTACTAGTTGCAATTTCTGTAAGCATATTAGCTATATTTAAAATTAGCACAAGTAGCACTATTGAGCCATTCGTTATAGAAATTGACAAAAAGTCAGGAATAGTGCAGTTGGTTGATCCTGTTACAGTAAAACAATATTCTGCAAATGAAACTCTGAGAGATTATTTTATTTCAGAGTATATAAAAGCAAGGGAAGTTTTTGACCCGTATAATTATAATTATAATTATTATACAAAAGTAAGGTTGTTTTCTTCGCCTAGTGTATATAGTGAATTTAGCAATTATATAAAATCGCAGAATATGAATGACCTTTTTAATTTATATTCATATGCTAAAGGTGAGTTGAAAATTCGTTCAATTCAAAAATTAGGTAACGATGCTCTTCAAGTGAGATTTTCTATAGAATTTACACGAAAAGATGGAAATTCCTCAAGGAAAAATAAGATAGTTGTGATGTCGTATAAATATGCATCGCTTGAAATGAATGGTCAGCAAAGATATATTAACCCGTTAGGGTTTCAAGTTATTTCATATAGAGTAGATGATGAATATGTGTAGGATATTGTTAGTTTTAGCTTTACTAATAAGTGGCAACTTAAATGCATCTATTAATAATAAACCTATTTCTGTAGATAGTAGAATAAAGACTTTTGTATATAGCCCTAATGAGGTGTTTACAGTAATTTTTAGTCAAGGTTACTATTCTTATATTGAGTTTGCAGCAGGGGAAAAAGTCAAAAATATTGCTGTTGGTGATGCATCAAGTTGGAAAATTAATCCTTATGATAATAAACTGCTTGTCATGCCATTTGAAGTCAGTAGTCGCACTAACATGATTATTACGACAACTAAAAAGAGAAATTACATTTTTGATCTAATTTCAAGACCAAATTACGATAAATACCCAGATAATGATGCTAAAAAAGTGGATCATGATTATTCCGTTGAAAAGGATATATCTTACGTAATACGTTTTTATTATCCTCAAGAAGAAGATGAATTTGATGTTGATTTAGATGAGGTTTCTTTACCTACTCAAATGCAATACATTACAGAAAAGCCAGAAAAAATAATACAAGAAAATAATACGAGGTACAACTATACATATATTGATGAAGGTGGTAACGTAGATATAGTTCCAATTGAGTTATTCGATGATGGTTATTTAACCTATTTAAAGTTTAGAAATAGTAATAAAATTCCTCAGATTTTTATAGAAGGCGAATCCTGTAAAAGGCTGTTATTTGATGATTATGTTGTAATAAAAGGAGTACATAAAAAGCTATTAATGCGTTATGAAGGTAGTGAAGTTGAAGTTATAAATAGGTCACTTTAGTTGTGGTACATATAATATGAGTAAAGAAAGGCATAATATTGTAGAAGATGAATCAGAGATAGAAAGCAAGGTAGTAACAGTTGGCTATAATCAAGGTTATAAGGCATTGATGGTAGTTATGGTAGCGCTCTTAGTTGGTGGAGTGTACTATCTTTATTTTAGTCCTTCTAATAAAGAGGGTCCAGAGATTGTTAAAAAAGAGGAAACAAAGCAAAACATTCAAGAATTGAAAGGAAAGTTAGAACAAGTTCCAGATAATGTAGTAGTTTCCGAGAGGATAGCAACTGATCTCTTGCCACCCTTACCTCCTCTTCCTATTCCACAAGTCATACCAGAAGTAAAACAAATCAAAAAAGAGGAAGTGACAAAAAAAGAAGATCAACTAAAAGAAATTCCCTTGTCAAATATACCTGTTTTACCAAAGCAAAATTTTCCTTCTGGTAATGTTATTAGCAATTTGCCTACTTCATTTCCTACAATAGGGGGTGGCGGTTATCCTAGAGACAGACGTAGTGCACAAATGTTAGCAATTTCAGGTAGTAGTGGGGAAGGTAAAGCTACAGATGCTGTTTTATCCAATACCTCAGCACAATCGAGCAAAGCTACCAAAGCTGAAAAGCTTGGTTTAATGATTATTCAAGGTAAAGTTATTGACGCTATTCTTGAAACTGCAATAAGTTCTGACTTACAAGGAATGCTCCGTGCTGTTGTTAGTAGAGACGTTTATGCAGAAACTGGTGATACAATTTTAATACCAAAAGGTTCAAGGTTAATAGGTGGTTATTCATTTGACTCAAACGTTGCAAAAGCCCGCGTGAACATAAATTGGAATAGGATCATTCTTCCTCATGGTATAGATGTTGCTATTGCATCATCTGGTACCGATGAGCTTGGAAGGGCAGGGATAGCTGGAATAGTTGATAATAAAATAGCAAGTGCATTATTCTCTTCAGTGGCACTTGCTGGTGTTTCGATTGGTTCAGCTGTTGTAGGAGAAAAAGCCTCTAATCTTATCGATGCGCTAACTGCCATGGATGCAGTGAAGTCTATTACTGCAACTGAAATAGATATTTCTTCTCTCAAAGGGGATATTGTTGAGAGATTGGAGAATTCTATAAAAACTGAAGTTGGGAAGGTAGGAGACGAAAAATGGAAATTGGGTGTTAGGGCTATTGAAAAAATTCGAAATGGTAAAAGTGATCAGGATTTGCTGAGAATAATAAAGGAAGAAATAGTAAGTGTGATAAAAAGTTCTGGAGCTAGTGGAGTTGATACAATTACTAGTGACAATATCGGTATAACTTTAGACGATGTACGTCAACTGTTGAGGCAAACTCAGAAAAGAAGCAAATCTGTTTATGATGAAGCAATTGGGAAGTCAATCAATGATTTTTCCAAAGACATGCGAGATATAGTTGATAGGAGTGTAGATAAAAAACCAACTATTTATGTTAATCAAGGAACTGCATTGAAAGTATTTGTTAACCAAGATATAGTATTTCCTCCACAGTCAATATTAAATAACTGAAATGAACTATGCTGCACTTGATACATACTTGGAGCCATTACAAGGGATATTTCAAGAGGAAGGTGTAAATGAAATATCAATAAATAAACCGAAGGAAGTATGGATTGAAAATCGCGGTGAAATAAGATGCGAAAAGTTAGAAATATTTGATCTTAATCATTTAAAATCTCTTAGCAGGTTGATTGCTCAAGCTACAGAACAAAAACTGAGCGAAGAGACACCGCTGCTTTCAGCTACATTACCAAATGGTTATCGTATACAGATAGTGTTTCCTCCAGCATGTGAGCCTGATAAAGTAGTCATTTCAATTCGTAAACCTTCTTCTATGCAATTGGCATTGGATGATTATGAAAAAATGGGGGCTTTTTCTGAAACTGTTATAGGAGTGAACGATAATACAGTAGATCGTCACCTAGATTTGCTACTGAAACAAAAAAAAATAAAAGAGTTTTTAGAATATGCTGTAATAAATAAGAAAAATATCATAATTAGTGGTGGAACTTCCACTGGTAAAACCACTTTTACTAATGCTACTTTGCGTGCTATTCCATCTGAAGAAAGAATTATTACTGTTGAAGATGCAAGAGAGATAGTTTTGAATGATCATCCGAATAGAGTACATCTTATTGCTTCTAAAGGAGGGCAGGGCAGAGCAAAAGTAACCACTCAAGATTTGATAGAAGCGTGCTTACGTTTAAGACCAGACAGAATAATAGTTGGTGAGCTCCGTGGAGCGGAAGCTTTTAGTTTTATCAGGGCAATAAACACTGGCCACCCAGGGTCAATATCAACTCTTCATGCGGATAGTCCGGCAATGGCTCTTGAGCAAATAAAACTTATGGTTATGCAAGCAAATCTTGGCATTCCCCCAGATCAGATCATACCATACATTAGAAATGTAATTGACATTGTTATTCAACTCAAAAGGACCAGTGGTGGAAAAAGAAGCATTTCTGAAATATTATTTACTAGATCTTCAAATGAAAATACTTAAATTTATACTAAGTTAAGAAAAAGTAGTTTATGAGTAATGGAAATCACCTACGCAATATTCTCATAGGAGGTGTAGTATCTTTTAGCATACTTGAATTTTGCTTCTATTTGTCTGGTATATTATTCTACCTGTTTGTTGACGGTCCAGATGGTGTAGATTTTAGAGCAATTAATCCTAGCTTGACACCTTTTCCTCAAGCTCTCTGGCCGACAATTTTTGATCATATACAATATTGTTGGCATCATCCAGAGCTATATAGCTTTGAGCTCAAAATTAAATTAGTTGTATCTTCTCTACTGCCTCAAATTGTTTTGATGATTATTTTGTGGAATGTGAGAGAAAGACTAATTGAGTGGCGGCCATTTAAAAAGAAAGAATCACTTCATGGAGATTCACAGTGGGCATCAGAGAAAGACATACGAAAAGCGGGATTAAGAAGCAAAAAAGGTCTATTGCTTGGTAAAGATAAGAGAGGATATTTTATTGCTGATGGGTTTCAGCATTCATTGCTCTTTGCACCTACAGGCTCTGGTAAAGGTGTTGGTTTTGTAATTCCTAATTTGTTATTTTGGAATGATTCGGTAATTGTGCATGATATAAAATTAGAAAACTATGAAATAACAAGTGGTTGGCGAGAGCGACAAGGACAAAAAGTATATGTATGGAACCCAGCGCAGCCAGATGGGGTAAGCCATTGTTATAATCCACTGGAATGGATTAGTGAAAAACCTGGACAGATGGTTGACGATGTGCAAAAAATAGCTAACCTAATCATGCCTGAACAAGATTTTTGGCAAAACGAAGCAAGAAGCTTATTTGTTGGGGTGGTACTATATTTACTTGCTGCACCAGAGAAAGTTAAATCTTTTGGTGAGGTTGTGCGTACGATGCGTAGCGATGACGTAGTTTACAATCTTGCTGTAGTTTTGGACACAATGGGTAAAATAATACATCCGGTAGCGTATATGAACATTGCAGCTTTTTTGCAAAAGGCTGACAAAGAAAGATCAGGTGTTGTGTCAACTATGAACTCGTCGCTTGAATTGTGGGCAAACCCATTGATCGATACTGCAACTGCATCAAGTGATTTTAATATTTTGGATTTTAAAAAGAAGAAAACTACAGTTTATGTTGGTTTAACTCCTGATAACTTAACTAGGCTCAGGCCTTTAATGCAGGTTTTTTACCAACAGGCAACTGAGTTTTTATGTAGAAAATTGCCATCGGATGACGAGCCTTACGGCGTATTATTTTTAATGGATGAGTTTCCAACACTTGGAAAAATGGAGCAATTTCAAACGGGCATCGCATACTTTCGTGGCTATCGAGTAAGGTTATTTTTAATTGTTCAAGATACTGAACAGCTTAAAGGAATATATGAAGAAGCAGGAATGAACTCCTTTTTATCAAACTCAACCTATAGAATAACTTTTGCAGCCAATAATATTGAAACGGCTAATTTGATATCTCAGCTTATAGGAAACAAAACTGTACAACAAGAATCATTAAACAAACCTAAATTTTTAGACTTGAATCCTGCATCAAGATCATTGCATATCTCTGAAACACAGAGAGCATTGCTCTTACCTCAAGAAATTATTATGCTGCCACGTGATGATCAGATAATTTTGATAGAATCGACTTATCCAATTAAGTCAAAGAAAATTTTGTACTATAGTGATAGCACATTCACAAGAAGGCTGATTAAACCAACACGTGTGCCTACACAAGAGCCATATAATCCAAACAAGGTCTTTTCTGCTGCTAACAAAGATAAGATTAGTAATGAAGAAGAGAGTAATGCTATTGAAGCTGCTGATTATCCTGTTGAAGCTAAAACTGAAGATGCAATATACGATGAGCCAGAGATTGAAGATGGATTTGAAGACGAGGATATTGATGATAAGTTTGAAGGTGGTGATGGGTTTGATGATGAAGACAGTAATGATGAATTTGACGATGATGATAAATTTGAAGATGAGGACAAACTAGAAGGCAATAAAATCGAGGATAGAGGTTAATTTTACCTATTTTTTAGCTTAGAAAATAATTAGTTTTTTCATATTAAGTCATTTTTAATTAATTAGTACTAGATTAGCTATTTTAACTAGAGGAATAGTCATGATGAGTAAAAAAACATTAGCAGTTACAGCACTTGCTTTATTGTTGTCACAACAATCTTTTGCAAGTGAAACGGAAGGATTTTACTTTGGTAGTGGATATTACGGTCAATATTTTAACTTGGGTAAGTTGAAAGCAAAAATTGGGGATAAGGATGCTACAGATGATAACCGTGTATCTATAAATGACATAGAATCTCAGAAAACAGAAGGTCAGTTAATAAGTAAGTATAAAGGAGATTATAACCCACCTTTTGCTGCAAATGTATCACTTGGTTATACAGGGGAATTAGGTAATAATAGCTATAGAGCTGAATTAGAAGGAATGTATTCTTCTGTGAAAGTGGATAATGTTGGTTTAACAAGCGGCCAGATGACAATAGCGTACATAGAAGGCGGTAATCTATATGGATCAACTATTAACCATGACAAAATTGAGAACATATCTGTAATGGCAAATGTTTATCATTATTGGAAAAGTGATAGTTTCTCTTTTTCTCCCTATGTCGGTATTGGAATTGGTGCAACAAAAATGACGATGTTTGAAAAATCATCAATAAGACCTGCAGGTCAATTAAAGGCTGGCTTTGATTATCATATAAATGAAGATGTAAATATGCATATCGGATATAGAGGTTTTGGTGTTATTGGTAGCATTGAATACAAACCAGAAACTTTAAAGTTTGATGATGAAGCAAAAAAAATGGTTCAACAAGCAGGTAATGATAAAATGACTACTATCATACAGAACAGCTCTTTTCACACACATGGTATAGAAGCTGGACTCACTTTTCATTTTGCAAGCAAAGCTTAACTCTGATAGAGACTATTTTCCTGTTAGCACGTCTGCGTCACACGACTGTAGCTGCTAACCAGGTGACAACTTTCTCGTTATCTGAATATTTTCTTTCTTGTAATTAAGGCTCTTTTTTTCTCAGTTCCAGCGTGTAGCGCTGGAACAACAATAAAAAGCATATGGTTATGCAAGAAGTCTACTTTTTATTCTTAATTAACTCTAAAGCCTTCTTCAGATCTATACTTTCAATATCTGCATTCTTGCCCAACGCAACGTTTGTTTTACCGCATTTTATATAGAATCCGTACCTACCGTTGCAGATAAAAACTTCTTTTCCCTTTTCATTAAAACCAAGAGATTTTAGCTCTTTGCGTGGGCTGCTCTCAATAATTTGTATAGCTTCGTTTAATTGTGTGTCTAATACCTCCTTAGAGCTTTTTTTAAGAGAAAAGTATCGACCATCATAGAGAATATAGTACCCAAATCGTCCAAGACCTATTTTTACTTCTTTTCCAGTTTCAGGGTGCTCTCCGATTATTTTCGGCAGGGAAAGTAATCGAGTGGCGGTATTTAGATCAATATCATTAACATTTATATCTTTTGGTACAGAAATCTTTTTTTTCTTTTCTGACTCACTATTAAACTCCAGATAAAGTCCAAAAGGACCTTTTTTGATCATTACCTCTTGGCCTGTCACATCATCTATACCCAAACTTTTTGGATATTCTGAATTGTCATTACTGCCCGTAATTTCTTTTGTATGGTTGCATTCAGGATAGTTAGAACATCCAAGAAACACACCGGCTTTTCCAAAATTTAATTTCAATATACCACCAGAGCAATTAGGACATTTTTTACCTATTTCTTCCTTTCCTTCCTCTGAGCAAAACCAATTGACTACCAAATCATGAATACCACTAAAAATCTCATCATGTGTCATTTGCTTAACAGAATTTACATGATTAAAAAATGGCACCCAAAAATAGCCTAGTTCTTTTTTCCAATCTGCATGTCCATTTGAGATTGAATCAAGCCTTTCTTCCATTTGTGCTGTAAAGTCATACTCTACACAACGCTGAAAAAAAGTTTCTAAAAATATAGTAACGATTTTACCGCGGCTGCTTGGAATAAATCTTTTGTTATCCAATGAAACATACTCACGATCTTGTAATACTGAAATAATTGTTGCATAAGTTGACGGGCGACCTATACCGATTTCTTCCATTTTTTTAACGATACTTGCTTCACTATAACGAGGTGGCGGTTGAGTGAAATGCTGTTTTGGCTCAACTGAAATCAGCTTACATGCTTCCCCTTCCTTCATGGTAGGTAGCAGGCCTTCATTTTCGGCTTCCATGTTATCTTGATAGACTTTATAAAAACCATCAAAGAATATACTTGATCCACTTGCCCGCAGAATCACTTTCTGGTCAATAGAACTAATTTCAACTACCACTTGATCAAGAATCGCCGATTCCATTTGACTTGCAATGGTTCTTTTCCAGATTAAATCGTACAATTTAAATTGCTCTGGCGTTAAGTAATCCTTAATACTACCAGGCGTTCTATTAATATCAGTTGGCCGGATTGCTTCATGTGCTTCTTGAGCATTTTTGACCTTTTTTACATATTTACGAGGAGACTGCGGTAAATATTTATCACCATATAACGACTTAATTGACCCTCTAATTGAGTTTATAGCCTCATCTGCAATATGAAACCCATCTGTACGCATGTAAGTTATCAACCCTACGATTTCACCACCAATATTGATACCTTCATATAAATTTTGCGCTACTCGCATAACATTTTTCACATTAAAATACAGTTTATTCACTGCATCTTGCTGAAGACTTGAGGTGATAAATGGAGGAAGCGGGTTTCTCTTAACTTGCTTGCGTTCTACTGTGCTTACAGCATACTGCCTTGACTCGATCTCCCTGACTAAGTTCTTTGCCTCTTCTTCATTCTTAATATCAAATTTTTCTAGCTTTTTATTGTCATAGTGGCTTAGCATAGCAAAAAAAGCCTCATCTTTGCTATTTTGCATTTCTGCCTTTATGCTCCAATACTCCTGTGTTATAAACTTACTGATTTCATCCTCTCGTTCGCATATAAGCTTTAATGCAACAGACTGCACTCGCCCTGCAGATTTGCTTCCCGACAATTTTGTCCACAGCAGCGGTGACAAGCTAAATCCAACTAGATAATCCAAAGCTCTGCGTGCTTGCTGTGCACGCACTAAGTCCATATTAATTTCACGTGGATTTTTTATAGCTTCTTGCACTGCTCTTTTTGTTATTTCGTTAAAGACTACTCTATGAATGTTGCTTTCATCATTGATTGCTTTTCTTTCCTTTAGTGCCTCTATCACATTCCAAGCTATTGCTTCTCCTTCTCTGTCTGGATCTGTTGCAAGGTATATATCTGATGTTTTACTAGCTTCCTTGACTAACTCTTTTACATACTTTTCTGCTTTTTCAATAATCTCATACTTCATGGCAAAGTCATTATCAGGATCAACAGAACCATTCTTCGCTGGCAGATCTCTGACGTGGCCAAAAGATGCAGCCACTTTGAATTCTTTACTCAAATATTTACCTATCGTCTTTGCCTTTGCTGGCGACTCAACTATTAATAATGCCATAATTATTAGTACTTAAAGGTAATATGTTGAAATATATAGAATAAAAAGTAAAAAAATATTTTAATGGTCTTTCCAATTTTTCTAAGTAATTGTTTGATGTTCGCAAAAAAACTAATGAAAGAACCTGCTTTATAAATTTTTTCAGCTCCCTTACCATAAGGATAACGCTATACTATTTATCTTCGTCTGTGGAGATTAAACGACAAAAGCATAACGCAGTTGTCGTCTTATTTTTAATTTTTTGCACTATGTGCATCTTATTTCTTTACAAAACTTCCAGTTTTTTAACCATATAAGCTGAAACGGGCTGTTTAAGACAGGCCAATTTTCAGGATTAGAGCTAGCTAATAGGGGTTTTCTTTTGTCTTTTTTCTACTTGGTAAATTTCTTGATATTTGTAGCTAAAGTAATTTAAGAGAGGTGTCATCCCAGTGCTCATACACTGGGATGACAAGAAAAGGAGTACTGGAATGACAAGAAGGACATTCCACCATGTCATTCCAGCGGATGACCAGATTTTTTTATTTGATCCCAGAATGGCTGGTTATGCAAGTTCCAATTTTAATAATATTTACATATAAGCCATACGCTTGAGTTGCAAAGTTCTAAAAAGCAGCCAAAATAAAAATAAGTAGACATTTACAAATTAAACTAAGTGTACAATCAACAAACAAGAGTATTGATTGCAACAATACTCTGTAGAATCGCAATATGGTATGAACATATGCTCTTTATTGATCTGGTTAATATAATTAGTAGAGAATTTTGTTATGCAAAAGATATCTACTACAGCATATTGCAATTGTTTGGAATTGCAGGACTGGGCGCTATGGTAAGACCACTTGGTGCATCTGTATTTGGTCACATTGGTGATAGATATGGAAGGAGAATGGCGTTAACGATTGCTATCTTGCTAATATCGATTCCTTCTAGTCTCGTTGCGTTTATTCCAAGTTATAGCAAAATAGGAATAACCTCTACTATGTTGCTTCTTGCAATCCATCTGATACAAGGGGTTGCACTTGGCGCTGAGCAAGGAGGTAGCTCTGTTTATCTCATAGAGCATTTACCTAATAAGAAAAAACTAGGAATGTTTTTTGGAATAATAAGTTTTGGTCGCTCCATTGGCATATTGCTCTCTGTGGTTGCAGTGATCATCTGTAAAAAAAACACTGATTTTAACGCTTGGGGTTGGAGGCTGCCGTTTATTTTTTCAGCCATTTTAGGATTAATAAGCGCATATAGTATATATACACTAGGAGAAACTCCAGCGTATGAAAAAAATCGAGAACAAAGAAATTTATCTAATTTACCAATAATAGAGCTTACAAAACGCTATAAGAGAGCCCTGATACTTGCCATTTTAATATCTGTACCTGTTAATGTTGCTGTTGGATTTACCATATTTCTTAGAACAATTGCAAAAGAAATAGTGTCGGTTGAGACTTATGTTACAACGTATGTCAACGAAGTTGTACTCATTATAACCAGTATATTAATGCCGATATCTTCAATAGTGCTTGGAATTTTAGCTGATAAAACAGGAAGAGAACGCACTGCAATCTTATTTATAGTGATCACAACGGTAATATGTTGTCCTATGTTATCTATTGCATATTACTATAAAAGCTACCTAATAATTATGTTGAGTGTGATGGCTCTTTCTATAATCGAGAGGGGTATCAATCCTATAGGAATAGTTACTGCTGAGCTTTTTCCTACTAATGTTAGATTTAGTGGTGTTAGCTTATCACGTAACATCTCTTTTGCCTTGCATGGAGGATTTACTCCTATGATATGCACTTGGTTTACTATAATGTTTCCTAAAATAGACTTTGCTGCTGGGCTTTATGTAATTTTTTGCTTATTAGTCAGCTTAGTAGCGATATTGCAAATAAAACCACAAGATAAAAAGTGTGATTGGTAATTTTCTCTATTTAAATTTATTTCACTTATTTAGCTAATTCTTATTACAATTATAATTTTGGCTTTTATGAAAACTGCATACGTATGTCAATTCTGTGGTCATAGCACTGGAAGGTGGGTAGGAAAGTGCGTTGCATGTGACAGTTGGGATACAGTTGTCGAAGAAATAGTGGTAAAAACAGAAACGAGAAGTACATCTGCACCAATTTCAATAAAAGCGTTATCAGATAGTGAAATTATTACCCCCGATCGTTTTTTAACAGGAATAGAAGAGTTAGATAGAGTTTTTGGTGGAGGTATCGTTCAAGGTGCTAGCATTTTAATTGGTGGTGAACCTGGAATTGGAAAATCTACTCTTTTGCTTAGGATTGCAGCTAATGTTGTGCAATTTTCTTTTTTTGAATGTCTTTATGTATCTGGCGAGGAATCTTTAGAGCAAGTGAGCCTCAGAGCAAAGCGTCTTAAGATAAATGAACCTAAAATTAAGCTTTTATCTACAGTATCTTTAACTGATGTAGTAGCAACAATAAGGAAAAATAAAAGTATTAAGTTCTTGATAATTGATTCTATACAAACTATGTATGATAGCAAAGTCACATCAGCACCAGGAACTGTAACTCAAGTCCGTACCTGCGCTCATGAATTGACTGTTCTTGCAAAGCAATATGGTGTTTCTCTCTTAATAGTTGGCCATATAACGAAAGATGGACAAATAGCGGGACCTAAAACCCTGGAGCATATGGTAGATACAGTACTATATTTTGAGGGTGAAAATAGTAATCAATATCGCATTTTACGTACTATTAAAAATAGATTTGGCACTGCAAATGAAATTGGTGTTTTTGAAATGTATGAAGCAGGACTCATGCCTGTTGATAATCCATCATCATTATTCTTGACCGTACATGATAGAGAAGTAGTTGGCAGCGCCGTATTTGCAGGAGTGGAAGGCTCAAGACCAATCTTAATGGAAGTGCAAGCATTAATAGCAAGGACTAATATGGCAACTCCAAGAAGGGCAGTAGTTGGTTGGGATATTAATAGATTAGCTATGATCATCGCGGTGCTAAATGCTCGTTGTAAAATGTTTTTGCATGATAAAGAAGTATACTTAAACATTGCAGGGGGACTCAAAATACAGGAACCATCAGCTGATCTTGCTGTTGCTGCTTCCCTTATTTCAAGTTTAGTAAATTTACCTCTACCAACTTCTTCAATAATCTGCGGTGAAGTTGCACTTTCAGGAGAAATTAGAAACGTTTCGCATGCTGATCTCAGGCTAAGGGAAGCACAGAAATTAGGATTCAAAAAAGCGATTATGCCTAAAAATGGCAATTATTCTTCTCATGATATTGAGATAATTAAGCTTGGTCATATAAAAGAGTTAAAAGAGATCTTCAATCACAGTTAAATATTATCTGCATGAACATTTTGCTTGCGAGAAGGATGTCATCCTAGCTTCCATAATGTCATTCGAGTAGCTGACACTGGCTTCTTTTTTTCTGGATTCCAGCGTCAAGCGCTGGAATGACACCATAATACCTACTGGAGTCATTCAAATTGCCCTCCGTTGTCACGCAAGTAGCTGACACTGGCATCCATTCTTTTCGTCATCAAAAACATTGTAAAGTGTTTAGCTGGATTACAGTTTCACGCACTGACCATTTGCTGTTTTTACTCATAACTACCTTGCCTGAACGAATACGAAAACAAGTAGCTAATTATCGCATAAAAAAAAGAAGATATAGAATATCCTCTTTTTTGTTATTAAAGATACATTAAATCTTGATTGTGTATTTCCTCTGCTATAAGCAATAATTTTTCGCTCTCATCAAAGAGACTTTTTGCGCTAGCTGCTAATTTCTCACTAATTTGTGGTAGACATTGTCATAATATACTCCTTAAATTTTTAAAATATATTTATGTTAGTATACAAGTATCAATATTACATTAATATAATTACTTTTTAGGCATGAGTGACAAGCTGAAGTGGTTTTTAATTACTCAAAAAACAGAAACGTTTCTATTTCCTACACTTTCTAAAACCATATGTACCAGTTGGTTTTTAGCTAAAGTAAAGGTCAAGTATCTGGAATTCTGGACATAAAATCCTCCTGTATAAAAAGAGTTAGAAAAAAAATGCAGTGCACATACGAAAGATATACACTGAAGAATACATTTTTTAATAAGTTTGATTAAAAAGTCTGCAGACTAAAGATAGATTTTGAGCTCTTAAAATATCTCTATTTGTAATTATAATGAGATTGAAAATATGCGGAAGTAATTTTTATACGTTAACGGCTTACCCAACCTAATTAATCACTTGTGAGAAAATTAAAGAGATCTTTAATCACATTCAAACAACGCTTCAGCAAACTCTTTGCCAGTAAATTCCCTCAGGTCTTCTATACTTTCGCCAATTCCTATAGCGTGTAATTTCACCTTATAAGCTTCTGCAAGCCCAATCACTACTCCACCTTTGGCAGTACCATCTAGCTTTGTTACAATTAACCCGGTAACACCAACCATTTTACTAAACGCCTCTAATTGGCTATAAGCATTTTGGCCAGTAGTTGCATCAAGAACTAAAATAACATCATGAGGAGCAGTATCATCCAATTTCTTTATCGTTCTATGTATTTTTGACAGCTCTTGCATGAGATTTACATTGTTTTGTAGCCTTCCTGCTGTGTCAATCAAAACAACATCAACGCTATCTTTTATAGCTTGACTTACAGCTCTATATGCCACACTTGCAGAATCGCTACCGTGCTCTCCAGTAATAATGGAGCAACCAGCTCGTTCTGCCCAGATATTTAGCTGTTCACTAGCAGCAGCTCTGAATGTGTCGCACGCAACAAGCATAACGGATTTTCCTTTCTCCTTATATTTATAGGCAAGTTTACCTATAGTTGTAGTTTTACCATTACCATTCACTCCGCACACCATTATTATATGTGGTTTTTTATTCAAAATGATCGGCTGCACGACAGGGTTTAATATTGTTTCTATTTCGATCATTAACTGCTGTGTGATAACGCTATGCTCAACTTCTGATTCAAATTTGATACTTGCGAGCTTATCAATAAGCAATCTGGAAGTTTTATGACCTATATCCATCCTAATCAGCAGCTCTTCCAGATCATCTAAAAGCGACTGATCTAATTTTTTTTTGCCAGAAAAAATATTTTTTACTCCATCACTAAAACGGGAGGAGGTTTTTAATAGTCCTTGATAAAGATTACTGAATAAACTCAAGAAATACTCCTTCTAAAATTACCATATAAAGAATGACATGCACTATATGTATTTGTAAAGTAAATACACTCGTAACATATATATTTTGTGAGTAAAATGTACCGCTTGCTAGTGTATTTTACTTTAGTTTTTAACCTAAATATGTTATAATGTAAGTAATGGTTTACGGGTAATCTATGAGTTATAATGAGAAAATTTTAGATCATTACGAAAATCCAAGGAATGTTGGTTCTCTGGATAAAAATGATCCAAATGTTGGTACTGGTTTAGTTGGTGCACCATCATGCGGAGATGTAATGAAACTGCAAATAAAGGTCAACGATAAAGGTATTATTGAAGACGCAAAATTTAAAACTTTTGGTTGTGGTTCTGCTATAGCTTCAAGTTCTTTTCTTACAGAAATGATCAAAGGAAAAACTATTGAGAATGTAACAAAGATAAAGAATACTCAAATAGTGGAAGAATTGTCTTTGCCGCCAGTAAAGATACACTGTTCAGTACTTGCTGAGGATGCTATAAAAGCTGCTATTCATGATTATCAAAATAAACAAAAAAATTGAGGAATATGAGTGAATTTCAAGGAGTAAATTCTGTTAAAAAACCTATCACTCTAACTGCAAATGCAGTAGAGAGGGTAAGGTTTTTATTGGACAAAAAGAAGCATGCTAACCTTGAAGAAGCAATAGGAATAAGAGTTCTAATTAAGCAAAAAGGATGCTCTGGTTTAAAATATGATATTGAATATGCATATGACGTTCGTCCTTTGGAGTCGGTAATTGAAGAAAGCTGCAGTGATGATCAAAAAGTCAAGGTGCTGATCGATCCAAAATCTATCATGTTTATCCTTGGCTCTGAAATGGATTATGTAGAGGAAAAATTCTCATCAGGTTTTATTTTCAAAAATCCTAATGAGAAAGGAAAATGTGGTTGTGGAGAGAGTTTTCATGTCTAGCAACCATTTCACATTATTTGGAATTGAAACTGCTTTTAACATCAGCTTTGATGAGCTGGAGAAAAAATATATTGAGCTAAGCAAAACTGATATAAATGAAAGAGAGTCCAAAAATATGGAAAATATCAACAAAGCTTATCAGGTACTGAAGTCACCGCTAAAGCGTGCCGAACATTTGTTGGATCTTTTTGACGTACAAAGCAAAAAAGAGCATCTTGATCCTGAAATATTAAATGAATCAATGGAAATAAGAGAATACTTTCTAGACTGCGATGATTTACAATTTGCAAGTAGGATGATTGATGAAAAGGTAAAAGATTGTACTAAAAACCTAATTAATGCTTTTGCTACAAAAAATTTTGATGAAGCTGCTACGCAAGTTTTTAGATTGAGATATTTATATAAGTCATTTGAGGAGATGAAGGAAAATGCGGCCAGTTCAAATTTCTGAACCAAGTTCAAATGAGGTAGTTTTTGGTATAGATCTTGGAACTACTAACTCTTTAATTGCCATGGTAAACAAAGCTGGCAATGTAGAAATATTTAAAGATGAACAAGAACGTGAGTTACTGCCTTCCGTCATTTCATATGAAAATGATGTACTAAAAGTAGGCTACGATGTTAGCAAGAATGCTATCTGCTCTGTAAAACGCTTAATGGGTAAAAGTGTTAAAGACTTGCATAAAGAAAATATCAGTTGTGAAATAGATAACGAAAGTGAAAAAGTTATTAGGGTAAAATGCTCAGAAGAAAAGTATCTCACTCCTATTGAGATCTCTGCTGAGATACTAAAAACTCTATGCAAGAGGGTAAAAAAATTCACAGGGATGAAAGTTAACAAAGCAGTGATTACTGTACCAGCTTATTTTGATGATTCAGCACGTAACGCAACCAAATATGCAGCAAAATTAGCTGGCATAGATGTTCTTCGCCTCATTAATGAACCAACCGCTGCAGCACTTTCTTACTCCATTGAAAAGAACAATAACAGTGGCATATATGCAGTTTATGACCTCGGTGGTGGAACATTTGACATTTCAATATTAAAATTACATCAAGGAGTGTTTCAAGTTCTTGCAGTTGGTGGTGATACTAAACTTGGCGGTGATGATTTTGATCATCTGCTTAGCCTTATTGTGCTTGATAAGTATAGAGAAAAGGTAGGTTTAAATAAAAAATGCTCTAGTGTCATCCCAGTGCTCCGACACTGGGATCGAGAAAGTTTGATTGCAAGTGAACACACCAGAAAGTTATATAATAAGAACTGGATTCAAGTGTCAAGCACTGCACCATCTGATACAACTACCCACAAATTACAACATTCATACACTAAAACTGGTATCTGCAATATACGTGCTATAAAAGAGTACCTAAGTGAAGATACCTCAGGCACTTTTGAATTCAATATTAATGGTGAATTATTTGAATGTGAAATTACCAAAGAAGAATTCGAGCAAGCAATCAGTCCTTTGGTTAATAAGACTATAAATATAGTTACTCGTACTATAAGCAACATAGATCTTAAAATCGATGATATAAAAGGGGTAATTTTAGTTGGTGGCGCAACTAGAGTGCCATTAGTGCAAAATTCACTAATCAAACTTTTTGGCAATAAAGTGCTGAATGATGTGGATCCGGACAAAGCAGTTGCCAATGGGGCAGCTTTTCAGGCTCATTATTTAACTTCAAACTCAAAAGATAGGAATATTCTCCTTGATGTGCTGCCTTTATCACTTGGCATAGAAACTATGGGGGGAATAGTTGAAAAAATTATACCAAGAAATACACCACTACCAGTTTCAGAAATAAAAGAGTTTACAACTTACGCTAACGGGCAAACAGCAATGAAAATTCACGTTTGTCAAGGAGAACGTGAAATGATAAAAGATAATAAATCTCTAGCACGATTTGAACTCAAAGGTATACCACAATTGCCTGCAGGTTCTGCAAAAGTTGAAATAGGATTTACAGTTAGCATTGATGGAATATTGACTGTCACTGCAAGAGAAAAAACTACTGGAGTCGAACAGACAGTTGAAATAAATTCAAGCTCTGGCTTAAGTGAAGAAGATATTCAAGATATGGTCAATCAGTCAGTAAGTAACTTTGATCAAGACATGAAGGCTCGTTCCCTTGCAGAGGCTAAAATTAACGGTAACAAGCTCATACATCTAGTTGAAAATGTTTCCACTGAGCAAAAGTTAAAAATTTTACTACAGAACGCAAAAGATGCTTTACAGGAAAATGACTTAGACAACATTAATAATGCTATCTCTGAGTTAGAAAACTCTGCTTTAGAATTATGCGAATCAGCAGACAGATAGAGTTCATAAAACTTTGTGAAGTACCCTGTCAAATCTCAGAGCAATAGGTAACCTAAAATCAAACGGCAACCAATCAACTTTGCCTAATTTAAACGATAAACCAACCATGATTACGCGTCCAACTATATTTTCAGTTGGTATTAACCCAATTTCAGAAAACCTGCTATCAAAAGAATTATTTCTATTGTCTCCCATAACAAAAAATTGATCATCAGGCACATAATAAACTGGAGTATTGTATGATAACTTATTAGAAAGATTATCTATTAGCATTTCATGCTCCTTGCCGCTCGGGAGTGTTTCGATGTATCTTGCTATATTACGCTTTGACTCATAATCAAAAAAATTTTCAATTTGTCTTCGCTTTACTTTCTGATCATTTAAATATAACTCCCCCTCTATCATTTGCACTTTATCGCCCGGTATTCCTATTACCCGCTTAACAAATCTAATGCTGTCATTTCTTGTAGGCTTGAAAACTATTATATCACCACGCTCCGGAGGGGTATAAAAGATTCTACCGCTAAAGATGTTTGGAGAAAATGGAAAAGAGTGTTTACTATAACCATATGAATATTTACTAGTAAAAATATAATCTCCCTCAAGTAGAGTGCTTTTCATTGAACCAGAAGGAATATGAAATGGCTCAAATAAAAAACTACGTATTGATAGCGCAATTAGTAGCAAAAAAAACAGTGAAGATAAAAACTTTCTCGTTCTTGCTATCCGGTTCTCTCTCAATTCTTTCAATTTTATTTTCTTTATAAATTTAAGCTTATCATAACACATAAAAGTGGTAATGTGAAATTTTACTCATGGGTGTTATTGCTCTTTTTCGAAAGTCGAAATAAGCTCTCAAGTAATTGACAGTGATTGATAACCAATAGACATCATTTGCTATGCAATATTGTATAAATCACAATGCTAGTTTTACTGAAAATTATACTATTTTAGATATAATTATAATATTTAAACTTAAGGTATAGGGATGAACCCTACAATTAGAAAGGTTTTTTGCATTCTACTTATAGTATTATTTATTTCTTTTTCTCATGTTGGAAGTGCTGCTAACTCTAATGACGATACAACTGCTCAAGTAATATGTAATATTATTGGCTACGTTTGGGGAATAGGTGGACCGCTTATGACCGTAGTGATAATAGGAGCAGCTTTACTTGCAATATTTGGTAGAATGCCGTGGCCTGCTATTTTCGCCCTCGGTGTATTTTGCGCTGTGTTTTTTGGCGCTAAAACTATTGTCATAAAAGTAATGGGTGGTATAAACTCTACAAATGCCTATTTTATGGAAGAATGTGGAACGGGAGATAAAAAAAAGAGTCAATAGGACTATTTCTTTCTAAAGCAGACTTGGTGCACAGCTTCAACTATATCTTCCACTTGTGGTAATGCTTTCTTTTCTAGGTTTGCAGCATAAGGTAAGGGGACATCCTTGCCGGTTACCCGTACAACCGGAGCGTCAAGGTAGTCAAATCCTTGTTCCATAACCATGGCTGAGAGTTCTGCTCCTATTCCTGCAAATGGCCAACCCTCTTCTATGCTTACTAATCTATTGGTCTTCTTAATAGAGTTAATAACTGTTTCAGTGTCAAGTGGTCTTAAGGTTCTGAGGTCGATAACTTCAGCTTCTATTCCTTCACTAGAGAGTAAATCTGCTGCATTTAACGCATCCATTAGTTTCAATGAAAAAGCAGTGATAGTTACATCCTTTCCTTCCCGTATAACAGCAGCTTTGCCTATCTTAAGTAGATAATCTTTATTTGATAGCTCAGAGTCAGGAACTTCATGATCATGTCCATAAGCGATCTCGTTTTCTAGAAATATTACAGGATTAGGGTCACGAATTGCAGCTTTAAGCAGACCTCTGCAATTGGAGGCAAAGTAAGGTGCTATTACTTTCAACCCTGGAACATGCGAATACCAAGATGCAAAGCACTGAGAATGTTGTGCTGCAACTCTTGCTGCAGCACCATTTGGTCCACGAAATACTATAGGGCATCCAAGTTGTCCACCCGACATATAATTTGTTTTTGCTGCGGAATTCACAATTTGGTCGATAGCCTGCATAGAAAAATTAAAAGTCATAAACTCGACTATTGGCCTCAGTCCAGCAAATGCTGCTCCAACAGCAAGACCAGCAAATCCATGTTCAGTAATGGGTGTATCAACTACCCTATTTTCTCCAAACTCTTTCAGTAATCCTTTCGTTACTTTATAAGCACCATCATACTCTGCAACTTCTTCACCCATGATAAATATATCAGGGTCATTTTGCATTTCTTCTCTGATCGCTGTGCATAAAGCTTCTCTTACACTTAAGATTGCCATTTGTAAACCTGTAGATTTCAACTGAAATAACTATATCAAAATTACCAGGAAGCGCACAAGTTAAGTTTTACAAGCATCATGTTGCATTGAGCATTGAATACTTACTTCTTTTAATTCAGTAGGTTGCGGTGATAGTGCGTATGTAACTCCACCGACTATCAATGAAGACATCACAGAAGTTGCAATCATCAATAGAATTGGTAATTGGGAGGCTATACTAAAGGCAACACCTAATGTCAACATGATTGCAAAGTTTACAGAAGCAATTTTTAAGAAACACAGTTGTGTTTTTTCTACTTTATTTGCTTTGGTTTTGCTTAATTCACTATTAAGTGTTGTATTTTTACTTTTTAGATCTTGTATTTGTTGTTTTAGTGATTGATTCTCTTCACTGAGCTTATCAAGTATTTCTGACCGATTCTCATGTACAGCTAAGTCACTCTTTAACTTTTCTAGTGCTTTCTCAATATGTTTTAATTCTTTACCTGGCTTTTCTAACTTCCGAATTTGTCTATCTTGCAACTGAATTTGAGGTTGCAGACTTTCTAAAATTTGGTCATTAACTTCATTAGCTGCTCCGTCGTTATTTATTTCAGAGCAGAAAGAAGTATCAAATGTATCCTCAAACTCTAGACCGCTGTCTTCATTGATAACACTTTCACCAGTAATAGAATGAGAAGCGATTTGCTCACTCTGAATATTATCATTATTCTCTTTCCTTCTTTCATTCCACATTTGTATTTCCACTGCTATTGATTTTTCTCTATCATTTCCTAATTCAGTAATTCCATTCACAAATGAACTGACTCGAGTTATATTATCATTCTGAGATGAGCGGTCACAACTTCCTTCTCCAACTTGGATGTGAAAGCCTTTTATCTTCTTTTTTCGCGAATGATTTTCTTCTGCCTCCTCTAACATTTGTACTATCGCTTCCTTATTTTATGTATTACCTACCACCTCCCTTGGAGTCTTATTTTTACTTTTTAATGAAGGATTCACTCGATCATCACTTAGTAGTTGTTTTACCATGCTTTCATGTCCACAAAAAGTAGCAATATGCAAAGCAGTTAGCCCATCATTTTTAGAACCATCTTTTACTCGAGCGTTAACACTTGCTTTCTTTTTTAGTAAAAGTTCCACTATTAACATATTGTTGCATGCTGTAGCAAGATGTAACAACGTCCAATCTTCTGCAGCTTCTTCTGAAATTTTTATACTAAATTGATGTTCTTTACTAAAATTTTTACTAAACTTGTTGTACTCTCCTGCATCTTTTCCTTTTAACTCATTCTTTATTTTTTCAAGTAAATTATCTTCATCCAAATCGCTACTTTCACTTACCTCATTTATTATTTCAAAAAACTTCTCCTTCTCTATTGCCATAACCTTTCCCTCTAAATTTATTTTTATCGCTGCATAATCTCACAAAAAAGTTAAATTTATCAAAATTCTATATTTTATATAAAATAAAATTTCCTGTTTCCAAAAATTGGTAAGCATGTTTTTGATGAGATTATAGAAAACATACTTTTATGACACCATTTGTTGTACGAACTAACTTGGCGAAAACAGATGTTTATATAGTTGTGTGGCAAAATGTTTTGCACTAGTTGTGCTACTTTGTTTTCCGTAATAGTTGAAAAAATTAGTAGAAAGTTGTTGTAAGTTTATGTATTTTGAGGCTGTAATGGTCAAAGGTACATGAAGTATGATCAGAGTTAAAGGTGCAAGAGAGCATAATTTGCAGGGTATTGATGTCAATATACCAAAAAATAAGTTAGTTGTTATAACTGGACTAAGTGGTTCTGGTAAGTCTAGCCTCGCATTCGATACGATTTATGCAGAAGGCCAACGCAGATACGTCGAAAGTCTATCGGCTTATGCACGTCAATTTCTTAATATTCAAGATAAACCAGATTTTGAGTCAATCACAGGACTCTCTCCTGCAATATCAATTAATCAAAAGTCAATCTCAAAAAATCCAAGATCAACTGTTGGAACCGTTACTGAAATTTACGATTATGTACGTTTGATATATGCACGAGTAGGAATACCTTATTCGCCTGTAACTGGGTTGCCAATAACGAAACAGGCTGTATCTCAAATTGTAGATACTATTATAGCATTACCTTTAGAAACTAAAATATATATACTTGCTCCTATTGTGCGTGGCAGAAAAGGAGAGCACTTCAAAGAGATATTGGAAATTAAAAAGCAGGGTTACGTGAGACTAAAAATAGATGGTGAAACATACAATATAGATGACTTGCCTAAACTCGATAAAAACAAGAAACATGATATTTTTGTTATTGCAGATAGAATCTCCATGTCAGATGATATAGGAAATCGACTACCAGGCAGTATAGAATCAGCATTGAGGCTGGGCCATGGCTTAATGTATGCAGAAATAGTGAACTTACCTGATAACCACAATTCCGAGTATAAAAATGGTCAAACTTTAACTTTCTCAGAGAACTTTGCATGTCCTGAGTCTGGCTTTACTCTTGAAGAAATAGAGCCAAGATTGTTTTCTTTTAACAGCACCTACGGTGCATGCAGTTCATGCAGTGGGCTCGGTAAAAAACTAAGTGTTGATGCAAAGCTAATAGTGCCAGATGAAACGCTCTCGATATCTGAAGGTGCTTTAAAGCCAATTGGATCAATATTCCGTCAAGTGCATACAAACTATGGATTGCTAAAAAATGCAATTCTATCACTGGCTGAAAATTGCAAATTTAGCCTTGATGTTCCGTGGAATAATATAGACCAAAAAGTGAAGGATTTAATACTTTTTGGCTCTAGAGAAATGAAATTTCAAGGTTTGGTCAGTATCCTAGAACGCCAGATGGATTACGATGCATCACTTATTGATAGGTATTGTTCTGTTACTGACTGCAAAGAATGTGCTGGCTATAGATTGAGAAAAGAAGCAATTACAGTGAAAATTGACGAAAAACATATAGGTGAAATATCAAGGCTCAGCATCGATGAATCCCTTAAGTGGTTTGGAAATTTATCAGATAAACTTACAGAACAACAAAGGCAAATTTCAAATAAAATATTAAACGAAATAATCAAAAGGCTGACATTTTTAAAGAATGTAGGGCTAAATTACCTTACACTTGACCGTGAATCTAGCACTCTCTCTGGTGGTGAAAGCCAGAGGATCAGGCTTGCTTCGCAAATTGGCTCTGGTTTAACAGGGGTGCTATACGTGCTTGATGAGCCCTCAATTGGCCTTCATCAATGTGATAATGATCGATTAATTACCACACTTAAAAATCTGAGAGACATGGGTAATACTGTGATTGTTGTTGAACATGATGAAGACACAATAATGGCTGCTGATTATGTGATTGATATTGGTCCTGGAGCTGGTGTGAATGGAGGAAAAATCGTTGCAGAAGGAACACCAGATCAGGTACAAAAAAATTCAGAAAGCATAACAGGACAGTATTTAAGTGGAAAGAAGGAAATTTCAATTTCAAAAAGAAGAAAGCAAACAACTCAGTTCATAAAGGTAGTTAATGCTTGTGAGAACAACTTAAAAAATATAAATGTTGAATTTCCTATAGGGAATTTTATTTGTGTTACTGGAATATCAGGAGGAGGGAAATCAAGTTTAGTGATAGAAACATTATATAAATACTCAGCACACAAGATAAATCATTCATCTGCAAGGCATGGTCAATGCGACAAAATAGAAGGCCTTGAGTATATAGATAAAATTATAGAAGTTGATCAATCGCCAATTGGTAGGACCCCAGCATCAAATCCAGCAACATATGTTGGTATGTTTACTCACATCAGAAATTGGTTTGCAGGTCTCCCAGAGTCGAAGGCACGAGGTTACAATATAGGCCGATTTTCATTTAATACCAAGGGAGGAAGATGTGAAGCTTGTAAAGGTGATGGGCATTTAAAGATCGAGATGAATTTCCTACCGGACGTTTATGTGAAATGTGAGCAATGTAGAGGACAGAGGTATAACCGAGAAACATTGGAAGTTACTTACAAGGGAAAATCAATTTCTGATGTGCTTGATATGACAATAGATCAAGCATGTGACTTTTTTGAAAATCTTCCAATGATAAAGGAAAAGTTGATTTCTTTACAGGAAGTAGGGCTTGGCTATATAACGCTTGGACAGTCGTCAACAACGTTGTCCGGGGGTGAAGCACAACGAATAAAGCTGTCTAAGGAACTATCAAAGCGATTTACCGGGAAAACATTGTATATTCTCGATGAGCCAACAACTGGGTTACATTTTGAAGATGTAAATAATTTACTGAAAATACTCCATAGGCTAGTTGATTTAGGAAATACTGTTATAGTTATTGAGCACAATTTACATGTTATAAAAACTGCTGATTACATAATAGATATTGGTCCAGAGGGTGGAGTAAAAGGTGGCGAAGTGGTTGCTGTAGGAACTCCAGAAAAAGTTGCACAGACTCCAAAAAGCGTTACAGGCAAGTATCTTAAAACATATTTATTGGATCAAGTATCGACTATTTCTTAATAATTAGGTTATGAGGAGCATTTTAAAAGGTATACCTAACATATTTAATTCATGAATCTTATCTTATTAAAAAAAGCTACAGATCTCATATTTCCAAACGTATGCGTAAGTTGTGAACGTATAATTGATAAAAGTTATGATTTATGTAGTGAATGCAATAAAAAAATCAATTTTTTAACTAAGCATTACTGTAATGTTTGTGGTGTAGTAATTACAGATAACATTGATACATGTGGTAAATGCATCAGTAACCCTTCACCATTTAAAGTATTAAGATCAGTTTTTGCTTATGATGAACATAGCAAAAATATGATTATAAATTTTAAATTTTTTGATAATTTAAATTATGTGAAAGTCTATGCAAAGTGGATGTACACAACTAACAAAGACATATTTCAAAATGCAGAGGTCATAATTCCCATACCGCTACATAAAATACGCTTATTTAAACGTAAATATAATCAAGCAGCATTGCTCGCGAAAGAATTAAGTAAGTTATCTAATTTATCTTATACACCATTTGCAATAAAACGTATTCGTCACACTGTACCTCAAGCTGGTCTTTCACTTAAACGGCGTGAAAAAAATTTAAAAAAGGCTTTTAAAATAAGCAACAGCGAAATCATCAAAAACAAAATCGTGATATTGGTTGATGATGTAGTAACAACTGGCGCAACTGCAAAGTCTTGCTCTCAGGAAATTTTAAACTCTGGTGCAAGAGAAGTAAGAGTGCTATCGCTTGCAAGAACTGTATGAAAATCAGCTTTAAGGTACAGCGTTTCATTTTTAGTAAAGGTTTAGTGTAATCTTTACAAATTCCTCTCAAAAAATCCAGTTATAGTGTATGCTGGGTCTATAATTATAGCTCTTTTTCTAATAGTTCGAATAGCTGGATATTCTTTATGGCTCAATTTTTTATAGCAAACCAATTATGCTCAATTTTGTTAAAATCTGGAGAATATGGAGGCAGATATATAACTTCAGCACCGACATTTTTTTATTTCTGGATTATATTAGAAATCGATATTGTACAGTCAACATAAATTTTTTACTTCCGTGTTTTTTCTGTTGTTGTTTATAATGACTATAGTTACATCACATATTTATTCCAATTAAATGTATCAGTTATTTATTGTAAATTACTGACTTTTTCAATGGATTATTTTTCTAAATAATTTCCAAAAATGTGTTTACTTTTGTTTGTAATTGTGTAGTAACTGCAACGTAAAGTTATAGGAGGTAAAGATGGATTTTGAAAATCTGAAAAAAATATTAAGTGCAATTGATAAAGATGCAAGTGTAAATAAAGATAACGTAATTAATAAAATAAAAGAGGTATTACAAAGGGAAGCTACGATAGCGTATCAAGAGTGGGAAAGTAAAAATTTTTATGTAAATCATATATTTACCCAAAGTAATCCTGATGCTAAATTTACATTGTTAATTGCATCTGCAGCAGGTGGCTGTAAGGATTTGGTAAATGTTTTATTAGGTAGCCATGCGGATGTTCATGTAGAAGATGAAAATAGAGAGACTGCCTTGCATCATGACGTTTATAGTCGATGTGTAGATGTAGTAAATGCTCTACTGGATAGAAGTGCGGGTGTTAATGTAAAAGATAGAAGTGGTCGGACTCCTTTGCATTATGCTACTATATATAAATTCATAGATGTAGTAAATGTTCTACTAAAAAGAGGTGCAGATATTAATGTAAAAGATGAAAATAGTAGTACTCCTTTGCATTATACTACTTTAAGTAATCATGTAGAGGTAGTAGATGCTCTGTTAGCTGAAGGCGCAAGTGTTCATGTGAAAGATAGAAGTGGTCAGACACATTTGCATTATGCTGCTACAGATGGCTATGTAGAGATAGTAAATGCTATATTATCTCAAGGTGCAAATGTTTATGAAAAAGATAGTTTGCAGAAAACTCCTTTATATTATGCCATTATAAATCGCCAAGAAGATACAGTAGAGGATATAAAAAGGTTTTTGAAAGATAAGATAGTTAAAGATAGTATAATTGTTGGTGGTTTAGTTGCCGCGTTAGGTAATACTGTATCAGCAATGCTTTTTATGACCGAGACAATGGAAGGTACATTAACATCTCTTATGACAGCAATAGCTGTATCTGCATCAACATCATTAACATTTGGTTATGCTAAATATCTAATGTCAAAATTCGATAACGAAATAAAAGAAATAAAAGAGCGACAAAACGTAATGGAAGGGAGGCAAAGCTTAACAGAAGGGTGGCAAAGTGTAGATTTACAAAGCATACGTATACATAATGCTCTTTCGTAACTTTTTACTTCCGCACTTCTTTAGTGTTGCTTATAATAACTATAGATTTAGATCTTAATTAGAGGCTTTAATTACCTACTTTAAGTTATTGAATTTCTTATCATAACATCTTTCATTCCAGTACCCTGGAATGAAAGAAAAAGAACACTGACTTATATCTTAATACTGCATAATACCTCGATCATAGATTGATTAAGGACACCTTGAGTTATCTCTTTAGTTAGTCTTGCTTTACTATGAAAAGCTTGTACTCTTTAAATGTATTATTTATAAATTAACTGTTTATAAGCTAAAATATGTCTAATAGAGCTAATATAACTTTTTTTATAGCTGGTGCTATTGCTTCCCTTACACTTCTTACATCTGGAGTTTTTGCTGTAGCTCCTTACGTTGCATTTTTATCTTCAGTTGCAGCTTTAAGTATAGCTCCCCCTGTTATTTTTATTTTATTTGCGCTTTCTGCAGTAGTAATTGTGTTTTCATATAAAATGATTAAACAAAGTAAAAAATCTCAAGAAAACTCGAAAGCTGAAGTCGAAGAGCCGAATAAAGGGTTAAGGAAAGAAGAAAATAAGCTAACTCCAATTAAAGAAGAATTAGAAGATGGAAAGGATAAAGAAAATAAATACGGGTTTAGTGGTATAGAAGAAAAAGTTCATAGAATTTCAGAGAATTTTGTAACGAAAGATGAAGTGAATGGGTTAAAAAAAGAGGTTAGTGATCTTTCTGCAAGGTTAATTAATAGTCCTGCAACAAAAAATGAAGTAGAAGCAAAGCTGAATATAGAATTTTACGCAAAAGATGAAGAAAGAGGGTGAAATACAACATTTAGTGATATTATATTACCAAATGACATAAAAGAAAAGTTGAGAGGAATTTGTGAGTCAAAAAGCGTAGGATATCTCTTGTACGGTCCACCAGGAACTGGTAAGACTAGTATTAGTAAGGCAATTGCAAATCAAACTAAATCTCTGTTTGCGTTTATGTCTGTTTCTTTGTCTTGCTTTTCTAGTCAAAGGAATATAGATCAAGTTTTTGAGAAAGCAGAGACAAACAGTCCTTATATGATTTTTATAGATGAGATTGACGGAGTTGGTAAAAAGCGAACTGTTAATGAGGATGCAGGGCCTTTAACTTATTTACTAACTAAATTGGATAAAGAGTTTTTATCCTCAAAAAATATAATGGTGATTGCTGCAACTAATCATAAGGATCATTTAGATCCTGCGTTTACTAGGGGTGGTCGTTTGGAGTGTATTGAGGTTCCTGGGCTGGATAAAGAAAGTACACGTAGGGGAATACTAAAAGAATATCTCAAAGAATTAAGCCCTCTAAATATTGAAACTATTGTAAAGAGTACTAATGGTTTTTCACCAGCAAATCTGATTGGTTTATCCAAGTATATACGAGAGGAGAAAAGTAAAGGCAAAAGCACTCCTATTTTCACTTTATGTGAAAGATTTAAGAAGGAACATAACATTGAAGATAAGAAGAATGAGAAACATAGTAACGGAAAAACTAAAAACAAGGATACAAGGCTATCATCTGGAAACTTATCTAGAAGTTCATCAGTAAGCTCTTCATTGAGTGATGTATCTTCTCGAGTAAGTAAGCGGCAAATCGAGGAATAAAGAGAATTACTACACAGTCTGGCCATTCAAGTGACACATTCGAATCATGTCATTCCAGTGCTTGACAATAGTTTTTATCCAGAAGGAACTTCTAAAAGGGTGTCATCCCAGTACTGGAATCCAGGAATTTTTTTAGCACGCAAGTTATGCCAAGTTTTTTGTTGGTAAGAAAGGTTGGATCCCAGTACTGGGATGACAGGAAGAGGGCTACTCGGGTGACATCGAAGGGGCTACTTGCATGACAACAAAGGGGCTGCTTGCATAACTCAAATTCAAAGAAAAATCATTTAATGTCATTCCAGCGCGTGACGCTGGAATCCAGAAATAAAGAACACTGGATCCCAGTGTCAGCTACTCGGATGACATCCTTTTTTTCCTGGATACCAGTTGCATGACACTACTATACAGTAGATCCCAATTTCATCCCAGTCTGGGATCTTCTTTCAAAAATTCAAAACAATCTATCAAAAAGGAGGATTATTATGTCTACAATAATTTTATCATCAATTTTAGGTCAAGCAGGTAGTATCTTTGGTCCAATTAGCCAAATTATCGGCTCAGAGCTCGGGGCTCTGCTTGGTGCACAGCTTGATAGTGCAATGTTTAGTCTTGATGCTGAGCAAAAGATAACGCATGAGGCGAGGCTGAAAAATCTGCAAGTTCAAACCTCAACTTATGGTAAAGAAATTCCAATTATCTATGGCACTGCTCGCGTTGATGGAAACATTATTTGGTCACAGCCAATAAAAGAGGAGGCGATAACCACTCAAAATAAAACAGGAAGAGGTATAAATATTACATATAACTACTATGCAACACTCGCAATTGCAATTTGCAAGGGGAAAGTAGAAAAATTAAATAGAATCTGGGCGGGTACAAAATCGCTTAGCTTTGACCAAATAGATTATACTTTTTACCACGGCAGAGAAGACCAAAACCCTGATCCGTTTATGTTATCAATTGAAGGTGAGAAGAATGTACCAGATTATAGAGGAATATCTTACATAGTCATCAAAAATTTTCCTTTGGAAGACTATAGTAATCGTGTTCCGGTGTTTACATTTGAAGTGCAAACTGCACTGAAGCTCAGTGGATTCTCAGTAGCAGAAAACATTAAAAATATCAATATCATACAAGGTTCAGGGGAGTTTGTGTATGATACGAAAATACAGAAGAAAATTGCGCGAGAAAGAATAAGCAGTAGCCAATATATTCCCTATGGACCGGCACAAAGAGTAAATCACAATAATCACACAAAAAAGAGCGATGCTATGCTTTCTTTGGACCAATTGAAGGAAAGTTTACCAAATGTTGAATGGGTATCAGTAGTAGTCAATTGGTTTGTAAATGATCTGAACATTAAAGATTGTAAAATATACCCTGCAGTTGAATTTCAAGATGATTCTAGGGTAGTGCCTGATGATTGGCAAGTGGGAAATATAACCAGAGATAATGCTCAGCTAATTTCAAAAGATCAAAGTGGAAATTCAAGATATGGTGGTACAGTTAGTGATTTAGCGCTAATAAGATATATAAAAGAGCTACACAGCAGAGGCTACAAGGTTATGCTCTATCCAATGCTCTTGCTCGACACAGAAAACAAAGAGTGGCGAGGAAAATTGATAGGGCCTCCTGAAGATATAAGTTATTTTTTTGAGAATCAGTATAGCAAATTCATAGAGCATTACGCGAGCATTGCCAAACAAACTAAAGTGGAAGGGTTTATTATTGGTTCTGAGTTTGCTCATCTTACCAGAGTAAAAGATGTAGAGGGTGATTATCCTTAAGTAGCAGAGCTAGTTAAAGTTGCAAAGCAAGTAAAGCTTCAGCTTGGAAAAGAAGTAAACGTAACTTACGCTGCCGATTGGAGTGAGTATCATTCATATGATGGTTGGTACAATATGGATGAACTTTGGTCTTCAGAGTTCATTGACGTTGTTGGCATCGATGCTTATTTTCCACTAACTGATGGACCAGAACCTCCTTTTGGCTATTCCGCGGAAGATGTAGCGGGTGGTTGGAGCAGTGGGGTAGGGTATGATTATTTTTACGATTACTCAAAAAGTGATCCTGAGAAAATAAAGTATAATGACAGCGAATATGCATGGAAAAATATTGAGAAATGGTGGAGTGAAGTTCATGTAAATCCAGGTGGTAGTAAAACAAAATGGCAACCAAAAATGAAGAAAATATGGTTTACCGAATATGGATTTCCCAGTATGAACGGCTGCACTAATGAGCCCAATGTGTTTGTTGATAAAGGTAGTATAGAGAGTAAATATCCACGATACTCAAACGGAGAGGTGAGCTTTCTTTCACAGAAAACTGCAATCGAAGGAACATTAAAAAAGTGGCAAAGCTCAGAAATGGTGGAGAAAATGTTCCTCTGGGCGTGGGATGCAAGGCCATTTCCTTATTTTCCCAACTTGTGTGATATGTGGACTGACTGCCATAATTGGCAAACAGGGCACTGGATTCAGGGAAAAATTTCACAACTTAATGTTTCCGATGTTTTGTCTGATCTGTTGCAAAAGGTAGGTCTCAAAGGCGATCAGTTTGATACAAGTGATGTTAAAGGATTACTATCTGGGTATGTAATAAATGATCAGCAACCCGTACGCTCAATTATTAAAATGCTGCGAAGGTGCTATTTTTTTGATGTGGTTGAACAGAACTCAAAACTGAAATTTATTCAAAAGGGCAGGGGAGTGAAAACTGAAATACCAATTGGCGAGATGGTTACCAATAACGTTGCAAAACTTGTTAATATTAGTCAGATAGATTTAAATAGTAAAGTCAATGTTGTCTATTTTAACCGCAATTTTGGCTATCCAATTGATGTGAAATATGCTGAACTGCCAAAGCAGGGCAATGCTGCAACAGTTCCAATACCTCTCATTATGGAGGAAGGGGAGGCGCAAAATATAGATGAAGTTTTACTTTATTCTTCGTGGCAAGAGAGAAATGTATACAACTTTAAGCTCCAGATAAAATATGCATGGCTTTTACCAAGTGATGTCATAGCAATTTCAGATGGCGAGAAAAGACATACGATGAGAATTATAAAAACAAAGTTTGAAAGCATGTCCATTCAAGTAATGGGAGTTGGTTATGATCCCTA
The DNA here is from genome assembly GCF_039540065.1 of Wolbachia endosymbiont of Encarsia formosa. Classification (NCBI taxonomy): domain Bacteria; kingdom Pseudomonadati; phylum Pseudomonadota; class Alphaproteobacteria; order Rickettsiales; family Anaplasmataceae; genus Wolbachia; species Wolbachia endosymbiont of Encarsia formosa. Next base: position 955,865 of record NZ_CP154278.1, on the reverse strand, counting down.
TATATACAAGCTCTCCTTTCCTTCAACAAGATCACTTATGCTGAAAGAATACCCTCCTTCTCACATCAGTAAATCTATCATATAAATGATAATTTACCGCATATTAAAGGTAATATCGCAAGTTTTACTTTAATTAGTGAAGAGGAAGTTTGGAAAGGAGCAACGCTTTTTATTTCGTATGATGATAAAAATTATAAGCCCATCGCGAGCGCAAATATACAATCTACTTACGGATATGTAATCGAATTTACCGATGACGAGATTGTAGTGGTATTACGCTTTTGCCATTTGGATGTCATTAATTCAACTGCGTTAGCATTGATTGGCAAAGAGGTAATAAAATTCCAAGATACCAAGCTTATAGATAAGAATAAATACAAATTGAGCAATCTAATTAGAGGGCAAGAAGGTACTAAGAGATATGAACACACCACAGGTGAAAAATTCGTTCTGCTTGATGATTCAATAATTTCTTTTGAAGTTCAAAAGGGAAAAAAGCTTTATCTCAAAGCAGTCACTTATGGTGATTCATTAGATAATACGGAGACAAAAGTTCTTACAGTTGACAATTAACGCAGTATATGTTAATATTATATACATATAAAGTAATTATAAAGCTTATTATGTCAAGGAAAATAGTTAATACATTAAAATCTCAAGTAAAAGAGCTCAAATATGCTGATTTAGGAGCTAAAGAATTAAGCTCAGAGGGTTGGTATGAAATTTACTCTGGCACTCAGACATATAAAGATCTCAATAGATGCGGTGATATTACTATTAATGGACAAAAAGTAACTAATGAGTTTATTAGAGAGCTATACTCAAAGCATGAAAGCCTGCTTATAAGAAATGAAAATGAGGGAGACAAATATTGTCCATTTCTTAAAGCAGTTTTTACAGAAATGTTTGAACACGCTGGTGCAATAGTTACAAATAATTCTATTATTGAGGAGTTAATAACTAATTATAATCAGGCAGGATATACTAAGTTTTTTGTTAATTATAATTTAACGGAAATGTCTGAACTCGGTTTGCATCTAAGTTATAATGATGGAAGAGCCTTTTGTATGAACTGCAATGATCCTGATTGTTTAGAATTTAGCTTTTGTATGGAAAGCATTCCTGTAAGTAATACTATAGAATATGTTAATGCTGGAGGTAATTGTCTTCTTTATAAGGTATGCGATTTATCAAGCTCAGTAGAATTTAATCTGAAATGTAAGGGCGAAAATGTGACATACGAAGATGGTAAAGTATTACTTACAATTCCTAAAGAGTTAAAAGACTACAAAGCTGGTAATGACAGTCTGCTCGATAAGCTTACTGATATTATTAATAATCTTGTTGAATACTTTAAAAAGCTCTACGAGAAATTGGGCTTTAAGTTTGATACAAGGATAGAGTATGATTCTTAGCATAATATAAAAATGTAGCATAGCCTTGGTAAATCACTGAAGGTGATAGATAAGCTAGATATATCTACTCTTTTCCTTGAACGTCGAAAGAAAGTTCGTGCTTTTATGGAAAAATGTAAAGAGAAAGATTTAAACAATCTTGGCGCCGAACCACTGGAGGTAACCAGTATATCTAACGTCAATGGCTCACAATTCAAAAAGTACTAGAACTATTTTCTTTTTTTCGAAGTGCAACCAGGGTTACCTAAAAGCAGTCACCTACATACGAAAGCGAAAATTGTAAACTAGGAGAGAAGGACTTCATAAATGAGATCTTACCAGCAGGAACTTGTGTTTCATTAAAAAATCCACTATAATATTAACATAGCAATATAGTGAGGTAAAATTATGACTAATAGTGTAAATGAATTATCAAATAAAGCGCCAATAATACTAACATGGGTGCCAAGAGTACGTGGTGCATCTTTACCGAATGGTAAAAATAGTACCCTGAATTATTTAGAAATAATTAAAAATCATAAATTAGTAAATAAAGAGGAGAGGGACATATATTTGGTTATCAATGGTCCTGGATTTGAAGAAAATCAAATAGATGATTTAAAGCGTGAACTGAAAGAAATTGAAGGAGTTCACGTTGTAGACTTACACCAATATGACTGGAGCGAAATAGATCGAGGGTGGAAGATAGATGGTGAAGACATTAGCATAAAGGACTTCTTTGAAAGTATGTATAATATGACAGATTAACAAAGAACATACTTTGCCATTGAAATAGACACTTTTAGATTAATTGCTCTGGCTCTTTCAGAAAAAATGACAGGAGAGAAAGGTGCAATATATATAGACTTTGATTCTTTAAAAGCCATTGACCCTCATATAGGGAAGGATATAACAATCCCTGAGGGAATTTTGTTAGGGCAAATTACTGCACATGTTAATCAAGAGACCGGCAAAATTATTAAAACGGATTTAAATAATTATCTGATTGCAGTAAGTTGTCCACGTATAGCGATTAATATTTTATCTCAATATAAAAGCGAAATACTGAGTCAAGAAAAAATGTGCTATGAGTTAGCAGAGCGTTTATCTAATTTTGCGAAAAAAGAAAAAACACGTTTTTTTGATATTTATAAAGGATTGATAGAGAAACAGCTGTTAGATGATGAAGCGAAGAAAAAAGGGAGGAGTGTTATAGAGGAATTAGATAAGATAGAGCACAAAATAGTTGATCTAAGAAATGGTAAGATCAGAGAACTATATGAGCCGCTAGTGTGTCATTATTCTAGGTATCGTGAAATAGGTTTAAATTTAGGTCAATTTTATACAGTAGAAGTAGTCCGTAATGGATTAATCGGTCAAGACGAAAGCAAAATAGGGTTATTTTTTTTTTGAAAAGAACAATGGCAATTACGTTTGTACAATAAATGGTGACCTATCTTGGGTTAGAGGAGCAAACTTATACCATAAACAGGTAAAAAGTGAGTTAGAAAAAGTACAAGTAGATCAGATGGAATTGGAAAAGCTATCGTTAAAGCAATCGCAGATATAAAGCGCAAGCTATGATTGAAAGTCTCTATTAATGAAAAGTTAGCAAATATATGTGTATTATAGCATAAGAGCTATTAATAGTATATATGTCAAAAAAAGTGATTAATCAGCTGAAAGATAAGACGAGGGAGAGGAGATATGCTGATTTGAAGCCTACAGAAAGTTCTGATTATAGAACATATAAGGATTTGGATATGGACTTCAATAGTGAATATGAATTTGCTTGTGATCTTGTTATTAATGGGAAGGCAATAACTAATGATTTCATTAAAAATTTGTATTTAAAACATAAAAATCTCATTTCGGAAGATAAGGATAAAAAAGGGAGTTATCGTCTGTTTCTTAAGCAAATCTTCACAGAAGTATTTGTAAACGCCGGTGCAGCAGTTCCAAATGACCCTATTATGGAAGAATTGATAACTTATTATAACAGGTCTGGGTACAAGAAGTTCTTTTCTTCTCAAAGTCAAGCACTTCGTTCTTTTGGATTGTGCACGTATTCATTCCACTATTTAATTCCTTCTTACAGAGAAAGTACCTATATAAGTTGTGAAGATCCAAATTGTCTGAAGTTTAGTTTTAGCGTAAATGATGGCATATATCACGATAATAAAATTTTAGTATGTGATTTACAAAACTCAGTGGAGTTTAAACTAAAATGTGAGGGTGAAAATGTGAAGTATGAAGAAGGTAAAGTGTCTCTTACTATTCCTAAGGAGCTGAAAAACTACAAAGCAAATGATAAGAATTTGTTTGACGTTATTATTGAGTATTTTCAGAAATTTTGCGAAAAATTTGGATTTCACTTTGAGACAAAAATTGAGCATATCCTGGATAATCCACTTGGAGTATTAAGTGATATAAATATATCCCAAGATAAGAATCTAAACTTGAAGAATTTAAAATAAGATATTGAAATCCATCCTTTTTTTAATAAGCTGAGTATAATAAAAAGTAAATCAAGTTTTACAGAAAATCTTTACTTATGATGAAAAGTACGTAATATGTATATAATATAAAATTGTGATATGTCAAAAAAAATAGTTAATGCATTAAAATCTGAAGTAGAAAAGCTCAAGTATGCTGATTTAAAGTCTATATCAATAAAATCAGATAGTTGGAACTTTAGTTACAAAACATATATTGACCTTGGTAGATCACACAACCTTACTATTAACGAGAAAGAAGTGCCTAATTAGCTTATTGAGAAGCTATATTCAAAACATAAAGATCTCATTTTAGAAGATGAGAATGGAAGAAAGAACTATTGTCCATTTCTTAAGCAAATTTTCATAAAAATATTTGAATATGCTGGTGCAGAAGTTCCGAGTGACTCTATCATGGAAGAATTGATAACTAACTATCATCAAGAAGGGTATAATCATTTTCTGTTTCTTCATATATTAAAGGCTCTTTCTCCATTTGGCTTGCTTGTGTTAGATTCTAATATAATAATAACTTATAGCATGGATTGCCGTGACTCCAATTGTCTAAAATTTAATTTTAGCATGGATTGTATAAAGGTGTGCAGCATTAATCCTGTTAATGATATTAAAACACCAAATTTTCACAGTTCAATAAAATTTAAGTTAAAATCTAAGGGTAGAAGTATAACATATGAGGATGGTAAAGTGCTTATTAATATTCCGAAAGAGCTGAAAAATTATAAAGCAAGTGGTAGAAGTTTGTGTGACATTACTATTGAGTATTTTCAAGAATTTTTTGGAAATTTGGGATTTAAATTTGAGACAAAAGTGGAACATAGTCTAGGTGAACCACTTAAAGTGTTAAAAGATGTAAATACATACCATGATAAGAACTTAAACTTGAACCAACAGTTAAGTAATTCAAGATAAGATATTGAGATTCGCATTTTTAAAGCTAGAAAACACATTCATTGAGAGAATAATTTCGCTACTGAAAGCAAAAGGCGTTTTTACAATCTTCTATCTACTACTCCCTCATGAACAGATACGTTAATCTCATCTAACTGCTCACTAACTTCTTCATTACTTGGCAAGTGTCCTCTAAGAGATAAGTTACGTACTGCATGCTGACATCGATCCAAAGGAGTTTGTAATCGCTCAACATATACTTTTGCTAGCAACTCAGCGTCAATTAGCGCTCCATGTAACTCCCTACTCTCTAGTGATATACCAAAATGCTCACACAATGCACTTAAAGAAGCCGGTGGTCCAAATTTCTTTCTTGTAAGCGGTAATGTATCTAACACTCTGTCTGAAGAGATTAATTTGGCATTCAGTTTACCAAGTTCCATGTTCAAAAATTTAATGTCAAATCCAGCATTGTGAATTACCAAAGTATCGCTAGATATAAAATTAAGAAATTCAGATGCAATCTCTGAAAATAATGGCTTATCCTTTAGAAATTCTTCGCTGATACCGTGAACTTTAAATGCACCTTTGTCTATGCTCCTTTCTGGGTTGATGTATCGATGGAATACTTTGCCTGTTGTAATATGATTAATTAGTTCTACACACCCTATTTCGATAATTCGATGGCTATTGACATCAAGACCTGTAGTTTCAGTTTCAAGTACTATTTCACGCAGCCCATCTTGTTTGGAAAGTTCTATACTTAACCTACTACTAGGATCTGACTGACTATTGGTAGCTTGTATCGTTTTTTTTCTCTTAGCTACTAATTTTTTTGTATCACCTTCACCATCTTTTACTCTAGAGTGTCCAGGCGCTTCGGTTATTGTGCTGTTTTTTATACTATCAAGGATAACTTCTTTATCATTTAAGAATTTTTTACCGTTACCTTCTACATAAAGTGAGGTGAGATTTTTGAGTGCTATATCTCCTCCATAGTGGTGGCGCCACACTCCAACAATGTTGTTGTTTTCTACATTTAATAAAGTAAGATTTGGGAGACGTTTGCTGCCAATCAAAAATGCAAAACCTCTGTCTCCAATATTGTTATTACTTATTTCAAGTAAAGTAAGGTTTTTTAGATTGCTTTGACCTATATATCCTGCACCTTCAAAACCAAGTTTATTGTTCCTTAGAGTAAGCGAAGTAAGATGTGTAAGTTTACCTAACTCTTTTATATCTTTAGGATCAATCTCTATATTTATTAAATTAAGCTCTTTAATGTCTTTTTTACTCTGTAGAAAGTCTACCAGATTCCTTACATCAATTTTAGCACTTACATTTGATATTGTTAAAGCTTTATCATGTACATATTCGCTAAAATTCACCTTACCCTCCGTTAATATAATATGTAAATAGTATAACTGGCATCTCAGTAGCTGTCAATTGCTTATATAAGATCTTAAACAGCTGGTTTAGGTGCTGTAAAATTCATACTTTTTGTGATCAGCTAAGTAAAAAGTCAAGCCTAGGGCAACTCACTAAGCTTTTCTGATTTATTGTGATACAGTTCTTGAGTTTTTTTCTTCCTTTACAAAAGAATCTGTTACTAAATCCTTTAAAGTTTCACTAGGCTTTTCTAGCAATTCAGGTTTAAGTAAATACTCAAGTTCATATATTGCTGCTGTAATTACTGTAGCAGCTAAAGCTGCAATTAAAAATGGTGACCTTATTTCTTCTGTTATGAGTATTAAAGTTATTAAACCTCCTAGCAGCCCAATTACTGGTGGAACAATAATTGCTGCACCTCTTTCCCATAATTGTGTTTTCTGTACTTGCCCTCGTATTAACAGAAAATATGGTGGAGGTGCTGAGTACTGCCCTCGAGTCCAATTCTTTTTTTTGCTCTGTTTCTTTTCTTTGTGTCGTTTACACTTTCCTTTTTTTCCTTCAAGTGTAATTTCTTTAACTTGGACTTGCTGACAAAATGTGACCTTTTTTTTTGGCTTTATTTTGTCAGAAATAGAAGATTTTGATAACTCAGTGTAGTCAACTTTTTCGTTAGAACCACCCATAACTTTTTCGCTTCATCAATACCTATATTAAATTATATTCTAAATAAAGTCAAGATATTAATTACTATATTAAACTGCACTCTGAAAAAATTAAGATATTAACTACAAGCCTTGAGCCTGTTAAAATCTTCTTCAGCGTGATATGATGAACGGGTTAATGGACTTGATGAAACTACCAAGAAGCCTTTAGAATAAGCAATATATTTATAATGCTCAAACTCTTCTGGAGTAACATATCTATCAATTTTTGCATGCTTTGGAGTTGGTTGCAGATATTGACCAATTGTAATGAAATCAACTTCGGTGCTACGTAAATCATCCATAACCTGAAAGATTTCTTCTTTTGTTTCTCCAAGACCAACCATAAGCCCTGACTTCGTGAAAAGTTTAGAATTAATCTGTTTCACCATCTTTAGCAAATATAGTGAATGAAAATAACGAGCTCTTGGTCTTATTTTTGCATACAGCCTTGGTACTGTTTCGATGTTGTGGTTATAAACATCAGGTGATGCAATAGCTATTGCTTCAAACGCTCCTTTCTTATTTAAAAAATCAGGAGTGAGGATCTCTATTGTTGTTTCCGAAGTTATCTTTCTAATTTCTTCTATACACCTTATAAACTGATTTGCACCACCATCTGGTAAATCGTCACGGTCAACAGAGGTAATGACAACGTGCTTTAAATTTAACTTTTTTATTGCTTTTGCTAAATTTTCTGGTTCGTGAGGATCGAGCTTATCAGGAATGCCAGTTGCAACGTTGCAAAACGCACAAGCACGAGTACAAACAGAACCGAGAATCATCACAGTAGCATGACGTTTATTCCAACATTCACCAATATTTGGACACGCAGCTTCTTCGCATACTGTATGTAAGTTATTTAGCTTAACAGTGTTTAAGGTTTCATTGAATACTTTACCAGCTGGAGCTTTTGCTCTGAGCCATGTAGGCTTACTATGCATCTGAAACAACTAGCTCTACCTCTTGTTTTGCTAAAACTTTCTTTAATCTTCTTTTTATCTTTTGCGCTTCTTTACTTAGTTTAATTGTTTTTGTGTTGAGCAAGAAAGCATCAAGATCACCTTTGTAATCTATAGTTCTTAAAGTTCTTGTCGCTATACGAAAGCTAAACTTTTTTTCTAATATATTACTCGTTAATGTAACCTTATGTAAATTTAAGAGAAAGGTACGATTTGTTTTACGATTTGAGTGCGATACCTTATTACCAAAAGACTTTTTTCTATTTGTTAATTCACAAATTCTACTCACTTCAATATACCAATTTATCCTATGTAACTAGGTTAACCTTATATAGTTAAATAGTCAACTCCCTTGCTTGATTTTTATACCGTATACTGCTTTATAGCCAAAAAACACTGTAATTTTTTCTATTACAAGAGAAACCATATGCTGCATTTCTAATGCTTTACTGCCATTTGTTACTAACAGATGCAGAACACCAGAATTTACGTTTTGTGCGTATGAGATCTTTTGTGGTTTTGTACATTCTGCTAATTCCTCTCCAACTATACTTTTCCAGTTTAAAATAAGACGTATTTCATTTTTGCTGATCTTATTTTTGATGCATTTTAATGCATAGTTTTCTATTATAGATTTTAATTTCTTTGGCCCGCTATATTTAAACATCTTTCCAGTGATTAAAATTAAATTATATTACAACTTTCTTATACAAAAAACTAACTTATTGTTTTCATGACCCTCGGCCTCACACATAAAAAGCAGTATTTGTATATCTAGCATTTGCCAGAATTTTGTGTCTCCTACCTTGTAATCATTTTTAATTTTAATTTGTTAAATTATTATAAAGCTAAGTAAAATTTGGGTAAAGTATAGTATTCCCAAGAAGATTATCTTTTTACTGTATGCCGTAATTTTCTTATAGCTATCTGTTTTTTAAGATCTTTCTTCAATCCAAGCTGCTTGAATGGCCTCTAATATTTTTTCATTACAATACTTTTCATCATCATTAAACTCTTCTAAATCCAAGACTTTTCTTTTGAGCTCAGTGAATCTAATATTAATTATATCTTCACTTGGAAATTTTTCTTCTAGAGCCTCTGCAACATCTTCTATATCAAGCCATTTCATACTTTTTCAATAAATTAAACTGGTGCCCATGGGGAGACTTGAACTCCCAAGGTCGCAAAACCCACGGATTTTAAGTCCGCTGCGTCTACCGATTCCGCCACACGGGCCTTTTTTATCTATCTAGAATAGAATTCTACTACTAAATTGACTTCCATGTCTGCTGAATAGAGGACTTCGGAATATTGAGGCGCTCTCAAATACTTCACTGAAAGTGCTTTGCTATCTACCTCTAAATAATCTGGAGCCTTACGTTCTTGTTTTTGTTCAGCCTCTATTAATATAGGAATTTTTGCTGCTCTTTCCCTTATTTTTACTATATCACCAGGCTTCACTCTATAACTTGATATGTTAACCACCTTATCATTAACTGTAACATGTTTATGAGATATAATCTGTTTTGCCGAGTAAATTGTTGGCACAAAACCAGAGTGATATAGAACAGAACTTAACCTTGATTCCAAGGCACCAATAAAATTATCAGCCGTATAACCCTTTCTTTTGTAAGCATCTAAAAATGTACGTCTAAGCTGCTTACTTGAAATTGCATAGTAGAACTTAAATTTCTTATGTGCAGCAAACTGCTTACCAAAGTCAGATAACTTCTTAAATCCAAGAATACCATGCTGACCTGGAGGGTATTTTCTTTTATTGACCGAATCTTTTGCTCTACCCCATAAGCTTACACCAAGCCTGCGACTGATTCTATACTTTCTATTGATAACAGTTGTCATACAAAAATTCTCACAATCTAACTATAAATTATTAATGATTTTAACATTAAGTGTCAACTTGTTTTTGCCACTATGATATAGTATACTTCACTTTTAAGTTTTCCTATTAATACATGAATCATCTACTACTAAAATCCATGGCAAATGCTGTCCGCTTTTTATCAATTGATGCGGTACAAAAAGCAAATTCTGGACACCCAGGTATGCCACTTGGCATGGCAGATGTTGCCACTGTATTATTTGCTAAATATCTAAACCATAACCCTGATAATTCTAAATGGATCAGTAGAGATCGTTTCGTCCTATCAAATGGTCACGGTTCGATGCTGCAATACTCTATATTATATCTGACAGGCTACATTGGTATAGATGAACTAAAAAACTTCAGGCAACTTACATCAAAAACTCCAGGTCACCCAGAATTTGGCTTGACTTCTGGTATAGAAGCAACAACAGGCCCGCTTGGTCAGGGATTTGCCACTGCTGTTGGCATGGCACTTGCTGAATCGATTCTTGAAAAGCAGTTTGAAATCAGCCACTACACTTACGTAATGATAGGAGATGGCTGTCTTATGGAAGGTATAAGCCATGAAGCAGCGTCCCTTGCTGGGCATCTTAAATTAAATAAGCTGATAGCACTTTTTGACGACAATGACATCTCTATAGACGGCTCTACTAGCCTCTCTTGCTCTGATGATATAGAAAAGCGTTTTTCAGCGTATGGATGGAATGTTGACAAAATCGATGGGCATGACTTTGATGCTATATCCCTTGCAATAGAGCAGGTGCAAAAGTCTGATAAACCTACGCTAATCTGTTGCAAAACTATTATCGGAAAATTTTCGAGCCGTGCTGGCACATCTTCTGCTCATAGTGGTGCCTTTACAGAGGAAGATGTAAAACAGATGAGAGAAAAATTGAATTGGAACTATGAACCATTTTATGTACCAGAAGATGTGAAAAACGCTTGGATGGAAACAGTTAAGAGGGCAAAACAAAACTATACATCTTTGATCAATAAAGAACTACAAAGAAGACTTGAGAAACGTTTGCCGAATAACATCGAGAGTGATTTGGCTAACCTGAAGAAACAAATATGTGAGCTCATGCCAAACGAAGCTACTCGATCTTCTTTCGGCAGAGTAATGGAACTATTAACTAAGTCTATGCCAGAACTAATTGGTGGATCTGCTGATCTTACCGGTTCAAATTGTACTAAATATAAGCACATGCAGGCAATAGATAGTAATAATTATGATGGTTCTTATGTACACTATGGAGTGAGAGAGCACGCTATGGCAGCTTGTATGAATGGTATGGCTCTTCATGGTGGAATTATTCCTTATGGTGGAACTTTTTTAGTATTTTTCGACTACTGCCGCCCTGCTATACGTCTTTCAGCCTTGATGAAACAGCAGGTTATCTATGTAATGACTCATGACTCAATTGGAGTAGGAGAAGATGGTCCAACTCACCAGCCAATAGAGCATTTAGCTTCTCTGAGAGCTATACCAAATCTGTATGTTTTTAGGCCAGCAGATGCAATTGAAACTTTGGATTGCATTGGCATTGCACTTGAAAAAAAAGAGTCACCTGCACTATTTGCGCTTTCAAGGCAAAATATTAATTACATGCACTCTTATACTGACCAATTGGTCAACCTATCAAAATTTGGTGCATATATACTATGCGAATATTCAGGGAAGCTAGAAGTGACGATATTTGCTACCGGATCTGAAGTTGAAATTGCAGTTGAGGCAAGAGAAAAATTACAGGAAAAAGGTGTAGGTACAAGGGTCATTTCTATGCCGTGTTGGAGGCTTTTTGACGAGCAAAGTGATGAATATAAAGAGGTAATATTAAATAATGATAGTATTAAAGTTGCAATTGAAGCTGGAAGTGAAGTGGGTTGGCATAAATATATAGGTTCAAACGGTATATTTATTGGCATGAAAAATTTTGGAGAATCAGCACCTTATGAAGCTCTTTATAAGCATTTTAATATTAGCGCTGACTATGTAGTAAAATGTGTTTGTGAAAACGCTTTTTATCATTCCACTGCCCATAAAATTACTTAATGAACTCATCCAGTACCGTTATTATGATAAGAAAGCTAGTGAAATGTTTCGAGTAACTTTTTCTTTTCTATGAGCTACTTGACGGCAAGAATAAAGTTTTAATCATTCCATGGTTTCTGTATAATTTTCAAAACTTAATTGGTATATATGAAGGTAATAATAGGTAGCGCTAGTAAACGATTAGGAGATTCAATAGCAAGTGGGCTAAATGCTCAGCTATTACCTACTCAGGTATCAAGATTTGCCGATGGTGAGGTAAATGTAGAAGTAGCAAATAATCTGCATAATCAAGAAGTATACGTAGTACAATCTCTTTCTTCTCCTGTAAATGATAACCTTATGGAGCTTTTGCTTACAATTGATGCAGCAAATAGGTCAGGAGCCAAGAGAATAACGGCTATTATTCCTTATTACGGATACAGTAGGCAGGATAGGGTTATTAAAAACAATAATATGCAATCTGCTTTAAGTGCTAAATTAACTGCAAATCTTATTCAAACAGCTGGTGCAAACAGTGTTGCTGCTATTGATTTGCATTCAAGTCAAATTGAAGGTTTTTTTGATATACCAGTTACTAATCTAAGCTGTTTTGAAGTATTTGTTAACTCTATATACAAGGAAAACTTGGCAATAGTTGCGCCTGATGTTGGAGCAATTGGCAGAGCTCGTGCTTTTGCAAAGATTTTAGAGGAAAAATACAAGTTAGATAATGATATTGTTGTAGTAGATAAATATAGAGAAAAAGCAGGTACATCTGAGGTAATGAATGTAATCGGAGAAGTTGCAAACAAAAATTGCGTTATTGTTGATGATATAGTTGACTCTGGCGGAACATTATGTAATGCAGCTCTTGCTTTAAAAAACCGAGGAGCAAAGTCTGTAGTTTCATGCATTACACATGGAATACTTTCAGGAAATGCAGTTGAGAAAATCTCTTCCTCTTCTCTGGATAAATTAGTAATTACGGACACCGTATTTCACAAATTTGAAAAAAATGATAAGATAGAGGTTGTTTCAATTGCAAATATTTTAATTTGCTTTATGCAAGGAGGTAAAAGTGCCAGCTAGATCAACAGAAGATGTTATCACTTCGTTAATAGAATTTGCAAATAAGAGAAAAATAACAATTACTAAAGAAGAAATGCTTAAAACTGCACAGCTTGTGAGGATTAAGTTATCCGATGATGAGATTCAATACTACTCAAAAGAACTGACAATGCTGGATTGGATACATGATACTTTGTTGAAAGTTAATACTGAAGGTGTTTCTCCTATGCGTTATGGAACTATAGATAAGGATATTCATGTACGCGATGATATTATAAATTCTCAAAACATTAAAGAAGAAATATTATCCAATACAAAATCGGAGCATGGGTATTTCGTAGTACCGAAGGTTATAAACGATTAAGATAAAGCAAGATTTATAACGATTTTATAGATCTACTTTCAAAAATAAGACCAATCTGGTAAAGAAGCATTCGTTGGAGTAAAAACCATTTTTTGATTTTTCTTTACTAAATCTACTAAATATAATTTAGAGTTGCTTGGTGATTCTGCGTTAGTGAAGATAATTTCTCTGCCATTTGGTAGCCATGCCGGAGATTCAATTTTATGTCCCTCTGAAAGCAAGCGCTCTTCTTTGCCATCTGGCTTCATAACTCCTATGTAAAATTTTCCTGACTGAATTTTTGTAAAAGCTATCAGATCTCCTTTTGGCGACCAAACAGGTGTAGCATATCTTCCATTTCCAAAACTAATTCTCTTGGGTTTTTTGCTTTTTTTAGTGAAATCTATGATATATAGTTGCTGACTTCCACTTATATCAGAACTAAAAACCATGTACTTTTGATCTGGAGACAAAGAGGGAGAAGTACTTATAGCTGAACCTTTAGTAATTTTTTTTGTTCGTTTACTGTTTAAGTTTAGAGATAATATATTTGTTTCACCAATCAATGAGTGGGAAATAAAAAGAGATTTACCATCAGGAGAAAATCTTGGTGCAGAAATAACTCCTTCAAATGCGCTGATTATTGATTCAGTGTTATCTTTTAAATTTTTTAATATTATATAACTTTTACCATTTGTGTATGAGATATAAACAATACCCTTTCCATTTGGTGAAAATCTTGGTGTTGACACAAATTTCTCACCATTTGTTAAGTACTTTATATTACTTCCATCTTGATTCATCACAGCAATTTTACGGACGGATTTGTAATTGCTATCTTTTTCTTCAGCGATATATGTAATTTTTGTATTGAAATGCCCTTTCTCACCAATCAATCTATCATGTATCAGATCTGAAACAAGATGACTAATTTTCCTCCAGTCTTTTGCTAGAAAAATAACCGACTGAGTAAGCAATTCTCTGTTTGTAAAGCTGTCAGATAAACGAAAAGATAGCTCTAAATTTCTGTTTGATACTTCACTTAAACTTACTGTGACTACAGTATCGCTTTTCCAAGACTCAACTTTCGCGTCACGTTTCACATTAAATAAGCCACAATTAGATAGATTTGTTTCAATTACTTTTGTGATGCTTTCACTTAGCTCACTTTCCACTTCTGTCTTGCATGCACATTTAGATACAACAAGATCAATATTACCAATATTGCTTTTTTTTATATCAACATATAAAACAGCTTTTGTGGAATAAGGAATAAATAACGAAATAAATAACACCAGTTGAACGAATAGCTTCATTAGATTTCTTGCATTACCTCCTGTCATCTCAGCAAATAGCTTACTTTTGAAGTTAAACTGCATGACAGTAGAGTAAATCAATTTCTGCAGTACTTGACACTGGAATCCAGAAATTTGACTGCAAGTAAGTGCACTGAGGTGGCAAGAATAAAAGTAGCTGTTTTATTCTAAAATAAACGTCTTTGACAAGGTTGCATGAAAAACTGGATTCCAGTTTCAGAGCACTGGGATGACACCCTACTGGTGGAGATTGCTCTAAAACTACAATGTTTGCATGGGCGTTGAGATGGCACCCTTCTGGTAGATTCAAATCACAATGTTTGTATAGTTGTGTGATCTGAGACTGATTTTTTTTTACGGATTCCAGTATTGCATGCTGAAATAACATCAAAGAATACATTGTTAACTTCTTACTCAAATAATGGTTAATAAAAAAAGGTGTATTTCTATACCTGTTCTATCTGGACTTCAATTATAGGTCTTTTTAGTAAATATTCTTTTAAGATACTAAATATTGAGCTCTCAATTTTATTTCTTATTTTTTTTATCGGCTGTGAGTCAAATGCTGACTCAACCTTCTTTATGATCTTTTGCATAATGGCTGCATCTTTTTGCGCTTCGAAAACACCAGGTGCAAATACTTTTGGCTTAGCAAGCAGTTTATTTTTCTTGTTTACAACTGCTGTCACTACGATAGCTCCGGCATCTCTCATTCTCTCACGCATTTTTATAACGCTGCATTCTGGATGACGGAGTAACATACCATCAATACCAAAGTAGTCGACATCAATGGAGCTAACTTTTTCCCCATTTTCCAAATTAACAATATCACCTGATGCAATCATTATTGCTTTTTTCACACCGCACTCTTTAGCAAACTTTACATGTGCATCCGTATGAATATACTCACCATGAACCGGAATAGACATCTTAGGTTTTATCAAAGAATACATTTCCCTTAGCTCTGCTTTTATTGGATGTCCAGAAGCATGAACATTCTCTGTTTTTTCAGTAATAACTTCCACTCCCATCTCAATAAAGGCATTGAGCATGTTATGTGCACGAGTTTCATTTCCAGGAATAATTTTTGATGAAAAGATCATGGTATCACCTTGCTGCATTTTAAATGCTTGATGACTCTTAGCGGCAAGTCTTGCGGTAGCTGCCAGTGGCTCACCTTGACAACCTGTGCAAAGTAGCACCAGCTTTTCCCTTGGAAAATTTACTGCCTCCTTTGCTTCAAGAAACTGAGGAGAATCAGTTAAATAACCACTATCCTGAGCAACTTTCACTATTCTCCATAAAGATCTGCCAAGTAAAACCACTTTTCTATTTAGTGCTTTTGTAGCTTGGCTTATTGTTTCAATTCGCGCCACATTCGAGGCAAATAGCGAGACAGCAACCAATTTTTTAGACCGCTTTATTATATTGTAAATATTATCATAAATTTCACTTTCTGATTCAGGGTCGTGTTTGCTCAGTATGTTTGTTGAATCACAAATTGCTGCAAGTAGATCACCTTTATCGCCAATTTCTTTTAAACGCTCTATATTAGAAATTAATCCAACAACAGGTTTTGGATCAAATTTCCAGTCCCCAGTATGAAGTGCACTACCTGCTTCAGTGCTAATTAATATTGAATTTGCCTCAGGAATTGAGTGAGTTACATTTATAAACTCAACGGTAAAAGGACCCAAATTTATGCTGCCATTTATGTCTACCTCTTTCACAGGCACCACACCTTCCAATCGAAACTCCTTTAGTTTCTCCTTGAGAAAATTAACTGTAAACTTTGTTGTATATATGGGACATTGCAAATCTTCCCACAGATGAGGCACTGCACCACAGTGATCTTCATGTGCATGTGTAATTATTATTCCAAGCAAATCTTTTTTTCTTTGAGCAATAAAATCTACATCAGCAATGAGTAGCTCAACACCTGGCATAGTTTCGTCTGCAAAACCGATACCAAGGTCGATCATAATCCACTTGCCTTGATAATGATATAGGCTAACGTTCATCCCAATTCTTCCTACTCCTCCAAGAGGAAGAAATAAAAACTCATTTTTGTTTATGTTCATTAATTTTAAATTATTAAAATGCGAGGATAGCAAAACTTCGACCTTAAATAAAGGAATTTATCACTTTTGCATAACTTAAAAAAATCTTTTCACTAAAAGAGAAGGCTTTCAAATTGGTAAAAAGAATTAAGTGTAGACAGCTACCTCTTTATATCATTTAGCAAATTTCTCATTTTTTTTTTACTTTTCCAAAGAATCCTTCAGATTTCTGCTCTACACTTTCATGTTCCTCTTCCTCAAGCGCTTTTAATAGCTCAATCTGCTTTTGGGTTAAATTCTTTGGATTTAAAGTCTCAACTATTACCTGTACGTATAAATCACCACGAGCATGTGAGTTCATATATGGCATACCCTTTTCCCTACAACGTAGTTTGGTACCAGTTTGAGTGCCTTCAGGGACCTTTACTTTTATTTTAGCTCCATCAATTGATTGAATATCGATTTCACCACCAAGTACTGCTAGTGTCATTCTTATAGGCACTTTACAGTGTAAATCTGCTCTATTGCGAGTGAAGATCTGATGAGTAGCTATTTTCACACATACGTATAAATCTCCGCTTTTTCCACCTCTTGCTCCAGCTTCTCCTTTACCACTGACCCTTACCTTAGCTCCTTCTTCTATGCCTTTTGGAATTGAAACGGAGATATTTACTTCATCTCTTTTACGCCCACTTCCACCGCATTTCTTACATTTATTTTGTATTATTTCTCCTTCCCCATAGCATGTAGTACACGTTCTTTCAATGGTAAAAAAGCCCTGTTGAGTTCTAATTCTACCGCTTCCCTGGCATGTGTTGCACTGAACTGGTTTGATTGCTCCTTCGCTACCTGTGCTTTGGCATGTATTACATTTTATATTTGTCACATAATGTATAGGTGCTTGTATTCCTTTAAATGCATCTTCTAAGGTAATTTTAAGGTCGTAGCGCAGATCTGCTCCAGATACTCCTGTTGTACTTCTTTTTGTTCTTGACCTACTTGTACTGCCGCCGAATCCTCCACCAAAAAAATCGTTAAATATATCGCTAAAATCCCCTCCAGCTTGGCTGAAATCAAATCCACCGGAAGCACCATCGTGACCATAACGATCATAACCTGCTCTTTTTTCAGAGTCATATAGAACTTCATATGCAGCTGTTACTTCTTTAAATTTTTCCTCTGCTTCCTTATTACCAGGATTTCTGTCAGGATGATATTTTAATGCTAGTTTTTTATATGCTTTTTTTATCTCGTCAGTAGTAGCATTTCTGCTCACTTCTAGCAGATCATAATAGTCTTTTTTTTTCATATATAATAGCTCAGTATTTTACCTTTAAAGATAGGTATTACACATATGAATTTCAAGCATGACCTCTATTTCCTATAAAATATGGTGCACCCTGAGCGACTTGAACGCCCGACCTTTTGATCCGTAGTCAAATGCTCTAATCCAACTGAGCTAAGGGTGCTTGCACAAAGTTGACTTTAACAGATTTTATAGCTTATTTCAATTGGTTTAGCTAAAAAAAAACTCTTATCATGTATGAAACCTGTAAGAAATTGTACTAGCTCTCTTAAAGGATAACTTAAGTTAACAGTTTCCAATTACTTTGATTTTAGAACCGCTATCCGAATAAGAGCTTTTCACATTATACTACCAAACTGCTAACAAATAGCGGAATGACGGTTATAGTTAAATCTAAACTATTTTGGCTATATAAGAAGACGGGTTATGCAGAGACCTTAAAATACTTCTTGCTTGCCAAGGAGAATAAATACATTCCTACAAACAAGCAGATACTCAATATCGATGCATAGGAAAACTTGAAAATTAAATCTTTAATATATATTGATAAGCATTTACCTGCAGAAATTTTGTATAGTAGTCCAACACAAATAATCGTACTATCAATGACCGATGCTATAATTAAAGTAATGAAATTTGCCATATGAAAATTCAATTTCGACTTTAATTCTTCAAAAACAACTATGCTTGAGAGAAGAGAGATTAAAATTGCAGTATATATAGCAATTATCATAAAACTAAAATTTTGCAATTTAAAAAGACAGCATATCACTGTACACACTATTAAGCTGTAAGTAGATTTGCTTCTACCATAAAACTCAACCATTGAGTTTACAACTAAAGTAGCTCCCACAAATAAGGCAGCACATATCATTAATTTATTTGAAGTGTTAAGTAAAGAAAGACTGATAAGCAAGAGTATTGATAAAATGGACATAATCACCTACCCATATTTAATAATATGCATTTATTTTAATCATACATTACACATAATGAAAAATTTGTCTAGCGTAATCAAAAGTTATTTAAACTAGTACCTAAGTCTTTCAAATCTATTCTTATAATATCCTTTATATTGAGAGCTTTCTCCTCTGTCACTTTTCCAATACATGAAAAAACTATACCTTTAAACAATTCTTCAAACTTCCGCTGATTTTGCGGGGCAATGGTTACTAATATTCTACTTTGCGATTCAGAAAACATTATTATCTTGTTTATTATGTCTGTATTTTGTGTTTTTCCTATTGGTACTAGTGAAAGATCAATTTCAGCACCAAGTTCTCCTGCAATTAGCGATTTTGCCAGAGCAATAATTAAGCCGCCTAAGTTTGGTGCAATTGCAGAGACAATTATGCCATCTTTTATTGCCTGGTTGTAACGTTCATACAACTTCCTAGCGCTCTTTGCATTAACTTTTGGCACGTTGTTATTATCTATTCCACTATATAACTGATATTCAGATTTACCAAGCTCATCGTGGGTTGTACCAAGCACATATATCAAGTCCCCTGGCATTTTCACATCAAGCGATACCGCATTTTCAATATTGTCTATAACTCCAATTGCTGAAATGAGTAGTGAAGGTGGTGCAGATATCATCACTTTCTCGCCATTTTCATCATATCCCTTAAAGTCGTTAAACATACTATCTTTTCCGGATATAAATGGTGTTTTAAATGCAGTTGCAAAGTCGTAACAAGCCTTTGCAGCTCTCTTTAGTTGCCACAATCTTTCTGGATTATAAGCATCACACCAGCAAAAATTATCGAGCAACGCTAGATGATTTATATTTCCTCCTGCAGCTACGTAGTTGCGTATGGCAGTGTCAATCGCACATGCTGCCATGTGATAAGTGTCAATTTCTCCATAACTTGAGCCAAATCCCTGCGATTTTACAACACCTTTGTTTGAAGAAAGGACTGGCCTCGAGACAACAGCTTCGCTGCACACTCTTCCCTTGCCTTGCAGTGGTTTCAGTATTGACGATCCTTGAACCTCATGGTCATATTGCACCACTATAAACTCTTTGCTGCGTATGTTTGGTCTGCTTAGCATTTCTTTTAGTTCAAAGGTGTCATGCAAGTATCTGAGACTGGAATCCATTTCACGCTCAGCTCCACCATCGTATGGGTTTTGGCGTAAAATGTTTGCAGGCTTTACCTGCTGGATCCCAGTGTCAAGCACTGGGATGACAGGAAAGGATACAGCAGACTCCTTAGACCACGGTTTCGTCTGTAAATGCACTTTGGGATTACCTTCATGCAGAAATTCAGTTTCGATGTCCATTATTACTTCTCCTGGGGGACATTTAACAACGGCTTTGCCACTTTTGTTGAATTCTCCAATTACACAGACCTCCACATCATGTGTTTTCATGATTTTCTTAAACGCAGGAAGATTTTCTTCTGGCACTGCTAAGGTCATTCTCTCTTGTGATTCTGATATCCATATTTCCCACGGAGCCATACCATCGTTTTTAAGGAGAACCTTGCTCAAATCAACTTCAAATCCGTCTTTTCCCATTTCACCAATGGACGATGATAGACCTCCTGCTCCATTATCCGTTATTGCATTATAAAGACCAAGATCTCTTGCTTCTACGACGGCGTTGGATAATTTTTTTTGTGTTATAGGGTCACCAATTTGCACAATTGTTGAAGGACTGTTTCCCGACAATGCCTCTGAAGAAAAAGTTGCACCATGAATTCCGTCCCTTCCAACTCTTCCACCAATAATTACGATTTTATCACCGTTTTTGGGTTCTTTTATGTGTGAAGGTGCATTATTTATATTACGTGGAATAATTCCGATGCTTCCAACAAAAACTAATGGCTTTCCACAGAATCTATCGTCAAAGTATACCGATCCAAGTTGCGTTGGAATACCGGAGCAATTACCAGCAACATTAACACCGTGAATCACTTCTTTCATTATATATTTTGGTGGTAAGATTTTATCAGTACGCTCTTTATCTCTATAAAGTTTGCCTTTTGATTCTTTGGCAAAGCAAAAGTAATAAGTATTCATGATAGGTTCTGCACCTTTGCCAAAACCGACTATATCTCGGTTAACTCCAAGCACTCCAGTCATTGCTCCACCGAACGGATCGAGAGCTGAAGGACTATTGTGAGTTTCAACTTTATCTACAATCAAGTAATCGTCATCAAAAATTATTCCTCCTGCGTTGTCGGAGAAAACTGACACGCATATGTTAGAATTTATCTCACGCGTTGCACGCTTAATATAATGAGCATATAGACCGTCTTTTATTTCATCAATAGGGGAGCAAAAAATATTGTGTTTACAATGTTCAGACCAAGTCTGTGCCAGAGACTCAAGTTCAATATCATATGGATTTCTACCGAGTTTTTTAAAGTAATCCTTTATAGCTTTCATTGCTGCCAGCGAGAGCCCTAAAGTGCCATTACCATCGATTCCATCTCTGCTGATTTTTTCAAGCTCTTGGTCACTCACATTGAGTTTGACAGATTTTGCTCCATTATTACCTGGCGTCATCCCAGTGCTTGACACTGGGATCCATTCTTTTTTTTCATGGTCATGCGATGTAATGACACCAGGTGTGATATTGGATTTACCATAATATTTCCAGCTATAGTTCTTACAGATAAGTGTGCAATATTCAGTGATAGGGTTGAATTCTTGTTTTATGTCATCTTCGGTTGAAAAACCTACTTGACTTAGAAGTAATTTTGAACTTCTTGCCTTGATAGAAACACTTTCATCAATGTGGCCTTTACTCATTAGATATTCTCTAACAATCTGTTTTGCCGTATTGCCAACATTATCGGTCATGCCAGGTAGAAAGCTTATTTCCAAGCCCCACTTTGCTTGTGATTCTATGAAATCATATTGAACTTCTTCGAGATTTTTGTTGTAAGAATAATAACAACAATCTTGTATGACTTTATTATAAAATAATTCACAAATTTCTTCGTATAATTTTAATGGTAGTTCTTTGCTTATGTAAATCGAGTAAATGTTGACTAGCCACCTGTGGCTAACTTGCTTACATTTATTTAAAACTTCTATTCTGATGTTCGTCATGCAATATTATTAAAAAATTTGATATATAATAACATAAGAAAGTGAGAGCACATTTATATTTTGCTGTACAATAATGCATCATACTAATTGTTATTTTTCATGAGAAAAGTTTTTACCATTAACGTAGATGCATCCTTTTTCGATGTTCTAGTTCAGCATATATTTTCTGAATATGAAAGAAAAGAAATTCCTCAAATAAAGATCATACTTCCATGCAAGAGGGATGTGATAGCATTGCTGGGTGCATTCAAGAGTTGCAGCGCTATAATTTTGCCAGAGATAGTTTCACTAGAGAATATTGATGAAGAAGATTTAATATTAAATCTTGATAGAGTTAAAGTTATCAACCCAACAAAAAGAACACTGCTACTCATTCAATTTATATTGGAGTGGAATAAAAAAAACAATGATAATTTTCCAATCGATCTGGTTTACAGTTTGCCGTCATTGCTTCAATATACCCAAATAGAGGGTGATTATCAACTTGATGAGCACTCAAAAAAAGTAGCGAATTTCATAAATTTACTTATCAAAACTTGGAGTAAAACTTTAAAAGGTTTAGGAGTAATAGATATACTAAAGCATAAGAATGACTACATAAACAATATGATAAACTTCCTGCATAAAGATCAGCATATAATCTTTATTGGAATTGGAAAGGGTGAAATCTACAAGTTATTGATTAAGGCTATATATGACCTGCCATTTGGAAAGATAATTCTACCTAACCTGAATTTGAAAATGAACGAAAAAGATTGGAAATCACTTGATAAAAAACACTATCAACATTGCCTGAAAGATTTACTCGATTATTTAAAAGTGGATAGAAGGGATGTTAGTTTTCTGTCAGAAGCGTGTTCTGGTGTCATCCCAGTGTCAAGCACTGGGATGACAGAAGAAAGGTCTGGGATAACAGGAAGTCCTGAGGAATATCTTGATTATATCTTCGATACAACTGCTGATCTAAGTGAAGTTGGTGGCGGATCAATTGAAAATATTGAAGTCATCACTTGTGATTCAAGGGAGGAAGAAGCACAAGTGACGTCACTAATTATAAAGAATGAAGGTTATGAAAACGTTTCTTTGTTTGTCTTTGATAAATTACTTGCAGATCGTATGGCGTGTACCATATCGGAAAACTATTCTTATATAACGCTCCTATTTTACAGCATTGAAGTTTTGACCTCAAATTGGAACAGTGTGGCACTGCTTTCGCTACTCAAACATAGTCTAGTGACTTTTGGTTACACTCAAGAAGAATACACTCGTATTTTATCTGAGTTTGAGATAGAAGTATTGCGTAGCTTTAATACAAATGGTCTTAAGGATATTATTAACGCTATTAGTACTTGTAAAAAGCTAAGATATAAAGAAGATATATTAATTATTATCAGTAGATTAGAAACTATATTTAATCTTTTACTTAATCTTATAAATTATACTATTTCTGATATAGCAGCAGCTCATTTACAGTGTGTTAATGTGCTTTCTAATGTGAATTTTCTAGAGCTAAATGGTGAAATAGGTAATTTTACTCGTGATTTCTTAAATGCATGTGACGGTATAGCAAGTGAGTGTTCCTTAGAGTTATATAGTCAAATCCTGATATTATTTTTAAAAAGGAAGTTTTTTTCTCCAGAAAATAACTTTGATAAATTTAGCTTATATCAAAATAAAGTTGTAATACTTGCTGGATTTAATGATATACCAAATTTTCAGAATCCGTTTTTGAGTGCACTGAATAGAGAAAAATTTAACCTTCCTTCTGTGCAAGAAGAGCAAGGGTGCTTTTTGTATACTTTGCGCAATTTATTTGGTGCCGGCAAGGTTTATATTACTAGGCTATTGAGTGATAGAAAATCAATTCTATTGCGCCGTTTGGAGGTTCTGTTACAAGAACCAAAATATCCTTATCGCAATTGGCTAAGAATATTAAATACACCTGAGTGCATTGTTCCATGTACTCAGCCTATGCCAAAACCTCAAGCCAAAGTCAGAGAAGAAAAAATGCAAGTGATGTCTTGCAGTGCGGTAGAAAAACTGATTCGTAACCCTTATTCATTTTATGTTGAATACATACTGAACCTTAGACAGTTGAAAGACTTAAATTTTAAGCCATCGATATTGGAGTTTGGCACTATGGTACACAATATTCTTGCAAGATATTTACGCAACGAAAAGTCTCTGATGAGTATTGCACGAGAAATATTCTCGTCTAATCGATTCCACTTTTCAAATATGTGGTGGGTAAGGTTGCAGAGGATAATTCAATCTTTTGTTGAATTTGATAGGACTGGAAACAATCAAGTTGAGTTGGAGAAGAGATTTTCCTATCCGATATTTCATATTCCAGCGCGTGACACACAACTGCGCGGATGCTGTACAACTTCCACTAAGAAGAAGGGTGTCATTCCAGTGCTTGACTACTTGGATCCAGAAAATTTGATTGCAAATGAACACACCAGACAATTGTGTAATAATATCTGGTCAGATACTCGAATGACAGAAGAAATTTTATTGACAGCAAGATGTGATAGAGTTGAGTATCTACCAGGTGAGCAAGTAGCAATTATAGACTATAAACTTGGTTCACCACCTTCCAATGAGGAAGTTATGTCAGGATTTTTCCCGCAATTAATTTTACAAGCTTTAGCAGTGGAATACACAACAAAAAAAGAAGTCTCGGAGCTTGCTTATTGGAAACTTGATTATGATAAAATAAAGGTTATTGCTTTGAAAGATTATAGACAAAAAATGCATGAATTTCAGAATATTCTACCAGATTTCTTATCTAATTATTTAAGAGATACTACTCCCTTTATTGCCTCTCCTTATTTTGATAAATTCCTGAGATTTAATAGCTACAAACAACTAGAAAGGATAGGGGAGTGTTTATAAATTATATCTCCTCTCATCCAGATCAAAATATCTGGTTGTACAGCTGGTTTACTAAGTGCAGTAGGAGAATTACTGGATTGTGATATAGACTCATCTTTGCTAGACTCAAATAACCATAAAAAAACACTAAAAAGTGATTCAATCAATTTTAGCAATTAAAACTTGAATAGTGGCTAAAATAGCTTTAAATTGTATATTTTTAGGAGGGGTATATGCCATAACAAAAACAGCTAAATGCGCAGCTAATTGATGCTGCTAAAGAAGGTGAGCTACGTTTTGTTCAGCAAGCCATACAGGGTGGAGCAATGATTAATACAATAGATGATGATTATGGGAGAACTGCTCTCATGTGGGCTTCCAGAAATGGTCAATTAGAGATAGTACAATACTTGATAGAAGAGGGAGCAAATGTTAATGCAGAATCTACGGGAAACATAACTGCTCTAATTCATGCTGCTGCCCATGGTCATCTTGAGGTAGTACAACTTCTAATAGCAAATGGAGCTGATTTAAATGTGAAACGTAAAGGTCAATTCTCTGCCCTAACATATGCTATTGTAAATGGCCATACGGAGGTAGAAAAGCTTCTAACTAGATATCATTTAATAGCTAATCTTGATATGTCAATACCTCGCTTGCCTCTTCCTACTTGTATACCAGAGTTATCATCTTATTGGTATGACTGTAAGGATGAGCTCAATAAAATGAAGGAAGAAGATAGTGAATTATATAATTTTCTTGTAAGTAAGAGAATTAATGAACAGGTAAGAATTTGGACAGAGAGTGAGACAATACGAAATATTTCACAAGATAGATTAAATATAGAATACTCAATCTATGCTAAAGATTTAACAGGTAAAATAGAATTAGTGATATTTTTTCTTAACAACAGGGAAATAATCAATTCTTTATCGCGGTATTATAAGGTAAGAATTCAAACAATTGATCAATTAAAAGCCTAATTGATCCGTTTCACAAGAGAACATGTAGAGCTTGAAGTAGAAATTGTTCCAGCGCAATTAAACTTTAATACTCAAGAGTTACAACCCTCTAAACTAAAAACATTATCATTTGCACAAATGATGAACAATCATGCAGGATTATTTTCAGCTGCTAAAAGTGGTCAATTAGAAACAGTAAGATACCTGATAGAAAAACAGAAAGAAGATATTAATGCAACAGATCAATATGGAAGAACTGCTCTAATGTGGGCTGCTGGAAGTGGCTATTTAGAGGTAGTAAAGTACCTGATAGAAACAGCAAAAGCAAATGTTAACGTGAAAGATGACTATGAGGACACTGCTCTGAATTATGCTACTAGAAACGGGCATTTAGATGTAAAAGAATATCTGAAAGGTCATATACAAAAAGAGCTACGGAAGAAATACGTCTGCATTGG
Organism: Wolbachia endosymbiont of Encarsia formosa; assembly: GCF_039540065.1. Lineage (NCBI taxonomy): Bacteria > Pseudomonadati > Pseudomonadota > Alphaproteobacteria > Rickettsiales > Anaplasmataceae > Wolbachia > Wolbachia endosymbiont of Encarsia formosa. Next base: position 929,640 of record NZ_CP154278.1, on the reverse strand, counting down.
TGTGAGTGGTACAATAGGTTATGTTGCAGGTATGACAATATCATGTTCTGCGGGAGCAGATATTGCAGTTTGTGCAGCATCAGCGACCGTTAGTCTAGCATTGGCTGCAATGTTTGGTTATGTGATTGTAGAAGTAAAAAAAGAGAAAGCAAACAAAGGTATAGCTTCTGCGCTTAAAGATGTTTTCACTATTCAAGCTCTAAGTAGAATAGCCTTGTAGAGAGTGAAAGTAGGTTTATTGCTTAAGGTTGCATGATTGCCTTAATAACAATAAAAAAATAATAGAAGCAAAAGATATGGCTTGAAAATTTTCTAAGGTCTTCACTAAAAATGTCTCAACTTGACACTGAAATACAATTTGATTTAACTAATTCATATATGTAGGTAATGTCAAACACTAGAATGAGGAAATATGGATAAAAAAGTTAGGATAGAATCAGATAGCTTAGGAGAAGTAAAAGTACCAAGTGAAAGTTACTGGGGAGCTCAGACTCAGCGTTCTTTGGAAAATTTCAAAATTGGTACAGAGAAAATGCCAGAGCCCCTGATTAAAGCGCTAGCAATAATAAAACTTGCAGCAGCACGTGTTAACATGAAACAGGGTAGCATAGATAATAGAGTAGGGAATGCAATCTGCACAGCGGCACAGGAGGTAATAGACGGTAAATTTAATAATCAATTTCCGCTTGTTGTTTGGCAAACCGGGTCTGGAACGCAGACCAATATGAATGTGAATGAAGTGATCAGCAATCGTGCAATAGAAATTTTGGGCGGTGATTTAGGTAGTAAGTCTCCAGTGCATCCAAATGATCATGTAAACTGTGGTCAGTCATCAAATGACACTTTTCCAACAGCAATGCATATAGCAGTAGCAGAACAAATAGACCGCTTACTTATTCCCAATCTTGAAGAATTATATAAAGCGCTAAATAATAAGGTTCATGAATTTAAAGATATAATAAAAGTAGGGCGTACTCATCTGCAAGATGCAACTCCTCTAACACTTGGGCAGGAATTTTCTGGCTATGCAGTTCAGATTAAAAAGGGAATAGAGAGAGTAAAGTCAACTCTAAGCAATGTATATGAACTTGCACAAGGTGGCACTGCAGTTGGCACGGGAATCAATACTAAAAAGGGTTTTGCTGAGGATTTTGCTAAAGAAGTGGCAAAAATCACTAATTTTCCATTTACTTCAGCAAAAAATAAGTTTGAAGCACTAGCAGCAAATGATGCTTTAGTTGAGCTCAGTGGAGCACTCAATACAGTAGCAGTAAGCTTGATGAAAATTGCAAATGATATAAGGCTACTTGGTTCTGGTCCAAGATGCGGAATTGGAGAAATAATGTTACCAGAAAATGAGCCTGGCTCTTCAATCATGCCAGGTAAGGTGAATCCAACTCAATGTGAAGCAGTGACTATGGTATGTTCTCAGGTTATGGGAAATCATGTTGCCGTGACAATTGGTGGCTCAAATGGTCACTTTGAATTGAACGTGTTTAAGCCGGTGATAATTTACAATGTTTTGCAGTCTATAAGACTTTTAGCTGATGCAAGTTTAAATTTTGCAGAGAAATGCGTAGTTGATATTAAAGCAAACGAAGAAAGAATAAAGGATTTACTAAATCAGTCGTTAATGCTAGTTACTATATTAAATACGCATATAGGATATGACAATGCAGCAAAAATAGCGAAGCTTGCTTATAAAGAAAATATCACTCTAAAAGAAGCAGCAGCAAAACTTCAACTGCTCACTGAGGAGGAGTTTGAAAGGATAGTGAAACCAGAGGAGATGGTAGGTTAAACTACCACCTTTTTTTGTCCCTAGTTATTGTGGTAATATGTATGGAACTTTGCTGGTTGCTATACATATACCTCTTCTAAATCACTTAGAGCGTGGTCATTGTGATTAAAGCCATATATCTTAGCCATCTCATCTAGCGTAACAGAGCTTAGAGAGAAACTGAACTCTGGCAATTGATTCACATTTGAGGATTGCAGACTAGTTAATGGCTCTCCGCCATTTATTTGAGAGTCTAGGAAAGTTCGCTCACCTTCCAGGCTAGTATGTTCTTCTTGCACTGAACTATCATTAACTATTGAATCTTCTGGTACTATATTGCAGAATTGATTATGGAATTCAGCAAAACCCTCAAATGGAGGTACTGGTATGCATTGGCGCTTTGCTGGTGGATCCACTGTGCATATTTCTTCTAATTCACATTCTGTAAGACTATTATACGCTGTAAAAAATAAATCTTGTGATCGCTGTTTTCCAGTTATTGAACGAATTATTTGGCTATATAATTGATTCTCTTCAGCTCTTTTTCTTTTTTTTACTAACGGTTCATTTTCATAAGAAAAGTCTGGTCTACTATCAAATGGATATTCAACAACTGTTTCCTCGAATGCAGGAGATATAGGAGATAAATTTAACTCTGGCAAATCATCCACAATTGAGGATTGCAGACTAGTTACTCCATTTATCAAATAGTTATAATAAGACTATGGGTATAATTGCTCACCTTCTAGGCTATCTGATATATTCTCATTCGACGTTAAACTGCTACTAACTGTCGAATTTTCTGTTACAGTATTGCAGAATTGATTATCGAATTCAGCAAAACCTGGAAATGGAATTACTGTTTGGCTACATGATTGATCCTCTTTGTCAGAAGAAAGTTCTAGTCTAGTATCAAATTTATGTTCAACAACTGTTTCCTCGAATGCATGTGGTATAGGAGAGAAATGTGCTGCTGGCAAATCATCTTTGTTTTGTACTAACGGTTCATTGGAGTTTTCAGTGCTTAAATTGTTTACACTCTCTTTATTATTTAAATAAAATTCCCTTAGGGTACACTTAGCTTTGACAGTTGATTTTGTCTTCAAATGTACTCTATAATCTTCTTTTTGCTGGGGATTCAGTTGATTAAATAGGATTTTAAATAAAGTATATTGGGGATCAATACAATCAAGTGTATTGAAAGCAAACTCTTGAGGTAACTGATTAAAGATAGAAAGTGAGTCTTTCTGCTCTAGAGCATTTAATATGCCGTACATAGCTTTAGAGCCTTGAGGATTTGCTTTAACATGGCTCTATATATTGATTTTTATGGTTAGTGCTAAGGTTATTAAATGCCTTTCTAAATTTATTTTTTTGGTAAGAGTAAGTTGATTTGTTTAAATTTTTCACCACTTCGTCGCTTATACTACCATGCATTTCTTTACCACCATTAAAGTTAATATATTAATATTGTATGAGATTTGATGATAAAATCAATATAAAATGTTTTAAAATTAATTATTTTTATTATAAAAACAGGAATTCTATTAATTATTTTCCTGATTTGTGTCTGTTTTGCTTTCTATAGCTAATCCAAATTAGGTTTACCGAAACAAATTTTATAAATAATTTAAGTTAGCGCGTGACTAGATTTTTAGATTGGATCATATCATAGGATGACAAATTGGACCCCAGACTATGCAAGAAATCTAAGGCGAATTATCTTTCATGGTCTGTCTTTGTTTTTTCTACTTTTGTGACAGGAGTTACCAATGGATTATCAATTTGCTTTAAACCTTCACTTGCGCTTTGGTCTTGATTTGAAAGGAGCTTATTTTGTTGTTGCCCTTCATCGTTTGAAGTGCTTTTTTGAGTAGTGCCTTTTCTATCCTCTACACTCTTTTTATCTTCACTAAAAAGTTTTTTGAATATTTTCTTCAGAAAACGTACCAAAAAGCCTTCTTCTTTTTGATTTTCTTTAGGTTGAGCTATATTTTTCTTTTCACTCAACTGAGATTTTTTATTATTAGATTTTTTTCTGTAGTATTCCTATCCACTGAGACTTGTTTTAATGAAATTTCAGGCTTTTTGTTGCTCGGTTTATCTTTTATAGGATCCTTGCTTACTGAAGGTTGTACTGTATCTGTTTGAACAGAAATCTTTTCTTGTTGAAAGTTTCTATCTTCTGAAACAGGTCTTCCAGAAGTATTTGTTTCGCTAACTGAGTCACGAATTTTGTCTTTTTGCACAGAGGTCTTTTCTTGTTCAAAGTTTTTATTTTCTGAAATAGCTCTTCCAGGAGTATCTATTTTGCTAACTGAGTCACGAATTTTGTCTGTTTGAATAGAAATCTTTTCTTGTTTATTTTGATCAGAAATTTTGCCTTCTAATGTAGTTTGAGATTTTTTATTACTTTCAAACTCTGCAACTTTTTTACTTGTAAAAACGTCTTTTCCTTCGAATTTCTGTTTAAATCCAGCAATCTTTTCAAAATCTTCAGCTATTTTTTTGGCTGCACGATCCATTCGACCTTCAAGATTATGAATCAATTTTTTAATAATCTTCACTTCATCTTTACGCCCTTTTTGAACTTTAAGCTCTCGGTGCAATTCAACAATAATTTTTACTTTATCTTCCAATGAAGAATTTTCTGGTTTAAGTTCCCGATTCAATTCGACGATCTTTTCAAAATCTTTAGCTACTTTTTTAGCTGCAAGGTTCATTCGATCTCTAAGACTACGATTTAATTTTGCAATAGTCTTGATTTTATCTTCCAGTGAAGAATTATCTGCTATAGAAACATCTTTTAACTTTTTCTCGAGACTTTGTTTAGTTACTTGCCTTTTGTAAGCTTTAAGTTCCTGGCGCAACTCATTGATATTCTTCACTTTATCTTCTAGTGACAAGGTGCCCGCAAAAGCATCTTGAAATTTCTTCTCAATATTTGATATATCTTGAAGTTGTAACATACCTACTATATAAAAGCTTATACTAAAATAAGTATACTAGATAATTATGTAAAAATGATTAACATAGAAGGAGCAACCCTTTATGTGGACACTTATGATTATGGATTTTTAAATTTTTTCTTGTTATAAGGTGACTCTAATCATTATTAACAGTTTACTATATAAAAGAAGGAATAAATGTATCTTATGAATATTGGAACGATACTGATGAAGGTAGTTTGATTGTCACCTAGATATGTCCATGCTATGAAAATTAGAAGCTGAATTCTTTATTACAGACGTATTAATCGACCCTCATTCTAGAGCTAAAAATTCCCCTGTATAATAAACTTGTGTGATGCAAGTCTATTATACAGGCTATGTGCATTATCTTCCGCGACCTGTGTTTGTTTTTTCTACTTCAGGAGTATTGACAGGCGTTACCGATGGATCATCAAGCTTTGTTGCTTGCTTTAAACCCTCACTTATACTTTGATCTTGACTTAAAATTTTGTCGAAATTTTTACTTTGTTGATTACCATTCATCACTCTAATTTCTAAGCCAGGACCTTTATAATTGAAAGACTCGCCAGGTTGGACATTATGTTCCTTACCATCAATATTTAAGTTAATCGCATTAGTAACATTCGGAAAAGTTGTATCTTGTTCAGAACTATTGTATGTAATCTTAATATTGAGAGCTTTATCTTGATAATTAAATGCTTTTCCTGGTTCTAAATTGAACTCTTTTCCATTTACATTTATGAAAGAGCTTTGACTTATACTCTGTTGCTGAATTCCGTTATTCGATGTACTTTTTTGAGCAGCTTCTTTTGTATCACGAGCATTTTCCACATTCTTTTCATCCTCACCAAAAAGTTTTTCTAATATTTTTTTCAAAAAGCGCCCCAAGAGACTAAGCAAGCCTTCTTCTTTCTGATTTTCTTGTGGTTGTGGTGTATCATCTTGCTTAAGCTCTTCACTACTCTTTGAGTTTTGCACTCCCATGCCTTTCTGCTTAGAAACCTGATTAGTTTCCCGTAATGGTTTATCATTGTTATCTGGTTGCTTAAGCTCTTCACTACTCTTTGTAGTCATTGAAGCTTGAACTCCTATGTCTTTTTGTTTAGAAATTTGCTTAGTTTTTTGCAATGGTTTATCATTGCTGTCTGGTTTACTACTTTTATTTATAACAAATTCCTTTCTTAATTCTTGTGTTGATCGTCTAAGTTTATCTATTTCTTGATCATTCTGTTTTTTTCGTCTTTCAAGCTCTTTGCTTAATTCAGCAACGTTTTTCATCTTGCCTTCAAGTTCTTGACTTCTTGCAGACTTCAGAGCCTTTGTTTCTTTTGCTATATGATCAACCTTCTCTTCTAATGATGTACCTTCTGGAAAAGCACCTGGAGAACGTTTAAAAACGTCTTTGAATTTCTTTTCAACACTTGGTGTGTCTTTAAACTGTGCCATACCTACTACCTGAAAGCATATAATATAACCAGTGTATTAGGTTACTATGTAAAAATGATTAACATAGAAGCTTTATCATCAAAATATTATTTACTTATTAGTTTAAAATACGTCACAATATAAAAATGAAAAATAGCCGATTAGCGGTAGTATTCGATTGGGATAACACCTTAGTTGATACTCAAGATAATATTTCTAATGCCATTAAGCATACTTTAGATTTGATGGGATCTGGCAGTAAAGTTGTTGATAGAAATTCTCATGAATCAAGAAAGAGCTACATGGTTAATTTGTTTGGTGATCAGTGGAAAAAAGCGAACCAGATATATCAAAAATACCTAGATAATGCATTGTTACAAAATATTACTCTGAATGAAGTAGTAGAGAAAATGCTGCAGACACTGAAAAGCCACAATATTTACCTAGCGATAGTTAGCAATAAGAAAAATACTAATTTACGTCAAGAAGTTGCCTACTTTAAACTAGATTCTTACTTTGAAAGAATAGTTGGCTCATGTGATACTGCAGAAGATAAGCCATCTGCAACTCCACTGCTATTTGCACTAGAGGAGAGTACGCTACCTGTAAATAGAGAAAATGTGTTTTTTGTTGGTGATAGCATCACAGACATTCTATGTGCACAAAATGCCAATTGCTTACCTATTATATACGGCCAATCAATAAGCGGTTATGAAGATTTGTTATATTTTCAACATTTTAATAAACTTACAGAATTCATAGTAAAGTATTTGAAAGATAGGTGGTAATGACAGAGATCGCTAGTGTACACAGGCGCTTTTGCGCATATTTAATAGATGTAGCAATTTTATTAATTCCAACCTTACTAATTGTGTTGTCATTAGGGGATTTTCCATTAATTTTACACCTGTCATACATGTGTATAAATTGTGGTTACTTTACATATTTTATATCTTCAACAGCTCAAGCAACTCCTGGTCAACAGTTAATGAATATATATACTATCACTTTAGATAGTTCTAAAATAGGTTTGATCTTAGCATTTGATCGCACTATCTCTCAGTTTTTTCTTCCTATGCTAAATAATTTAATTATCAACTTTATCAAACTTTTTCATACGTTAGTAGATGTTTTAAATACACTAGAAGTGATTATAGTTATGCTTACCTTCAGTTGGTATTTAGTTGCTTGCTTCTCTCAGAGGAAACAGGCATTTCATGATGTGCTATTTGATACGATTGTTGTGAGAAAAATAAATTGATGTGACCTTGATTATTATGTAGATTACATTGGTATATTAGATAAAGAAAGGTTATGAATAAAGAAATAGTAGAACATTTAAATAAATTACTTACAAATGAGCTGACTTCTGTACGCCAGTATCTTTTGCATTCTGCTATTCTTAAAAATAGCGGAATCAATAAACTTGCAGAAAAGATGAGAAAGGAGCTTAATGAAGAACTTGAGCATACAAATAGGCTGGCAGAAAGAATTTTACTGCTTAAGGGCATGCCAAATTTTCAAGATACAAATAAAATCTCAAAGTATGAAGGAAAGTTCACAAAAGATACAATGCAGAAAATCTTAGAAGATAATTCTAACTTAGAAGAAGAAGGTATCAAGGGCATCAAAGAGGCAATTTCCGTTGCTGAAAAAGAAAAGGATTTCGTGAGTGTAATGTTATTAGAAGGACTACTGAAAAATGAGGAAGAGCACTTACATTGGATCAAAGAACAGATTGACCTTATTGAGCTTATGGGTATTGAAAATTACTTGAGAACACAAATATAGAGTGTTAAGAAAAACAGTATTTATTTTCATTATACCTTTTTTACTTCTTTTTTCACTCGGGTTATGGCAGTTATTTAGATTGAGCTGGAAGAATAATATTATCAAAAATATGGATCTTCCAGTTATTCATCTACTGCCTAGTGATAATCTTTCAAAGTTTAACTACAGAAACGTTAAAATCGACGGAATTTTAAGTGATATAGAACTATATGTTTTCGCAGGTCAACGTGGCTATCATGTGCTGTCTCCTATGTTGCTTATCAATGGACATTACATGTTAATAAATAAAGGAATAGTCAGAGAAAAAAAAGAAGAAAAAGCAAAAATTGAAAAAGTAGCTGCTGATGGCGTTTTGTATTGTGATGGTAGCAAAAATTGGTTTATCAAAAATGATATTGCTTCAAATACATGGTTTACCCTAAGTACAGAAGAGATCTCCAATGAACTAGGTATTAAGCTAGAGAAATGTATATTGTGGCAAGATAATTTTGGTGGCAAATTGACTATACAGCCAATAAAGCATCTTGAATACGCAATTACTTGGTTTGCACTTTCCTTGATTTGGCTCATTATGTGCGTATTTTACTATAGGCAAATATATATAAGTCGTAGAGATATAGTGTGGAAAAAGAAAAGCTACAAATAGAAAAAATGCAACAAAGTGGAAGAAAATACTTATTACAAGGGTTAGTGATATGTCAGTGTTGCAAATCCGTTTATTATGGAATGAGTAATGCTAAGGGAGGAAGAAGTTACTATCGTTGTCCTGGAAAACGTTTTGGTGAATGTAACAGCAAATCAATACGCGCAGATATACTAGAAGGGGTAGTATGGGAAGAAGTGAAGATGTTAAGAGGGCATATAACGAAGGAAAAGTGTGATTTATCAGAGGTAGATTGGGAGACTAAATTTAATATAATTAGAAAATTAGTTCAGCGTATTGAAATTGATGATGATAATGTACATATGGTGTTTCGATTAAAAGAACTAGCTCTCGAAAGACAAAAAGAAGATATTCAACCTTGTACCAGAATTATAAAGAATGTAGTGCTATCAAATGCAATAGGAATGCATAAAGTTAGCAACGCCCTGGCTGCAATATCAGTTGCAGTGAAACTTGGAATTAGTGATGAAGAGATTAAAAAAGGTCTTTTGGAATTTAAAGGAGTAGCAAGGAGATTTTCTTTAATTGCCGATATTAAAGGTGTTAAGTTAATTGAGGACTATGCTCATCATCCAAATGAAATACAAGCAACCCTGGCAGCAGCACGTTTGACCACTAAAGGAAAGGTAACAGGAATTATCGAGCCGCTTCGTTTTGCTCGTGTTCGTAATTTTTTTGATGAGTTCGTACGAATTTTCATGATGTTTGATTATGTAATTCTCACTCCTGTCCATCCTCCAGAAGATAAGCCTATTCCTGGCTGTGGAATTGATGATATACAAAAAGCCTTGATCAGTAATGGGTTTAATGATGTGAAGATTATGAATGATGCTTTACTCATTTCACATTTTATTAGTAATTCGACAAGTTCAGGAGATGTAGTATTATTTATTGGTGCTGGTAGTAATATAGCTAAACTAGCGAAAGAAACTGCAAAGCTGCTGCTAGTAAAATAAACTTAAGCATTGGTGATTTATATGATAAAATTGTGTAGTAAAACTGGATCCCATTGTCTAGGCAAACAACTGTACAGACATTGCGATATGGGGATAGCTTCCATTAAGAATGGTGTCATCCCAGTGCCCAGACACTGGGATCCAGAAGACTTAACTTTAAATAAGTGGCTGTATAATAAAAACTGGATTCCAGTGTCAAGCACTGGAATGACACCATCTGCTACTCAAATTATCTGTTTATCTGTAGGTTACAATGTTCGTACACTGAAATGTTACAGCGCTGGGGTGACATTTCCCGAACGTGAACACAATTGTGAATCTAGTGGAGGTTTAGCATGATGAAAAAGACGATCAGCAGTGTATTTGCAAGAGAAATTTTAGATAGCAGGGGTTACCCAACAATTGAGGTAGAAATAGAACTATGTGATGGAGCAACAGGTAGAGCCGCTGTCCCTTCTGGGGCTTCGACCGGTAAACTAGAATCATTGGAGCTGAGAGATCAAGATGAAAAAAGGTATTGTGGTAAAGGAGTGCTGAAAGCTGTTCAATCTGTGAGTGAAGTGATAGCAAATAAAATAATTGGCATGGATGCAGCAAACCAGAGTGCAATTGATAAAGTTTTAATTGAACTAGATGGAACAAAAAATAAATCTAAACTTGGAGCAAATGCAACTTTGGGTGTGTCTCTTGCTGTTGCAAAAGCAGCAGCAAACAGTTTCAAAACACCGTTATATAAATATTTGGGCGTAGGGGAGAAGCAGATGCCAGTTCCGCTAATTAACGTCATTAATGGTGGAGTACATGCGGATAATAAACTCGATTTTCAAGAATTTATGATTCTTCCTGTTGGTGCTGAAACTTTCAGTGAAGCAATAAGAATATCTGCAGAGGTATTTCATAACTTGCGCAGTATTCTTAAGAAAAAAGGTTATAGTACAAATGTAGGAGATGAAGGTGGTTTTGCACCAAACATTGGAAGCACTGAAGAAGCTCTTAATCTGATAATTCAGGCTGTGGAATCTGCTGGTTATTCAATGCAAAATCACTTTGCACTTGGTCTTGATGTTGCTGCATCTACTTTTTATGAAGATGGAGTTTATAAATTTGAAAACAGAGAACTCACTTCAGAGGAATTGGTTCAGTATTATTTTGACCTTGTAGGCAAATATCCAATAATTTCTATAGAAGATGCAATGAATGAAGACGACTATGAAGGTTGGAAATTACTTACTGTAAAACTTGGTAATAAAGTTCAATTGGTTGGAGATGATTTATTTGTTACAAATTGTAAACTAATAAGTAAAGGAATAGAGGAGAAAATGGCAAATGCTGTACTAATCAAGCCAAACCAGATAGGAACACTTACGGAAACTTTTGCTGCTATTGAAATGGCAAAATTAAATGGCTACAGGGCTATTATTTCACATCGCTCAGGTGAAACAGAAGACACAACGATATCCCACATATCAGTTGCGTCGAATTGTGGGCAAATAAAGACTGGCTCGCTGTCGCGTTCTGATAGGCTTGCAAAGTATAATGAATTGATGAGAATAGAAAGTTCATTAGGAGAAAATGCTAAATATTATCGTGGGTTGGCATGGATTTCATAGATGAAGTTAAATTATATTTAAAAGCAGGTGATGGTGGCGATGGCTGCGCTAGTTTTCGTCGAGAAAAATTCGTTGAATTTGGTGGCCCAAACGGTGGTAATGGGGGCAGGGGAGGAGACATAATTTTCATCAGTGATGCAAATCTCAACACTTTGCTTAATTTTCGTTGTCGAAGACATATTAAAGCGAGTAGTGGAAAAAGTGGTACGAGTAGAGATAAATCTGGCACAGCAGGAAAAGATATTATACTTAAAGTTCCAGTTGGTACACAAATAATCGATGAAGAAAGTGAGGAAATAATAGTAGATCTTGATAAACCTGACATGGAATTTCAAGTAGTGAAAGGTGGAAAAGGTGGGCTTGGAAATACTAACTTTAAATCTGCTACTAATAGGGCACCAAGACATTTTACCCATGGTCAGCACGGTGAAGAAAGAAATATAATATTGAAGCTAAAAGTTTTATCTGATGTTGGCATTATTGGTATGCCAAATGTAGGTAAATCTAAATTTTTAACCCGCTGCTCGAATTCTTATACGAAAGTAGGCGATTATGAATTTACTACTATAATACCACATTTAGGTGTAGCAAAAGTGGATTATAGCGAAATTGTTATAGCAGATATTCCGGGAATAATCGCTGATGCTCATCTTGGAATTGGGCTCGGGCACAAATTTTTAAAGCACATAGAAAGATGCAAAATTTTACTGCATTTAATTGATGTAACTCATGATGACATTATTTCATCTTATAATTGTACACATAATGAACTGAAGCTTTACAATAGCGACCTTATTAAGAAGGAAGAAACTGTCGTGTTAAACAAATGTGACTTATTAGAGGAAGCAGAGATTCTTGAGAAGAAGAATCATTTAGCCAATTATCTTGATAGAGAAGTACTGTGCTTATCAGTCAACGATGATTTACAGCCCATTCTGAGATTATTAAACGAGAAAGTGAAAACTAAAGAAATTGATGTGTATGATCCTTTTAAGGCATGAGCTTCCCGTTCAATTACCACAAGTCTAATGTCACTTCTTTCAACTAGAGCAATTTGTGTTAAGAATTAGGCATAAAATTTCCCATATTTATTAATAAAGAACAGAAAAAATGCAACGCACATACGACAGAGATTAAGCATATGTGTGCACATATTTGCGCTGAAGAAGATACGCTACATTTTTACTTAGTTTGATTATTTAATAGAAAAGTCTGCAGACGAAGATAGATTTTGAGCTCTAAAAATACCTCTACTGTGATTATACTAAGATTAGATAAATAGGCGAAGTAATTTTTATATTAGTTTTTTAGTTGCCAATCAATTTGGAGTTCAATAACTTGACATTTATTCAATACTACTGTATAATAAACATGTGTATTTTTTATACACTATGGCAATAAAATTACCTTGTAATAGGTGTATTGGACCCGAGGGCAGTACTCGGCGCCTCCACCATATTTTTGATACGGGGGCGAATAAGGATCGACATGCATAGTAAAGATGGTACCTTTGCTCGGTTAGATACCACCGCTAAGAGTTCACAATTTAGATGCAAACGATAACTTTGCTGCTGAAGACAATGTTGCATTAGCTGCTTAATTTAGGCACTATAACTTCATTGCTATAAGCACGGTTTAGGGAACGCCGGGTAACAGAAGTTCCCCCAAACATGTAAGGGTTATATGGATAAAACATATTATCAAAAGTCGCTTAGTTATGCTAAATTTCAAGTTATCAAAAAGGCTCTAGATACTATATTAGATAATGTTTTTACTCCTCACTTAGAGATACTGTTTTTTACGCGATTTAATGGTGTTGTCATACCAGACTACTTGAAAGAATCATATCCTACTCAAATGCTTATTATATTACAGCACCAATTTTATAGTCTAAAAGTTTTGGAGGATAAGTTTAGCGTCAGTTTGAGCTTTCGTGGAAAACAAGAACAAGTCACTGTGCCGTTTTTTGCTATTAGTGAGTTTCATGATAAAATTTCAGGAGATACTTTATTATTTAGCGTTGATTCTGATAAAGAATACGAAGATGAAGAATGTGCTGAAAAATCGTCAAATGGCAGTATCATATCTATAGATCAACTTTACGATAAGTAGTTACTTCATTTTATAAATAAAAAATATTGTATCTGTTCAGGATATCGACAAGACCATAGAGTAAAAGTGAGTTTATAACAAATGGTATCATTTGAGTAGCTAACATTGGCTTTCACATAAAAAACGTTGTAAAGCGCTTTCATGTTTACCAACTTAGTGCCAATCTGGATCCCAATGTCTAGGCACTGGGATGACAACAAAGGGGCTACTTGAACAGAGGCTATTTAGGTAACAAGAGGTGATAATAAAAGAAGCGCTGGTTTCATACGTACCTGAACACTTATCCTGCATGTAATAAACATGATCAAAAAGCTATTCATAAAGTACACATCTCTCCGTTAATTTATCAATAAATTTTTTATTCACTTGGAATCAAAGATTACAACATCTTATTAAATTTTAATAAAAATCTTTAAAATTTAAATATCTTATGTTATACTTAATATATTATTAAAATATTAGGTAGCAGTAATGTCAACGTATATAAAAGAGTACGTCAACGATATTTGTTGATTGCAAATATCAAAAATTCGTCTTCTCAAGGGAGATGAAGTCAGAGTCTTTTTTAAAGACGCTAATGGAAAAGCCTTTGATCGAACTTTTTCAAAAAGAGATATTGCAGAATTTTTAAACCAAACTATTGAAATTGAAGACTTTGTTATCACGCAAGATATAGAGAATGGCATTGCTTGTAATATAAAAGGAATTTATAAAGACAGCAAAGGGAAATATCAGTACACAGAAATAATATCATATGCTCAGGTAAAGTCGGCTTATGAAGAGTATATACAAAAATTTAAGGGAGAAGATGGCATCATATTTAAATTAAATCGACATATTTCCAAAGCCATAGGGAATATGCCAACATTGAGTGGATGGTACAGAAAAATTCTAGGCTTTAATCCTCAAAACGGATTATGTAACCCATTAAGTAACTTAATTGTTTCTATGAAGCTAGAAAGTAGAGAAGACTTTTCAAGTTTTTTTGATAGACTAAAGAATGAAATAACCGAGCAAGACATTATAGATTACCTTAATGGCAAGGGAGAAAAAGAACGGCAGTTACATTTGATACTAGTTCTATCGGAGTGCTTGCCTATTTTATGTCTTTATGATGCTAAAAAGAGTAAAAGTTTCGTTTTGTATGAGAATACTTTGCGTAATAAACAAAAATTTTCCTTTGATCCTAAAACAAAAAAACAAGCTTACATTTCTCAAAAGCAACTTGAGCATGCATTAGATAATACAGAATCAGAGCATTATATAATGTTTAGCTGCCGCCGCCGTTATTATTATAAAGATGGAAAGCTAAATAAAGAAGGGCATGCTATGCTAATATATAAGGGAGAAAACAATAGATACATATTTTTTGATGCTAATATTGGAGTGGTTGGTTTTTGTTCTAAAACAGGCATTGCACAATTAGAACGAAATGATGTGCTTGATTTGATAAACCTTGCCGTCTATTATTATTCATCCAGTGGATATTTTAGAGAGCAAGTTCCAAATAGCTGTGAAACATCAATTTTGCTTCGAGATGTAACATTGGCACTGCAGGAAATTGAAGAATTTTACAGTAAAGGAAATCCAAGGCAGCAAGTAGTGGACATTTCTGTTGATAAACAGACTAATCAGTTATTATTTATGCCTGTTTAAGTATGAAAATTATCGTGGGCTTGATTTTATATCTATCACTACACATAATAGGTTTTAGTATAAATTAGTAATATGCATCCAATCATATACTTACTTAACCTGTTACTTGATCTTTACAGCTTCATTCTAATATGCTCAGTTGTTCTCGATTTGTTGATTAAATTTAATGTGGTTAACATGTATAATGAGATTGTAAGTAACATAATGCAAACTTTAAACCGACTCACTTATCCTCCACTAAAGGTTATCAGAAGGTATATAAAACCATTAAATGGATTAGATTTATCCGTGATGATATTGATAATAGCAATTCACTTTGTAAAATATACAATTACTTACTACTTTAAGTAGATGTTAAAAAAATACCTAAAATCAGCGATATACTTTTCACTATTAATGTATATATATATATCGGTTTTTAGCTATAATTATAAAGATCAATCCTTAAACACAGCTACAAATGAGGAAGTAACAAATTTAGGTGGAATAGTAGGTTCATATTTAGCTGATATATTGGTTCAATTTCTTGGACTAGCTAGTATTACAATAGCTACAACCATAGTTTACTTTTTAATTTTTAGAGCATCATTGCTGAAAATTCTTTACTTAACGTTAATCAATGTAGCAATATATGCTATATTTTCGCAACTTTCGCTCGGTATCACTGCTAGGTACATGCACGGTGGAATGGTTGGTAATGCACTAATTAATAACTTTCAATCTTACATATTTGCAGTAGTAGCATCGGTAGGTATTGTAGGATTGATTGGTTGGAAGAGAGCAGTTTATTCTTTACTTTTCCTATGTAAAAAAATATTTTCCCTTTTTGCAAAGATTCTGTTTTTCAGGTTACGTAAAACTACTGATTATTCAATAGCACCATTAGTAATAGAGGGAAAATATAGAACCACTAGACAACAACAAAAAGAAAGACAGAAAAAAGCTACTGAAGAGATTTTTAAACCACCTTCTAGCGAGTTTGAGTTTCCAAGCATTCACTTACTTTCTAAAGTAGAAGAATCTATGCAGAGAAAACAGTTGAATGCATTAGAGAGCAATAAGAATTTATCTCTGCTCGAACAGGTGCTGAGTGATTTTGGCGTGCAAGGAAAAATTATAAGTGTATGTTATGGACCGGTTGTGACTTTATACAAACTTGAACCACAAGCAGGTACAAAATCTGCAAGAGTGATTGGTCTTGCAGATGATATTGCACGTTCAATGAGTGCACTTTCTGCACGTATTTCAATAATTCGTGGACAAAATGCTATGGGAATAGAATTGCCAAACAAGGAGCGAGAGATTGTAATGCTGCGTGATTTACTTGAATCGCCAGAATACCAAAATGCAAACTTAAATCTTCCAATTGCGCTTGGCAAGGAAATAAGCGGAAAACCAGTTATTGCAGATCTGACTAAAATGCCCCACTTGCTTGTTGCCGGAACTACAGGGTCAGGTAAGTCGGTTGCAATTAACACGATGATTCTGTCGCTTGTTTATCGACTAAGTCCTGATGAATGCAAGATGATAATGATCGATCCAAAAATGCTTGAGCTTTCAATATATGATCCAATACCGCATCTAATAACACCAGTGGTAACAGAGCCAAAAAAAGCTGTTATTGCTCTTAAGTGGATCGTGAAAGAGATGGAAAATCGCTATCGTATGATGTCATATTTAAATGTGCGGAATGTAATAAACTATAATCAAAAAATTACAGAAGCGATGAATAGCGGAATAGAATTGGAACGTGTTGTACAGATTGGGTTTAACTCAACAACGGGTAAACCTTTGTTTGAAAAAATACCACTTAAAATGGAGACATTTCCGTATATTGTGGTGATTGTAGATGAAATGGCAGATTTAATGCTTGTTGCTGGCAAAGATATAGAATGCTCTATTCAACGTTTAGCTCAGATGGCTCGTGCTGCAGGAATACACATCATAATGGCAACGCAACGCCCGTCTGTAGATGTGATAACAGGTGTGATAAAAGCAAACTTTCCAACGAGAATTAGTTTTGCTGTTACTTCTAAGATAGATAGCCGTACAATACTTGGTGAACAAGGAGCTGAACAATTGCTTGGTATGGGTGATATGCTTTATATGGCTTCTGGTGGCAAGATTATTCGAGTTCACGGTCCATTTGTAAGTGATGATGAGGTGCAAAATATAGTTGATCATCTGAAAACGCAAGGTGAGCCAAACTACATGGAGGAAATCACTCGAGAAGATGAAAATTCTTTTGCGGAATCAGAAGGTGAAACAGATGATGAAGAAAATGACCTCTACAATCAAGCAGTGGCCATTATTCAGAGAGATCAAAAGGTTTCAACTAGTTACATTCAAAGGCAACTTAGAATAGGCTATAACAGAGCTGCAAATATTGTTGAAAGAATGGAGAAAGAAGGTATTGTCAGTGCTCCGAGTTACTCAGGAAAGAGAGAGATATTGGTAGAATAACCATTAACTTAAACCAAAGAAAGTTATTTTAAGACCAATTTATAATGATAGTTAATTTAATAATAATTTAAACATTGGAAATGTAAAATTATAATATATTAATTAGCTAGGGGGTAAAAATGTCAACAAATTGGTTTCATGATTTGTTATTCGGTTCTAATGAACCGAAAATAGAAGCACTAGAAAAACTTCAACAGATGGATGCTGAGCAGTTTCAAAAGGTATTCAGTGCATTAAAAACATTGCAAGGAGATCAAACGATAGATACTGAGCAGTTTAGAAAAGTTTTTAGTGCATTAGGAGACAAGGTTGGTACTAAGCAGTTTGAAGATGTACGAAAAATCGTACTAGGGGACGAGGAAAACCCAGGACTATCTAAAACAGTATCTGATCACACGGGACAAATTGAAGATTTGATAGAAACAGTAGCAGATCAAGAAAAAACACTACTAATTTGTGCCATAGTCAGTGCTGTTGCTGCAATAGCAGTAACTAGTTTCGTTGCATTCTGTATTTATCAAGGAGTTAAGCTTGATAGGGAAAAGAAAAACGACTCATCTAAAGATACACCAACAAATGAGAAGTTTAGTGTCGATAGTGCTGAAAAACTAAATAATAGCTTAGAAAAGTGCTAACCTCTTCTTGAAAAGGTGTTACAAAATTTGTAACACCTTCCACTTCTTTTAGATTTTGCAGGTTTTGGTAGTAAATTTTTTAGAAAGATGTTTGTATTATAAAGTTAGTAGAGATTCTGATTTACTTGAAGTTTATTAATTGGTATCTTTTAAAGCACAATATTGACTATAGTATGCTTAAGATCTTTTCTAAAGTTTTATTTATATTAATACTTTTGGTTTCTAGTTTCTTTACTGTACATAATGTTGAAGCTAAGTCTAAAGTGAAGCTTAGTAAAAGGTACATACCTCCTGGTAATCCTGGTGGTACAAATTTTCATGCAGATGAGGAATTTGCTGATTCATATAAACTATATGAAAAGCGTAGGGATATTCTCAAGAAAAGAAAGTTACAAGATCTAGCTATAAATAAAGAAGATCTAATCAAAAAATTAAAAGAAAAAAAAATTGCTAGCCTTGATAACGAGCCAAACAACGTGGGAGCTTGCATAGTTGAAGATGGGGAGGATGCTATGATCAATCAGCATGGTATTAATCTTGCACGTTTAAAGGGTGCTGTATTTATAGATCAAGAGCCAGTTTCTCAGTATGAAAGTAAGCAGCATAAAAGTGAACAACAAAAAGGGAAAAAAGTTACTTCAACACGAGAAAAAAAAGTTTCCCCTATAAATGTTACTATAAAAGAAAGTCCATCAAGAAGAACGTGCTCTCATAATTCTATTACTGATCTAAATAGAACACCACAAAATAGTTTAAATGGTTCAAGTTCATTTGGCAGTGTAGTTGACACAGTAAAATAGTGTCACGATTAATAATATGCTAGATAGAGAACTGACATTGAGTGATGATGCATATGAGTCATCGCCGGTTTCCAGGCATAAAACTCATACTGTAAAAGTTGGACAAGTGAAGATAGGTGGAAATAATCCTATAGTTGTTCAATCCATGGCACTTGGTGCACATATAGATTCTGACAACATAAAAAGCAGTGCTCAGAAATATGCAAAAGAAGTAATAGAACTAGCGCATGCAGGTTCAGAATTGGTGCGAATTGCTTTGAACTCAGAGGAAGTAGCAAAAGCAATACCTTATATAGTAGAGGAAATAAATAAAGAAGGCTTTGATGGTAAGATATTAGTAGGCTGTGGACAATATGAGCTCTACAGGCTGATTCAGGATTATCCAGACAACATTAAAATTCTGGGTAAAATTAGGATAAATCCAGGTAATATAGGCTTTGGTGATAAACGTGATGAAAAATTTGAAAAAATTATAGAGTATGCAATAACGCATGATCTTCCTGTCAGAATTGGAGTAAATTGGGGTAGTCTTGATAAGTACCTTTCACAAAAATTAATGGATGAAAACTCATTGTCTAGTAATCCAAAAACTTCTGATGTTATATTACGTAAGACGCTTGTAATGTCTGCTCTTGGTAGTGCAAAAAAAGCTGAAGAGATTGGCCTGAGTGCAGAAAAAATAATCATTTCATGTAAAGTCAGTAGAGTGCAGGATTTAATTTTAGTTTATACGGCACTTGCAAAATCTTATAATTATGCGCTGCATTTGGGTTTAACCGAAGCTGGTATGGGTAACAAAGGCGTAGTAAATACCACAGCAGGGCTTACTTATTTATTGCAAAATGGTATTGGAGACACTATCCGGGCTTCTTTAACTCAGCGCCCTGGTGAATCACGCACTAATGAGGTGGTAGTATGTCAGGAAATACTACAGTCTATAGGTTTGCGCTACTTTAACCCTCAGGTGAGTTCATGTCCTGGTTGTGGACGCACAAGTAGCGATCGTTTTCGTATATTAACTAAGGAAGTAAATGGCTACATAAAAACTCATATGCCGGTATGGAAGAAAAAGAATTCTGGTGTAGAGTATATGAACGTTGCTGTTATGGGATGCATAGTAAATGGTCCTGGAGAGAGCAAACATGCAAATCTGGGGATTAGCCTACCTGGATACGGAGAAAAACCTGTTTCAGCAGTCTACAAAGACGGCAAATATTTCAAAACTTTACAAGGTGATAATATTTTTGAAGAATTTAAGGAAATTATTAGTGATTATGTGGAGAAGCATTACACATAAGCCTTTCACAAGTTTGTACTTAGACTACATTCTGTTTAGTGAACGTCAAATGAGACAATAAAGAACGTAAATTTAAAAAATAGATAATAGCTAATAGGTTTTCTTTTGCCTTTTTTTATATGGTAAATTTCTTAATATTTAGATTGGCCCGGAGTATTATAGAGATGTTATTCCAGTATCAAGGACTGAAGTTTCCTGATCTACAATATTTGTACAGTTATGAAATAGATGCAATTTTGACATAAAAGCCTTACTTTTTGAAATTTTGGGTTACGTTTAATTTAACATATTTCAGTGGGGAATTTATTGTAAGTAGAAAGAAAGCTTTAAAAATATTAGGTTTTGAATCAAGCGATGCGCCCAGTGAACAAGAAATTAAATCAGAGTATAGAAAATTAGCCTTAAAATATCATCCTGATAAACATTCAGAAGCTGCAAAGAAACAAAATGAGGAGAAATTTAAAAAGCTAGGTAATGCATATGAATTTCTCACTAAGGAAAATATAAAAGGGGTTAAAAATCTAACTGACGAAAATTTAAATGAAATTAATTCGCCTGGAGATTTGAGGTTTTACTTAAGTAGGGCTCTATATAATCAGGATATAAAGTTTCTTGAAAAGCTTTTTTCCAAATTCAAAAGCAGTAAAGATGGAAGATTTGGTGATTACATCAATGAAGAACTTATTTGTATTTACTTTCCATTATCTATTGCTTTAATGCAAGCTAAAGATTCAAGAAATTATAGTATTTTGAAACTTCTTTTAGAAAATGGTGCTGATCCTAATATAAAGCTATTACATAATGAAGCTTCGTTATACTATTATATGGTTCTCGACGACAGCAGAATTGTAGAGTTATTGTTACAATATGGTGCTGATCCTAATATGGTAGATAAAAATGGTGAAAATCCTTTGTTTGAAGCGCTTTTGTGTGATGATGATCATACTATGGAAATACTTTTGAAATATGGTGCTAATCCTAATATGTTAGGTAAAAATGGTCGAGGTCCATTATATCAAGCAATCAATTGTGACAACGATAAACGCGAAAAATATTTAGAGTTGCTTCTAAAGTATGGTGCAGATCCTAATCAGAAGGTTAATGGCTCCAGAGTTATAGAGTGTGCTCCATATTTCACTAATAATGGTGTAATGAATTTGATTAAAACGCTTACTCTGCCATACGGTAGCAATGATAAAGTTAAAGGGTTGATGGCTGAATACGGTGGAGTTGATAGACGTTATCTACGTGATCAAACGATACTGACTTGTTGTTGCTTAATCGTCGCTTCTACTACTTTTTTTAGTATAGCTTTTCCTTTGCGCTATGTACCGACAGCAATATTTGCACTTGCCGCATGTTTTTTTATTAAAAATGCTGTACATGCTGCATTTTTTGCAAAAGAACCTTCTACTGAGTTTACCGAAGCTAGAGCTTGTCCAGAGATTAGTAAAAGAGGCTATAATATCTAAAGTTTTAGTACTGGGTAAAGACGAGAAAAAAGCACCAAGCAGACCTAAGTCAAAGGGAATGGACAAGAATAGAAAGCTATTCCAGAGTATCATACAGGAAAGTAAGAAAAAAATATACTATAGTTAAAAAAATGTGATGGGATACCAAGGAGAAAATTTAAAAATCATATAAAGGAAGAATATGGTATGGATATTGAGATTGTCAAAAGGCCTTCATGTAGGTTCTAAGTCAACAAAGACACACCGCCTTAGCTACTACCAATGAGGGGTTTAAAGTACAGCCAAGAAGGTGGGTTGTAGAAAGGACTTTTGCTTTAGGAATAGAAGACTATCGAAAGAATAAGATTTACTCACTGAAAATTTCATATATGTGGCTATGAGTAGAGTTATGTTAAGGAGAGAAATATGCTTGAATTCCCGGACAATTTCTAATCATTAATGTTATAAACGTTCTTTTCTTTTTCTATTCTCTCTTGTTCTTCAATACAATACATAGCAAGCGGATTAGCTTTAAGTCTTTCGACTCCTATTTCTTCTCCCGTTCCATCGCAGTAACCATAAATGCCTAATTTTATTTTTTCCAACGCCTCCTTAATTTTTTCTTTTCTATCTTTTCGGCGCTTAATTAATTCTCCATTTTCACTATCTCTATCAGAATAAATACTACTATCTTCTAGATCTTGTTTCTCCAGTTCAGAGAATATTGATTGTAACTTTAAGCTAAAGTATTCCAGTTGTTTTACGTTCATATATTCTTCATTTTCTGAAGGAACGTAATCTTCTGGTAACTTTATTTTTATTAATTTTTCCATAGCATTATCAATAAAATATATTAAAACTTATATAACTTGTAAACACAAAAAATTATACTACCCTCAAAGTAAACAATATAATTTATAATAAACATTTAAAATCCTGGTATGATTAGTTCGGTAAAAAAGTTAGTAATAAATAATAATCTTACTTATATAGTATGTATTTTTATTATAATGTTAAGTTTATCTTCATATACACTTGAAAACAACAGTAAACAAGAAGTCATATTAACATTAACATGGATATGTGCTACATTTGTTTTGCAGATCTCTACAAATAATTTATTTACATCTGATTATCATGATGGAATATTAGAGCAAATCTTTGTACAGCCACTCTCTTCTAGGATGATAGTTGCTTATAAAATCTTCGCTCACTGGTTGTTATTTGGGTTACCGATTTCAGTGATTTCTTTCATGTTCAGCTTTGCAATTCTAGGCAATAATATTGAACATTCAATAGCAGTTGGAGTGTCTTTATTATTTAATACGCTGATAATCATTAATATTTCAGCTACTGGAAATGCATTGATGATTGGTCGAAATAACTTAGCATCAGGAGTGTCGCAAATTCTTGTTTTGCCAATGATAATGCCAACTTTTGTATATTTCAAATTGCTAACTCAATTTGAAAATTTATCCTTGAATATTTATACACTACTAATCACCATCTTAGTTTTTGTCATTTTAATTGTTAACAGCACTATAACTACTCACATAGCATTAAAATTTGCTGTGGAGCAGGATTGAAAAAACTTACTAGTTATTTACTTGTATCTGCTTAGTTAAGGGTGTTAACTTAAGTAGAGATGGAGACATTAGACTTCTTGCATGAATTACAGCGTATGAAACCATTATTGGATTTGAGACTGGCTGGTTATGCAAGAAATCTAATATCTATCGAAGAGTCAGAAACTTTTATAATTTACCTTTAATCAACCTAACCCATGCGTGCCAGTCTCTCTCACCAAGATTGCTTTCGAAAGACAGAAGATCCTTTACGGCTTTTGAGCAAATTTCTTCACTTGGAATTGACAACTCCCTATTCATTGCTAGCGTCAGGCATTGAGTTTTACAAGCTTGCTCTAAGTGATACGTATAAAACATTGCTTCTTGTATAGTCTGACCACATGTTATAGATCCATGATTGCGCATTAACATTACAAAATTTTCTTTCAAATCAGCTATTAATCTTTTTCCTTCTTTATCATCAAGTGCCAGGGAATTATAATCATGGTAAGATACCTTATTATAAAAGTGCAGCGCCCACTGACTTATTGGGAGTAATACATCCTTGAGAGAAGAAACTGCTACAATAGAAGGTGTATGTAGATGAAAAATTGCTTCAATATCTTTCCTTGCTTGATAAATGAAGCCATGGATTACATAGCCAGTTTTATTATATTGATATTCTTTGCCTTCAATTATATTCCCATCAAACGATACTTTCATCAATGAACTTTCATCTACTTCATAAAAACGTATACCAAACGGATAAACATAAAATGACTTTTTATCTTCAGAACGTACAGAGAGATGAGTATACGTATGATCATCTAATTTAAGATAAGATAAAATTTGATAGGCGTTAAATAGGTCTCTTTTCAACTCACTATTTGTTAATAACATAGCTCTTGACTAAAATTTTCTAAAGATTTATACGTGAAAAAAAGTTTATTACAAACTAAAAGGTGAACCTACATTAAAATACTAAGCACTTTTATTTGCCTTAGGTGATTAGAGATTACATTTCTAGATTAAATAGTATTTTAACTATAAAAACGACTTTTTATGTAATATTTCATATGTTTTAAAGCCTCGTTTTTATGTTATTATAAGTGTAGGTTTTAATATTAAAAATAACATGGTAAATATTGACATAAAAAAACAGATAACAAAATTTTCATATATATCACTGGTCTTCCAGGAAGTGGTAAACTTTCTACAGCAATAGTATTATCTAGTATGATAAATGCAGTAATTGTAAGTGGACTTGAATATAATCAAACTTCCAAAGAAGATCGAGATAGAATATATAACACTACACATGTTATGTTTCAGTCAATAGAAGCCTATCCTATTGACTCAAAAAATTATATATTTGTTGATGAATTAATTAAAAATAATGATTACAACATAATAATATATAACTCAGTAGTAGAACTTAGTAAAAAAATGAGCACAAAAATCCTCCCTATAGTACTTAGGTGCAATCCATTGATATTACAAGAGCGTAATATATCAAAAAAGCAAAGAAAAAATAGGAAGGTTACTAATATAAATAGTATTAAATTTAGGGAGGAAGATTTATTTGTACCACAAAATGCTATAGAGGTAGAAAATTCAAATATGAGTATAAAAGAAGTAGCAGAAGAAATAGTAAGTCAGATGTACAAACTTGGCCGAATTAATAGTGTTTACCCAATAGGCAACGATTTCATATACTAAGGCTCATTTAAATATAGAGCCTCAACTCCATTTAATTTTTGTTTATTTTTTAGTCTATAACGGACTAATAGCCCTGCATGGCTAGCATCCAACTTTGGTAAACTGCAATCCATATATGTAATGCAGTGCGTTTCAGGCTGGAGTTCACTTACTACAGCAGTATTTGATAGCGGTAACAAATTGAAATCAAATAACTGCGTATAAAACTTTTGATCATCTTCGATTATAGCTTTAATATTTTTTTTGCTATTTGCACAAAGTAGCGATATTGCATATGCTTGAGCTTCCAGCGCACTAACCCCATATAACGGCTTATTTGTAGCAAGATTTATACCTTGTGCAGTTGATATACCAACTCTGATTCCAGTAAAACTTCCTGGTCCAACTATCACTGCTAAATGGTCTATTTTATCGTAGCTGTAATTATGATTACAAAATAAAGTATTCAGTATTTGAAAAAATGATTCTGCATGACTATTGTTTGCAGAATTGCGTTCTACAAAACAATTACCATCGTAATCAATTACTGCTATTGAACTACCAGCACCTACAGTATTAATTGCTAGAATGGACATCACTTAAGCTTATCATAGAGCTTTGTAAACATCATAGTGAACGCACCGTTACCTATAACATTTGCTGAAGTTATTATTGGGTCAAACACTATATACAATGCTGTAATTAATGAAAGCATCTCTGGGGAGAATTTAAGATACTTCTCAAGAACGGGCAACATTACCATAATCCCTCCCGCTGGAACTGCAACAATAGCAAATTTAAATAACAGAAAGTAGAGAAGGAAAGTCACATAGTCTGTTGCAGACAATGCACCACCAAAAGTCATTATCATTGATAGTATTATAATAAAAAAGCAATCACCTACTAAATGAAAGCTAGCGGTTATTGGCACAACAGACGATGCTATATCATGCTGCTTTACATTTTTTTTGCTTCCTTCAAGAGTAAGCGGCATAGCTATATTACTAGACATTGTGCTCATTGCAGTAATAAATGCTGGTATCATATTACCTATACTAGCTATCCAGCTTGTGATCTTGAACGAATTTGCTGCTCCATATAAGAGAAAAACATAAAGGTAGGTTGCAGATGATATAATAATAAAAATTATTGAGTAATCCTTAAATATTATGCGTAAAACTTGATCATGTTCCATTTTTAAAGCAAGACCAAGTACAAACATTGGAATAATTGGCGTCAAAAATGTCTTCAAAATAAAGAGAGTTAAATCTAACATTTTGTTCGAGAGCTCTTTGCTTTTTTTTGGTAATATTGTGGACACTAATATGCTTAACACAAATCCACAAGCAAGGGCATAAAAATTAGAAAGCAATGCAGGTATCCTAAATGACCATAAAGGAACAATTGTTTCTTCATATGTTATATCTTGTATTGAATAAGTGTTTTGTGTGATGAAATGCCCAACAGAATAAGCTATTAAACTTGAAGCTAGATTCGACAAGAAAATCGTTATAATAAGTAAGAATATAAACTTTATAGCCGACTGCTTAAGATTGTTAACACTACTAAAGATTAATGCAAAAACAATAAAAGGCATTATAAATAGTAAGATCTCTTTTATACTAAGGCTTATTGAATACAAGAAGGTTTTCACTTCCATTGGAACTAGATGACCAAAAAATACAACAGAAGTGATAACAGCAAGTAAGGTTAGTAATTGTAACATATTCTAATATAGCGATATCCTATGGAAATACATATGATAAATTAGCTGCTAAGTAAAGTAAAACTGCCTAAAATATTTGCATTACCTTCTAGTACTTGAATGAGATTTCAAATTACAACGTTTCCACAAAGTATATAATTAACATCAACACCTTTGGTCAAGTTCCATTCACGCTTTATTACATTATATTCCATACCAGTCATATCTTGTAGTGTTACATTGTTTTCCCTTAGATGATTTGTAATTTCTGATGGCTTGAGAAATTTATTCCAATTATGTGTGCCTTTTGGCAGCCAGTTTAATATGTACTCTGCGCCGACTATTGCAAGACAGAAGGATTTAATAGTTCTATTTATCGTCGATATAAAAATTAGCCCTTCTGGCTTCAACAGCTCTATTGCTTTTTTCATGAAAAACTCTAAATTATCGACATGTTCAACCACTTCCATCAACAAAACCACGTCATACTTCTTGTCATTGCTTAGCTCTTCAATGCTAGTGTGTGTGTATTCTATATTTAACCCTACTTTCTTCGCATGCGACTGTGCCACTTTTATGTTTTCCTCACATACATCTATTCCTGCAACGCTAATACCAATACGCGCCATTGACTCTGACAAAATGCCACCACCACAACCAACATCGAGCAATGATAGTTCTTTTAAATCGCATTTTTTTAATTCTTTTATTTTCTCAACGATGTATGATACTCTCACAGGATTCATCATGTGCAATGGCTTGAACTTGCCATTCTCATCCCACCATTCACCTGCTATTTTAGCGAATTTTGATATTTCATCTTCATTATAAGTTTTTGTGGTTTTTTTCTTGCTAATATTGCTAAGTTTATCAAGGCGTTCTTTATGTCTACTTTCTTTTGAAAATTCTGTTTCGAGGAATTGTTTAACTATGTCTTTTGCTAATCCACTCGCAGTAAACCCTGCACCAAGACACAGTATATTCGCGTTGCCATGCTCGCGAGCTAATTTTGCGATCTCAACACTATTACATAAAGCAGCGTAGATTCCTTCAAAACGATTTGCCACAGTACTCATGCCCAAACCTGTACCGCAAATTAATATTCCATAATTTGCTTTTTTGTTTGTTATATCTTCTACAACTTCAGCAGCATAGTCAGGGTAGTCTACACTCTTTTGTTCAGCAGTGCAGCCACGGTCTATCACTGTATAATCTAAAGTTTCCAAGTAAGTCTTTATTTCTGATTTTAGTTCATAACCTGCGTGGTCTGAAGCAACTGATATCACATCTGACATATAAGAAATTGCAACTTAAGGGTATTTATATGGGTAATTTATTTTGAGCTTTTTGTCAAGCTCTCCTGATCTTTCTGAATAAATTTCGAGTCAGATATGCATAAATTCTATATAATTTTTATCCTACCACTACTCATTCGGTAAAATGGATCATATAGATATTATAAAGTCAAAATTATTGTTGTCCGACATAGTAGGAAAAAAAATTAGGTTAATAAAAAGAGGAGATAGTTTTGTTGGACTCTGCCCATTTCATAACGAAAAAACTCCATCTTTTTCGGTCAGCAATGTTAAGGGCTTATATTACTGTTTCGGTTGCTCAGCTCATGGTGATGCGTTTGAATTTATTTCACAAACTGAGGGCTTAAGTTTTAAGGAAGCGTTGGAAAAATTGGCATCTTTTGCAGGTGTTGAGTTACCCAAAAACCTCAGCTTTGCTAAAGAAAATCACAAACTGTTTTCAGCACTGAATTTAGCTGCAAATTGGTTCGCGCAGAAAAATCGAGGTGTTATGACTTATTTAAGGCAGCGCAAGATCTCACTCAAAATCATAGATAAATTTAAGATAGGTTATGCACCAAGTTCTGGCTTGAAGGAATATTTGAACTCCTCTGGTATTAAAGACGAGATTTTGATCGATGTTGGGTTAATAAATAAGAATTTTCGTGATTATTTCTATGATCGGCTGATATTTCCTATACACAACATCACGGGCAAAGTTATTGGTTTTGGCGGACGTGCGCTGAACTCTGAGCAACAGCCGAAGTATCTAAACAGCCCAGAGAGTCAGCTCTTTAAGAAAAGAGAAAATTTATATGGATTAAACTTTGCTTTGAGTGAAATACGCAAAAAACAGCATCTATTTGTTGTTGAAGGATATATGGATGTAATAGCACTACATCAATCGGGAATTAGCAATACAGTTGCTCCTCTTGGTACCGCAATTTCTGCAGAGCAGATAAAAAATCTTTGGAAACTTGCTAAAGAAATTTATATCTGTATGGATGGCGATGGTCCTGGATGTCATGCTGCTATTCGAATTGCAGAACTTGTTCTTCCGATACTGGAGCCTGGATACACATTGAAGTTCGTGACTTTGCCAAGCAACAAGGACCCATACGATATATGCAATGAACTAGAATATAAGACGGAAGATGTACTATCCGCTTTTAACCGCTCAACAGAACTGCACTCTGAATATTTATGGCATCACATGATTGGTAGCAATTTGCAAAATTATGAAAAATTTGCTCCGGAAAAATATTCAATTCTTGAGCACAAGTTCATGAAATATGTCAATGCTATCGGTAACAGAAGTATTAGAAGGTATTATAGAGATTATTTTTACAATAAGGTCAGTGAATTAAGAAGAAACTTTAAAAAGCTGATTTTTAATAGCAAAGCAACAAAAGGTGAGTATCTTTACAATAAATCTCCAGAGCTAATTGAAGCAGAGCAAAATCAGGCCATAATTTTGCGTATAGCCGTAGAATTTCCTGAAATTTTGAACCGTCCTATATTTTTTGAGCAATTTTCTCATTTCGAATTTACTAATGAGATGAAAAAATTACAACAGTGCGTAATTAATATGGTAACTAGTGAGAGCAACTTTAATAAAGAAATTCTGCTACAGGAGTCTAGTGTTATAAAGTTTATATTTGAAAAAACTAGCGTACTAAATAGTCAATTAAGTGAGAAGAGATCGGCAGAAACTGTCTGGAATAACATAGTATTACGGAAAGAATTAAATGTATTACAAGAAGAAAAAATTAAAGCAAGGCTGGGCGGTAATTTTGACTTAGAGGAAAGGCTAATAGAACAAATAAAGCAAATAGAGGATAGTATACAAGAAATGCAAATGGAATTTATTCAAAAGTAGATGGCTTAAGATGTTCAAAATTATTAGAAAAACACTGTATTAGTATTTGCTTAAAATAGCTTATTATAGTATATTTCTGGTTTGTTCAACTACGATAAGTGTTTTCATTTCTTCCTCTTATTATCTTTCTAGCCTTATACCTTGGAAGTGGTATTTATTTTTCTTTTATCGGACTTGGTAATCCTCTTCATCAAATTTCACCGTTAGTTTGCTTATTACCAGCATTATTTTTTGCTATTCTATTCAATAAAAACAAAATTCAGCATAGCGTTGATACTCTTATAAAAGGTATGGGGAATAAAACTACTCTTACCGTGTGTTTGATTTTTCTCCTTGCTGGGGCATTTTCTACTGTTACTCAATCGCTTGGTAGTATAAATGTTATTGCTAGCTTAACTATTTGCTTTCTTCCAGCACAATTATTACTTCCTGGAATGTTTTTAATTTCTGCGTTTATTGCAAGTGCAATAGGCACATCAATCGGAGTTATTGCACTTATAACACCAATAGCTGTGAATCTAGCACAAAATGGAGCTTTTGATTGTGCGGTGGGCGTTGGAGCTGTGATAGGTGGGTCTATGTTTGGCAGCAACCTTTCAATGATATCTGACACTACTATTGCTGCTACTTCTTCACAAGGAGCTTCAGTAAAGGATAAAATAAAACTCACTTTCAAGACAGGATCTGTTACAGGTCTTATAATACTTATTTATCTAGTAATAATTTCAAATAGTACAGAAGTTGTTTCTATCTCAAGTCTGAATTATTTATCCATAGTCAAAATTATCCCTTATATATCTTTAATAATTATGGGTTTATTTGAAATAAACACACTGGTAACATTAGCTGTTAATATGGTTGTTGCTGGAATATTAGGAATAGCTTTTTTTGATTATTCTATTATTGATTATTCTCATGATATATGTAGGGGTTTTAATAAGATGAATGAGGTAATGATATTTATTCTTTTCAGTAGTGGATTAAGCCACTTAATGTACGAATATAGTCAGAAAAAGATAGATAAATTCACCGATGAGGTGAATCTCACAAGAAGTCAAGCTGAACTTATGATTGCAGGAATATCATCTATGTTTACTATTTTGGTTTCCAGCAATATTGTTGCTATTTTATTAACTAGTAATATTGCGAAAAGACTTGCACAGAGATATAACATTTCACCACACCGTAGTGCGTATTTATTAGAGATATTTACTGCGATCACAAAAAGTATCTTACCTTATGGTTCTCAAATATTACTAGCAAGCAGCATTGCCTCTCTTTCACCTATTGCTGTACTAACAAAAGTATATTATTGTTTTGTTTTTGCAGCAGTTGCAATAAGTGAAATAGTTATTAATGGTAGACGTCATGCGGTTGTAGCTCCTCAATTACCACAAATATAACACAACTCTTCTGTAGATTTGTGGAAATTATGCTAACTGATTATTCTGTAAAGTTGAGCAATATTAATATATAAATTAATCTGTTGTTGGAATAATTCTAAACCTTCATTTTCACAACTCATTTTTCTACAAATTTTCACTAAATTTGTTAATAAATTGACAATTATTACAATATTTGCTAAAATGTTTATATGTCAGTACCGTGCTTTCATAAAGATGTGGTATTAGTGGTATAATCAAAAATGTATAAAAATAGTGGAGAAACAAATGCCTGATTATTATGAAATATTGGGAGTAAAAAGAGGTGCTACTCACGATGAGATAAAAAAAGCATATCGCGAATTGGCACTTAAGCTTCATCCAGATAAATTGCATAAGGAAGCGCAAGAGTTAGATAAGTTAGAGAAAAAAAAGAAGGATGGAGAGCTACTATCACAGTCGGAAGAAGGTCACATGGCTGAACTTAAAGAGGAATTGGAAAAATTCAAGAAAATATCAGTAGCATACGAAATTTTATCTGACCAAACAAACAAAGCTAGGTACGATAGGGGAGAGGATGTTAGTCAACAAACTTGTGAGAGGGAGTGGTCATGGGAAAAAGAAATGAGAAAGTTTTATGAAACAAGAGATGAAATAAAAAAAATAATACATGAGATGAAAAAAGAGTACTTTGAATTCATTGCACAAGCGAATCGAATAGAAAGTTTTAACGATATACGTAATATATTTTTTTTTAAACATAAAGAATTAAGAAAAGAGCGAGAAGAAAAAGTAGACAAGATCATTGAACTAAAAAGCGAGGTAGGCAAAGATGAATTGATTGAAAAATTAACCGAAAGTGTAACAAAACTAAAAAACGACGAGGGCTATATATTCACTATTAGGAACTTGTTGGAAAAGATCGAATCAGGTGAACTTGAAGAGTGCTCTTCTATAATAAGGAAAGTTGAAATTGCTGATGGTGACATTACATCTCTAGTGCAAATTGCTATTGCGTACGATCGTGTGGAAATTTTCAAGCTCTTTGAAGAAAGGATAGAAATATCACTGAATGACATCTTAAGCTATGTTTTTAAATACCAATCTAAAAAGTTTTTTGATTATTTTTTTAATAAATACTTAGATAAATTAGATGTCAACTATAAAGATGAAAAAGGAAATACAGCTTTACATCATACATTAAAATGGTTGGATTTAGATGAATCGAAATACCAAGGTTTTGTCAAGTCACTTCTTAGTAAAGGTGCAAGGCTTGATGTTGAAAATGGAAAAGGTGAAACTCCGTTTGATCTCTTGGTTAACTATGCTGAAAAATGTTCTAGAACTAAAATAATAGAAAGCTTGAATTATGTTAAGGAGTTTCTTAGTTGTTATGAACCCAATGAGCTGAAGAAGCTAGAAGGTACTTCTTCCTTAAATGGACTGGTAGAACTTGCTGACAAGTATCGTTTCGAAGGAATTTTCGACCTCTTGGCCAAAAATAACATACAGATTTCAAATTTAAGTGATAAAGACGGTAACACAGCTTTACATTATGCCTTAAAAGAGGTTAGTTATAACCATTATGAATACGAAAGTTTTGCTAGATTTCTTCTGAGTAAAGGTGCAAGGCTTGATGTTAAAAATAAAAAAGGTAAAACTCCGTTTGATCTCTTGGTTAATTATGTTAATGAGTGTTCTGAGTGCGATAATGCTTTTGAGTTTTTTCTAGGGAAGGACAAACGTAAAACTATGCGAAGCTTAGATTTAGTTGTTAGGTTACTTGGCAAACATAAAGTTATACCAGAAGGTCTAAATGGTACTCCTGAGTTGAATAGACTAGTAGATACTATTGTTGAATGTAACCATAAAGAAGCTCTAGATCTCCTAGTTGAAAATAACATAAAAATTTCAAGTATTACTTTAAAAAATATCGTTACAAGCGATTGCAATAAAAAGATTTTTGGTTGCTTTTTATATAGAAATAAAGTTGACTATCAAGATGAAGGTGGTAATACAGCTCTACATCATGCTTTAAGAAACTTGCACTCCGATAAGTCAATGCTTTGCAAAGTTGAATCACTTACGAGTGTAGGTGCAAGATTTGACGTTAAAAATAACCAAGGTGAAACTTCGTTTGATCTCTTGGTTGAATATGTTGAGAAGGGGTTTTATGGTCAAGCTTCAAGGTTAATTTATGCTTGGAAGTTGCTTAACAAATGTGAAAATATAAGAGAGCTAAAATATAAAGATGGTATTCCTGCATTAGATAAAGTAAATAAGCTTCGTATTAAGTGTCGTAATACTTCTATCATAGTTGCTTCTATGTTGGCAATAGTAGGAGGTGCTTTAGGAGTAGCCATTGTGCAGTCTGTTCAGGAATGTTAGCGGTAGGGATAGGAATTGGAGCTTGTTGTCTTGTTGTTGCTGCAATCACATATTATTATAGTAGTCCTGCAAATTTACTTAAAGATAGCAATGCTGAAGCTGCAGTTAATCAAATGGCATTAGTAAAATCATAACTTAAGATCAGAAGAAATGGCAGATCAAGTTTAATAATGCTAATTTAGTAATATCTCAAGCTAAGAGAATTCCATACTTGCAATGATGTGAAATGCTGGTGGTATCTGTCTTACTTTCCTAATAGGAATACAGATTACAAGAGATAGGCGATAGAATTGCAAAGAGTTTGCAAATAATAGTTATTATTTGTAGAATATAGAGAAGTTAGTAGAGATTTTAATAGTATGCCATCCGTTACTTTTATTTTACCTGATGGAAGTAAGAAAAGCTATGAAGCTGCAGAGGGAGAAACTCTGCTTAATTTAGCTCATAGAAGTGATCCAGATCTGCTTGAAGGTGCATGTGAAGGTTCTCTTGCTTGTTCTACATGCCATGTGATTGTTGATTCAAAATTTTATGATGTTGTAGAAACACATAATCCTATATCTGATGAGGAAAATGACATGCTGGATCTAGCTTTCGGTTTAACAGAGACATCGAGGCTTGGATGCCAAATAAAAATCACAAAAGATATTGACGGTTTGTGCGTAACCGTGCCCAGAGGTACAAGAAATATATCATTAGATAAATAAAGGATAATGCGTAAAATTTTTATCTATATTCTCATCTTCTTACCTTTGTTTATTCCTCTAGCGTATGGTGGTTTTTGGTATTTTTCTGCATTTAAGGTAAAAAGTCTTTTAACTGATTACATTAATGACGAAAAAGTTGATATTTCACATGATTTTAGCGTATTTCCTTTTAACCTAGTTTTTCGTGTAACGAATCCAAAATTTTCTAATGAGCAATTAACTGTTTCATCTGAAGCTTTAGTGATAAAAAACAGATTATTTGATAAGTCAGTATATATCTATATACCAAGCAATGAAGTCAACATTGCTGTCCGTAGTGATGAGAAAAAGAATATAAAGTGTCACACACACGTGAGTAGCCACTTTGTTGTTAAACTAAATGATTTACTATCTTCATTAAAATTCAACAGAAATAGCACTGTAATAGACTATATAGATACATTTCGTTACGAAGATTATGGATTAAAATGTGATATTTTAGAAAATCAGCAAAGTGTTATAACTGAAGTGAATGATAAAAGTAATTACATTCAATTTCACTTTGATAAAGAACTGAATGAAAATACTAAACTAGAATTTGATTTTTATACTTACCGTTATAAAAATACTGCAAGTCCTGAAAATTACCTTAGTGTCGACGCTAAATTATATTATGAATTTGTAAACCATATTTCAGCTTCTAAGATTAATTTCAACATAGAAAAATTTTTGATTGAGAGTAATAACTTTTCTATTGCTGCGAATGGTGGAGTAAGTAATTACAATTTAGTTACATCTTCATTTGAAGATAAAATTAATGTAGCCATATCAAATTATAAAGAATTAATTTCGTTTGTGACTAATGATTCAAAGACTGCAGATAAATTGGAAAAATCAATATCTTCCTTATCAGAAAAAATCACTAATAACGACATTCAATTTTCAATAAAGTACGACAATAATGTAGGTTCAGGCTTTATTGGAAAATTATCCACTACTGATTTTATCACTCAATTCACCAAAAATGAGAATAGTAATTAGCTTACTTTTTACATTGATATTTCATTTAAGCATAAATGCTTTTACTTTGGATGATAAACTAAGAGATGAAAGCATGGAAGAGCGAGCAAGTAACTTATTTACAGTAATAAAGTGTCCTGTATGCTCTGGTGAATTATTATCCGAATCTGAGTCTCAAGTTGCATATGGTATGCGCAAGGAAATTCGCAAGAAGATCAGTGATGGATATACTAACGAGCAAATAATTTCAGAGTTAAAAAATTCTTATGGAGATTCAATTATCATTGTACCACCTGTAAAATCTAGTACCTACATTTTATGGTTTATTCCTCTTATAATTTTTCTTATTGGATGTTTTCTAATACGAAAATCAGTTCAGAAAATAGATAAGGTAGTAAAAAGATAACTATAGAGTAAAAGTGAGTTTATAACAAATGCAAGTAGCTACTATACGAACATTTGAGTTTAGATGGGAGTGTTAAATAAACCATAAGCGTCAAGTTAAGGAAATAAAGGTATGAAAGAGATAGAATAATAAGGTATAAGTTCTCCCAGATATACTTTTAGTGAGAGAACCAATGAATAAAATAACTTGCTTATCAAAAAAGCTCAAAGAATTTTTTAATGAAAAAGCAGATAAAATCTCAATTAGAACAGGGTTCATAAAAAGAAAGAGAAAGCTAAGAGGTTCATCGTTTATAAAAGCCATGGTCTTGGGAAATATAGGGGTTGATAATTGTAGCATAGAAACAATGTGTCAATTATTAAATGAAGACTCGATAGAGATGACAAAACAGGGTTTAGACTTTAGATTTACCGAGGAAGCAGTGGAATTTATGAAAAGGATGTATAATGAATCTTTAATGTTATTTAAAGGTATTTTGCAAATTAATTGTAGAATTTTGAAGCACTTTAGAAGTGTTAAGTTATTGGACAGTAGCTATATTAGCCTACATAATAGTATGGAAAACATGTATAAAGGATATGGCACAAGCTACAGTGGTTATGAAAGCAATACTAAATCTGTAATAAAATTACAACTAGTTTTTGATTACCTAAATCAAACATTAACCCAACTTAACATAACAGAGGGAATAAGGTCAGACCATGGGTATATAAGGTATTTAAGCAGTATATCAAACAACGATTTGCTAATATCTGACCTGGGTTATTTTGTGCCAAGTTCTTTTAAGCAACTCAATGAAACAGGAGCTTATTTTATAAGTCGTTGATACCAATATATATGATATAGAAACAAATCAAAAAATAGAGTTATTAGAATGTTTAGAGGATAAATTATTTCTAGAAAATGATGTGCTGTTAGGAAAAGAGACAAAAGTTAAAGTAAGAATTATATGTCAAAAGCTAACTGAAGAACAGTCCATGGCCAGAAGAAGAAAGGCTAATAGATTAGCAAAATCACATGGGTATACATCTTCTAAAAGGAACCAAAAGTTATTGAATTGGTCAATATTCATAACTAATGTTTCAGAGAATAAAATTAGTGCTGAACAGGTATTAACAATTTACAGAGCAAGATGGCAAATTGAACTATTATTCAAATTATATAAGAGCCATATAAGACTTGATAAACTGAAAGGAAAGCCATATAGGGTATTATGTGAATTATATGCTAAATTATGTGCAGTTCTTATATTTCATGGAATAGTTGGTTGTACAGAACTAAAAAAGGACACAGAACTTAGTCTAACAAAGGCATTCATCGAACTAAAAAGAAGAATTAGGGAGTTATTTTTAGCATTAAGCAGTAGAATTAATAATTTGAGAATCTTCCTAAAAAAGCTTACCACAGACTGGTCACAATTTTCTGTGAAAGACAGGTATAGAAAAATTAGAGTCTCCACACTAAGCTCATTGAACTTTCTAACACTTGCTTCTTAACTTGACGCTTATGGTTTATTTAACACTCCCTTAAAATTTAACTTATCCTTTTCAAATAATATTAGCATGACTTACCTTTTTTTGGGGTCTAGTAATTCTCTTCTTGAATTCTATGGTATTTTGTTTAACATTGACGCATGAATCTGGGATCCAAGACTTTTTTTCTCCAGGTTCCAGCGTCACGTGCTGCAATGACATTGATAGGCTTGATGGAGGTGAAATCACTGGAACATCAAAATAATCATGTTTTTTATAAATAGAAGGGTAGTTTGCATTCATGCATAGCACTTCAATTTTTTCTTTAAATATCGGCTGTAAGTATAGTTTTTTCCTCTCATATAATGCTCCATATTGAATAACTAGATCATACCAAGAGCCCTTTTGCACTGGTTCTTTGCCTAAAATGTATAATTCATCTTCAGCACGCGTAAGTGCCACGTACAGCAAACGCAAATATTCGTTATAATCCTCTAGTTTTTTCTCTCTTTTTACTTGATCACAATAAGCATTATTATTTTTGCCACACCAAAATGGTGCTTCCGTTGTATCAAACAAAATACTTTCGCTGTTTCTTGGCACTGTATTTGTGTCAACTAAAAACACTATTGGAGTTTGTAGACCTTTTGATTTATGAATTGTCATTATTCGTACAGCATTGCGTTCTGATTGCATATCATTTTTAATCTCAGGATTATTTTCTTTGATCCACTGAACAAATGCTTGAAGAGATGGGTGCTCAAATTGCAATACGAGGTTCATAAATTCGTCTAGAATCTCGAAGCACTCAAGACCTAGCCTTGAAGCAAATTTCTTTTTGCCTGTGCGCAATATATGCGTGAATAGTGTAAGAGGGGATTCTGTCTTAGATAAATTAATCAGATAGTTTAATTCATTCGAGGTAATCTCATGATAATCATGAAGTTTTTCCCACAACGAATGTTCTTTACGATCATATGCAATCTTGAATAAATCATCCTCAGTAAAGTTGAATAGCGGTGATTTTAAAACATTTGCAAGAGCCAGATCATTTGCCTGAAGGAGGAGGAATTCAGCCAAAGCTATTAAGTCCTGCACAGCTATGTAATCCATAATTCTAAAATAATCTCGGCCTATAACTGGTACATTTACTTTTTTTAGTTCACTTATTATGTAGTCAACTAGCGCATTTCGTTGCCGTACCAAAATCATAATGTCCCTTGGTTCTATATGGCGATCTTTGGCGACTAAAATACGCCCTTCGTTTAACCAATTGTGAATTCTTTGAGCTATTGCCTGAGCAAGTAATCGATCCGTTACTACATACTCTTTCCTCTGTGTTAAATGAATTTGTAAGGCTTGCTGCTCTTTCTCTTCATACCCTGGCAGTAATGGCCAAATTTCAATGTATCCTTGATCGGTTTCTCTATATGGAATATGTTTTATCTTGTTATCATTGAAAGATATTTCTTCACGAAAATTGTTAAATATTCTGTCTACAAGCATCAAAACTTCTGGAGTTGAGCGAAATGACTTTTCAAGTTGACATGATACCCAATCTCTGCCACCGGTTTTCGTGTGAAAATATTGCTGCATGTAATTAAATAGATGGGGATTTGCTCCTTGAAATCTGTAAATAGATTGTTTTACATCCCCAACAACGAATAAAGTTCTCTTTTCGTCACCACCGGTAAAAAATTCATTGCAGAGATTTGTTATAATTTTCCATTGACTGATACTATTGTCTTGCGCCTCATCAACAAGAATGTGGTCTATTTTTTGATCTAGATTAAACAATATCCAATCTTTATAGCCTGGATTGCTAAGGAGATTTGTTGCTAAATTGATGATATCATCATAATCAAGCAGTGCATTCTTTGATTTTTCACTATTATATAGATCAACATATACTTTAAATATACTAAGTAAACTACTGGTTCTTGCGAATATTTGATAAGAATTTATATCCTTTACATGGGTAAACAATGCATTTTGAATGCTTTCTATCATTTGCTCTACGTCTTCAAATTTTTCCAAAGCACCCTTTGTTATAATGGATGATATGCTCTTTTTTTCGTACGATTCTGATTTGAGAAATACTTTAGCTAAGTTCTCTATCTTGTTGTCATCCAAGTAGCTGACACTGGGATCCATATTTCTTTTTTTCTGGATCCCAGTGTCAGCTACTTGGATGACAACATTTGGTACGGACGATTTTGTGCTATTACACCAATCATAAAGTATCGCACTGTAACTCTGATCTCTTTTGCTGCCCTCAATTAATATTTTAGCTAATCTTTTTATCTGCTCAATCGTTTCACTCTGTAAATCGTGAATCTTATCTGGGGCACTTAGTTTATCTTTGATATACCCTAAATTATTTTCTAGAGCTGATCTCTTTATACATAAGGTATAGAGCAAATCACGCAGCTTATTTTCATCAATTTCAGCTGCAATGATATTTATATCGTCCTGCACAGTTTCGTTATGAAGCGTTTTTTCAAATACGATAGAATGCAATTCTTTACATTCGCTCAACGTACAATTTGGAGCGATACCAGCTTCTGTAGGAAAGCTAGAGATTAATTTGTAACAAAAGGCGTGTATAGTTTGAATATTAAGACCAAGATTTTCCAGTTCAGAAAAAAGCCTTCTTGCTCTTGTTAAATAATCTTTATTTTCTCTGGTCACACACTGGGCTAATTGTTCTAAATCTGCGACCAATATACCCTCTGGACATATTGCCCACTTACTAAGTGTACTGTAAATGCGATCCTCCATTTCATTTGCTGCAGCATTGGTAAATGTTAAGCAGAGAATATTTCTCTTATTCTCTAATAGAAGTCTTAATACTCTGTCTATTAAGATCTTTGTTTTACCTGTACCAGCTGATGCACTTACCCATACAGAGAAGTTAGGATTTATGGCATTTGATCTCATTAGGAGTGTATAAAGTTTGACTGAAGTGGCATTTCAAGTATAGTAAATAAGATAGTGTTAGTGAAGATATACAGATGGAAAGTTTTTGTGTAAAGGCTCCTGCAAAGATCAATCTTTTTTTACATATTATAAATAGAGAAGAAAGAGGGTATCATTTAATTGAAAGTTTGGTTGTCTTTGCTAAACTTTCTAATTTTTTAGAGATAAAAGTAGGAGAAAAAAACTTTAGATATGATAACTCTACAGTTCAATTTGTAAACTCTGAGTTTAAAATAAATTATCGATATAATACTATAACGAAAGCATTGAGTCTACTGCTTAGGTACGCTCCTATACGAACTAAAGTCACTGTAAAGGTTATAAAAAATGTACCAATTGCTGCAGGATTTGGTAGTGGTTCCTCAGATGCTGGAGCTGTGATACGCACGCTAGGAGAGCTGTGGGATATTGATAGGCAAATTTTAAGTGATATAGCTTTAAGCGTTGGTGCTGATGTGCCTGCAAGTGTAGATAGTAAGCCAGTTTTTGTTAGAGGTGTTGGTGAGGAATTATGTCCCATTAAACAATGCTCTTTACCCATAAGTCTGGTACTTGTGAAACCAAAAAAAAAGTTTTTGAATACATCAGAAGTATTTTCCAAGTATAAAGAGGATTTCTCTAATCCAATTAAGTGTAGTGATAACACTGAGGAGAATTTGTTAGAGCTTCTTAAAGAGACAAAAAATGACCTGCAAGAAGCAGCAATAAGTCTTGTACCTGAAATTCAGAATGTAATATCAACACTAGAGTCACAAGAAGGCTCTATACTTTCTCGTATGTCAGGTAGTGGTGTAGGGTGTTTTGGAATGTTTGATAGTGAAGAAAGTGCAAAAGCTGCAGCGGCAAATATCAAAAAGGAATATCCAGAATGGTGGGTGTGCGACACGGAATTAATGGTTTGATTTATGCCCTTAATTTCCAAGAAGAAAAATCTTATAGATGGTTACAGGGAAGAAAGATTTTGGGTAAATAATCAAGAATATCATGGCTCAATTATAATTTTTCCTGAAAAGGTGATTAAATTGAAAGAAAGTGATATAAATAACAAGGAGTATTTTAAATCTTTTTTAACAGAGGAAATAGAGATTTTGATAATAGGTACTGGTAAGATACGCGATTGTTCAATGAAGTCTTATCTTATGGAGCAAAAGAATTTAAATTTTGAATTTATGACGACGGGTTCTGCATGCAGAACCCATAACGTTTTAATATCTGAAGATAGATTTGTTGTCAGTTATCTGATAGCATGTTAGAGATATTTACACAGAGTTTTTTTATAAACAGTCTAATTGCGGTAATTATGATTAGCCTAGTCACAGGAGCTCTAGGGTCATTTATGATATGGCAAAGGTTATCGTATTTGGGTGATAGTTTGTCCCATTCTTCATTGCTTGGTATTGCACTTGCTTTGATCTTTAATATCAGCCAATCGGTAAGTATAATTCTCATTGCAATTATGTTTGCTATACTACTTTCTCTTAATTTTAATAAATTATACTCTGCTGATACGATATTGAACATAGTTACCAATGTAGTTTTATCATCGAGTTTAATACTTATGTCTTTTCTTCCATCAGGTAATAATAGTATTATTAGCTCACTTTTTGGTGACATATTAATGATTGACCAAAGTAATATAATATCAATTTTTCTAACCTCCGTAATAGTTACTTTGATATTAATATTTAGATGGCGCTATTGGCTGATGATTTCGATTAATCAAGATTTGGCAACAGTTGAGAAAGTAAATGTTAATTTTGTTAGGCTAGAATTTTTGATTATACTCGCTATCTTTATTGCAATTTCTGCTCAATTAATAGGAATATTACTCATTGCTGCATTTTTGTTAATACCTGCTGCATCAGCAAGACTCATTTCAAAAACTCCAATGCAAATGATTATTGTTGCAACAGTTTTTTCTGTGATTTCTGGAGTATCAGGTTTGATATTATCTGCAAGTTTTGACTTATTAACTGGACCTGCAATTATACTTATCGCATCTGTGTATTTAATCATTGCTTATTTTATAAGATTGGTGTTAAGTAGATCGACTTAATTTTGGTCTCGGAAGTTCATAATTCATTAACAAATGAGTGTAACTATCTGAGCGTAAAGTAGTTTTTGCTACGTTGTTTTTATGTGCTAATTGTTAATTTGTGGAGTGAAAGATATGGCCGAAGGATTTTTTTCTAGATATATAGGAAAGCCTATAAAAG
This sequence comes from Wolbachia endosymbiont of Encarsia formosa, assembly GCF_039540065.1. Taxonomy (NCBI): domain Bacteria; kingdom Pseudomonadati; phylum Pseudomonadota; class Alphaproteobacteria; order Rickettsiales; family Anaplasmataceae; genus Wolbachia; species Wolbachia endosymbiont of Encarsia formosa. Next base: position 887,337 of record NZ_CP154278.1, on the reverse strand, counting down.
ATTTTTATAATTATGTTACGGGAAAGAAAGAAGTGTCTGATGATATGCAGAATACAGCAAATCAAGAAAGCTCAGAATTGTTGGAAACTGATGTGCAATCAAATGATGTACCACCAAGTAGTGATAATATAATATAGATTGCATGAGAATCACGCCATCTAAAGTTAAAAAATTCCTTGAGAAACCCGATACTTTAAGTGGTGTATTAATTCATGGGAGTGACAATAGTAAGGTCGATATTTTTGTACAGGAAATAATTGCCAACTTGAATGAGTATTCAGTTCAGGTGATGGATTTTGCAGTAGTGAATAAGTCGCCTGGCTTGTTATTTTCCGAATTGGCAAACATTTCGATCTTTACTAAAAAAAGGTTAGTTAAGCTGATAAATGTCAGTGGAAGTATATCTAAAGAGTTAAGAAACATATTGGATCATAATATAGGCGATCATTATATAGTAATGATAGCAAATGATCTTCCATATAGTTCTACAACTAAAAGTTATATGGAAAGCTCAAAAATTTTCGGTGTCATTACCTTCTATAAGGACAGCGGTAGTAATCTTTGTGATATTATATCAAGTTACTTGAAACAAAATGATATAGAGTGCACAAGTGAGATAATCTACCACTTGCAGTCTTATTTTAATCATAGCAAACTGCCTATATATTCAGAGATTGAAAAATTAGTTTTATATCTAGGAAAAAGAAAAGATCTTAAACTTGCTGATATAGATCTATGCTTTTCAACCTCCGGCAATGATTATGTTACACTTGATAATCTGTACTCTGCAATAGTGAGTAAAGACATGGGACAATTCATCAAAATTTCCGATGTATTGATATTACAAGAGAATTTTTCACCGATAGCATTAATCCGTATTATATCAAATTATTTTCTACGGCTAGAAAGCGTTTTGCTGTTAATACAAAATGGAATGAATGAACAAGCTGCAATTGACCAGCTGAGTCCTCCATTGTTCTTCAAACAATTGCAGAGTTTTAAATCTCATTTGAAAAGTTTGCAACTTTCAGAACTTAAGAAGATCTTAGAAAATTTAATGAGCTTGGAAGTGACTTGTAAAAAAACTGACTTGGACCATAAAATGATCTTTCAGCATGAGATTAACTATTGGTGTTATTCGTTCAGCAGAGTAGTAAAATAAGGTAGACGAGAAAAAACAACTAAATGTTGTCATTCAAGTAGCTGACACTGGGATCCAGAAATATGGGATATGTGTAGAAGTTATTTTAAAATACAACGTTTTGGCGAGATTATGGATTCCAGTGTCAGCTACTTGAATGACAGGAGCAGAAACTGGAATGACAAGAAATCTAATATTTTCACATTTCCTGAACAATGCTTATTGGTGTCATTCAAATACATTCGGTGCATTTAAACCTTTTGTATGATTTTCTTCTAACCTTGCAACAATTCTCTCTCTACCGATAAAAATTAATAATTTAGCGAGTTCTGGACCTGTTTCTGTTCCTGTTAAAGCGAGGCGCAACTTCATAAATAGATCTTTTGCCTTTATATCAACTGTCTGTCGAATATTTTTAACCCACTCTGATAATGTGTTTTCATTACAATCACCTTTAGGCAATGAACTTAGCGCTATTTTTATAAACTCTTTATTAAGAACCACAGGCTCTATACCAAATTTGCATGTTTTCCACCATTTGGCCACCTCAGAAAACTTTTCTATATTACTCCTTATAAAATACCAAAACTCTGAGCCAATTTGACTTAAACGATCTTGCACCATTTCAAATGGCATTTGTTGCAGCACTTTGCTATTTAGCTTATACATTTCACTCAAGCTGAATTGTGCAGATGCTGAGCTAAATTTTTTAATATCAAATGAGTTAATTAAAGACTGCATATCAACATGAGCTTCTATCGGATCAGATGTGCCAATTTTTGCTAAATAGCTAGTTAGCGCCATTGGCTCAATCTCATCTTCTCTTATGGACTTAATATCCAACCCACCTTTCCGTTTAGATATCTTGCTATCATCAAAATGTAGTAGGGGAAGGTGAGCAAATATAGGAATTTTCGCTTTTAATGATTTAATAATTTGGATCTGAACTGCGGTATTAGTTACATGATCTTCCCCGCGTACAACATGGGTTACATTAAAGTCAACATCATCAACAACAGAAGGTAACATGTATGTATAAATTCCATCTTCTCTTTTTACCACAGGATCGCTAATGTGAATTGTTGCAATATTTATTTCACCTTTAACTTCATCATTCCATTTTACAATTTCGTTTCTATTCAATTTAAATCTGAAATGTGGTTTTCGTCCTTCTTGCTCATAACGAATTTTCTCTTGCTCAGTTAGAAGCAACGCACCTTTATTGTAAATAGGGGGAAGTCCTTGTTTTAACTGCAATTTTCGTTTAGTGTCTAATTCTTCTCTTGTTTCATAACATGCATAAATATGACCTTCTTTCATTAACTGTAAGAACACCTCGTTATAGCGCTCAAAACGCTCTGATTGCTTAAAACTTGAATTCCAATTTATGCCAATCCATTTTAGGTCTTCTATGATATTATCTACATATTTGATATCTGAACGCTCAAGATCAGTATCATCAAAACGTAGTAAAAATTTTCCATTTTGATTACGTGTGTACATCCAACAAATGAGTGCAGTGCGTATGTTTCCTACATGTAGGTAGCCAGTTGGGCTTGGAGCGAATCTTGTTAGCATTTTAATGATTACTTTAGTTTATTTTAATTTTATATAAATGTACTGCTAAAGCAAGATTCTTCTTTGTCTTGGTGTTAGTTGCTACAAAGTATAGCGAACATGAAACCTTTTTGTTAGAGTTCCATGATCTGCCTAAAATACTCTGAAAGCAAGGCTTTAGTTATTTACTCTAAATATATTATACGTATACTTGTTATTAAATTAAATTTGAAATGATAAGAAATGAGTGAATTTAAATCAATCCGCAATATTGCAATAATTGCACACGTTGACCACGGAAAAACTACTTTACTTGATAACATGTTAAAACAAAGTGGCACGTTTCGTGAGAATCAAGAAGTTCAAGAACGAGTGATGGATAGTGGTGATCAAGAACGTGAACGTGGGATTACAATACTTGCAAAATGTACGTCAATAATGTGGGGTGATGAGAAAATCAATATTATTGATACACCAGGACATGCGGATTTTGGTGGAGAAGTGGAAAGGGTGCTCTGCATGGCAGATGGTGTATTACTACTGGTTGATGCTGCAGAAGGTCCAATGCCACAAACAAAATTTGTGCTCTCAAAAGCACTAAAGGCAAATTTAAAACCGATTGTGATAATCAATAAGGTTGATCGACCAGACAGCAGAATTGATGAAGTACTAAATGAAATATATGAGTTATTTTTTAACCTTGATGCAACCAACGAGCAACTAGATTTTCCAGTACTCTATGCTTCAGGTAGAAATGGTTGGTGTGCTAAGGAGCTATCTGATGAGAGAAAAGATTTAAGCCCATTATTTTCAACGGTGATAGATTACATAAAACCTTCCGTTTATGATCAAAATGCACCTTTTGCTATGCTAGTTACTTTACTTGAATCTGATAAATTTCTTGGCAGAATATTGACAGGAAAGATTTACCAAGGAATCGCGCAAGTTAACTCAGATCTTAAGGTAATTGATCTTGATGGTCAAGTGGTTGAGCGAGGGAGATTAACTAAGTTACTCTCATTTTCTGGCTTAAAACGCGTTCCAGTAGAGCAAGCTGTAGCTGGTGATATCATTGCCATTGCAGGACTTGAGAAAGCTTCAGTTTCAGACACTATAGCAGCACCAGAAGTTACAACTGCGATCAGCTCAACTCCAGTTGACCCGCCAACAATGGCGATTACTATAAGCGTTAATGACTCACCTTTTGCTGGGCAAGAGGGAACAAAACTTACCTCAACTGTTATAAAAGATCGTTTATATGCAGAAGCAGAAACAAACGTTGCAATTACTGTAACTTTGGCTCCAAGTGGTGAAGCATTTGAAGTAGGTGGACGTGGTGAGTTGCAGCTTGGGGTACTGATTGAAAATATGAGAAGGGAAGGTTTTGAACTTTCAGTTTCACGGCCTCGAGTGCTGTTTAAAGAAGAAGATGGCAAAAAACTTGAACCTATAGAGGAAGTAGTAATTGATGTAGATGATGAGTATAGTGGAATCATCATGGAAAAACTTAGCTTTCGAAAAGGTGAAGTAACTGACATGAGACCTTCTGGTAGTGGCAGAACTAGGTTGACATTTTTAGTGCCATCAAGGGGATTAATTGGCTATCAAGGAGAATTTTTAACTGATTCTCGCGGCACTGGTATAATCAACCGTTTATTTCACAGTTATGCTCCACATAAAGGTTCAATTTCCGGAAGGCGTAATGGGGTTTTAATTTCAACAGAAAAAGGCGAAGCAGTAGCGTATGCAATTTTCAATCTGCAAGATAGGGGAATTATGTTTGTTAAGCCACAAGATAAGCTATATTGTGGTATGATTGTCGGTCAGCATAGTCGTGACAATGATTTAGAAATAAATGTACTTAAAGGTAAGCAATTAACAAACGTAAGAGCTTCAGGTAGCGATGAAGCTATAAAGCTTACTCCACCAAAAATAATGACACTGGAGGATATGATAGCATATATAGACGATGATGAATTGGTAGAAGTAACTCCAAAATCTATACGTTTGCGTAAGAAGTTCCTTGATCCAAATGAGCGTAAACGTGCAGGAAGGGCGAAGAATAAAGAGTAATCAACGTTCCTGATAAAAATCAGGATTCCAGTGGGCTTTGTTGCATAGGTCAAATAAAAAGAGCTGGCAGTTACTGACAAAATTCACTATAAGACAAGCATTTAACCTACTAAAGAAAAATATGCCGCAAAAAATGATAGTCAGTAACTGCCATGAATATAACAAATTTCTCCAAGAGAGGGGAAATATTTTTTATTACGTCAATGATGCCATAGAAAATTGGTACGAAAAAGGTCCAAAAATGGCTGTTGGCAACTACATTTATAGCGATAAGGTCGTGATTCTGGTTCACATAATAACTTATTTATTTAGAATAGCTCTGAGACAAACAGCGGGATTTATAGCAGGGTACCTTGAGCAAAACTTGCAAGTTATTACAGGCCTCAAGAAGGCTTAAAAAACTTAACATCAAAATTGAAGACATGATAAAAATAATACAGAAGATATTGAGATTGCCATAGATAGTACAATAATATTCCAGGTCATAGCAAGGCAAATGGTACAGATAGAAAGTATCGCCGCTATGAGCAAACAAGATGTAATGCTAGAGATAGGTAGCAAAAAAGTTATAGCAGCAAAATACAGTGGTGGAGTTTATTCTGACCACTATGGAGCATGTGATCTTATTGCAAGGATTGATGTTAATATAATATAAGCACACTATATGCAGACAGATCGAAAGAAGTTATACAAACTGTGCGATGAGCTTGACATAAAGACAAGGATTCCTCCGCAAAATAATGCAGTAGAGCATCCAAAGTTGGATTATATTGATGAGAGAAATTCTACAATCAAGCTCATAAAGTCATATGATGAAGATGGTATGAAGAGGTGGAAAAAAGAGATAAATTATGGGAAGAGATCTTATATAGAAAGTTTTTTCTCGCGACTGAAGCAAACATTTTGGTTTAGTTTTAGAAACAAATCTGAGGTTAATCGTGAGAGAGCTCAAGTGTTATTTGCTTAACAAAATTACTGATATAGGCATGGCTAAATTTGAGATAGCTTCATTCCACGTTACCTATTATCCGAAGAGTGATGCAATAAAGCCATTCCAGTGTCAGCTATTTGAATGACAGTTGTGTGATTCATAGATGTTATTACAATAAGAATATAAGGTCAAATAGAAATTTGGATTTGCAGTAGTTTATAGACCTTATTACAATTGCAAAGGATAAATTAGTTAATCTAGGGTTAAACTACGTCTGAGTTGGATAAAACTATACAAAAAGTTGGGTCATGCAGGAAAGAGCATTATGGTATTTCACGTTTTACCTTACGTAAATGGTACAAACGTTATGAAGAGTTAGGTGAAAAAGGATTAGTAGATCTCAGTAGTAAGCCTAAAACTTCACCTTTGCAAAAGATCAATGAATCAGATGAGCAGCTTATTCTTCATCTAAGACAAACTAGAAAGCTAGGGGCAAGAAACCGAGTTAAGACGTCTATATGATTTATCCTTGTCATTGGCTACTATACACAAAATTTTCAAAAAACATAGTGTAAGTCTTCTGCATGTTAAACGTCATTATCGCAAACATGTCAAGCGTTATAACTGTAAAGTACCTGGAGAGCGTGTGCAGATGGATGTGTGCAAAATATCGTCAGGGCTTTATCAATATACTGCTATAGATACGTTATAAAATTGTTGCATTATATTCAAGAAGTACTTCAAAAAACACTTTAGATTTCCTAAAACAACTAAGAGAAAGAATACCTTTCCATTGCCAAAGGATTCAAACTGATAGAGGGCAAGAATTTTTTGCTTATGAGGTGCAAGAATGTTTGAAGGAATGGAAAATTAAATTTCGTCCTATTAAGCCGTTTTCTCCACACTTAAATGGTAAAGTGGAAAGAGCACAGCGTACAGACTTAGATGAGTTTTACAGTATCGTTACCATCAAGAGCTCTGAATTGCAAATTAAACTTAGGGATTGGGAAGAGTATTATAATAAACACCGCCCTCATAGCGCTCTTCAAGGAAAAACTCCTTGGGAAAAATATAAGGAACTGGAAAATACGATTCCTTGCTTAAGTGAAAAACTATATCTTATCAAAAGAGTCGTTTGTCATGCAAAATTGTAAACACAATCAGAAACTACAATCACTTCAAAAATGCAAATCTCTTAACAAGCCAACTAGTTCAGACTCAATCTGACAAGTCAATTGTAATAACCTCTATGAATCACACAAATAAGGGATATAAAATAAGTGATGATGATCGTCAAACTCTAGAGATGGTCAAAGCCAATCAGGAGTTTGCTGAAAAGGTTCTAAGTGGTGAAGATTATCAAGATCTACAAGATTTTTGCGATACACTCACTGTAAGTAAAGTTCGTTATATTAACGAGTAGATTGCAAAAGGTAATAACAAAACTTCTTTTGTGAAAAAACTAGCTGATATTGCAAAAGATGGTGAGTTAGGAGAGGAACTGCGAAGTAAGCCACTGTCTAAATTTAAGGAAGAAGTTGGCAGCTTAAAAGAGGGGCTACACAAAAGCAGTAAAGCAACTGCGATACCCACTAATTATAAGTATAGCGATGTTCCAAGTATCTTCGAAGAAGAGTTTAAAGAAGTACAAAACTATTTTAGAACTAGGGGTTACTGATGAGTATTACCTCTGATTCAACATACTACAGAACAGATCTACTCTCACAACGGCTAATTGAGATAGTACTCTTTTCAAGTCCACTCTTAGCTTTTACTGGCTCTGGTGCTGATGATATTCCAAATCGTTACTCGGGAAAGGATAGCTTTTTAATTCAGCCTCCTTTTATCTCTACAGAGGGGGGATTAATCAGTGATGATAGGTTCATGGATGAAAAAGATGGTATTCATACCGTGAAGCAAAAAACCATGAGAATTGACTATAAGCGTGTTTCTGGAGCAGCGAAAATTGACCATGATGATGTGAAATTTTTGTTTAATCGTGATCAGTTTCCTAGCAGTGCACCAACCAGTTTAACATCATTCATGGAGCGTGGTGAACGTGCTTATCATGAGCTTCTGATGAAAGTGATTAAACAGATCAATGATTATCAGTTTAAAACGATAGCATCACGAGCGTTTATCTGCGCTGGTTCTACTGAAGATAGTATGTATGACTGCATCGAAGGGTATATGGGCCTCCTTGTAGATTACATGATTCGGTTCAATGGTGGTGTAATGCGAACTTCAAGGCTAGTTGGTTCAATGCCAAACTCTGCAATGGGACTACTCCGCAGCAAGTCTGGACTAAATTACACACAAGCACCGAAGAGCGATATGTTTCTTAGTGATACTAAGAACATGCTGTCGTCACTGATGTTTGATTTAGCTGAGATTTACATTGATACCTCAACTTATTTTCATAAGGCAGGTGATGCAGCGAAAAAGGAAAGTATCACGCTCGAAAAAATCGATAAAGCAATTGATGAATACCACGCTATGACTGCAACTTTTTCTGAAGGTTCGTTTAAAAAAGGAGATATTATTCAGCTAGAGGATAAAGAGTGGCTAGCTAGAGATAGAAAAGATATACCATCTGGAGTGCCAATCGCACTTACTGTGATGGAGGATACGGATGAAAAAACTGTAAGAGTTTCACCTGGTGTTACTTATGGTGTTGATGTTGTAAATGAGGATTATCTAAAAGGCGCAAAAGGAAAAGTTGTGGGAGATCACTGTAAGGCGTTTTTATGGTGGCAACCAGCTTCGATATTTAAGCTGTCAACGGTACCTGCACCTTCTACCAGCAAATATAACTATAAGGAAATATCGGCTCCTAATGCTGCTTTTGGACCAACAAGGAGTAACTCAATGTCGTTTGCGACGGAGAGTAGATTTGTGCTGGAGCGGCATCCACAAGAGATTGGTGAATTAATGGCGTATCTCTATAGTGATTATTTTAACTTTTTTGTTGGCACTTTAATACTGCCAGCGAAATCAACAAAACCAGAGACTTACATTAAGACGATAAAAAATCTTTCTCCTGCTAAAGATGAGAAGAAGGAGAAAGAGGAATGAGTGAAATTAAGACATATGACGATAGTTTTTCCAATATACTTGTAGACATACAAGGAATGCTGGGAATCAATTCGCGTCGCGATAACTCTGAGCATTTAGGGACACTTGATTTAGTAAAGAGACTCTTTTCTGAGGCTTTTGATCAACTGCATGAAAATTACTATTGTCTTGATTCTGATGTTGTCCAGGAGTTTACTTTAGAGCCCGGCCAAACAGTTGGTGGTGGTTTTTTATTTGATGATTGTAATAAGAAAAATCCAGCGTTTGATGTTAATCTAACTAGCTACAAAAATTTCCATGTGATGGAGCTGATTGAGAGTAGCAGTGGACGCTCTTTGCGCAATATATTGTCGCTGAGCAAGGTATGGGTGCCATCATATATGCTGCTCACTCGTGATGCGTGCCGCGAGATTAAAATTTTGCCAGAGATTAAGGTAACAACAAAATATCTCATTCATTTCAAAGATGTTGATTACAAGATAGTTGGTCTTGATGGACTAAAGAGAGAATTTCTCAAATATGCGACAGCTTTTAAGCTATCAGTGCGGCTTAATATTCCACTGCCGCAAGGTTTTGCTGAGCAGTATCGTGAGATTAAAGATCGGCTGTCTGCTGGTGGCAGTGTCGGCAGTCAAAGTATCAAGGAATCTATTTGGATTAATGATGAGTTTTGAAATTCCGCTCCTCATGGACGTTAAGTATGGTCATGCTATTGATGATTTTAGCGTGGAGAACTTTTTGGCTACGCCGGAAGGTTTGCGGCTACGACCAGCACTTTCTCCAGTTTTTGATGTTCCTTTTGCAAATGGTGATGTTATCGTTGGTTTTTACTATGGAAATGATTCCACTATTTATTTTGCCATAGTAAGTGCTGTTTTTTTGCTGACAATTTATCACGTTGATTTAGAGAAAAAAAATACAAAGAGATCTTTAGGTTAGCAAATGTTCCTCAAGACGATCGTCCTTCGATGTGCAATTGCAACGACTATAAATTTTGGTTGATCTCGGGAAAGCTTTATAAGCTGGTCGATTAAACATTTACTGAAATTGATCTGACAAAAGGCGAAATAAAACCCAAAGATATCGTAGATTTTGCGGTGATGAACTCAACTATCTATTTACTCAGCAAAGATAAAGGAGAAATATTTTACACCAGTGATTTAGCTGACTTTAAAAAGTGGGAAGCATTTACGATTATTTCCTATCCTGGCAAAGGAGTAGGACTTGGTGTTATCAAAAATAATCTCTGTATTTTCACTGAAAATGGCATGGAAGTGTGGTATGGACAACCAAGCAGTGATGGACTTTTTCCACTGACCAAAAAAAGAGAACTGAGTGTGCCCTTTAAACTAGTTAGCAAACGTACTTTAGAAAACGATGGAACTTACCTAATTGGCGCTTTTCACTCAATTGATGGCAAGTTTGCGGTTGTTTCTTTTGATGGACAGGAGATGAAAGTGCTCGATAATGCTCCTCTGTGGAAAGATAGGAGCATCGTTAGCTACGTGGTTAGTAGCATGTTCAATTATAACAACAATACTTATTACGTATTGTTTTTTAATTTGCCAAAAGGAGATTTAAATAAACCTAAATTTTCTTATTGTTTACACCTTAATTTAGGTATTTGGACGCTGCTAAAAGAACAAAACCCGAGTTTCTATATTAATGTTAAGACCAGAGTTTACTACCTCTTGGTACAGGACAATATAAAGGTTTGCAGGACTAGTAGGGCAGGAGAAATTACTTTCACTTGAGCAATAACTACTGATTATTTTCCACCCTATAAACCTTACATTACCGAGCAATTAACATTTGCGTATTTCTATGAGGGAAAAGCGGAAATATTTGTCGATATGTTTATTTCCTACAAGAGAGATTTTGCGCTTGAGCCAGATTATCGGGTGACAATTTTTGCCGATGAATTTGAAGACAGCAGAGAAAAGATGATCAAGCTCAATTACAATCTTTTTGGCATTAACAGTGGACTAGTACATTTTAAGTTTGAATTTAAACAGTGCAAAAGCAGTTTTTTATTAAAGAGGATCTATGGAAAAGAACGAATTTGACCACGATTTGATAGCGCCAAAAGGTGTGTATTTTCAGGTGTTAACTGAACGTTTGAACATTATGTGGAGAGAGCATTTAAAGAGGGTGAAAGAGAAGAATGGAAAAAGGGACGAAAAGACTAATTCGGGAAGCGATCAATAAGGAGCTAGTAAATGTCATTAACTCTCTTGATAAAGAGCAGAAAATGAAGCATTTAGAGCATGCTTTAATACTAAATGGCCTTGGAGTTTGTGATGAGATTGATGGTGGTGAGCTAAAGAATCTGGTTTTTGCGCATGATAAGTTAAAAAGCGAAAGTATCTTTTCAAGAAGTGGAGAGGTTATAGATGACATTGTTGGTGAGTATCGAGGAGACTTTGAAAAATGTTAGGGCTCTTAAGTGGTCTTGGCAGAGGCGCGCTTGATAGCAAATATGAACAGAAGCTACATCATCGTAAACTCTTTGAAGAATGGCAGAAAGAGCGGATGGAACTGTCAACTGAGGAAAAAGCTTATATCTCAAATCTGCCGAGGTATCAAAGAGCACTGGAACTGGCGAATGAGAAACTAAATGCTGCTGAAAATGCTCTACCTGATTCTAGATTTTCTATACTACTTAGTGGCAATTCAATTGCCGATCTTTTTAGAAGTAAAGATAAACTTAATGCTAGCAATGAATTTGCTCGCTATTTAGAAGGTGAACTTCTACCGGCAATCATGCAGATTGAGGGTTTGCCGATGACTGAATATTCGGTGAAGTCCTTCAAGGAAAAATTTGATATCAACAAACTAAAAGCTAAGGATTGGAGAAAGTTTTTTGGTGAAACAAAGGAAAAACTTACATCTAGAGCAGGGGACATTCAAAAGAAAGTTAGAGGATTAAATGAGACTCAGCTAAATGAGCTGATGCAAGATCCACAAATAGAAAAAACTATCAAGGAAGAGTCAATAAGAAAACTTGATAGTCAAATTGAAGGTTTAAGTGATGATGAGCTGAGTTCTTTGATTAAGTTTTCAGGTTATGCTGAGATAAATGAAGAACCAAAAGAGGTGAAAAAAAATTTTCTGCGAGAAATGGGATTGCAGATAATAGCAAGTGTTCCGGCGATAATGATAGGAGCAGAAGCTGGAGTATCTTTTGGACCAGTTGGAATATTTCTTGGCGGACTTATAGGAGGTATTGGTGGAGCATATGCTGGCACTTCTGCTGAGCGGGGAATAGCAGGAGACAAAGATTGGTACTCAAATGCGGCTGTTGATACAGTGGAGGATATACCTGCAATTGATATAGGCCACGCCGTTGCTCCTGGGCTAGGTAAGATTTTAAAAGGAGTGAGCAGTCGTTTTAAACCGGGGAGAGAGCCACTAAGAGAGGTAGTTAGTCGTGGTTTTGATACCGCTGTGAAAGATGTAGAAAATATAGGAGTGAAAGATGTAGGCAAATATTTAAAAAGTGCTGCTAAGGAGAACAATAATCCTTTTCAAAGAAAGATTATCGAGGATTTAGAGAGCAAGTTTTACGGTGAAGCTGGAAGCTACAAAGCTAAAGAGTTTGCCGATATATTATCGGGACTGAGAGAAAATTCTTATAAATTAGCGGAAAAACATGGCATACCAGAAAATCAGGTTAAAGAGGTTATCAGCAAGCTAGAAGAGCGTTTTTTACCGCTGCGGGCAAATGTCAGCAAAACGATGGGGCTCTTAAGTTGGGCAAGCAGTGCCCTTGAAAAAGGAAACGTGAGAAAAGTAGCTGAGATATTTAGCGAATTGCCAGCAAAGATTGCGATTGACAGTGGAGTGTTCACTAAAGACCAAGTGATTAGAGGTTTTTTACTGGAAAATTCAAATATGATTAGAAACAGGTATATAGAACCTGTTACTTCGGAAAAAGTAATGGAGTTTGTTAATAAAATAGGAGGATTGACTAGTTTGTCTGCAGGAGCTCTGCGATTGCTTTTAGCAGAAATAGGTCTAAATGGCTTTGCTGATAAGCAAATTGCCAAGCTGTTTGCTAAGTATTCTTTTGGCTCTGCTAAAGACTCAGTAACACTGGAATTAATGGCGGCTCTGCAAGGAAGAATCATCGAAGAGCAAAGTGGTTTTATTGCCGAGATGCTCAAAAGAGCAGGAATGAGTGGTACTCAAGTGGGTGCTAAAGCATTAACACCAGGAGCGATGAAGTGGCTAATCGATTAGAGTATTTAACCAGGCTCCGAAATAGCTGGTTTGATTATTGGAGCCAGAATATTGAGCAAGCGCGGCGTCAGCATAAGTTCGTGGTCATGGGAGAGCAATATACTGAAAATGAAAAACGAGAGCTGCTTATGGTTGGTGCAGAACCAATAGTCTTTAACTTCACATTTGCAATGGCTGAGAAGATTTTAAACACTGTACGTGGCAAAAAATATGACCTAGAGCTGAAGGTAAATGGTGAAAGTCCAGACCCTGAGGTGATGCAGTTTATGCACAGCTCAATCACTGATTTAATCTTTAGTCAAGATCACTATGTGGAATATAGCAAAGCGCTCAAAGAAGCAATTATCGGTGGCTATTCAGCGCTTTATATCGGTTTTGGTTACAACAATGTTGATGTTGAAGATGATGAACTGACATTTAAAATCAGGGCAATAAATGGTACAGAGAGTTTCTTTTTTGATCCCCACAGTAACGAGCCCCACAAGGGCGATGGTCGTTACTGTGGTATTACTCATCGTTTATACAAAACCAGCTTAGAAAAGATGGGCTATACGCAAATTGACCGATTAGAATTTAAGGATAAAGACACTGTTCCTTACATTGAAGTTACCGATCTTTATTTAAAAAAAAATGATGGCATAACCTTCTATCGGTTTACGAATGAAGAAATTCTTGAAAGCAAAGAGCTGCACGGCCATAGACATCTGCCACTGGTATTTCATGGTGGCTGCTCTCACTTTATTGAGAATCGTGAGGTAACAAGACCGCTTGGAGTGATGTGCCATTATGCGCAGAAGACCTACAACCACTGTATAGCGATGATGAACTATGGAGCTAAGTATTTTCAAAATCGCTTTTTAATGCCGCAAGCAAGTGTTTCAATCAGCAAAGCTCCGCGTTTTGCTGATCCTCGTGAGATGTTACTCGAGTATGTTACGGTAGATGGTATACAGCCTATAGTGATACCTCCTGTTGGTTATGATCCGAACCTAGGGGTATTAATGCAGCAGGCTCTTAGTTTGCTCTCACAGATTTGGAGTGACACTACCAATATTGTAAAAGACAGCAAGTATTCATCTGCTGCCGCACTTCGTGACAAATTGAGGGAAAATGAAGGTAGTGTCACTTCCTATTATTTCGCCCATCAAATTACGCTCAATCAGGTAGGAAACGTTCTGCTTTCCTTACTACCTTACAAATTGGCACAAGATGATGAGACTTTAACTAGTTTAATTAATTTTAGCAGGGCTACAAATGTCAAAATTAAAATAAGTGAATCTTTAGAAAAACAACGTGAGAAGGATAATGAACTGATGCTGCATGTTATGCAGTATCTTGGTCCGAATAATCAGCAGATCAGTGTCGAGCTTTTAGGAGAGATGCTGCTCAATCAAGATACGGTGAGCAGTAAGATTTTGCGGGAAAAAGTGCTGAGCATTGGCAATCAGCAACAGCAAGAGGCGCAACAACAGGTGCAACAACAGGCACAGCAGCCAAGTGAGCAAGAGATTAAACTACTTGAAATACAGTCAAAAGAAAGAATTGCTGAGCTAAAAGCAGAGGTTGATCTTCTCGCTGAGAAGCTCGCAGTAATACGTGAAGAGATGCGCAATGCGCATGAGGAAAAAATGCTGAGGGAGAAAAGTGCCGGAGCTTAAGGTTAAAAAATTTTCGCTTGCAAAAAAACTGCCTGAAAATGTTTTGAGCATTGATCTTGGTAAGAGTAATGGTTTTGCTTATATCAAAGATAGTATACTTCATTGTGGCAGCTATGTTTTAGGCGTGGAAAAATGGAAACTGAATGGAGAGACATTGCGCCAAATTAGTTATGAGTATCAAGGAGTGATTGCGCTTTTACTTCACGAGAGTCCAGAGCTCGATTTAGTACTACTTGAGGACAATCAGTATTTTTTTCAGCAGAAATACATCAAAGGTAGCCATATGTCGTATTACAAAAAGCTGCAAATAATAGCAGAAGGACTGTTTTGTATGCATTGGCCGGGCAAAGTTAAACGTTATCTTGGTGGCTCACTTAAAGTGAGATGTTTTGGTTCAGCGCGTAAGGAGATTGTAAAAGAACGTATTAAAAAAATGCTTAATGTTTCGCGGCTATGTGATCATACAGCAGATAGCGTTGCGGGACTCTTTGCTGCGGAACCGCCGTGTATAATGCCAACAAACGTGGCGGCAGAAAAGGAGGAATAATGTTTGGAGATTTGTTTGACTTGCTTTTTGGTAGCTCTAAAGCTAATCGCCAGTTTGAAAATAACATTGCGATGCAAAAGGATTTGTATGGCAGATACAATGAATTCATTGGGGGCCTTGGGAAAGGTGGACCTGGAGGATTTATTAACCAAATAGCTTCGCAGTATAAAGAAAGTCCTTATCACCGTTTCGTCAGCAATCAAATGAACACTGCGCTTGGTAACAACTTACGTGCCAGTGGACTTGATCGCTCAAGCTATGGTTTATCGAAAGTTGCAAGTTTAAACTCTGATCTTGCTTCTAAAGGGTTAAATGATTTTATCAGTTCATCTTTAGGGGGAATGCAGAGCCTGATTGGCGCGCATGGTCTTGGTGCACAGATTGGTCAGAACTTAGGCGGCAGTTCCACTTCCTATGGAAAATCTATAAATGATCGCTGGCTAGCTATGAATCAGATGCTCGGTGGACTTGGTCAGGGTATTGGTAGGAATTTGGTTTGATTTTTTTCTATTTGTATTAATATGTTATTATTATTTATCGAGTTGAACTATGTTATCTTCACAAGAAAATAGATCCTATAAAAAAGTTGTATCTTATATAGCAATTAATATTTCTTTCTGTGTCCTCTCTGGAATCGAAGGTTATAAAGTTGGCCTTTTTTATGGATTGGTAGGGCCGTCAGTTAATGTTGTACATCTCGCAATAGCTTTAGGATTTGTTTTCTCTTATTATTTTATATCAGAATTATCAGCGAATAAGAGAAATGATAAAATTATTCCCGTACTTGCTGTTTTTTTCTCTTCAATATCAGTTGGTCTTGCTGTAGGATGTATTACTTGCTTTTCTATACCGCTTTTATTAGCTACAGGTGCTGTTACAATTGGTTCATCCTTAATAACAGCTGCATTTGAATTTGGTTTAATGAATAAATTTACAAATGTTATAGTTGAGAAAATACAAAAAAAGGATGTCAATGTACAACCTGATTCTAAAATGGATGAAGTACAAGATAGCCCAAATTTAGATAACGCCGTCAAAATGTATTTACCTAGTTATTATGGCAGCTTTCATTATAGGTGGTTTATTTACTTTGAAAAGTAAAGGCAAAGATGTTAAATCAAGAAGATACTATTTTATGCCGCAAAGACTTTGGTTTCTTTGCGTTTCAAGGCATGCTACTAGTATTTAATATTCGGCTTAATTTAAAGAGGGAGAATGGTAGCAAAAACTATCTGTGGTTGCTGTTTAGCAGCATTAATCGCTTGGTGTTTGAAAATGCACATAGCCAGTGGTGGAACATACCGCCACGTTGCGCTAAGACGACGCTCGGTTTTATCTTTCATGTAGCTTTTGCCCTTGGCAATAATCCTAGGGCAAAATTTATGTACATCACTCATCAACTGGATTTAATGCGTGAGAAGATGAACGAACTGCACATTGTTCTTGAATCTTCATTTTATCGACAAGTCTTTCCCAACGTGAAAATAATTGGGCGCAGAAGCACAAGAGTGATCAGAACTAAGGAAGGAGGTTTTGTTAATGGCTTTTCAATCT
This sequence comes from Wolbachia endosymbiont of Encarsia formosa, assembly GCF_039540065.1. Lineage (NCBI taxonomy): Bacteria > Pseudomonadati > Pseudomonadota > Alphaproteobacteria > Rickettsiales > Anaplasmataceae > Wolbachia > Wolbachia endosymbiont of Encarsia formosa. Next base: position 870,559 of record NZ_CP154278.1, on the reverse strand, counting down.
CAGGTTACGTTACCGGTACTGGAGCAGGGTACAGCTCACTTGATTTTGATGAAGGTCGCAGATATGGTGGCTGCATTATTCTTGATGATCTACACGATGCAAGCTGCGCTTATAGTCGAGTGTCACTGATCAGTGCTTGTCAGAAGTTTGAGCAATGTATTACTTCAAGGCGTAACACTGCTGACACACCATTTTTGGTGATTGGGCAGAGAATCAGTGTTTACGACATCTTTGGTTATTTGGATAAGAAGTCAGAACGATACTTTGAAAAGATCATCATTCCAGCAGTGCTAGAAGATGGCACCAGCATTGATGAAAACAGACTACCGATGCAGGAGCTAAGAATTAAGGAAAAAGCAGAGCCTTATGTCTATCAGTCGCAATACATGCAAGATCCTCCAGAACCAAAATGGCAAATATTTAATGAAAAATATTTTAAGAAAATTGATTTTGCTTATGAAAAGATTGGTGAAAAAGATCTGGTAGCATTTATTGACCTAAATAGTGGTTCGCTGAAAACACTTGATAGAACAGCAGTGGGAGTGTTTCAGCCGTTCTTTACGAAAAGTGAGTTTCAGCCAAAAAGATGTGGAGTGTGGGTAGACTTGTTGGCAAAAAAACTTGATCCAAGCACAGTTGAACACGATATTCATGAGTTTCTCAGTAAATATGAAAATAGACTGCATGGAGTAGTTGTGGAAGAACATGGGATCGGATTTAAGGTTATTGCAGATCTCCGAGCACTACTGCCAAACACACTTATTTTAGGCTCAAGAAGAACGAGGTCAAAGATGGAAGTGTTTCAGTCTTGCAGTCAGTTTGTTGAGCAAGGTCATATCTTTCTTGAGAAAGCGGAAAGAGATTTTCATTATTTGATATTTGATGAGTTTGAAAAGATTCATACTGAAACTGAATTTACCGATGATATCGCTGATGTCCTCAGTGAGTTTATCATGTGGTTTCCTGAGAGAAATCGCCTGGGAATACCTTTTCCTGATAATATGTATAATTATGCAGTTTTAAAGAATAACAGCATGTCTGTTCAAGCAAAGGCACCTTTTTCTTGCTTGAGTATTTGTGATACTTAGTTAAATTGTTGACTTTATTATTTAAATATATAATAATTAAAGTATATTATTATTTTTAGTAGGAGAGTTGATATGCTGGAGCTTAAAGATTTTAAACGTGTGTTAAATCACTCAGATGGAAGTGATTTACTTGAACAACTGAAAAAGTGGTTACACACAGAAGATTGTGGCGCATATCAAAAGTGGAAAGAGGAAGGATTTGACATAAATCACCGATTTATCTTCTACCAGTTAGATCAATATAATATTAATGAATTAACATTATTGCAGATAGCAGCTGAATATAGTAACGAAAAGGTAGTAGAAGCTCTATTAGAAGCAGGTGCTGATGTTAATAATCAAGATAGATATGGAAACACTCCTTTACATCGTTCTGTACGCAGCTCTTTAGAGGTAGTAAAAGCTTTATTAAAAGCAGGTGCTGATGTTAATAAGCAAAATAGATGTGGAGAAATTCCTTTACATCGTGCTGTACACGGCTCTTTAGAGGTAGTAAAAGCTCTATTAAAAGCAGGTGCTGATGTTAATAGTCAAGATATCCATGGAAGGACCCCTTTATATAAAGATAAGCTTTTCAACAAAAAAGCGGCACAAGTTCTATTAGAAGCAGGTGCTGATCCTACATTAGGAGATAAGAATGGCAAAACTACAAACGATATTGCACAACAAGAAGCTAATGGTGGTGTTATAGCTGGATTAGCAATTGGGTTAGGATTGTATTTTGGTACTAGCGCTGCATTAACGGTATTGCCGACTATAATTGGTATAGCTTTAGTCGCTGCATTATTAGTTGGAGCTACGATTTGTTCTATTACATATGATGTTTTAAAGCCTAAGAGTTGTGTAGATACCGTTTACGTTTGTAAAGGGTTTGACACTATAAAACAAGAAGCTAATATAGCGGCAAGTATGGTAGTGTAGTTAAGTAAAAAAAGGAAGAAGTTTCTTCTTCCTTTTTTCTCCAAATTTTTTGAGGTATCTAAAATCTTGTTAAGGGTATTTAGATACCTTGTCTTACGATATACATAACATGCTCGAGCAAAGGCACCTTTCTCTTGTTTAAGTGTTGTAGTTATTCACAGAATTGTTAATAACTAAGTTGATAACCTAGTAGAGTATATAATTTTACATTTCTGAGTACTTTGGAGATCTATAATAAATATGATCTCCAAATACTAATATATATATAATTGAGAATAAAAAAACTGTGGATAACTCTGAAAAAGATCAAAAAAGACATCAAAAAGAGTATGATTAGATTGAAATATTTACAGAAAAACTTACTCAATTGATAAATATCTTAACGCTTTTTAAGAAAAGACAAATAGAGGGTCGTAGTTGAAATTTTAAGTGCTTCTTAATACTTAAAGAGGTACTTTAATAGTTCCTTTTAAGTACTAATCCGGAGATTCGATAGGTTGTGTTTAAAAGATTGGCAGATATTTTTATTAGCATCAAAAATTACATAATGTATATTATGGAAAATATAAGAAACACAAGCTTTCAGCAAGAGAAAATGCAATTTTTGCTCTTCTTAAACAGCATAAAAAAGTGCCTGTTGAACCTCCAGATTAATATCTAAAAATACTCAAGTATTACTTTAAAAGTTTTACCTTGAAGTATCTAAAGCATTACTTTAAGAATGTTTAAAATTTTAATTTAAATACCATTCCTTACCTTCTTATTGTCTATTATCAAAAAAGTGTTAAAATAGCAATTAATTATACTAGTTTTTGCATAACTATATCAGCTTGGTTGCTTCATTGTTTGTTTCTTTTCTTTCAAACTCGAATAGATATTTTATAACGTCTTAATGCTAACTCCACCGACATATAAATTTGCGTGGCTTTTTCCAGTATTAAGCAATACAAGTCCAATATTGTCAACACTAGAGCGTAGTTCTCCTACTTCTTCATTATGTTCATTGATTACTTTAGTGCCAATATTTGGAAGTGCATTTTTTCCCTCAACAAGGTAAAGTTTCCTTCTGAATTTTTCTTGTCTGCTCATTCGATTTACAACTTCCTGACCTATATAGCACCCTTTATTAAAACTTATACCATTTATCTTATCGATTAAATATTGCAGCGGAAATGATGAATTTTGCACCATATCTTTTGCTCCATCTGGGACAAGGTTTGTAATTCTAACTTTTTCATACTGAATAAAATCTCCAACCGGTTCTTTTATTTCATCTTTATGTATGATCCTCATTCCTAGCAGCTTGTGCCTTGGATCTTGAAAAATAACTTGTGACTTACTACTACACTCCGCCAACTTAGCATCAAACAAAACTCCAACCTTATATAGTGCACTAATGTCTTTAATTTTCACTCTCAAATAAGTTTTAAGTAAATCTAGTTTCTCGATAATTTGCTGTAAGTGCACATTTTCGCACTCTAAGAAAATATATCCACCATATTCAATGAGAAAAAAATCGTACATATATTTTCCTTGAGGGTTGAGTAATAAAGAGTAAATTGCCTGCTGGCTACTTAGTTTATTAATGTCATTTGTTATAATACCCTGAAGAAAATCTCTCGTATCTGGTCCGTATAAAGATATTACACTACGGTTTGCTAGCGGTATGTAACCCATAAAACTTCTGTTCAAACCTTAAATTATACACTTTTACTAACTCCAGCCCTTGAAATGTAACCTTTAGATGACTACATAGAATTGTAGGTTAATCTATTAATGAGGAAACATAAATGTCAAGTGTAAATTTGAATGTATTAGATGATAATGTGCTAATAAAGCCTATTACTGAAGAAAAACAAGGTGGAATTGTACTACCATCAAGTGCTGAAAAGAAGCCTAATAAAGGTGAAGTTATAGCAATTGGTAGTGGTTCACGCAACTCAAGCGGAGAGCGTATAGCTTTAACTGTAAAAACTGGTGATAAGGTTTTCTACAGGCAGTGGGCTGGCACAGAAGTAGAGCATGACAATGAAAAGTATGTCGTGATGAAGGAGTCAGACCTACTTGCTGTTATCAAGTAGGTATCCCTATTTTACTAAACTAATGCGCTATATAGTGCATTATGTATTTTAATATTCTAAATTTTTTATTAATTTAAGGAGTGATAAAAATGGCTAACATAGTAGTATCAGGCGAACATTTGCAAGAAGCCTTTCGTGAAGTTGCAGCAATGGTTGACTCAACGGTGGGAGCAACTGCAGGGCCTAGGGGAAATACAATAGGAATTAGTAAGCCATATGGTGGACCAGAGGTCACAAAGGATGGCTATAAGGTAATGAAAGGTATAAAGCCTGAAAAACCATTACACTCTGCGATAGTAAGCACCATTGCTCAAAGTGCTTCTCAGTGTAATGACAAAGTTGGTGATGGTACCACAACATGCTCAATACTGACTAGCAATATGATAATGGAAGCTTCAAAGTCAATTGCAGCTGGAAATGATCGTATTTGTATCAAAAATGGAATACAGAAGGCAAAAGATGTGATATTAAAGGAAATTACATCAATGTCTCGCACAATTTCTTTAGAGAAAATGGATGAAGTTGCACAAGTTGCAATAATTTCTGCAAATGGTGATAAAGATATTGGTAATAGCATTGCTGATGCTGTTAAAAAAGTTGGAAAAGAAGGCGTCATCACTGTTGAAGAGAGTAAGGGTTCAAAAGAATTAGAAGTTGAACTTACAACTGGTATGCAGTTTGATCGTGGTTATCTCTCTCCATACTTTGTTACAAATAATGAAAAGATGAGCGTGGAGCTTGATGATCCATATTTGCTGATTACAGAAAAAAAACTTAATATTATTCAACCTTTACTTCCTATTCTTGAGGCTATTTTTAAGTCTGGTAAACCTTTGTTTATCATTGCAGAAGATGTTGAAGGTGAAGCATTAAGCACTTTAGTGATCAACAAATTACGTGGTCTAAAAGTTGCTGCAGTAAAAGCTCCAGGTTTTGGTGATAGGAGAAAGGAGATGCTCGAAGATATAGCAGCTTTAACAGGTGCTAAGTATGTCATAAAAGATGAGCTTGGAATCAAGATGGAAGATTTGACTCTTGAAGATCTTGGTACTGCTAAAAATGTTAAAATCACTAAAGACAATACCACAATTGTTAGTGAAGACAGCGACTGTGACAAACAAAACAGAGTAAATGCTAGAATTAACCAGATTAAATCTCAGATTGAAACTTCAACCTCTGATTATGACAAAGAAAAGCTAAGAGAGCGTTTAGCAAAATTATCAGGCGGTGTTGCTGTACTCAAAGTTGGTGGAGCAACTGAAGTAGAGGTAAAAGAACGTAGAGATAGAGTAGAAGATGCACTTCATGCAACAAGAGCTGCAATTGAAGAAGGGATAGTTCCAGGTGGAGGAGTTGCACTTCTTTACGCTGCATCTGCTCTTGATAAGCTAAAAGCTTCAAGCTATGAAGAGCAAATAGGTATCAACATTGTCAAAAAAGTTCTCAGTGCTCCAATCAAAAGATTGGTTAAAAATGCTGGTCTTGAATCTGCTGTTATAATTGACTATTTGATTAAGCAGAATGATAAAGAGCTTATATACAACGTTGAGGCTATGAACTACGCTAATGCATCAACAGCTGGTGTAATTGATCCTGCAAAAGTAGTTCGTATTGCTTTTGAAACGGCAGTGTCTGTAGCAAGCGCACTTATTACTACTGAATCTATGATAGTTGATCTACCAAATAAAGAAGAAAATGCTTCATCACCTATGGGTGCAGGAGCAATGGGCGGAATGGGTGGATTCTAAGTAAACAAGAGCCTTGGAGCAACTTGCTCCAAGGTATCTTTCTAGTTCTAAAAAGTCTTACATTTATAAAGGAAATAAATTTGTGATTTTCTATGCAAAACCACTACTATTTATATTTGTTACGTCTCTTTAATATTATAACTGCTTAAAAATAAAAAAATAATATATGAAAGTTATAATTGCTATTATATTTGTATTAGCATAATATTATATTAACAAATGATTTATATAATATTTTTATTATAATAGATAGAACTTAAATTATTTTCTTTATAAATAGAGTATTTATGAAAATACGTATATACTCAATCCTACTTTTACTTTTTTCTTGCACTCAATTGTGCGCTGAAGAAGAAGTTGCAAAATTTGATCTGCTCATTGGTAAGGTAAATAAAGCAAACCTTACCATTGAAGGCGCAATAAAGGTTACAATAAAACCAGGTTGGCATATATATTACAAAGATCCTGGAGATTTCGGCCTTCCTACTTCCTTTGACTGTCAGGGTAACATATCAAATATAGATATTCATTGGCCTACTCCCAAGGAACATGAAGATAAAGTTAGGGAAGTTACATTTGTTAGTAACATATATGAAGATATGGTGTTATTTCCCTTTAAAACTAATATCATTCCAAATCAGGAATACGTTGATATTAACTTTCATATAAAGTACGCAATATGTAAAGATAGGTGTATCCCTAAAAATGCCGAGATAAAAACCAGTCAACCACTAAAGGATTTTATGGATTACGATATCAATAAACTCATCAATGAATGGTATGAAAAATAGAGCTCCCAGCGGGCAAGTGATAGTTATACAATATCTTAAAAATGTTATTCTTGTCCCTGAATTTTTCAATAAAGACCTCTCCAAAAATTTCGACCATGAAGCCTTTTTGGGCCCAAAAGACTTCATTTCAATCAATAACGAAAATTATAACTCTGAAAGAGCTGCTTGATTAACTCCTGTAGTAATTTGTATACTTTCCACACTTGTTCGAGGATAAAATCCTTTGATTATTTCAGAGTCTTCTCGCCTTAAATATGACAATGCTTCATATAAAGTTTTTGCTTCGTATTGCCTACCTACTTTTACCTCTTTATGTACAGCTATTTGATCCCAAGTGACATCATTGCTTTCAATAAACTCTACAGAACCATCATCACTAATGCTGATTTTCATCTTACACTCTTTTCCTTCAGCATACCAATTTAAAGTCATATAATATGAGCCATTAGCTACTTCATAAATTCTTACTCCATTTTCATCAACTCTGCAGCGTATTCCTCTTGTTTCACACTTGCTTTTACTAGGCAGTAATAATGTAATTCCATCTACACCATATTTCGTGCATGCATCACTATTTAGAATATCAACTACATTTACTGGTTTTGTAAGATCGCCGAGTATAATTCTCAGTGCAGGCTTAATTTTACCTTTCTTTCTACTTTCTTTAATTCCTATATATTCTAAAGTATTGTCTTTTATACTTTCCTTTACATCTTTTGCAATTTTCTGAGCAATTTTGCCTATAATATTTTTGCTATCGTACTTATTAGCATGTTTGTATTCATACCTGCCATTAACTTCATATCTATACTTTTCCTGCCCTTCTTCATTAGGAAGCACAGTAGAAAAGTGTTTAAACTACACTTCATCGTCATCAGTACTAACTTCTTCGTTCTTATCTTCAGAGTATATAGGTACTTTACTACCTGGGCTCACATTTTCAAAAAATGCATCTTTTAAGCGCAAATAAAAACGATTACTTTTATCAAAATAATCGTGATTATCAACTGCTTTTGTATTATCTACTACCACATTACCTCCACACATTAACTATATAGAAGTATATATTAGTGTTGACCTAGAAGGTCAACACTAAAAAATAACGAAAACTATAGTTGTTTCTTTTCACCTGCTAAAGATTGTGCTTGTGCTCCATCTACACTTGTTGAAGGTTGCTTCTCAATATGTGTGATTTAGATATTCTCGTGCTTCATCACTATATTTAATGCTCTTGTAGCTTAAACTTCTTATCAACACCTTGCCTAAATGAAAATATTCCTCTTTCTTGGAAAAATTTGTTATATTCACCTTGGTTACTGACTCTCATTTTTTATGATATATTTATCCTTAAGCGGCTAAATGGCTATTTTATAATGAATTTTGTCAGTAATCGCTACTTTTTCTCCTGCTATGCAACAAAGAACTCTGGCATCCAGATTAGACACTAAGTTGGTAAGTATAAAAGTATTATGTAAAAACACAATATTTTTTGTGATGGTTGAATTAAAAGCTGGATTTCAGACTGGAATGACATTGTATGAACATTGTATACCATATTACAATCAGTTGTGATTGGGATGACAAAATAAGAGGTGCTAGAATAATGGAACCGAAATCATACATAGAAAATAGGTTAGGTATTTTCAACTTTTTCTATATACTCAAGTAAAAATCTCTCTTTTACAGATGGATACAGTAAAGTTTGTTTTATTACTGCCAACAATACTACTCATACTAGTTGCTGGTGTTTACCTATCGGTTAAGCTAAAATGGTTGCAGATATTTAGATTACCGTATGCCCTTTCACTTATTGGACCTAAAAGAGGAGAAAATAAGTTTTCTTCTATAGCTGCTCTGTTTACAATCTTAGGGGGAAATTTAGGAGTAGGAAACGTTTCAGGCACTGCTGTTGCTCTAAAAACCGGAGGACCGGGCTCTATTTTATGGATGGCAATAATTATTGTTATCACTTCGGTGATAAAATATGTTACTTGTTATCTCAGTATAAAAACCAGGAAAGAAAAAAATGGAAGGTTTATAGGTGGACCTGTAGCCTATATGGCTGATGCATTTAACTCTAGAAAAGCTACAATTCTGTTTCTAGCTGTTATGATAATGGTTTCAATAACAGTCGGTAATCTTGTTCAGGTAAATTCTCTATCAATACCACTCAGCATGGTAGATATACCTGTAGTCATTGGCGGCATTGTAATGGCCATAATATTTTTTGTTGTTGCAGCTCTTAGCTTAAAAAAAATTAAAATTTTTATATCGGCTATGATACCGATAATGACGATAAGTTACCTTACACTTTGTGGTATCATATTATTTAAGTTTAGCGAAAATATTCTTCCTTCTCTAAAACTAATAACAAGCACTTTTTTTACAACTAGTAGCTTTAACTATGGTTTATCTTTAGGTTTAATTTTAGAAATATTAACTATTATTCAAGCAGGGACTTTGCGAGGTATTTTTGCAACAGATATAGGGCTTGGCCTCGAAGGAATTGTACACTCCTCGATTACTCCTAAAAAAAATAACAATAAATTTATCATTGAACAGAGTCTAATCACAATAATATCTCCTTTTATAGTTGCACTCATAGTGTTCATTACAGCAATGGTACTGCTTGTCACAGATTCTTGGATTACTGATTTAGAGAGCACTAACATGTGCATTTTTGCTTTTAGAAAAGCTATGAATTGGCCCTATACTGACTATTTAATTATGGCTATAATGTTTTGTTTTGCCTTTACTACTATCTTTACTTGGTTTTTTTGTTCAAAACAAACAATACGCTATGTATCTATGGATAATAAATACACTAAAATCTGGACTGTAGTTTTTACCTTAATCATTCCATTTGGTGCAATCGGTGGAGTTAAGTTACTCTGGGATATCGCTGATATTTCAATTTCTGCTTTGCTGCTCATAAACATACTTGCTATACTCAAGCTCACTTCTCAAGATCCAGAAGTATTTACTATGAGTAGCAAATACTTGAAGTTGTAAAAACAGAGCTAAAGCAATATTTTAAGTTATCATCCCAGTCTGGAATCCAGCCTTTCATGAACTTCATCAAAAATGTTATGTTTTAACATAATACTTTTATGCTCACTAACTGAGTGCCACTGGATCCCAGTGTCAGCTACTCAAATGACATACTTTTTGGTGAAAATTACTCTTATATTACAACGTTTGTAGTTATGAATTTGACTATAGGATCAAGTCTAGAAAAATCTAGATTCCAGACTGGAATGACAACTTAAATTGCTTGATGTGAACATAAAATAGCTCATGTCATCACGTTAGCAATACAACTTCTTTAATAAAAAATAAATCAATTCCCGTAATAATTGTACTAGCTAAGGCTAAAAGGCAGAGGGTTATTAGTGAGGGAAAATATGAATACTCAAAGCACACAACAATATCACGAATTCATTCGAGGATTTTTTACTTTATTCGATGAAATAAAAAAGGAAGACGACCCAATTTATAATTCCAGAGTTGGTTTTAATGCAGTAAAGTTTCTAATAGAGCACTCCGTCTGGAATTTGGAGACAGATGAAGACAAAAATAAAGCTTATGAAGTTATTCTTCCAGAGCAGAACAAGATAAAGAAAGCCGAACAAAAGCTTGAAAGTGAAGTTAAAGCAAGGTTAAAAGAGTATGTTGATGATATCGCAGTAGTTTCAATATATGGCGATCACGCAAGTATTACACTGGGAGATGACAAAAAAGAGTTTAAAATCATCGAGTTTTTAAATAGTGACTTTTGTCAGAAGAAAGGAATTTCGGGATTTTCAACGCTGCATAGTGATGGAAAGAGCGGAATGCACGGTTTTGTTGCCGAAGAAGGAGATAAAAGAATAAGGCATTATGTTGTAACCGATGGTTCATATGAAATGACTTTGAATTGGCATGACAAAAATGGAAAAAAATGTACTATCAAAATCAAGATTGATAAAGATGGTGTAGATCTAACTGAACGTAATGGTGTTACTGAGGAACAATTAAAAGCAAACACAGATGTAAAAATAGGTGGCTTATTCCTATATCAAATACAATTCAGGGAGAAAGGACAAGAACAAGAGAATCAACAATCATCTGAAACTTTCATAGAAAGTGATATTAGTAAAGGTGTTGGCGTTCAAGCTACTCAAGATCAAGAAGTTGAGTCTAAGCATGCAACGACTAGCACTACAAATTCTAATAACGCATCTGCTAAAAAGATTCCACCGTCACTGCCACCTAGAACTAGTTCATTACCTAATAATCAGCAAAAAGGTGAGTATCAGCCAATACGGATTAATAGTGGAAATAAATACAATTCTCCATATTCTGATGCTTCTTCAAGCAGTACTATTTTCACCAAGTCTGTAATCTACAATCAAGATAATACACAAGAGGATGAACGGTATGACAATCCTACATTTGCTACATTTGGACATGCTGTACCTGGAAGACGAAAATCAGATGAAAGTGAGCAAATATCTAATAATCGGCAAAAAGGTGCAATTTTTGATCCTACAGCTACTGAAAGCGCTGCACCAGCACAAGACGTTGCATTCAAAAAAGTTAAAGATGCATTTAAGTATGAAAACGCTAAAGAATCACGCAATACTGGAAATAAGCAACCACTAAATGATGTAGCTTCGATTTTTGCATGGAAAGCAAAAAATGAGTTATTACGTAGTGAAAGTGAGTATGATGAAGAATTTTCTGACTTCGAAGATGGTTGGAGCGATAACGAAGATGAGTATATAACTCTTTCAAAGCGTCAATCAGATTATAAACAAGAAAAAGATTATCTTAGCACTAAAACAAACGATTCGGGCTATTCATCTCCAACTCACTCTAATCATGAAAAATCTCGAGTAAATTCTGGACAGTTAAAAGCGAGCCTAATGAATGTTGAACAAAGAGATGATAACCTACTTACGGAATTTACCAGTAAGTTGGATAAAGAAACTCAGAAATTCCTGCTAAAACCAGTAAATCAAAAGAAAATGAGTGGGCAAACAAAAGAACATTTATTAGCAGCTGGATTGCTAAAAGACAATGCAGCGGAGGAAGAAATAAACGACTCAGGTTACTCATCTCCAACTTACACTAGCCACGATAATTTTCAGGTAAATCCTGAGCAATTAGAGAGGAAATTAGAAACCATTGAACCAAAAGATACATTGGAAAAATTGAATAAAGGATTGAGAGACAAGGCTACTAAAGATTTATTCTCAGAAAGTATGTTGAAAGAAGTAAAAGAAGGTAAAAAATATGACCCTGTACGTAAGTTATTAGAAAGAAAAGTGGCAGAACAAGAAGCAGAACAAGAAAATGATAATACTAATCTGACTATAGACAAAAATAGCGAACTATATAAATTGCTAGAAAAAGATGCAGCACAACTGAAAGCTGGAATAGTAGAAGAGGAAAGAAAAGATACTTTAACAGAATGCAATGATAGTCCTGATCGCAATAGAATTGCATTAGCAAATAGAAATAGAATCTGGGCTAAACTTATTGCTGAAGAAAAACAAAAAAAGGACAATGGTATTAGTATAGGTTAAAGTAATTACCTAGCAAGCAATGGGTTTCATGTAATGGTAACCCTATTACAGAAGAGTATGAGCCACGTAAAAATAATACAAACATTCCTGCAAGACCTTGTATGTTGCACCCCCCTGCCCTGTTTTTCCACTCTTCTGATGCTAAATAATATTTAATTTCTTGTTCGCTGAGACGCTTAAATTTCACTATTGTAACTACAGTCCTAATATGCTGTTTAGATTGATCAGGAGTTAATAAACACACACTGGTGTATACTCTATGCCTTCTTCCTGATAACAAGCGAACGCATTTTTCTGCTTGCTCAACGTTTTCAGCTTTGAGCAGTATCCTTCTACCACAAGCAACAACTGTATCAACACCAAGCACAAAGTAATTTGGATTTGCACTTTGTATTTTATCGGCTTTACTTTTTGCCATACGGATTGAGTAATCTTTTGGCAGCTCTTTCTTCAAAGGCGATTCATCTGTATCTGCTGGCAAAACCAAACCTGGCTTAATATTTATTTGTTTTAGTAAGTCTACTCGCCTTTCTGATGATGAAGCAAGAATAAGATTATCTAGAGATTGTTCTATCACTTGAGCCTTTTTATTATCCTACCCTTTCTTGCATTCCTATCATAAATACTCATCTCAACTAACACTCTATCGCCTATAATAATACGTATTTTACTTCTTCTCACTCTTCCTGATACATGACAGATAATCTCATGTTCATTGTCCAGCTTCACTCTAAATTCTGCTGCAGGTAGTAAAGCAGTTACTGTGCCTTCCACTTCAAAAAGTGTTTTTGATTTGTCTTCTTTTATCATTGTCGTATTATAATTTAATAATCTTTTTCAGTCTACTATAGATTTTAAATTATTATCAATACAGGAGATTTTTATACTATACGTGAGTATTCCTCTTGCAACTTATCTCCATATAATACAAGAGGAAAGCAAGTTACCTACTTTTCTACTCTCTGCCAACTTCTCAACAGAACTTATAGAACTTATGTTAGAAGATAAATCATTATCACAATTCTCCTCATTGCTATCATATGCGCTATCATTATCCCTTTCCTGTGGAACATAAGACTCATTACCAAATTCACTATCAAAGCTTAAAGATCTGGATAACTCTATCTTCTTTCGTGGAACATTATCAGGCTCACTAGAAATGTCTCCTGTTGGAGTATAAAATTGATCGTTAAAGCCCTTTTGTTTGTCAGCACGAATTTTTTCTTCCAGTCCATCAAGCATTCCTACCAATTCATCACCCCATTCATTTTCTTCTTCTAATAATTGTTTACACTTTTCTTCCTCACGCTCTAGCTTGCTTCTTAATTCTTCAACTTCCCATGCTAGTTTGCATATCCCTTGTTCATAAGATTCCAGTTGTGCTTTATGCTCATCTTTCAACTCTTGCACTTGAAGTTTTAAATTGCTTATATACTGCTCCTTTTCCTTCATTATGTGTGCTGCTTCTTTTAATTTGTCTTCTAACTCCTTCTTTTATGTATTAACACCTTTTAGCTTACCCTCTAGCTTTCCTTTTGCTTCACATACATTTTTAAGTTCTTGTGCTTTCTCTCGTAACTCTGATAACACACTTGCTAACTTTTCATCTTTTTGTGCCAGTTCAGTTTGCAATTCCGTGTTTTTTCGCCCTTCTTTTCCAAAACTGTTTTGTAAATCAGTTATTTGTTGTGAAGCAATTTCTGGTTGAGTTTCAGTGTGCTGTAAATTGATTTCCAATGCATTGCTATTAATAGAAGGAGAAGAAGGAAGGCTATTATCAGCATCAACTTTATGATCTAACTTCCCCTCTGGTTCCTTACCTTGATAAGCCACCATAGATTCATTGTAAAAATTAATAGGAGTAGCCCTATCCTCCTCTAGTGATTCCATTACAGCATCATATAAGGAGAGACCTTGAATATATAATTCATCGTTTTGCTTTATTAATTCTAGGATTTCCTCTGATAGCACAAAATCTTCACCATTAAATTTTAGTACTTCAGTTATTCCATCACTACTCACATTCATAATCATGGTACACATTCCTGATCCATCCTTTACAGGCCAAGTGCTTGTCATTTCATAATATGCACCTTCTTTAAATTCATAATATCTTTTCTTATCTTTTTTATGAGCGTGTATTTCATGTTTTTTATTGCAATAGATATTCAGTTCTTTAATATCTTTCTCTTGCTGTAAAACGTCACTAATCTTTTTTGGCTCACTATTGTCGTAATGAGTAAGGTTAATATTCAAAACTCTATGATCGTTACCAGTTTCTGTGTAATAACCTTGAAGCTCTACGTCTTTCCTCTCACAATATTCACTTGCAGCTTTTTTTCCCTACTCTGCCAATTCTATGAATTTATTTATATCTTCCTAAAAGCTCTTATTAGCAGACTCTGTTACTGCTTTATCTATGTACGTTTGTTTAAAATCTCTATCGTTTATTAGGTCATAAAAACTCCACTCATCCCCAAAAGCACTCTGCACATAAGTGAAATTCTTTTTTTCCTTTAGTTTTCTTAAGAACCACACCTTTTCTTTAATATTTTTCAGTTGAAAGCTTATCCTTGCCTTTACACTAGAGTTTTCTACGGGGATACTAACTTCTTCTAATTCTTTAAATAATTTATTATCTTTTATAATTGAGTAGCAAAACTTCACAATAGCAGAATTTGCAAACGAAGGATCTTTTTTTATACCTTCATCAAGAATTTCTTTAAAATGTGCAAATTGAGGTAGAACATAAAAATTTATTATTTCTTTTTCTGATCTCGTTTTATTAGCATGAGAGATATTATCTAATTGTGAATATAACTCTTTGAATGTATGGTAGATAAGTGTAGAGTAATAAACTTCCCTATTCAGTGAAGTTGGTCCTATACAAAAATGCTTTTCAAATTGATCATCTATTTTTCCTGCATCAACTGCTTTATCTCCCTTAGTCAAACCTGCAATCATAATACGCCTCCTTTAACTATGTTTATATTATAACAATCAACATGTATTTAAGAAAAATCACACTGCTCACTGTACGTTTACGCTACTACTTTGCATAATAGATTGCTTGAAGTCACACAAGTATCGTTTTTTATTAGATAAAAGTTAACAAGACGTTTTCATAGCTTTTTAAGCTTAATAACATCCTCTCTATTGGGACTAGTTGAAATTAGATGAATTGGTACACCTATTAATTCTTCTATTTTTCTCACATATTTCATCAAATTTGCAGGTAATTCCTTAACTGACCTTTTGCCTTGAGTTTTCTCTTTCCAACCAGGAAATTCTTCATATATTGGCTCTAATTCTTTTTGTATTGAATGTGATGCGGGTAAATAATCATACATTTTTCCGCCATACTTATAACCAGTGCCTATTTTAATAGTATCAAAAGAATCAAGAATATCTAATTTGGTTAATACAATGCTTGAAACTCCAGAGAGTTGTACGGCCTGGCTCACTAAAACTGCGTCAAACCATCCGCAGCGCCTTCTTCTATTGCTTACTGTTCCAAGTTCCTTACCTATAGAAAATAAGCTGTCTCCAATCTCGTTATTTTGTTCAGTAGGAAATGGACCATTACCCACTCTTGTTGTATACGCTTTTGCTACACCAACAATGTGAGCATTGTAGGATAATCCTGAGCCTGTTATCGCTTGCGATGCTAAGGTATTACTTGAAGTAACAAAAGGGTAAGTTCCGTGGTCGATATCTAAAAATGCGCCTTGAGCGCCTTCAAATATTATTTTCTTACCTTCTTTCATAAAATCATTTAGTATCTTCCACACAGGTTTTTTATATAAAAGAATTTTTTCTGAAATCTCTTCAATTTCCTTTAATATTTCTTCTTTTTTAACTACCTGGTAGTTAAGTCCTTTTCTGATAGCATTATGGTAACTCAGGAGAGCGTCCACTCTTTGATTGAGCTCATCTGTGTTTTCTAAGTCACAAAGGCGTATAGCTCTCCTGCCAACTTTATCTTCATAACATGGCCCTATCCCTTTGTTTGTTGTACCAATTTTGTGATTTCCGTTTAAATCTTCAAATAGCTTTTCCTTGTCCTTATGTACGCTAAGTATTAATGGACAGCTCTCGGATACCATCAAGTTGTTATAGTTTACGTCCACTCCTTTAACTTTCAATGACTCTATTTCTGAGACTAGAGAATGTGAATCAAGAGCAACACCGTTTCCTATAATAGATATTTTGTCCGCTCTTAAAACAGAAGAGGGCAGTAAATTTAATTTATAAACCTCATCATCTATTACTATAGTGTGCCCTGCATTATTTCCTCCCTGAAATCTCACAACTACATCTGCATTCTCAGAAAGATAATCTACTATTTTACCCTTGCCTTCGTCACCCCATTGCAGACCAACAATTACAATATTATTCATCACTATTTTCTAGATTAATACGTAAATATTAATGCAGCATGCTACAAATGAAAAGAGAAATCTACGCCTTTCCTATATCTCTAAAATAAAGAAATATACTATCGATTTTCTTAATATATTATCAAATTATTCATCATTATATGTTACAACTTACAGCATATTTATAGTAAGGTGTTAATTATGAAAGAGGCAAAGAAGAGTCCGGTAGTTAGATTAAAGGCCACAGCTAAAGAATTCAATTTTAGTAAGTTAAGAGCAGATCAAGATAATAAATTAGCGAATTCCGGTGAAACAATGTTCTTAGATTTTCAAAGAATGAATTTTATTATTAATGAAAAAGAAATAGATAAAAATTTTATTATTGCATTTAAGGAAGGAGCTAAAGATTATAAAAATGGGATTTTTAACCGTGATAATTTTGATAACCTCTCTGAAGAAGGTAAAGCTTTTATGGAACCAGTACTTAAGGAACTTGATCAAGATAGACTATCTGAAGTTTGGGAAAATCATTGTAATAGCCCTACAGTTGCTGATGAAAAAAAAATTGATGAATATAGAAAGGAATTTGAGAGATTTTATAACGCAGGGAGAAGCTCTTATCATCTATTCTCCAAAAAAGATTACCGTGCATTAGCAAAGGAAATTTTTAAGGAAATGTTTAGATACGCTGGAGCAAGGGTTCCAAGTGATGCTATTTTAGAAGAGCTAATCACCAATTGTAATCAAGCAGGGTATGAGGCTGCTCCATTTATACAAACCCAACTTGCACTTGGACAGTCGTTCATAGTAGAAAATCCTAAAAAAGTAATAAATATTGATTGTGCTAACCAAAATAATGTAAGAATTAGATCTGATATGAGGCTACCAATACTCTCTGTTAAAAATCAAGTTATGCATGGTGATAAGATATGTGATCTGTCTAACTCATTAGAATTTACACTTGAGTCTCAAGATGGTGAAGACCTTGTAAAATATGGAGATGGTAAATTATTACTTACTATTCCTAAAGAGTTAAAAAATTATAAAGATAATGGCAAGAGCTTGTTTGACATTATTAAAGAATATTTTCAGAAATTCTGTGCAAAATTAGGATTTAAACCTAAGGCAAAAATACAAATAGAGCATAGCTTAGGTACTCAAATCAAAGTAAACAACTATTTAGATGGTACAATATCTACTAAAGGATCGGATGCAAATGAAAAATTTACCAATCTTTTAAAGAAAAATCTCAGAGAGAGGTTATTGGGATCAGGAGTTGCTCTAGGAGGTGAAGATGTTGATGATATTATTGAAGTCAGAGTATCTTCAGTTATGGATCTACTTCGTGATTATAATAAATTGGAAGATAATAAAGAAAACAGAGAGTTATTAATAAGTGAAGTAGCAGATAATTTAGGGCTTTCCACTCAAGATAAAACAGCATCAGAAGTATTGATGGAATTAAACTCTTTACCTTCTTCGATAAAAGGTCAGGTTAATCATAATCAAGTGCAGTTTGTTGTAAATATTTTTACCAATTTAATTGTTGAAGGAAAAAGCGAAGTATACAAAGAAAAAAATGCAATTCATCAGAAGATAGATAAGGCAATTGTTGAGCAAGAAAAAAGAGCAACCAACAAACAAGATATAGAAAATGATAAATGGATAGATAGAATCAAAAAACAGAAATTATCTATGGAATCACATGAACACTTACATTAAAGATACTAGTAGGCTCTTTAAATACTTTAGAGTTCGTGGTTGCTATTTTACAGTGCATCTCACAACACTTTCTTCAAAAATATACATGTCGCTCCATCAACATAGCCTGGACGTACAAGATCACACTCATACCCAAGTTTTCATAAAATGCTCCTGCTCTTTGAAAGTTCATGGTTGCAACGGTTGCTATTTTACAGTGCACTTTTCGACCATAATCATGAACTTCTTCCATTAGCTGCTTTCCCATACCTTTTCTTCTATAATCAGAGTGCACCCAAAGCAAGTCGTGTAAATTGAACCATAGATAACAAAACCGCTACAACCTGCAATAATTTGTTCAGTATCATCGCGAATAAAAAAAGCAAATGAGTTACACGTACCTTTATCAATGGTTTCCTCATTGATTTTTCTAGACAAATATTCAACGTCTTTACTATTTGGAGATATAGTGTGGCCAATTTTCACCTTTAGCTCCTCCATTCAAAGCACTCAAATTGACCAAATGTAAGAAATCCCAAGCGTTCATAGATTCAATATCCTGAGTCACTTGATGCAGAGAGAGTTGCGTACCTTGTACCGATTTTTCTAGCAGTATCCATAAGGTGGTTCATCATTTCAGTGCCATACCCAAGCCCTCTTTATTTTCCTCTGTTATCAAGCTAAAAATACCATTTGGTTTCATTATGTATACGAAACTATTATGCTTGCAAGAAAAAAAAATAAAAAACTGAAAAAGAGAATAGGAATTTGATATAAGTTATTCCCAAATTTGGGGAATATTCAAAAAAGCATAAGAATCAAGTTAAGAGATTGCGAGCAAATTTAGGGAAGTTAAAGTAGATACTCTAGTTTTTCTGTACTTGTCTTTTAATGAAAATCATGAACAAGTTATTGCAATCTTTTTAAGAAAAATTTTCAAACTATTAACTCTATTCTTTAGTGCTAAAAATAACTCTCTAATCCGCCTTTTTAGCTCAATAAATGCCTTTGTTAAACTGAGTTCTGTATTCTTTTTTAATTTTGTACAACTCATGAAATATGAGAATTGCACATAATTTAGCATATAATTCACACAATACTCTGTGTGGCTTCCCTTTTAAGTCTTATGTAGCTCTTGTATAGTTTAAAAAACAACTAAATTTGCCACCTTACTCTGTAATACTTGCTCAGCACTAATTTTATCCTCTGGAATATTAGTTTTGACCAGTTCAACAATTTCTGATTACTTTTGGAAGATCATGTGATTTTGCCAATTTATTAGCTTTTCTTCTTCTGGCTAGAGACTGCTCTTCAGTTAATTTATGATATATCATTCTTACTCTAATCTTTGCTTCTTTTCCCAACAACACCTTCATTTCTAAAAATAGCTTGTCTCCTAAACATTCCAATAATTCCATTTTTTGATTTGTTTCTATAGCATATACATTGGTATCAACGACTTATAAAATAAGCTCCCGTTCCATTGATTTGTTTAAAAGAACTTGAACCAAGGTCAGATATTAGCAACTTCTCCCTATAACCTTCTTACTCCCTCCGTTATGTTAAGTTGATCCAATGTCTGATTTAGGTAATCAAAAACTAATTTTAACTTTATTCCACACTTAGTGTTACTCTCATAACCTTTGTCCATAACCTTTATATAGATTTTCCATGCTGTTAGGCAAAGCTACTATCCAATGCTTTTAAATTGCTGCAAGATTCTACAATCAATTTGCAGGGTATTTTAAATAAAGCCATTGTACATTCTTTTCATAAATTCTACTGCTTCTTTAGTAAACCTGAAATCTAAACCCTGTTTCGTTATTATCACAGATTCTTCATTTAATAATTGGCACATTGTATCTATGATTCAGTTTGTAACCCCTATATTACCCAAAATTATAGCTTTTATGAATCATCAATTACTCAATTTTCTTTTCCTTTTCTGTTTCAATTATTTGCCATTTCATTGAAAAATTTGTTGAGGTAATTTGATAAGCAATTTATTTTATTCATCATTAGTTCTCTCACTAAAATATATCCGAGAGAATTTTATATCTTCTTATCCTATCTTCTTCATACCTTTATTTCCTTAACTTGACCCTTATGCTTTTTTAAATGTTCCCGAATTGTGGTGGTTGCCATCCTTCTCCACATATGTCGTCATTACCAAACGTTCAATTTTTTTAAATTTATCTATTAGAAAGTTTGGCTAAAGATGCTTGATTATTTTTTCTAGATATTTAAAACTAAAATACTAAGTAAATTAAAATAAGATTATGGATTCTGATAAAGCAGGCAATGCAGAAGATTTAGATAACGAAAAACTTCAACTGATATGCAAGGCTTATAACAGAAGGTTACTATCAATTCAAAGAGTTGTTGATGGCATTAATTCAATGGATTACAGTAAACTTAAAATCTTATGCAAGTATAATAATAAGTTTAGTTGCAAAGATATTGAAGAATTACTATCAAATAAGGAGATCGTTGATAACATCAATGATTTTGATGATGACGTGTTTGAAGTGATATTAAATGAAGGAGGCATACTATAAATACTAAAAGATGGTAAGGTTTGTAGTGATGAATTTGACAGTAGTGATGACGAGGGGAGTGAAGAAGATCATGAATATTATGATAATATTCATGACAAGGAAGATGAAAAAAATGATCTGAATAACTTTGCTAAAGAAGCACTAGGAAATAAAGGAAATGATACTGATAATGAAAACCGTGTTGATGATGATCAGTTTTATGTTTTTCATGGTAATCAGTTTTGTATTGTTGATGGTAGTCAGCTTTATATTAATGAAGAAATACTTAAATTCATATTTGAAATCGGTAAGTTTAGTAATGAAGATATGACAAAATTATTAGAAAATAAGAAAATTCTTGAACGTATCAATTCGATTGATCCTAAAAAATTTAAAATCATACTTAATACTGATAAGTTTAATGATACCAGTATTATTGTAGAATTACTAAAAAATCCAAACACTATTGAGAATATCAACCTTATTAGTGAAGAACTACTTAAATAAATAGTTGAGAATGATAAGTTTAGTAGTATAAAAGTAGTAGAAGATCGAGAATTTATTAAGCTTATAAATTTGATTGATCCTGAAAAATCTAAATCCGTATTGAGGCAGTTTTATGGTACCAGTATTGTTATAGAATTACTAGAAAATCAGGAAGTTGTTAAACGCATCAATTCGATGAATCGTAAAATATTTGACTTGATATTTAGATATCCTAATCAAGGATATATTATGAATTTACTGAAAGATCAGAGTTTGTTTGATCAAATCAATTCTCTTGATGAGAGTAAAGTTAGTATCATGAAAAGTGATTATTTTTTTACAGATAAAGAGATTGCAGAAATACTAAAGACTTCATTACCTCAACTCCATTCTATTGATGGTAATAGATTAAAAATTATATGCGAAAGCGTTAAGTTTGATTCTACAGATGTTAGAGAAATACTAGAAGATCAGAGTCTATTCGTTCAAGTCAATTCTCTCGATCTTGAAAAACTTGAACTTATATATAGTAGTAGTAAGTTTAATCGCTCCATGGTTATGGATTTACTAAAAAGTCGGAATTTTATCTATTCTATTAATACTGAAAAATTTCGACTTCTACTTGATAGTGCACAATTGAATGACAAAAGGATTATAACACTACTAAAAGATCAAAATGCTGTTGAGAAGATCAATTCTGTTACCACTAAAGAGCTAAAAGCAATAATAGATAATGTTACTGGTAAGGTATTTGTCAATATATTTAAAAATTTTAAACCTAGCGTAAAGTCGACTTTGAGGCTTGATATACTCCTGCGTAAAGCTGGTAAAATTACAGATATTAATATCGATTACTTGAACAACAAGGAACGTATTTGCGAAGATATAATTAAATATGTTCCCAAAGAGCTGAGCATATATACTAAATATCCTTTCCCAGGGATTGGCATAGACGTTAAAGATCTTCCTCAAGAGCGGGACATAAATATAGAGTCACTTATACCAATCTCTACATTCAAAGGATGTACTGAATGCGAAGAACCTGTGTCAAAATTATATAATTTATCTCTAGAGCAGGTTATTGAAAATATCAATCCACATAAAAGAGCTAGGTATTTCTAATAACACTAAATTCATTTATTTATAATAATTTTACTATATCGTAAAATCATCTATATCAGACCATTTTTACTATATTTTCTTGGTAAAATCACTGGCAGCTGACACCGAGGTTCAGAAAATTTTTATAATATATACCATCAATGATTTTTCAGTAATAATATAGTTTTAGGTGGGTATAGTGAACATTTCATATAGAGATATAAACATTAAGCTAATTAGAACAGGTTGAATTCAAATGTTGAATATAGAATCTCTGCCAAAACATCTAGCAATTATTATGGACGGTAATGGTAGGTGGGCAAACAATCAAGGAAGAGTAAGAATTGATGGTTATAGAAAAGGCAGCGAAGTTGCATTTGATATTGCTAAACATTGCACAACCTTAGCCATATCTTACTTAACTTTGTATGCATTTTCCATGGAAAATTGGCTCAGACCTGAAAACGAAACAGACTACCTATTTGATTTATTTTACTCCGCTTTAACTAATGAAGATAAAATCAATTTCATTTGCAATTGTAACATTAAGTTAAATTTTATTGGCAATTTAAGTCTATTGCCCAGTAAAATATTCGATCAAATCAAAAAAGCAGAAGAAGTGACACATAAGAACGATGGTCTATTACTCACTGTTGCAGTTAGTTATGGAGCAAAGCAGGAAATTATACATGCTATCAACAACATCATAAAAGGAAATATTGATTGCGTATTGGAAGACGAATTTGAAAAATTTCTGTATACTAAAGATTTACCAAAATTGGATTTATTAATTCGCACTGGTGGCGAAAAAAGGTTAAGCAACTTTTTATTATGGCAAGCAGCTTATGCTGAACTGTATTTTTGTGATACTTTGTGGCCTGATTTTTCTTGTCAAGATTTGAGTAGAGCATTAGCAGATTACACAAAAAGAGAGAAGAAATATGGTAGATAATAATTTTATGGTTAGAATATTCTCCTCAATAGTCATATTACTCATATTTTCTTTTGCCACATATTTCAGTGATTTATCATTTTATCTACTAATTTTTTCAATTGCAGTTCTATCTTCTTTTGAATGGTATAATCTAACTCAGGGCAATAGAATCTTATATATTTTCGCATTACTATTAATTGCGCTACCAAATGCCTCGTTAATATACCTCTATAACTTACCACAGGGAAAATATACATTGATATGGCTCATCTTAACCATCTGGAGTATCGACATTGCTGCCTATTTTTTCGGCAAAAATTTTGGTAAAACTAGGATTTGTCCAATCATTAGTCCAGGCAAAACTTGGTTAGGACTTTTTGGTGCAGTTTTAGCTGGAGTAGTGTGTACAATTTTTGGCTCAATATTTTTAGGTTTATTTCCAATTTTTTATTCTCCAATAATTGGCTTTACAATTGCTATTCTATGCCAATTTGGCGATTTCACTGAGTCACTCATCAAAAGAGTTTACAATGTTAAAGATAGTGGAGGTATAATACCTGGCCATGGAGGAGTACTTGACCGTATGGACAGTTTCATCTTTACTGCCCCCTTTATTGCTATTTACATAAGCTAAAGAATGAAGTGCTATTAACCTTTGGTCCTTTCCTTTTTATTCACTGCTTTCACCTCAACAGATTGAAATTCTTCGGAGTTTACTATTTCGCTCATGGGCTTACTGCAATAAGGACAATACATTTCTCCTTCTTTATGTAAATATACTACTGGATGAACAGAACCATCATCATTCTCATCACCACGGCAGCAAACTATTAGATTATTATCCCTCACTTCTGACATACTTCTCCTTTATTTTATAGTATTTTGTACATCGAGCATAACCGCTTTGAAGTGGAGAAAACAACAAATATTTATTCTCCATTTTTTACCCTATTTAGATTAATCAATTCGCTTTGGACACTTTTTGATACAAAATTGCTAACATCTCCTCCTAATCTCGCTATTTCTTTCACAAAAACTGATGAGATAAATTGAGTATCTTCAGATGCAGGAAGAAATATAGTTTCGATTTCAGGAAGGAGTTTATAATTTACCCAGCTCATTTGAAATTCATAATCAAAATCTGATACTGCTCTGAGCCCCCTGATAATAACAGAAGCATTTTGCTCTTTGGCAAAATTCATTAATAATCCATTGAAAGATATGACATCTGCGTCAATTCCTAGTCCTTTCACTTCATTTTCAGCCATGCTTGTGCGTAGATTTATGTTGAAACTAGTATGTTTGTTAACATTTTCTGCAACACCAATTACTAACTTATCGACTAGCTTACATGCTCTTTTTATTATGTCAAGGTGCCCCAAAGTTATAGGATCAAATGTACCAGGATAAATTCCTATTTTGTTATTAATGTTCATTCTTTGTTTCTATACTTCAAAAACTTTTGATGGACATGATAACGTTTTTTGTCTAAAAATGAAAGTACGTAGTTGGCCTGATAGCTCAGTTGGTAGAGCAAAGGACTGAAAATCCTTGTGTCGCTGGTTCGATTCCTGCTCAGGCCACATTCTTTTTCTTAATGTTCTATAATATATTATAATATTAATATAATTATTTAGGAAATAATGTATAAATCTTACAATAGAATATTTAATATACTATTAATTACATTTCTACTATTAAGTAATATCGCTTATAGTGAAAAAGTAAACAAAGAATTATATGCTTTGACAGTGGAAAATGCAGTAAACTATAATATAATTGTTGGTTTATTGCAAACAGATGAATCTCAAAATATCTATGAGATATTCAATAATTTTGGGGTTAAAACTATATTCATTGACTACGACAAAATAATTAATCTAAAAGAAATCCAAGAAGAGTTCGCAAAACAAGATGAAATATTGGCAAAAAAGCTGATACTAGATCGAATAAAAGTTGAAGTTGCAAAATTTATCAAAGAGCAAAAGATAAACAGAATATTTATTTCAGATAACTTTCATTCAGCTCTTAACCCTTACCGCCAGTTTGTGAATGAAGCAATTATAAAAATAGTAGATGACAATCCTGCAATTCATTTACTTGCCATATGTGGTGGTTTGCAAGGCATTATGCATGCAAAAGGAATTGAAGTTGTTAATGATGAGAAGAATCATTTAAAATCAGCACAAAAAGAGAATATACCTCTTCAGCAGATAAAAATTGTTCCAGGTAGTCGTTTGGAAAAAGTGGTAGCTAGATTTTTACTACCTAATCAAAATGGCTGGTTTTCAACTTATTTTCCGAATGCTCATTCAGGTACAGTAAGTAATACTACAGAGAATAGAAGAAGGCTAGAGCTACTTGGATATAAAATTGCAGCATTTGCCAATGACGGGGTAATAGAAGCTATCGAAGATAAGCATGGTAATATTTACTTTCAAAGTCATCTAGAAGCCCTTGTTGTCAAATCAGATAAAAACTCTCGTTTGTCAAGCCAAAAGGTACGTCAGGTTTCAACACTAGTTGCTATAGCGATTATAAATGATTTTCTTCATCGCGTTTAATGCTAAAATAAGGAAAATCATATAATGTCATGCCAGTACCCTTTTTCTTGTTATTCCAGCTTGTGACACTGGAATGGCTTTATTGCATCACTCTTCGGATAATAGGTAACGTGGAATGAAGCTATCTCAAATTTAGCCATGCCTATATCAGTAATTTTGTTAAGCAAATAACACTTGAGCTCTCTCACGATTAACCTCAGATTTGTTTCTAAAACTAAACCAAAATGTTTGCTTCAGTCGCGAGAAAAAACTTTCTATATAAGATCTCTTCCCATAATTTATCTCTTTTTTCCACCTCTTCATACCATCTTCATCATATGACTTTATGAGCTTGATTGTAGAATTTCTCTCATCAATATAATCCAACTTTGGATGCTCTACTGCATTATTTTGCGGAGGAATCCTTGTCTTTATGTCAAGCTCATCGCACAGTTTGTATAACTTCTTTCGATCTGTCTGCATATAGTGTGCTTATATTATATTAACATCAATCCTTGCAATAAGATCACATGCTCCATAGTGGTCAGAATAAACTCCACCACTGTATTTTGCTGCTATAACTTTTTTGCTACCTATCTCTAGCATTACATCTTGTTTGCTCATAGCGGCGATACTTTCTATCTGTACCATTTGCCTTGCTATGACCTGGAATATTATTGTACTATCTATGGCAATCTCAATATCTTCTGTATTATTTTTATCATGTCTTCAATTTTGATGTTAAGTTTTTTAAGCCTTCTTGAGGCCTGTAATAACTTGCAAGTTTTGCTCAAGGTACCCTGCTATAAATCCCGCTGTTTGTCTCAGAGCTATTCTAAATAAATAAGTTATTATGTGAACCAGAATCACGACCTTATCGCTATAAATGTAGTTGCCAACAGCCATTTTTGGACCTTTTTCGTACCAATTTTCTATGGCATCATTGACGTAATAAAAAATATTTCCCCTCTCTTGGAGAAATTTGTTATATTCATGGCAGTTACTGACTATCATTTTTTGCGGCATATTTTTCTTTAGTAGGTTAAATGCTTGTCTTATAGTGAATTTTGTCAGTAACTGCCAGCTCTTTTTATTTGACCTATGCAACAAAGCCCACTGGAATCTAGGAATTTTAGGTACAAAAGTAATCCTAAGTTGATGAGATTAACGAAAAGAGTGGATTACAGCGTCACACGCTGGAATGACACCTACTTTTTTCAGTGATCCATTTCTTATCATCCGAGTGGCCCTTGTCATTCAAGTAGCCGCGCTGTAGAATAAAATTTTTTATTTTAATGAAAAAATTGCTTCCGCATACTCAAAATGCCATTATAATGATGGTAGAGATATTGAGAGAGCTTAAAATCTATCTCGGTCTGCAGACCTTTTAACCAATTTTTCAATAAAAATTCAGCCACATCTGTTGTGTGTACATTCTGAATCTTTTTTATACAGGAGGATTTTATGTCCAGAATTCCAGATATTTGACCTTTACTTTAGCTAACAACAGGCGCCTGTAGTTTTTAGAATTAGTGTTAACACGGTTTTTCTACTTTTTTTTCTTAATATTTTAACTAAATACACACCATCATCATTTACTGCTTCTAAATATATCATTGCTAAACACACGCCGCTGTGTATTTCTATAGATAACTCATTGCCTAGACTTCGATTAAAGCAAGAATTCTTTCCTGGAAAAGCAAGGTTACTATGGCATAGTTCCCATTTTAATCCCTTAGTTGATATTTGAGCTTTCGGTATACCAAGTAAGGATATTTTAGTATTTTTTAGCAAAGAGGAAAAACAGGTAATACCCTTTTGTAAGGCGTACCCCACCATGGAAGGAGAAGGCATATAAAAGATACTATCTGTACTTGAAAAAATGTTGATATTTTGTAGTATATGATCAATTGCTCCTCCAGTAATACCCGTTACTATTGATGGCAATAACTTTACTGTTTTTAAGTGAGCCATTGCTTTAGAAAAGTCGCAATAATCTTGATCAGGTAGATATACTGTATTTAAATTAGGACGTAAATTCGGATTTATACTATCCAAATCTCCTATTACAAGATCAGGTTTTACGCCAATTGATAGAAGCTTGTTTGCTCCTCCATCTACATCAATAACAGGTATATCTTGTTTAAAAAACGATGAATCGGGTCTTTCTCCATTTAGTACTACAATAGAACGATATTCTTGCTCCACGCTACAATGTAGCATATGGTTATAAAACGCTTCGTGCAGTTTTTGCATAGTAGTAACATTTTTGAACAATTGATATTATACTGATCACTAATCCAGCAATATTACTGAGTATCACAAAAGTTAAACCCTGATAAATACCCTAAATAAGCCAAGATGATGAACAAATAAAATAATTCACCAACATTAGCATCGATACGTCACGAGTAAGTTTTGTGATATATGCTCTATATACTTGAGGCAATAACCCAATGAGAGATGTAATGAACTCGATGAAGCCAAAGCATTCTTCAATATTTATATACATACATTTTCCTACGTTTGTTTTAACAAGATCAGGTTGAAAGGGTTGTACTTTATGTACTCTCAGCTTTTTTAGAGCACCCCTAATGCGTGTAATTTATAACATCATTTAGTCTATTAATCAAGAAATTAACAGTGACTTGCATTCATGAAACCCTATCGGCTTCTATGCTAATTATTATCCAAACTAATAGTCGGCTGTGCATCCTGCTCAGAGATCAGAGCAACTAGCAAATTGTTTATCAATTGAACCTTTTGTTTTCCATCCAATTGTAAGCTTTTATTTTTTTCAAAATGGGCTATTACTTCTTCGATAATTCCTATTGCATTTTGCACTATATGCCTTCTTGCAGAGGTGATGGCATGTGCTTGTTGACGTCTCAGCATTGCTTGTGCAATCTCAGATGAATACGCCAAATGGGATATTCTCGCTTCTGCAATTTCAATTCCAGCAATATTCAATCTTTGTTGTAGCATTGACCGCAATTCATTTGAAATTTTGTCAGAGTTTTTACGCAAAGATTCTTCATCGTTTTCGCTATCATACGGATAATTACTTGCCAGTTCTCTAATTACCGAGTCACTTTGCACAAAAACAAAATCATGATAATTATTAACATTATAATATGCCTTTGCAGGACTGCTCACTCTCCAAACAATTACTACTGAAATCTCTATCGGACTTCCATTAGCATCATTAACTTTAATTTTTTCTGTATTGATATTCTGAAATTTCAAAGAAACTCTATATTTACTCGAAAATGGAAGCGTTACGCATATTCCAGACTTAAAATAAGTTCCAATATAATGACCAAAAAACTCTATCACTCTTGCTTCATTAGGATCATTAACGAAAAATCCTTGAGAAAAAGTCAATATTGAAACAGCAGCAACTCCAAGTGCAATTGTGCTGTCATACACAAAAAGTACCAATAAAATTAACCCTAGCGCTATTAGTACAGGAAAAGCCCGAATTTTACTTAGATTTCTATCATTTATTGTATTTTTATCTGTACTGTCTTCATCAGATTGCTTTTTCACTTGCACCCTCTCTGCTGATTATTTCATCTACCTTACTTACAAATAATTTAAACTCTCTTAATTCACGATCAGGCAACTTTATCTCATTGCCATGAGCTATCGTAAGAGGATCAATATGTTTACCATTATATATAACTTCATAATGTAAATGAGTTCCTGTTGCAACACCAGTGCTGCCAACATAAGCAATGATTTGTCCCTGCTTTACTTTAGAGCCTAACTTTATATCGCTACTAAATTTGCTTATATGTGCGTAACAAGTTGAATATTTATTGTTGTGCTTTATTTTAATGTAATTCCCATAGCCACCATTCTTTCCTATATATTCTATTACACCTTCTGCAGTGACGTGTATAGGAGTGCCAAGTTTAGCTGCATAATCTACTCCTTTATGAAAAACAACTTTACCACGAATAGGGTGTTTTCTATTACCAAATTTCGAGGATATACGAAAATCTCCATTTAAAGGACTTACGAAACTCTTTAAGCTTATCCCCTCTTTATTAAAATACTCTTCTTTGCCGTTTTGTGACTCATAATAATATAAACTTATAGCTTTATTGCTTGTTGTAAGTGAAGTATATAAAATTTTTTCTTCAGCCTTCTGATTACTCTCACACAGAACTTCCAACTTGCTTTTTGGCACAATATCTTTTTTAAAATCTACACCATAATCTTTATATATGCTGATTAATCTCATTATTGTATCTGGCTCCAAACCTCCTGCATCAAAAAAAGAGGATTTTATGTCACTGGATATGAATAACAACTTTCTATCACTTTCTGTCACCAAAGCAGCTTTTTTTTTTCTGATCCCGTCTTGGAATAACACTGGAGAGTGGGTTAGTGTCATTTCAGTGCTTGACCAATTTTTTAATCGAAAATGTTGTATAGCGTGCTGTTTACAATCAATTTTGCTGGATTCCAGTGTCTGGGCACTGGAATGACAATAGTCTTTCTGCGCAAATGTTTCAGTTGAATATGCTGGTAAAACACAAAGCAGTGGAAGTATTACCAGCCTCATAGTTTATCAGCAAAAATAAAATTACCTTCAACATACTGCACATCATCATTATCTTCTAGCTCTTCAACTAATATAGATAATTTATCAATTAATTCTTTGTCGCTAACTTCAATCATGTCCTTTGGTTGCCATGAAAGACGAGCAAGTTCTGGTTCTCCAAATTTTGTATAGAAAGCGTCACGTACTTTACCAAAGTCTTTTACTTCACAAGTTATAACATATAATTCTTCTTTGTTATTTTCCTCAACATTCAATACTTCTAATTCAATTCCATAGTTAAATAAATCTTCAAAATTCATATCCTCTGCTTTATAGACAATTAAGCCTACATGATCGAAAAGGTAACTCACACCTCCTATTTCTCCCAAATTACCGCCTTTGCGAGAAAAGATATAACGTATCTCAGAAGCAGTTCGGTTGCGATTATTTGTCAGAGCATGAACAATAAGTGCAGTACAAGAAGGTCCGCAGCCTTCATATTGTATTTCTTCATAACTTTCTCCATCAACGTTACCAGCTGCATTTTTTATTGCTGTTTCTATTTTATCTTTTGGTAGATTTTCCTTTCGCGCAGCAAAGATAGCAGAGCGAAGACGTGGATTGAGTTCGGGATCAGGCAGCCCTTGTTTTGCAGCAACTGTTATTTCCCTAATGAGCTTCGTAAATTTTTGCGAGCGCTTTGCATCCTGAGCACCTTTTCGATGTTTTATATTTGAAAACTGTGAATGACCAGCCATAAGAAAACTAATTTACCCCTTCTGCTAACATATTTTCATACTGCTCAGCTTCTAAGTCAAGGCCAAGAGCTAAGTGAGCTGTTATTAAATAACTAATAACTCTAGAAGAATATTTATCGCTTATCATATTTTGAAAACGCTTAATTGCTGCTAAATATTCACCACGCTTTAGGTAAAATTCACCAATAGAATACTCTTTTTTTGATATATGTTCTGTGATTAATTTTTCTTTTTCTTTGATCTCTTCTATATATTCGCTATTCGGAAAAAGATTAATATATTCAGTAGCTAGCTCTAAAGTTTTATATGCAATTTGTTGCCCAAGCTGCACTTTATTAATTTGCATGTAATAAGATAATACTCTTAAGTAATATACATATGGCAAATCTTCACCATTTGGATAAACGTATATATAATCATCCATATCACTTGCAGCACTGCTGTAGTTACCCATATTATAGTAAGAAACTCCAGATAATAATTTTGCTTTCATTGCCCAATAAGATAAAGGATACAAATCCTCTATCTTTTGAAATTCTCTAATAGCTTGCTTATATTTTTTCTGATCATAAAGCTTAACTTCCTCCTCATATAGTTCAGTTTCAGTGTGTTCCAGATCATCCCCATACGAATGCACAAAGGAGCAAATAAGGAGAAAAAAGCATATGATTAAAGTCTTATACATAAGATTTTTTTTGATCAAAATAAAGTATAGACTAAATATTACCTAAATAAACAAATTTTTGGCATTATCATCGAGCAAAAACCTGCCCTTCCCGTATATTACCTATACCATCACCTGTTGGAACACCTTTTCCACTCACTTCTACGTTCTCTAGCTTTCTAATATAAGAATGTATGATCAATCCACTTCCGACCATCAAAAGAGCAATACCTACCAGACCTAAAGCAGGCCCAACAGCATATGATGCTAATGCTACTCCAGAAATCAATATTATTCTCCTGATTAGTAATAAAGAAGAACCAGCAAGCATTAACTTATCTGTAGACATATTGCTTGTCTTTTTTTCAAATTTCTCATCAAAGCCTTGCTCTTTTTCTACTTCAGAATTTTTATTTTTCTTGTACTCACAATAGCAAAAAGTAGCACTCGCTACAAAGTAGAATATACTAGAAATTGAAAAAGCTACGTCTTCTATTATTCCTTGTGCCAATGCTTCGCTTACTATGCTAGCCACAATAACTAATGTAACTAAAGCAGCATCAGCATAGTTACAGTAATCATCAACTGTATAAGGAATGTCTCTCTTTTCTTTTTCTCCATCTTCAATATTCTCCAACTCTCGTTCTTTTTCTGCTATTTTTCTATTATTATAAATTAAATATAGCGTGCAAATAAGATATAAGACTGTGAAAGGTAATATAATATGTCCTAATGCACCGCTTATAAGGCCAAGTAATACCTGATCGCTACATGTTTTTTCGAGCTCAATTGCCATCAGCAATGCAAATGGAACCATTGTTGCCAATGATACACATTTTCTATTTATCTCTCTTTTTTTTAAAGTTAATAACTCCTGTTCCAGCTTCTGCTTTTTTTTTCCTTCTTCAAGTATTAATAATTCTTGCTCAAGTTTTTTTCTCTTTTTTTCTTCTTCATCAACTGTTGACCAGAAATCTCGAAAAAAATCCTCTATTTTAGTATCTTTCTCAGAACTTGATCTCTTAAAGGAAGACTCAGTATTAAAGCTATCTATAATAATACCAGTCATACAAACTTGACTAATTTATAAACTAATACATTATACAGGATTTTAACTAATCAGTCAATATTGTGAAATTATTAACTTTCTTTGTATACTCTTAAGCAATTTAGTCAATCTGTTTGATGCCAGCTAGAACGTAATTATAGCCTGACCACATAGTCATAACAGCTGCAGCCCACAAACAAATCACACCTATGTATTTAGTTGTTTCATAATCACTCATTATTAATGCCACTATAGCAACCATCTGAAAAAATGTTTTAATTTTCCCAGCTTTGCTCACAGGTAGACTAACGTTTGTAGCTATCAAAAACTCTCGTAAACCCGAAACTAATATCTCCCTACAAACAATTATAACTGACGGTATAATTGTAACATCATCTATTTTTTGCTTATAAACTAGCATGATTATTGTTGAAACTACTACTAACTTATCAGCAATTGGGTCAAATAATTTGCCAAAATTCGATTGGACTTTCCATGCACGTGCTAAATAACCATCAAAAAAATCTGTAATGCACGCAAACATAAAGATCAATATTGTTATTAGACTTGCATATTTACTTTCTATATAAAAGCTTGATATTATTGCTGGTATCGCGAGCGCACGAGAAATTGTTAGCAAATTAGGCACGTTTTTCTTAAGCATGTAAGTCACACTATTGGTAGATAAACTTATACAGAAGTACAACAGAATTCACAAGCTAATAGTTGAACATTCATAAAAACCCCATATACTTAAAAAATTACTAACAATAAGCTCAAAGCATGAATAATGATTTAGATAACACCACAAAACAAGAAGCACTTAAGTACCATAATAAAAGTGGTAAACCTGGTAAGGTATCGGTTATACCAACAAAACCCTTATCCACACAGCATGACCTATCACTTGCTTATTCCCCTGGTGTTGCAGCCCCATGCCTTGCAATAGCTAAAAATCCTAAAGCTGTTTATGATTACACGGCAAAAAGCAATTATGTGGCTGTCATTTCAAATGGCACCGCAGTCCTGGGACTTGGCAATATCGGTCCTCTTGCTTCAAAACCCGTCATGGAAGGCAAAGCTGTTTTATTTAAGCGTTTTGCTGACATTGATGCAATTGATATAGAAGTTGACACAGAAAACATAGAAGATTTCATCAATGCAGTAAGGTATCTTGGTCCAAGTTGGGGGGGGATAAATCTAGAAGATATAAGATCTCCTGATTGTTTTATAATAGAGAAACGTCTAAATGAGTTGATGGATATTCCAGTGTTCCACGATGATCAACATGGCACTGCAGTAGTTGTTGCAGCTGGTATAGAAAATGCCCTCGATATTGTTGGAAAGAAATTAGGAAATGTAAAGATCATCATGAATGGTGCTGGAGCAGCTGGTATTGCGTGTTTGGAAATACTGAAGTCTATGGGTGCTAAGAACATAGTACTATGCGATAAACAAGGAGTAATACACAAAGACAGAAAAGAGGATATGAATGAGTGGAAAGAAAAATATGCAATTGACACTAAAGAACGTTCTCTACTCGATGCCATAAAAGATGCTGATGTATTCATCGGACTCTCTGCAAAGGATGTGCTCAGTGAAGGAATGTTAAAAAGCATGGGTAAAGACCCAATCATTTTTGCTCTTGCTAACCCTGATCCAGAAGTAAGGCCTGAATTTGCAAAATCTGTAAGGCCAGATGCAATAATTGCAACTGGTAGGTCAGATTATAACAACCAAGTCAATAATGTAATGGGATTTCCTTACATATTCAGAGGTGCACTTGATGTATATGCAACGAAAATAAATGATGAAATGAAAATTGCCGCTGCAGATGCAATAGCAAAGCTTGCTCGCGAGCCAGTGCCGCACGAGATATCTGCAGCCTATGGTGGTCGTAAAATGAGCTATGGACGTGAATATATAATACCTACTCCATTTGACCCAAGATTAATTTCTATAGTATCTCCTGCTGTTGCAAAAGCTGCAGTTACCTCAGGTGTAGCAAGAAAGGAAATAAAGGACTGGAATGAGTATGCAAGTCAATTAAAATCTCGTCTTGCTAGTGCTCTCAGCACGCTGAATCTATTGTCTTCACAATAATCAATTGCATATTTTAGACTTATAATTAAAATAAACTGATGACTATTACAATTCACGAGTTAGAGAAAATTATCAAACAATCATTTCCTGATGCTGATATAAAAATTAAAGACCTTGCTGGAGATGATGATCACTACCATTTAAAAATAACTTCCAAGTGTTTCTCTGGAAAGACAAAAATAGAACAACACAGAATGGTATACAAGGCTCTTGAAGGTCAGTCTATACATGCATTGCAACTAGAAACTGGAGCTTAAAATTAAGGTGATATTTATGAACAACTTTGAACAAATAAAAAAAGACATAGCAGAAAACGATGTAGTGCTGTATATGAAAGGCACCTCTGACTTTCCTCAATGCGGATTCTCTGGGCTCGTCGTATCAATTCTCAAAAATTTGAATGTAAAGTTTAAATGCATCAACGTACTTGAGAATGATGAAATACGTCAGTCCATAAAAAGCTTTTCTGATTGGCCAACAATTCCACAATTATATATAAAGGGAGAATTTGTTGGTGGCTGTGACATAACCCGCGAAATGTATGAAAAAGGTGAATTACAAAATTTGTTAAAAGAAAAAAAGGTTATTGCGGAGTAAGTTTACACAGCAGAGTGGCAAAATAAAAACATAGTGGCAGTGTCCAGACACTGACTTCTTTTCTGGATTTCAGTGTCAGCTGCTTGAATGACACCCTTTTAGTAGCACACACACAACTGTACAAATATTGTCCTCAAAAATGCGAGTAGCTCATTTGGTGTCATCCCAGGTGGGATCCAGGAATTTTGAGTTTTTGATGAGATTACGACCACGCACTGGGATGACAGTCATGTTACATTCGAGTTATACCTTATCACCAGGCTTAACAAATAGATGGCCCAATGTTATTAACTTTATAGGCTTATCTTCGTTATTTACTACCACCCAAACACCATCATCTTCATGATCAACAATTTCTATTGCTGTAAATACCACATAATTATTGTCATCAACAATCTTTATTCCAAGAACGCCATCATCACTTAAACTTAAGGCCTAAGAAGGAATTTTATATGCAAATCTTTCACCTGAAGGGAGGCTTACACTAGCAGTCAGTCCTTGCAAGGATATAATCTCATTATCAGTTACCTTTACCTCCACTCTATAAGATCCAGTTTTAGGCTCAGCAATTTTACTAATAAAACTTACTTCACCTACTAATTCCCTTCCTTCTAGCAAATTAATTTGCGCTGCACTACCAAGTTTTATTTTATTTACTTCATTTTCTGAAACATACAATACCACAAGAACTTGATCAAAATTAACTATGTCAGTTATCTTCTGTCCAGAATTAACAAAATCCCCTTCATTTACGTTGATCTTATCTACATAACCATCAATAGGGGATTTAATCGCAGTATTTTCCAAATCCAACTCTAGCATTTTTAGGTCAGCTCTTGCACTCTGCAACGCAGTAAAAGCTGATTCCACTTTTATTTGCGCTCCATACCCTTTTGTATTCAATTTTCGACAGGAATCATACTCAATTTCACGCTGATTTAATAAAGCTTTGGCTTTTTCAACTTGCTCAACTCTGTCATAATCTTCTATCTTTAAAATTACATCGCCTCTCTTTACCTTTTCACCATCAGACAAATAAACGGCAATAACTTGACCACTTGTTCTTGAGACAAGGCTTGCTCTATGCAAGGGATTTACTGTACCAGAAAAATTTAAATATACAGCGCGATTTTGTGGAGTATAATCCTGAGTTTTTACTGAAAAACTACTAATTGGATTATCACTATGAACCGCCTGATCTTTTTTTAAAAATGTACTGTTGATAAAAAACAGTAGAATAAGAGCAATACCGGAAACGATGATTACTTTGTTTCTCATCCTTAAACAGTAAAATTTATTGACCAATCTTGTTAGAAACAAGTGCATAAAATTTCAAATCAGAATCTAAGTATAATACATCTATTGTCACTTTATAAATAGTTTTATATGAGCAAATTTTCCTATAATAAGTAATTTTTTTATTGCTAAAATGGAATTTTTAATCAAGAAACCGTATCTGAAAAGTTATTATGCTAATATAAGTATTAACATTATATTAGCATATAAGTACTAACGTGGTATTAGTTATATAATTAAGGAATATATTATGACAAATCTTATACTCAATCCTCCATTTGAATGGAAGGCACTTCATGACTGCTATAGAGAATGTGAATAAAAATCACCAGGTAATAGTTGGCAGGTAACAGCGGAGCGAAATAATTGCGAGTGGTACTGTCGTCTGAAAGATACTCATGGCTTATTTAAATCTGATTCACAAGAAGAGTCGACACTTATTGATATAAGTAGTACATTAAGAGAGATTGGAAATAAATTTTGTTATCTCGCAGATTCAGTTTCTGTTATATAGTAAAATAAATGATCAAAGTTCTTAGTAAGTCTACTTTTGTAGACTTACTCTCTCATATTGACTCAACTGCAGCGCTGAAGTGCTAATGCCTGGGCTTTTTTTACTGACTTTCCGTATTTTCAGGAAGAGGAGATCCTATTAACTCTATCTTGGTATGTTGTACCACAATGTTCGTACAGCAACTAAAAGGGTGTCATTCCAGCGCGTGACGATGGAATCCATTATACTTCGTAAATTTAACTGGATACCAGTGTCAGCTACTTGAATGACAACAAAGTAGCTACTTCCATGACAACCATTTTGTTTATATGGTTGTATTTTTCTCATCTACCTATCTTGCCACTCTGATGAGTAGATATATTAGCATATATTTATAGAGTTTAGCTCTTCACTAAACGGGTACCCAATTGTTCAACACTATCAATTTTAATTTGTAAAGTGTCCTTTATAAACTTGTTAGCCTGGTCTGTACTCATAAAAACTGTATGTTTATTGGGCATTAATTTTTCCATAACAGCTCTATCTTTATTTTGCAAATGACAAATATAGCTATACTCTTTGAAATCCAGAAGTTTAGCAAAGCTATCACGATCATTCTCATGGTGAAAGCTTACATCTATATCTGCTATTTCGTCCGTTTCTTGCAACTTTCCATCTTTATCTATTATCTGTGCCTTAGCAAGCGCAACTGTAGGCTTATGGCCATAATTTGTTCCAATAACCCTTCTTATTGAATGTTCTATTGATATTTCTTGCACTTCAGGATTTTCATCAAACTCTTTCAAAAAATTAAGGTGTAAGTTAATATATTCAGAGTATTTCAATCTGTGTTTTTTATGTATAGCTGGTTTATAGGACAGCTCGCTTGTAGGTGACTTATAGCTTGCAAGGAGCAATTTTTGTTCATACTGTTCATTAAATTCTTTTACCCTTTTAAAATGTCTTTCATATTGAGTCAACCCATCTTTTCCTTTTTTCTCCATCCTTTCCAAGAATTTCTCTACAGGTTCTCGTTTGGCTAGAGTAATTTTACGTATAAGAGGAATTTGTTTTTTCAAGATAATCTAATATGGTAGGCAAACAACTTTTGCATCTTTCGAAAATAGACCTTCTAATTTTTTCACTGCATTGTATAAGTTTGCTGATTCTGGTTTATAATGCCCACTATTATTGTCTATATAAGTTATTTTACCATTTACCACTTTCATTAAACCAGAACATAAAATCGGCTTACCTCCTGCAAGAGTTGAATGACGATAAGCCCATTCGCTTTTGTTAACATTAATATGTTCATGAGTTACTAGCTTTCCATCAAGCGTGATCACATAAGCTACACAACCTTTTTTACCCTTACTAATTTTATCAGTTGTATCATATAGTTTGCCTTTAAAGCCTTGTAACTTGTTACCTTCCACTTCTGGCATTAAGTCCATGTATAATTTTCCTTTATAAGGAATTTTAGTATATTCTACTTGTTCATCTGGAGTAAAATACTTAACCCTTGTATTAGTTCCAGGAATTTTTCTTCCTTCAACTCCAACTTCTGGAAACAAATTATATCGTGGAAAAAAAATAAGTAAAATTATTCTCTATCCAATACAGAATGGCTTTGTTGCATAGCACTGATAGGCATGTAAACGACAGTGAATTTAGGAAGATAATTTAAATTTAGCCATACCTATATCAGTAAATTTGTTTAGCAAGTAGCACTTAATTAACAGCTCTTTTTCACGATTTATCTCTGATTTATTTTTCAAGCCAAACCCAAATATTTGCTTTAACCTATAGAAAAAGACTTCAATATAAGATCGTGCTCCATACTTAACTTTTTTCTTCCATTCATTAATACCATCTTCATAGTTCTAATATGACCTAATTCTACTAATATACTTGTTTCTTTCTGATAAGTAATCAGCTAAACAAATTTTAGTATCCTTCCTAGGGCGAATAATAGGCACAATATTGTATTTTCTGCATTCTTTATACACACTTCTTATATCATAAGCCGCATCTGCTCGAATAGAACAAATGTTATATTTATTACTGACTTCCTCTAACATATCGTAGACCGGCAAATAGTCCACAGCAACACCACTAGTGTAGTTCATGCTTATTGCTTTCTTATCATTTACGTTTAAAACAACATGTAATTTTCTTACTTGACCATAACCACTGTATTTTCTTTTTCGAGTATTAAGCTTACTATGCCCACCGTTATTACTGTAGATACTAACTCTAGTGCTATCTACGTCAATTTCAATATTTTCCAAATCATCTTTATTGGTTCTATGGTCATCAATCTTCAAATTAAGCTTTTTAAATCTTCTGGAAGCTTGTGTATAGCTTATAACCTTAAGTTTTTTGCCTATTTGTACCATATAACCTTTTACAAAACCTACAGCTTGTCTCAGGCCAATTCTAAAAAGATGAACTATTATGTGTATTAAAATTACAACTTTATTACTATAAATGTTATTACCACCTGCAACTTTTGGACTGTTTTCGTACCAATTTTCTATGGCTTGATTAACAAAATGAAAAACATTTCCTCTTTTTTTGAGAAACTCGTTATATTCTCTTTGGTTACTTACTCTCATTTTTTGCGGCATAAGTTGTTTGAAAAATGCCTATTTTACAACAAAATGCGTTAGTAACCATATATTTAAAAGCTTTTCTCCTTACAATAACCTCAATCAACACTAGCTATGCAACAAAGCCATACAGAATCTTATTTATGATACCAAAAACTTTTCTATTACCTAAATCAATAGAGAGTTGCTGTTCCTTTGGTACTGCTAGATGATTGGACTTTGTACCAGATTTGCCAAATTCTTTAGCAGCATATTTAAACTTTTCTAGTAAATATTCCTTACGCTCTTTTGATACTGACATTTTTACCTCACCCACTATTATTTTATCCTATATTATTTTAAACAAAAAGTCAATCTTTCTTAGGATATTAAGAAAAAAAGTAGCAGCAAAATAGCTAAACTGACTTAGATTTATCGACAATTTGAAAAATCATCATTCCGCTACTTGTTAGCGAAATCTATGTTCGTACAGTTGTGCTGCCCAACAAACTTATGCTAAGCTGTGCTGCCACTAACTTTGCAACCGGTACTCTATAGGGCGAGCATGACACATAATCAATCCCTGATTTGATGAAAAACTCTATGGACTGTGGATTCGCTCCATGCTCTCCACATATACCAAGTTTAATTTCTTTTCTGGTTTTTTTGCCCCTTTCGATAGCTATTCTGATTAATTCCCCTACCCCTTCGACATCTAGCACCTCAAAGGGATCGTTTTTGAATATGTTGCTTTCCTTATAAGAATCGAGGAAATTAACTGAATCATCTCGTGAAAGTCCCATAGTTGTTTGTGTTAAATCATTAGTGCCAAAACTAAAAAATTCTGCGTGTTTTGCGAGTTTGTCAGCAATAAGTGCTGCTCTTGGCAGTTCTATCATCGTTCCAATTGAATAGTTCAAATCGAAATTTTCGGCTTCTTTCTTTATTAACTCGCATATCAGAATAAACTCTTTCTCACTCATGATAAAAGGAATCATGATTTCAGGTTTCACTTCTATCTTCTTTTCTTTCCTTAATTCACTTGCAGCACTGAGTATTGCCCTAATTTGCATGCCATATATTTCAGGATGAGAAATAGCAAGTCTACAACCTCGATGGCCAAGCATTGGATTTTTTTCTGATAACTGTGCTATTTTATTTTTTACTGATTCAACTGACTTATTCAGTGATTTGGCAATTTTCTCTATAATAGATTGATTGTGGGGCAAAAACTCATGTAGAGGTGGATCAAGTAAACGTATAGTAACCTCCCTGCCCTCCATAATAGAAAATATTTCTTTGAAATCAGACCTTTGCATTTCTTCGAGTTTATTTAATGCATTTGTCCTTTCATTTTCATCATCAGCTATTATCAATTTTTGAATGAATTCGATTCTATCACTAGCAAAAAACATATGTTCTGTGCGACATAATCCTATACCTTCTGAACCGAATTCTTTTGCAATTTTTGCATCTTTTGGAGTATCAGCATTCGCTCTCACCTTCACTGTTTTGATTTCATCTACCCAGTTAATTATCGTTTTGAATTCTTGAGATAATTCAGGCAAAACTGTCGGAAGAATACCAAGCATAACCTCTCCTGTTCCTCCGTCGATGGTGATTGGTTCACCTTTATTTACTTTTATATCCCCCATAGAAAGAAATTTTTCATCTTTATCAATATAAAGTCCACTTAGACTACAAATACATGGTTTACCCATTCCACGAGTTACAACAGCGGCATGGGAGGTCATACCTCCCCTCGCTGTTACTATTCCACTTGCAGCATTCATTCCATTAATATCTTCAGGGCTCGTCTCTGATCTTACCAAAATTACTTTTTTACCCTGCTCTGCAGCTTTTTCAGCATCACTTGCACTGAATACTACATATCCAGAAGCAACACCTGGAGAAGCTGGCAGTCCTTTGCCTATTACTTCTTGATCGATTTTAACATCAAGAACTGGATGTAATAAATTGTCAAAAGTTTTTGGATCAATTCTCAATATTCCTTCCTCTTTTGTAATCGCTCCTTCTTCTACCATATCAACTATTATGCGAATAGCAGCTTCGGCTGTGCTCTTGCCAGACCTAGTCTGCAAAATCCATAACTTACCGTCCTGTACAGTAAATTCGATATCCTGCATGTCCTTATTATGCCTTTCAAGTTTTTCACATACCGCGCATAATTGTCGGTAGACACTTGGTAGCAACTTCTCCATGGTACTTTCTTGCTCCCCGTCAATTGGCATAGGAGTATAAACACCAGAAACCACATCCTCACCCTGAGCATTAACTAAAAACTCACCAAAAAGCTTTTTTTCTCCAGTTGAAGGATTCCTTGTAAATATCACACCAGTTGCTGAATTATCATTCAGATTACCAAAAACCATTGCTTGTACATTAACTGCAGTTCCAAGGTTTTCAGGAATATTATTTATTTTTCTATAGGAAACAGCTCTATCATTTTGCCAAGAAGAAAACACTGCATTTACTGAATTGAGTAACTGTTCTTCAACGTTCTGCGGGAAATTTTTTCCTATTTTCTCATATACTACATCTTTGAAATCATTAACAATCCCCTTTAAAACATCAACATCAAGATCAGCTAAGCTTTTTGCTCCACTTTTTTGCTGTTCACTATCAATAATGTCTTGAAATAGGTTGTGGTCAAGCTGTAGTACAACATTCGAGTACATCATGATGAAACGGCAGTAGCTATCGTAAGCAAAACGTTCGCCACTTTTTTTTGCAAGACCAACAACGTTTGCATCATTTAGGCCAACATTTAGGACTGTATCGAGCATGCCCGGCATTGAATTCACACTACCAGAGCGTATGGAAACTAATAAAGGATTATTTGAATCCCCGAATTTACAACCGATGTCACTTTCGAGCATCGCCATGTAGTTTTTTATCTCGTTACGTAGATCACAAGACAATTCATTATCTTGACAATAGGCCTGACAAACAGCAGTGGAAATTGTAAAACCAGGTGGAACAGGAATGCCAATGTTACACATCTCTGCCAGATTTGCTCCCTTCCCTCCTAGTAGATTTCTCATTGCTGCATTGCCTTCACAGTTGCTTTGGCTAAAGTAATATATTAACTTTTCTTGCATTTTTTTTCGGATTTTCACTAATAAACATACTATACATACTATTCTAATAAATTTGTCAGGCAGGAGTAATAAATTTTGTAAAATTCAGCACAATTAAATAGCCTCTTTTCCTTTCATTCTAGTGTCCCTATTGTCATTCAAGTCTGTCATCTCAATGAACTCTATGATATCATTCCAGCGCATGACGCTGGAATCCAGTTCGTCCATAATCTCAACAAAAACGTTGTGTTTTAGCATAATTTTGTGCTCAATATGCTTATTTATAGTAAAGACTTCTGGATTCCAGCATCAAGTGCTGGAATGACACCGTCATACCTGTTGGAGTATGAATGTAGCCTTATCTCACACTCCTGTCATCCCAGTGCCCAAACACTGGGATCCAGAAGACTGATCAAGTAATAAGAACTAGTCACGCGCTGGCTCTCTTAAATTACTTTAGCTATAAGTGTTAAGAAATTTACCAATCAAAAAAAGGCAAAAGAATCCACATGGTGCTAATTTTATTACTGTAATTGATAATGTGCTAACGCTTTAAATAAGCGCGATCTGGCCGAATGTAGAAAAAATAAAAAAGGCATGCAGACGCCATAATTTCGCCAATAAATACAAGATTTGTC
The DNA here is from genome assembly GCF_039540065.1 of Wolbachia endosymbiont of Encarsia formosa. Lineage (NCBI taxonomy): Bacteria > Pseudomonadati > Pseudomonadota > Alphaproteobacteria > Rickettsiales > Anaplasmataceae > Wolbachia > Wolbachia endosymbiont of Encarsia formosa. The sequence goes on along the minus strand of NZ_CP154278.1, from coordinate 826,838 downwards.
AAGAAGCTTCTATTAAATGAATAGTTATGAAAAAATCTATTGCAAGTCTTTTAATATTCTGTTAAGAGCTGGAACAAATAAAAATTATTATGTTTGGATTAGAGAATAAGAAATTTCTGATTACTGGTGCATCAGGCGGAATAGGCCAGGCAATTGTAGAAATTATGCATAATGCCAGAGCAACTTTATGTATTTCTAGTACAAAAAAAGAAATACTCGAAGAAGTTGCTAAAAAATATGAAAAAAACATTCACGTACTTCCTTGCAACTTATCAAATCCTGAAGAGGTAAATCAACTAATAAATAAAGCAAGTGAGTTGATGAAAGGCTTTGATGGACTCATATGCAATGCAGGAATTACACAAGACAGCTTATTGTTGAGAATGACAGATGAAGCATGGCAAAAGGTGATTGACATTAATTTGACCTCCACATTTAAGCTAAATAGAGAAGCATGCAAGAAATTCATTAAAAATAATTGGGGAAGAATAATAAATATTTCCTCAATAGTAGGATTGACAGGAAATGCCGGGCAAGCAAATTATGCAGCTTCTAAAGCTGGGATAATAGCCATGAGTAAATCTATAGCAAAAGAAGTTGCAAGTCGTAATGTAACAGTAAATTGTATTGCTCCTGGATTTATAGATACTAAAATGACTGAAGTTTTAAATGAAGGACAAAAGGAAAAAATATTAGATAACATCCCAATGAAAAGAATGGGAACAGGAAAAGAAATAGCAGCAGGAGTATTGTTTTTAGCAAGCGATGAGGCAAAATATATAACGGGACATGTGCTTAACATCAATGGTGGGCTATTTATGTAGCAAGACTTATTTATGGACAAATTATAAGTTTTACTTTAAAATAAGTATATATATAAATTTATTTTCGCGTTAGTTTATTACTTGGAGGCAAAAGAATGAGCTATATAATAAAAAAACTTTTTAATGCTTTATGTATAGTGCTGTTTCTCTCTTTTTCAGATTACGCAAACGCTGCTAATGATATAGATGATACAACTGCCCAAGTAATATGCAATATTATTGGTTATATTTGGGAAATAGGTGGGCCACTTATGACTGTAGTCATAATAGGTGCAGCTTTGCTTGCAATATTTGGTAGAATGCCATGGCCAGCTCTCTTTGCCTTAGGTATGTTTTGTGGTGTATTTTTTGGTGCCAAAACGATTATAACGAAAATTATACCCAATATAAGCGATGAAGTAAGAGAGACGTTGAATAAGTGTGGGGAAAGATAACCTAAAAATAAGTGTGTTTTTGTGTGTATTGTTCCTTCATATCCTCAATTTGCAGCAAGCAAGAGCTATCTTTCGGTAAAGTTTTAATAGCTAACTCAGCGTATTTCATAAATTTCTCTAAATTACCTTCAATACAAGCCTTTTTCGTCAAAGCAAAATAATACATTGCCATATCAGCGCTACGTTTATATGCAATACTTAAATACTTCCAGACAAAGGCGTTATTTGTTTCTACGCTTGCAACCTGCTCTAGGTAAAAAATTGCCTTCTCTATTTCACCGTGTAATAATAAAGTATGAGATAACGCAAGTTTCACTAAATAGTTATTCTTCTCAGATAAATATCTAAGTGATTCTTCATACATTTTTATTGCTTCACTTAAATTTCCAGCTTTGTATAACATCTCCGCTTTTAATTCATATAAATAAGGATCATTGCGTGACTCTTGAATCAATGAATTAACTTTAGTAATAGCCTCTTCTATCTTTCCTTGCCTATAGTGAATTACAGCATTTACATACTTAGAACTACCTTCATATTTATTAGATAACACATGAATAGGAGCAAAGAAAGAGTCTAGCTTTGCAACCATACGCTCAAACTTCAGCAATTTATCTGCAAGGATTGGTTTTATATTGTTTTTAACCTTATAATTCTGTACAGCAAATATACGCTTATCACTAAGTGGGTGAGTGCGGAAATACTCGTCAGTGTTTTCATGCTCAATACTCTTAAAATAGTCAAAAATCTCTTTCATACCCAAATTATCATAGCCAGATTCATCTAGATATCTTAAAGCATAGCTATCTGCTACACTCTCTTGCTCTTGAGAATAGTTAAAAAACAACCTTGAACTAAGCGTTACACCACTAAGCAAGATTGCACTCGCAACCTGAGGGTTAATGACAATACTAGAAACTAATCCTACCATATAACTAACCATTGCTATTGATTGAAAATAACCTATAGCACTACTCATTTGTAATACATGAACATCAGATATATGAGCAATTTCATGTGCTAATATACCAAGTAAGACATAAGGTTCATTCGAATATTGTAAAAGCCCTAAATGAATGAAAATGCTATTATTGTTAATTACAAAAGCATTAATCGATCTATCATCAACTATAAAAACTTTTATTTTATCATTATCAATACCCGCAGCAGAAAATAAAGGTTGCGCTAGATCATTAACTACCGCTTCCACTTCACTATCTCTAATAATACTAACAGAGTAAGCGCTACTACAGTATACGAAAAAAAATAGTAAAACAAAAAGCTTAGACATGAAAATTCCTTGTTTGTATAACTTTGAGGAATTTTATATTTTAACACTTAAACTATACGAATCTATAAACGCTAGTTTAAATTTTGAACGTAACTGATAAGTTTATCAATGGTAGTTAACTTAATATTATGTTGTTCAGCAAATTCAAGCAACTGGGGTAAGCGCATCATAGATCCATCATCATTCACTAATTCACAAATAACTGCAGAATGATTACATCCCACTAACTTAGCTATCTCAACACTTGCTTCAGTATGACCAGCACGTTGCTCTACTCCACCCTCATGTGCAATCACAGGAAAAATATGACCGGGAGTTATAATGTCATCCTGAGTTCTATTTTTATCAATAGCAACATGTATAGTTTTTGTTCTATCCTCAGCTGAAACACCCGTAGTAATACCATAACGTGCATCAATTGATGTAGTAAAAGCAGTATGATTTTCACCAATATTTTTTTTTTCCATGAAACTAAGGCCTAACCTTTTCATGTGAACTTTAGTCATTGCTAAACAAACAATCCCTGTACCGTATCTAACCATAAAAGCCACATGTTCTGGCTCTAATTTCTCAGCTAATACAATCAGATCACCTTCATTCTCTCTGTTTTCATCGTCAACTAAAATGAATAATTTACCAGAACTAGCATCCGTCAATACATCTTCCACAGAAGAAATACCGGGTAGACTAATTGAAGGATAAGTTACTTGTACCATGATTTACTTAAACTCAATCTTAACTATTTTATACAATTTCTCTCCATTTGGCACTATCACTTCCACATACTCACCAACTTTTTTGCCAATTAAAGCACTACCGAGTGGTGAATCCGTAGAGATCAACTGCTTTGAAGCATCAGCTTCATATCCACCTACAATCTTATAAACATATTCAATTTCACTGTTATCATCATTTAACATGCTTACCGTAACAGTTGCACCAAATATTACTGAATCACCAAACAAATCTTTCACTTCTATTACTTCTGCATGCGAAAGCTTATTTTCTAACTCGATTATACGACCTTCAATAAAACCTAATCTTTCCCGCGCAGCATGATACTCTGCATTCTCTGATAAATCACCTTGATCACGCGCATCAGAAATAGCTTGTATGATAGAAGGTTTTTCTTCCTTTAATTTCTCAAGTTCGACTTGCATACTCTCAAAACCTTCCCTTGTAATAGGGAACTTGTTAACAATGGATGAAGTCATAATCACCGCCTAAACGCAATTAAATTGAGTGACAAAATCACTCACAATACCAACAATATCATCTTTTATATCATCATTCATGTCACCTGACAACTTTTTTAAAACTCCAGGGTGAACAGTTTGAAAATAATTGATAAGATCACACTCGAACCTATTGATGTTGCTCACCTGTACCTTACTTAATTGACTATACAGATTAGAAAAGATATACATAAGCAATACTTGTTCTTCTATTGACATAGGTGAATGCTGTTTTTGCTTTAATAATTCAATAAGGTATTTACCTTTGTTTAAGGACAATTGAACAGTAGCATCAAGATCAGAACCAAATTTAGCAAAGTCTTCCAGTTCTCTATATTGGGCCAAACTCAGCTTTATAGAACCAGCAACTTTTTTCACAGATTTCAGTTGTGCAGCAGAGCCAACCCGAGAAACTGATAAACCTATATTCACCGCAGGGCGAAATCCTTTGTGAAACAACTCAGACTCAAGAAAAATTTGTCCATCAGTAATTGAAATCACATTAGTTGGCACATATGCAGATACATCACCGGCCTGAGTTTCAATAATCGGCAAAGCAGTCAAAGACCCTTGTCCTTTTTCATCAGACATTTTAGCAGCTCTTTCAAGCAAGCGAGAATGTACATAGAATATATCTCCAGGATAAGCTTCACGACCAGGAGGACGTCTGAGCAATAAGGACATCTGCCTATATGCCACAGCATGCTTAGATAAATCATCATATACCACCAAGCAATGCATTCCATTATCACGGAAAAATTCTCCAATAGTGCAACCGGTATAAGGTGCTAAAAATTGCATAGGCGCGCAGTCAGATGCACTAGCCACAACTACGGTTGTATACTCTAATGCTCCACTTTCTTTTAGCTTATTCACCACTTTTGCTACTGTCGAAATTTTTTGTCCAATAGCAACATAAACACAGTAAATTTTTTGATTTTCGTTTACCTCGTCATTAATCTTCTTCTGATTGATAATAGTATCAATCGCAATAGTGGTTTTACCAATTTGTCTATCACCAATAATTAACTCACGTTGCCCTCTACCTATAGGAATCAACAAATCTATAATTTTAATTCCTGTCTGCAGAGGTTCATGCACAGATTTACGGTCAATAATACCTGGCGCTTTAGATTCTATATACATTTTGTTCTTGGCTCTAATTTCTCCGCCATCGTCTATAGGATCGCCTAATGCATTTACAACTCTCCCTAATAATTCATGACCTACAGGCACCTGTACAACATCGCCACTACATTTTACAACGTCCCCTTCTTTTACATCACGGTCATTGCCAAGCAAAACTATTCCAGCTGTATCATGATCTAAATCAAGAACTATTCCTTCTACACCGCTTGCAAAAGATACCTTTTCACCAAACTTTGCTTTTTCTAGCCCATAGACCAATGTGATACCATCCGTTACTGAAATTACTTCACCTATATTTTCTCGTTTTATAGGATTATCAAATGTCTCAACCTTCTCTTTTATTATGTTTACTACTTCAGAGGCATTTATGCTATTCTTCATATACAATTCCTTATTTTCAACATTTCCATTTTACTCAAATCAACCAATCTATCCAAATAACTCTTAAGCGAAGCATCAATCAAGTTAAAACCATACCTAACTACCAAGCCACCTAGTATAGAAGGATCAACCACATTACTGACTTTTATTATTTTACCAAGAAAGTTCAAAGATTCAGTAATTATTTTTATATCAGGTTTCTTTAAAACCTCTGCTGATTTTATAGTAATTTCCAATTCGTTTTCACTTTCCCTTACAAGATTTAAGAATTTTTCTAATATAAGGATTAATAAACGGGAGCGCTTGTTTGCAAGTGTAACCATAATAAATTTGACTAAGTTTTCACTCAAGTTCTCATTTATAGAAAGTATCGCTTCTTTTTTGTGCACAAGAGAAACCATAGGATGAGATAGGTACGCAAAAACATCACTTTGATCTTTAAAAAAAGCTAACAAAAATTCTACTTCTTTTCTTATAATACCTAATCTGCTTCCTGAGACATGAAACAGTGCTCTAGCATAAGATGAAACTAAATTATTGTTTTTCATATTAAATTACCTATTCTAGTAAATCTAAGTTATTTAAGCTACCATTCCTCAATCCAAGCATTTTTTACATAAATAGGCCTTCTCTTTAAGGAAAGAAAACATAAATCATATCTGACTGAATAATCTAAAAAATCAAGATTTTTACTTAAGAAATATTTAGAAGAATTTATAATAGACTGACACTGAAAATGAGATATCGGTACTTCTTTTCCAAATAAACTTGTTTTAACTTCTATAAAAATCAGCTCCATTTTTTTAGATACAATTAATTCAATTTCACCTAACTTACAACGGAAGCGACGTTTTATAACATTATAGAATTTCAGCTTTAAATATATCGAAACTAACAATTCTCCAAAGTAACCTACAAAATAGCGTAACCTATTTACCATAAAAAGAATGATTAGCTTTGTGTAACCACTTTGCTTCCTTTTTTATTTTTACTATAAATCTCACCTTTTGCTGAAATATCTCTATCAACTAGCTCTATCACTGCCATTGGAGCGCAATCACCCTTTCGAGTACCAAATTTTATTATTCTAGAATATCCACCTTTACGGTCTTGATAACGATTAGCTAGAACGCTTAATAACTTATCAACTACTAACTTACTATTATGAAGACGTGAAAGCAAAAGCCTCCTACCATGTAAAGAATCGTTATTCTTAGCAATTGTAATAAACTTTTCCACATATGGACGAAGTGCTTTAGCCTTTGGTAAAGTAGTTACAATCTGCTCATGATTAATTAACGAGATAGATAGATTCTTTAACATTGATAACCTATGCTCGGTACAACGAGACAATTTACTTTTTTTTACTCCATGTTTCATATACTACCTAATCCTCCTCAGTATGTTGTTTAGCTAGTTCATCTATATCTTTAGGTGGCCAATTTGGTATATTCATACCCAAAGACAAGCCTAAACTCCTTAAAACTTCCTTAATTTCATTTAAAGACTTTCTGCCAAAATTAGCAGTCCTTAATAATTCACTCTCTGTCTTCGATACAAGATCACCTATATAAACAATATTTTCATTTTTCAGGCAGTTGTGAGACCTAACAGATAATTCCAGTTCCTCTACTTTACGCAATAAAACAGGATCATACCCCAAACCTTTAGCATCACCAGATAAAGAAACCCTCGATCTTTTATCACTTATACTAGAAGTAACAAAAGGCCGCAATTGCTCCTGTAATATTCTTGCAGCATATTCAATAGCTTGACTTGGAGAGATTGTACCATCAGTTTCAATTGACAATATCAGCTTATCTTTATCAGTAACTTGACCAACACGACTATTCTCTACCTTATACGAAACCCTCTCGACAGGACTATATAAAGCATTAATCGGAATAAAGCCAATTAAATCTTGTTCATTCATAAACTTTAAAAATTCATTTTCTTTATATTTATTTACAGAAAGATAACCTTTTCCACTAGCAACATATATAGTAACGTTAAGCTCCACATCTTGACCTAGTGTACATATCACCAAATCTTTATTAACAATAGAGCATTGGTCATCAGTTTCTATCATTCCAGCTAATACTTGACAAGGCCCTTTAGCGCTCAAATTTAAGCACTTATTATACGTGTTATTTAGCTTACATCTCAACATGCCCATATTTAATGCTATATCAGTTATGTCTTCCCTAACTCCTTGGATCGAAGTAAATTCATGATTCACGCCTTCAATTTTTATTCCATAAACAGCACTACCGCGAAGAGAAGACAACATTACACGCCTTAATGCATGACCCAACGTTAAAGCAAAACCACTTTCCAAAGGCTCTAGAACTATATCACTTTTTTTACTTGAATCACCTGATATTACCTTAATCGCATTAGGCTTAGTTAATCTATCTAAATTTCCACAGAAAGAAACACTATCACTATAATACATACAAAAACCTTCCAAATATCCTATACTCTTCTTTTTTTCCTTAATCTACACCCATTATGAGGTATCGCCGTTTTATCTGCAATTGAAGTGACAGTCAATCCACAATTCCGAAGTGATTTAACTGCAGCTTCTGCACCAAAACCAGGACCACGAATTATTACAGAAACAACCTTCATACCAAATCTCTCTATTACTTTCTTCGCAGCAGAATCGGCAACCTTACCTGCAGCATAAGGTGTGGATTTTCTCGAACCAGAAAAACCACATGCACCAACAGAAGTCTGGTAAAGCGTATTACCACAAACATCAGTCACATTTACAAAAGTATTATTAAAAGTTGCACGAATATGGACAATACCAGTAATAAACCTTTTTGTATTCTTACCAAACGTTTTAACTTTTTTCATAAAAACTCACGATAATAACAAATTTTATTTTTTCCCAGCAATAGGCAATTTAGATCTGCCTTTACGAGTTTTAGCATTAGTATGGGTTCTTTGTCCCCTCACAGGCAAACCTTTTCTATGCATTAATCCTCTATAGCAACCGATTTCCATTAAAGATTTTATATCCATAGCCACTTTTTTTCTGAGCTCACCCTCTATGATATATTTTTGCCTAATAAAACTACTAATTTTCTCTATATCTTCATCTTGTAATTCTGAAACACGCTTACGCTCATCAATTTTACAGCTACGACAAATTATATTCGCAGTAGTAATACCTATACCATGTATATAAGTTAATGCAAAAGGAATACACTTCTTCACTGGAACATTTATGCCTGCAATACGTGCCACTGATACCTCGATACTTTATTAATAATAACTCTTAATTTATACCATAAAACAACTTATAGTCAAATCAAATTACAAGAAATTTTACTTTCAATCTCTTGCATTACTCTATCAACACTCAAATTAGCGTTAATTGTTAACAACTTGCCCTTATAATACTCGCGCAAACCCTTCATCTGAAAATGATATTCTCTTATCCTCTTATTAATTGCAAGCATATTAGCATCATCAATTCTCTTCTCCAATCTCGTACTTTTACATTTAGCACAAGTAGTATTTTTAAAAGAAGATATACTATATATACTTTTACAATCAAAACAAGTAAGACGATCTTTTAATCTATCAATTGCAATATTATCGTCAAGCTGCAACTCAATTACAAGATCAACATCCCTATTACATCTTTTTTGCAAAACTTGAGTTAAAAAATGAGCTTGATTTAAATTTCTTGGAAAACCATCTAACAAAAAATCACCATCTATTAATGCAAGCTGGTCACACAATAATTTACATATAACTTCATCTTGAATTAAATTACCAGATTCAATAGTATCCTTTATTTCTTTACCTAATTTACTTCCACTAGATATAATATTCCTTAATAAATCTCCTACTGAAACTAATTTAAAATTATACTTTGCTATTAACAAAATGGACTGAGTACCCTTACCAGAGCCAGGAGGACCAAAAATTGTAATAATCACTTTAGTCTCCTTATTTTAGACTCATATTTCTTTATCCAAATATCGTACCTATTTGAAAAAACATAAGATTGTACTTGCATAATAGTATCAGTAATAACGTTAACTATAATCAGCAAGCTCGTCCCACCAAAAATAAATGGTATATCATAATGATACCTCATAATTTCAGGTATAGTACATATTACCACCAAATACGCAGACCCAATAAATGTTAATTTAAAAACTATATCTTGAAGATAATCAGAAGTATGTTTTCCAGGCCCTCTACCAGGAATAAAACCACCATTTTTCCTAAGAAAATCAGCATTTTCCTCTGGATTAAATATAAAATTGGTATAGAAAAAATTAAAAAGTACTATGAGTATTAAGTAAGTTATAATGTACATCACTTTATTTGCCATAAAGTAGTTTAAAATAAAATCAGCAATGGCATGACCTTTATAGAAATTTGCAATTGAAATAGGCGTTAATAAAATTGCGTTAGCAAAAATAGTTGGTATTACACCAGATAAATTGATCTTCAATGGAATGTAAGTAAAATCATCATTATGTAATTTTTTAAACTGTTTTTTGGGATATTGGACAATTACCTTTCTATAAGAAGATTCTGTAAAAATGACTAAAAGGAGCAGTAAAAAAAACAATGCTATAACAAAAAGGGTAATGAAAAACGACATACTACCATTTTTATTTAATGTTAGCAGAGATGATAAAGCATTATGTAATTCAGATGTTATGCCAGTAAAAATGATTAATGAGATACCATTGCCTATACCGCTCACACTGATCCGCTCACCAAGCCATATTAAAAATATAGTTCCACCTAAAAGGCTAAAGACACCTATAGTACGAAACATAATACCAGGTTCAACTACAACTAATACCCCTTCTCTATTCATTCTTTCTAACCCTATTAAGATCGTAATTGATTGAAAGATACAAAAGACTATAGTCATATAGCGTATATAAGAGTTCATCTTTCGACGTCCCAACTCTCCGTCATTTTTAATTTCATTAATTCCTTTAACGGCAGAAGACAATAATTGCATAACTATGGATGCAACTATGTATGGCATAACGTTTAATGCCAAGATCGTCATTCTAGCTAAAGCACCACCAGAAAATAAATTAAATACTCCAAAAATACCAGAACTCTCTTTTGGAAATATATCATTGATTATATCAAGATTAATTCCAGGAATAGGAACATAAGTGCCTAAACGATAACAAACTAAAGCCATCAGCGTAAAAAATATGCGCTTTAGTAAATCAGTTTTATATAATAACGTAGAACCCAAACTATCAAATGCAAATTTACTGTTCATAATTCATGATAGTATTTCTACACTACCACCAACTGAAGCTACAGATCTTTTTGCAGCTTCTGATGCAAAATCAACATGAAACACAAATTTCTCGCTTAATTTACCCTTATTAAGAAGTTTGATTTTACTTTTTACAGATCTGATAAAACCTAATTTATGCAGTAGCTCCTTATCTATTATAGAATCCTTGACTATTTTTTTAGCTTCCATTAAGCACTGTACATCACCAACATTAAATATAGAGTATAAGTTTTTGCGTATAGGCTTAAAACCTCTTTTAGGTAAACGAGTATATATAGACTGCTGTCCACCTTCAAAACCATTTATAGAAACGCCACTTCTCGCTTTCTGCCCTTTATGCCCCCTACCGGATGTTTTACCTTTACCACAACCAATACCTCTGCCTAATAATTTAGGCTTCTTTTTCTTAGATAATTTGGTAAATACAGAATTTAATTTTACAGCATCATTCATACTTTACCTATTTCCAACTATCTCACTGATCTTTTTACCCCTCTTACTTGCCACTTGACGAGGAGATAACATAACATCAAAAGCCTTAAATACTGCACATATAATATTATGAGGATCATTTGATCTAGTAGACTTAGCTACTACATCCTTTATACCTAATACCTCAAAAACCGACCTCATTGCTCCACCAGCAATAATACCTGTTCCAGTTCTTGCAGCTCTTAAAACTATCTCACCAGAACAAAATTTAACTTTAATATCATGATGTAAAGTTCTACCTTCACGTAAGTACACCCTAATCATCGACTTCTTTGCAGCATTTACAGCTTTCACTCTTGCTTCAGCAACCTCTGCGTGTTTACCTATTCCACATCCTACCCTACCCTTACCATCACCAACAACAACCAAAGTTGAAAATGAAAATCTTCTACCACCTTTAGTAACCGTTGTTACCCTTCGGACTGAAACCAAAAGTTCTGATAAATCATTATTATTTTGTAAATTCTTTACAGCCATACTTCAAACCTTCTAAAATTCAAATCCAGAGCTTCTTAAAGCTTCAGCAAATTGAGAAATCAATCCTGTATACTTATATGCCCCCCGATCAAAGACGAACCGCTGCTGCAATTTTGTACTAGACAGACGCTCAATCAATAAAGAAGAAACCTGTTTTATAGTTTCAGCATTGACCCTACCTTTACATACATTCCTAATTTTATCATCCAAAGTAGAAGCAGAAGCTAGGGTTGTTCCTTTTGCATCGTTAATCAACTGAACGTAAAAATGTTTATTAGACTTAAATATGGATATACGTAAACGCCCAGCGCTCTTATCGAGCTTCGCTCTATTACGAAGTTTCCTTTTTTCATAGCTACTTAAAAAAGTATACAATCTTTTCATTTTAATTACTTCTTTTTATTTACAACCTTACGCAACATAAATTTGCCTTTTATTACAATACCCTTACCTTTATAAGGATCATATTTTCTAATTTTGGATATATCAGAAGCCACCATATAGACTTTTTGCTTATCCATACCGCGAATCACTAAATGAGTTGGCTTTATACACTTAATCTCAACGTCTTTAGGAACTTTATACTTAATATTATGACTATAACCAAGATATAAAGTCAAATACTTATCATCAAATTCTGCTTTATACCCTACACCATTAATCTCAAGATCAACAGAAAAATCATTAACCATACCGTTAATCATGTTATTAATATTACTTCTATAAGTGCCCCATATAGATTTTATTTTATCATAATCATCCCTGCCTTGATCAACAGAAAGTAAAAATTGATTATCAACTATCTGACACAGAATGCCACTACACAAGTTCAGCTCTTTTTCTGCCCTAACACTTCTTATTAATAGCCTACCATCATTATATTCAACTGAAAGATCAGCAGGAATATTGATAGGTGCGGCACCTATACGAGACATACATTTCTCCTATCATTTAAAATACACGACACAAAACTTCTCCACCAACTTTTAATCTACGTGCATTATAATCGGTCATCACTCCTTTCGGCGTAGATATAATAAAAATTCCAAGACCATTATATGCTTTAGAAATGTCCTTACACTTAGAATAATAACGACAACCGGGCTTTGATACCCTAGCTACATCATTAATCACAGGTGATTTATCATAATACTTCAACTGCACAACAAGCGAAGGGACACTATCACTCTCTTGCTTTTTATAATTAAGAATATACCCTTCCTCTTTTAAGATCTTCAATATAGAAGAATTCACTTTAGAGAATAGGACTCTTGTTTCCCTATGCATTGCCAATTGAGCATTACGTATTCTTGTTAAAAAATCACCAATACTATCAGATAACGACACTATTACACTCCTTATATCACATTTACCAACTAGATTTTGTAACCCCTGGAACTTGTCCAAAAGAACAAAAATCACGTAAAACAATCCTACATAAACCAAATTTTCTATATACTGCTCTCGGCCTACCAGTTAAAGCGCATCTATTCCTAATTCTGCTTTGAGCACAATCTCTAGGCAAATCTTTAATCAGCTTAATTTGAGCTGCAAACCTTTTTGCAATAGATAAATCCTTATTATTCATTATAGATTTCAATTCTTCTCTTCTCACCCTATACTGATCGCATAACTTTATTCTACGAAGATTCTTCTGTATCATGGATTTTTTTGCCATATATATTTTCTCTCAATTATCAGAAAAAGGGAATTTAAGAGCCAGTAATAATTCCTTTGCTTCCTTATCACTAACTGCACTTGTTATAATATTAATATCCATACCTCTAATTTTACTTATTTTATTATAGTCTATTTCTAAAAATGATATATGCTCCTTGATACCAAGGGAAAAATTACCATGACCATCAAATTGCTTCACACTAAACCCTCTAAAATCTTTTTCCCTTGGCAAAGCAATATATATTAATCTTTCTAAGAATTCATACATTTTATTTCTACGCAAAGTCACTTTACAACCTACAGTTGCACCTTTTCTAATTTTGAAACCAGAAATAGATTTTTTTGCAAAGGTTAACACAGGCTTTTGCCCAGCAATCAAATGTAGATCATCAAATGGCTCATTTATCGCTTTATTGTCCGTAGCAGCATCTCCAACGCCCATATTGATACACACCTTGACAAGTTTAGGAACTTGCATTACATTGCTGTAATTAAACTTATCCTTTAAGGATTTTACTATATTATCTTTATACAATTGTTTAAACATATCAACCTAATCTATCACTTCTCCAGAAACTTTTGCAAAACGCACTTTTCTACCATCTATAATCTTAAATCCTACTTTAGTTGGAGTTTTACACTTAGGATCCAATATTGCAACATTGGATACATCAATAGCTAACTCTTTATTCAATATACCACCACCACTACCAGCTCTTGGTTTAGTATGTCTCTTACACACATTTACGCCAGAAACAACTACTTTCTTTTTAGCATCACGTATTATAACTTTGATTACCTTACCAATTTTTCTCTTATCTTTACCAGTTAAAACTATAATATCATCACCACTTTTTATTTTAGCACTCATTATAAAACCTCATCAGCTAATGACATTATTTTCATAAAAGAACCAGATAACAATTTTTTTACTGGACCAAACACCCGAGTGCCAAGTGGTTCACCTTGATCATTAATTAAAACCACAGCATTGCTAGAAAAACGAATTACAGAACCATCAGATTTCTTAACACTATTTTTTACTCTAACAACAACTGCTTTATATACTTTTCCTTTTTCAACTTTACCTTTTGGGTTAATAGACTTAGTAGATATAATAATCGTATCACCTACAGATGCAGATTTCCTACCACCTAACAAGCCAATACAAAGAACTGCACGCGCACCAGAATTATCAGCTACTTCTAACAATGTATTTTTTTGAATCATATAAATATCTATTCCTTTTTAGCTATTGATAACAACCCATTTTTTAGTAACAGAAATAGGCTTATGTTCCTGTATTAAAACCCTATCTCCCTTTTTGCAACTATTATTTTCGTCATGCGCTGTGTATTTCTTATATTTTTTAATAACCTTTTTATATAGCCTATGCTTATACACTTGTAACACCGAAACCTTTACAGTCTTATCAGACTCAGCATTAGTTACGAGACCACAAAAAACCTTCTTAGGCATTTTTTCCCTCTCTCTTTCTTCTATTTAATACAGTTAGACTACGAGCTATGCTCTTTCTTATTAAGCTAAAACGCGAAAAATTGTTGCACTGGCCCAGTTTCTTTTGAAAAGCCAAATTAACAAATTCTTTCCTCAAGCTCAAAAGAATTTTATGCAATTCTTTTGAGGCTTTTGATTCAATTTTAACTATATCCATTGCAACTCCATTCAATTATGATTAGATATAAATTTACATTTCATAGGAAGCTTGGCAGTCGCTTTTTCAAGCGCCAACCTTGCTAAAGGCATGGGAACATCACTGCTAATTTCAAACAAAATCCTACCTGGCTTAGCTTTAAATACCCAAAATTCAACACTACCTTTCCCTTTACCCATACGCACATCTGCCGGCTTCTTACTAACCGGAGTATCAGGAAAAATTCTTATCCACACTTTACCAGAGCGTTTTAACGTTCTAGATATTACGCGCCTTGCAGTTTCAATATGCTTAGACTGAATCTTACCTGATTCCAAAGCTTTTAAGCCATAATCGCCAAAAGATAGTGTACTACCACCCTTCGCATTACCCTTAATTCTCCCCTTAAATGCCTTTTTATATTTACTCTTTTTGGGAACAAACATTTCAATATACCTTAACTACCAATATAAACCCAAACTTTAACTCCTATAATACCACATATAGTTTTTGCTTTACAAAAAGCATAATCTATATTAGCCCGCAAAGTGTGTAAAGGCAAGCGACCTTCTTTGTACCATTCAGTACGAGCTATTTCAGCTCCGCCAAGACGCCCAGAGCAACTTACTTTAATACCCTTAGCACCCATCTTCAAACAATTTTGAATAGCTTTTTTCATCGCTCTTCTACATGAAATCCTTTTTTCTAGCTGATGTGTAATACTCTTTGATATTAAAGCTGCATCTATTTCAGACTTTTTAACTCCTACTACATTCACTTCAACGCTACTTTCTACTTTTTTAGCTATTTTTTGCTTTATCTTCTCAACATCCGAACCTTTCTTACCTATTATAACTCCAGGCTTAGAAGAATGTATTATTACAGACGTTAAATTAACTGTACGCTCTATAATTACTTTAGAAATACCAGCATGCTTAAAGGATTCATTTATATAGCTGCGAATAAATAGATCGTGATGTAATTTCTGTTTATAATCGTCTGTAGCACACCAAATAGAATCCCAGGTATTACTATTTATTTGCAATCTAAATACTTTAGGATTAACCTTCTGTCCCATATTTTTACACTTTCCTTATTAACTTTCCATTTCTATAAATCATACAATTTCTTTCAATTTTATAGTAATATTACTATAAAATTTACTCATTCTATTAGCCCTACCCATAGCTTTTGGATATACTCTACGCAAAGTAAGGGACTTGCCTATTAAAATTTCCTTTATATATAAATTATCAATGTTCAATCCATAATTATTTTGAGCATTAGCAATTGCAGAATTCAACACCTTCATTATAAAACCAGCAGCTTTTTTTTTACAAAATCTTAATTGTACACTAGCAAAAGAAACTTTTTTATTACGTACTAAACCAGCAACCAAATTCAATTTGCGAGGAGTTGATCTTAAAACCCTAGAACCAGCCTCAACTATTATATCCCTACTTTTCATATCAATTACCTATCTTCTTGTTGCCTTTTTATCACCACCGTGCCCAGTAAATTTACGAGTAGGTGAAAATTCACCAAATTTATGACCTATCATATTCTGGTTATCAACACTAACAGGAATGTAATCTTTACCATTATAAACAGCAAACTTTAAACCCAAACAATTAGGAAGAATTACAGAAGCCCTGGAATGAATTTTTATCACCTTATTAATAGAACCCTCTTTTAAAGCTCTCTGAACTAATCTTAGTACAGATGGGTGTAAAAAAGGTGGTTTCCATACAGATCTACTCATAAATTAACCTTTCAATTTTTTATATACTTATCACTAGATTTATTTTTTTTCCTAGTTTTCTTTCCTTTTGTTGCAACACCCCAAGGAGTAACAGGATGACGACCGCCAGAAGTTTTTCCCTCTCCACCTCCATGAGGATGGTCAATCGGATTCATTGCAACTCCACGTACAGTAGGTCTAATCCCAAGCCACCTACTTCTCCCAGCTTTACCCAACTTTCTATTCTTATGGTCAGGGTTAGATACTACACCAATAGTAGCCTTGCAAGAAGATAAAATCAACCTAATTTGACCAGACCTGAGTCGTAATAAAACATATTGGCCATCACGACCAACGATTTGTGCATAACAACCAGCAGCTCTAGCAATCGCAGCACCATTACCTGGCTTCAGCTCAACATTATGAACGAAAGAACCAACAGGTATATGCTTGAGTAGTAAACAATTCCCTGGCAAAATATCAGCATCATCTCCAGCTGTCACAACATCACCAGGCTTCATACCTTGAGGAGCTAATATATAAGATTTAGTATCATCTTCCTTATATGATACTAATGCTAAAAACCCACTTCTATTTGGATCATACTCTATTTTCTCAACTACACCCTGATCACTTCTATTACGTTTAAAATCTATAACTCTATACTTCTTCTTGTGACCACCACCCCTGTGACGAGTTGTAATTCTACCATGATTATTTCTTCCACCACTGGATTTCTTACCAAATACAAGAGACTTCTCCGGCTTATCTTTTGATAAACCAATTTTACTTATTAATATAGTCCCACGAGAAGACGGAGTAACAGGATTAAAAAATTTCATACCCATATTAAACGCTCATTATATCTAATTTTTGACCATCTATCAAAGAAAAATAAACCTTTTTTCTCTGTTTTTTACAACCAATCACACCCCTGAAACGTCTATATTTAGGTTTAACTCTAATAACATTTATAGAAGAAGTTCTGACATTAAATAAAGACTCTATTGCCGATTTTATTTGACGCTTATTTACATTTACAAAAACATACAAAGAGTATTTATTAAACTTCTCTCTTAAAAGAGAAGACTTTTCTGTGATTACAGGAGATTTTATTATATTATTATATTTAATCATAATAATCTACCTTCAAGATGCTTTAAAGTGTCTTTTGTTAACATCACGCATTCATGATTCAATATATCAAAAACATTTAACCCAATGGGTTTGATTAAATCTACATAATGCAAATTTTTAGCAGCACGTAACAAATCATCTCCATAATCACCAACTATTAAAAAAGAAGAAAATTTAAAATTTTTAATATGTTCACACATTTTAGATGTTTTCTTCACATCAACATTTAAACTATCAAGAACAATAACTTGATTATTTAAATATTTTAGAGATAAAGCAATTTTCAAACCAAATTTACGTACTTTTTTATTAAGAGAATAAGCATGACTCCTCACAACAGGGCCAAAAATAATTCCACCACCCCTAAATTGAGGAGATCGCAAGCTCCCCTGTCTCGCCCTACCGGTACGTTTTTGACCATACGGTTTAGCTGTTGTACCAGAAACATCACTGATACCCTTTGTTTTATGAGCACCAACTCTTCTCTTTGCTAATTGCCATCTCACTATATCATGCAAAATACTCAATTTTTGCTTGGCAGAAAATATCAAGGGATTAAGCTCAACACTACCTACATTATTATTAGATAGATCAACTAATTCACATTCCATAACTAACTCACCAAATTATTAGCATCATCACTCGTATTCAACAGCAGACCTACTGGAAAAGGAACATCTTTATGTAAAGGCTTTTTAACTGCATCTCTCACAAAAACATAAGAGTTTTTAAATCCAGGAACATTATTACCCTTTACAGCAATTATGCTATTTTCATAATCAATGGATAATATTTTCATATTCTGTACAGTTACTCTGCTATTACCTAAATGACCAGCCATCTTCTTCCCCTTGAATACTCTACCAGGATCTTGACATTGACCAGTAGAACCTTGCGATCTATGAGCAATAGAAACACCATGAGATGCCCTAAGCCCACTAAAGTTATGCCGCTTCATCACACCAGCAAACCCTTTACCTAAAGAATAACCCGTAATATCAAGATATTGACCAACTACAAAATGATTAACACCCACCTTTTTACCACATTCTATTCCTAATAGATCAATTAATCTACTTTCGTATAATTTACATTTACTATTTATACCCTTTTTCTTTAAATATTCCAACTGAGGTTTTGCTATTTTTTTTAAATCCCCCGTGCCTAAAATGACTGAATTGTAGCCACATTTATCTTGTCCTTTTATATCGATAATACAAGTTTCGCTGAGATGCAGTAAAGTTACAGCCATGCGACTATTATCAAAATACATAGCAGTATGGCCAACATTAGTCATTAATAAACCAACTCTCCTAAGCGAATTTATTCTCTTCATTTTCTTTTCCTAAATATTAACTTCCCTAACTTTTAAATCCACTTCTACACCAGCAGAAAAAGATAAATCTGCAAGCATCTTCATCATAGTAGAAGTAGGATTATGTACAATAATTAACCGCTTAGAAATTCTCATTTCAAATTGCTCACGAGATTTTTTATCAACATGAGGAGACCTATTAACAATAAATTTAGAATCTTTTCTTGGCAACGCAATCGGACCAGATAAATCTACATTAAACTGCTTTAATTGATCAATAAACTCCCGAATACACTTTTCCAACAAAGAACAATCGAAAGCTTTAATTCTAATATATATATCTTGCTTCATCTTAATTGCTATACTCACTCTAAAATCTCCGAAACAACGCCAGAACCAACAGTTCTACCACCTTCTCTTATCGCAAAACGCAATCCTTTATCCATTGCTATTGGTACTTGCAACTCCACTTCTATGCTTACATTGTCCCCTGGCATGACCATCTCCTTTCCATCTAGCAATTTTATGCTCCCAGTTACATCCGTTGTCCTTAAATAAAACTGTGGCTGATAATTTCCAAAAAATGGTGTATGCCTTCCTCCTTCTTCTTTCTTCAATATATACACCTCCGCATTAAATTTCTTATGCGGAGTTATTGTCCCTGGTTTTGCCAATACTTGCCCTCTCTCCACTTCTTCTCTCTTTGTTCCTCTTAGTAGTATTCCTACATTGAGTCCTGCACTTCCCTTATCTAGCAACTTCTTAAACATCTCAACACCAGTACATATCGTCTTTTGCGTCGCTTTCAGACCTATTATCTCTATCTCATCCCCTGTCTTTATCTCCCCCTTCTCTATTCTTCCTGTTACTACCGTCCCTCGGCCCGATATTGAAAATACATCTTCTATTGGCAATAAAAACGGCAAATCTATAGGCCTTGGAGGTACTGCCACATACTCATCTAACTTCTCCATCAATTTATCTATTGATTTCTTTCCATACTCACTACCATCATCCTCCAATGCTTTTAACGCAGACCCAACTATCACAGGCACTTCATCACCTGGAAATCCATACTTACTCAGCAACTCTCTCACTTCCATTTCCACCAAATCTATCATATCAGCATCAGCAACATCAGCTTTGTTTATATATACCACGATATATCCAACACCCACTTGTTTTGCCAGCAATATATGCTCTCTCGTTTGTGGCATCGGCCCATCAACCCCTGACACTACCAATATTGCTGCATCCATCTGTGCTGCACCTACTATCATATTCTTTACATAATCAGCATGTCCAGGGCAATCAACGTGTGCATAGTGTCTCTTTTCTGTTTGATATTCAACATGCGCTGTTGCTATTGTTATCCCTCTCTTTCTTTCTTCTGGCGCTTTATCTATCTGATCATATGCTACAAAATTACCATAATGCTTTGTTATCGCCGCTGTTAACGTTGTCTTCCCATGATCCACATGTCCTATCGTTCCCACGTTTACATGCGGCTTTCCAAATGCTTCTACTATTGCTGTCATAACCTTAACTCTTCTACCTAAAATACAAATACATCAATAAATAATATGTTGATTTTATATAAATACAACAAAAAAAAGAGCGGATAGTGGGAATCGAACCCACGTCACTAGCTTGGAAGGCTAGAGCTCTACCATTGAGCTATACCCGCACAATGGAGGAGGTAGGATTCGAACCTACGTACGCTCACGCGGACAGATTTACAGTCTGTTACCTTTAACCACTCGGTCACTCCTCCACAAAAATCTGTTAAGAGAACACTACCTTAACTTAAGTTTTATTATCCCTAATATTAAACATCCAAATCCAAAAGATCAAGTAATAAAAGCTAATCTAACTGATTTCAGTTAGATTTTACTTTTATATAACAAAATATTATCAATAAAACGCCTAAATAAATAATGTGAATCATGCGTACCTGGCGCTTCTTCTGGATGGTATTGAGCAGAAAAGACTGGGTAATCCTTCATCATTATTCCCTCTACACTATTATCAAATAGAGAAATATGAGTAACTTCAACGTTACTTGGAAGAGAAGCTGAATCAACAACAAAACCATGATTTTGGCTAGTTATCTCAACTTTTTTACTCTCCAGATCATAAACTGGATGATTACTCCCTCGATGACCAATATCCATCTTAACAGTCTTTGCCCCCAAAGTAACTGCGAGTAATTGATGGCCCAGGCATATGCCGAAAACCGGCACCTTAGACTTTACAATAATTTCTATCTCTGAAATTACACTCTCCCCTATCTCTTGCGGATCGCCAGGACCATTTGAAAGAACTATACCATCTGGATTCATGCTTAATATTTTTTGAGCAAAACCTGTATCTGGTTTGACTAATTCAATCGTACAACCAAGTTCTACTAAACGTGAAACTATACTAGCCTTTACACCAAAATCAATTACCACAACTTTGTATTTTGCATTAAGGTCACTTTTAAATTTACTATGCAAGTTAACTTTATTGGTTATTTCTATTCCATTTACAGATTTGTATTTCTTCAATTCATCTAATATATGTGCCTCACTTGACGGACATATCATTCCATTTTGAGATCCATGTTTTCTCAAATATCTCGTCAAAGCTCTAGTATCAATTCCCGATATCCCAACTACATTATTTTTCTCCAACCAATCATTTAAACTAATATATGAAGAAGAGTGAGACATAATAGAAAGTTCACGCATAACCACACCACTTGCAAAAATTTTCTCTCCTTCATTATCTTTGTGATTTATTCCAACATTACCAATATGAGGAAAAGTGAACGCTATGATTTGATTAGCAAAAGAAGGATCGGTTATAGTATGTTGATACCCGGTCATACCATTGGTAAAACAAACCTCACCTATACATTTGCCCTTTTTACCTACCGATCTTCCCCAAAAGCACTTGCCATCTTGTAAAACTAAAGCTGCATCCTGCATTTAATTCTCTCAACTCATTTAAAATATTATATAAGAATTTTAAATTACAAGTAAGCAAATACTAAATTTCCCTTTAAGTTTATATAAAATTCAAAATTATAAGTAGCTTTCTTTTTTTATTATTTAGCAAAATTATAGCAAACTTAACTTGTGTGAATAGGCAATAGTCATTATATTCATACTTCACGTTATGTAAATTCACATGGATAGAAAAACTTGTCTCATTACAGGAGCATCATCTGGCATTGGAGAAACGATTGCTCATTAAGGATGGATGGTTTGTGATTGGCATTGCAAGACGCACTGAAAAACTGGAAAAATTAAAAGAAGAATTAGGTAGTAATTTTTTACCTATAACGTGTGATGTAAGCAAAAGTGAAAATATTAAAACTCGTCTGATTTTTTAAAAAAGCAAAATATTATACCAAATCTCTTTTTTCTTAATGCAGGATGTGGCGAAATAGAAGATAAGTTTCATACCAACATCCATAGAAAAACATTTGAAACCAATTATTTTGGTGTTATCAACTGGATTGAAGAGTGGCTTAGCTACAGCCATTCAGCAACTTTTGTAGCAATATCCTCTCTTGTTGTTGTACATGCAACACCACATGCTTCTGCATACTGTGCCAGCAAAGCAGCACTAAGAAGTTGTTTTCAATCACTAAAAATCCAATATGCTAACAGTAGCACAAAGTTTATCACTATAATGCCAGGGCCAGTAAAAACAGATATGTTTAAGTCTAATAAACCACTTCCCTTCATATGATAACCAGAAAAAGCTGCAGCATATATTTTAAAAAGTATATTTAAAGGAAAGAAAGTTATAGCTTTTCCAATTTTCTGGCGGTTATTTTTTCATATTTTACAAATTCTTCCCACTAAAATGACTGCAAGAATCTTACGATAATCACCAAATCTACCATCTTGTAAAGCTAAAGCTCTTCAAAACTCAATCGCAAATTTCTCCACACAAAAACATCTTGACTATCGCATGTTTCATATTATATGAATAAACTATTAATGAAAGTAGAGGGTTGCAATCCCTAATAATACAGATCAGTCTAAAAAAATAAATGAGAAATGGTTATTTATAGGGGGTGCTTCATTGTTTCTTGTAATAATGCTACCATCAATTTTTCTCTTAGCAAAAATAGCTATGATGTTTGTTATAATATCAACTACAGCAATAGCAATAAAAATTGCCTCAAAAGCAATATCAAATGTTTTAGAGGATAAAGAGAATCAATCAACACAAAATAAAATTATAAACCTAGCTATTGGAGCAGTGTCAATACTTGCAGGTGTGCTATCATTATTCATTACAGCAAAAGCTGGCTTCATTGCAATATGTTCAACTATAGCTATTTTAGCTCTGTACGAAGATATTAAAGATAAAAAAAATAGGTAAAGATATAAATGATAAATTCGATGAAATAGCTAATAATACAACTGAGTTTTGCGTCAACAGCATTGAAAAACTTATTCCATCACAAAGTTGTGAAGTGTAATCTTTTGTTTATAAATTTTTAGATGCATGGCTAACGTATAAACACTGAAATCAGCACTTCCTTTCTTGTTATCCTAGTAATGGCTTTCATCATCAAAAATGTTGTATTACTTTTATACTCGCAAATCTAACTGGATTCCAATGTCAAGCACTGGAATGATATTACCTTGAATGGAAATCGGTGCGTGATGTACATCTGTATAGAGATTAAATATGTCATTCAGGTAGCCTCTTTGTTATCATTCTAGTACTGCCATTCTATAGGTAACAGCTGTACCTGAAACTCCTCTCTTGTCATTCCAGTACTTGATGCTGGAATCCAGAAAACTTAATTTCAAACTAGTACTTTCCCTCTTTTCATCCCAATTTCCAAAATGTTACTCCAGTACTGAAATCCAGCTTTTTCATAATTATCAAAAACGTTGTATTACTTCACAAATTTAACTGGATATAATTACTGGCATGATATGTTCGTAAAATTGCGATAAAAAATTACTTGACAAACTCTAATAGTTTTGTTACCATGCGCAGTAAAGGTGTTCTAGAGCTCGGAATCTATCTTCGTCTACAGACTTTTCAATTCAATTAATCTGCAATCTTCAGTTAAAATATATTTTAGCTATACTTCGGTCGTAGCTGTATACATTTTTCTGAATCTTTTTTTATTAACAGGAGGATCATTATGTTTAAAATTCTGAATTATGCATATCATTAACCTGCATGTCTTTAAGGGACAGATGGTACCTATGTCCTTTTTATATTATATTTTATAGCAATATCATGTATTACTTTACGCCCCAGTCTTTTTCAAATATTGCGAGCCCTTGATCAGTAAGTGGATGATTAATTAATTGTCTAAGTATTTTTGCTGGTACAGTAATTGAATCAGCGCCAATCCTTGCAGCTTCTATTACATGTGCTGGGCTTCTCACTGATGCAACAAGAACTTTTGTCTTAAAATTATAATTAGAATATATAGTGCATATATCTTCTATTAGTGATAAGCCATCATAGCTTATATCATCAAGGCGACCAACAAAGGGAGAAATAAAACAAGCACCGGCCTTAGCGGCAGACAGTGCTTGTCCAGGAGAAAAACATAACGTGATATTAGCAGGTATTTTATGTTCTGTCCACAACTTTTTACAAGAAATTAATCCTTCATGTGTAAGGGGTAACTTTACTACGATATTACTAGCTATTTTCGCTAACTTAAGGCCTTCCTTAACCATATCTTCATGGCTATCTGCAACAACTTCAACACTAACAGGCCCTTTTATAATAGAGCATATTTCACTTACTAAATCTTCGTATTTATCTTTATGCCCAGACTTTGCTATTAAAGAAGGATTAGTTGTTATGCCATCAATGAACTCTTTTAGCTCCTTAATTTCATGTAAATCAACACTATCAAGAAAAATTTCCATATTATTGTCCTGTTCAAAACCTATTTTTACAAAATATTGTCATCTTTGGAAAGTGTTAAATAAAATCGGATTTTTAACTCAACTCAATTCTAAGTCTGTTAGGAAAGAAAATATTGAACTGAGACACAGTATACCTCTGGTAATAAACATGAATTGGTTGCATTTTATTAATAGAATTAGCATACCCAATTTCTGAAGTTTACTAATTTTACATCTAATAGAAATTCTTGCATAACCTAAAACGTAGTGCTACTATTAGTATAGTAACACAAATAGGTAGTGATGAACAATAAACAAAATGACTAAGTTCGAGTTTAACGCTCGCAATTAAATTCAACTAAAAAGGTTAATATAAAAGGAGTTAATCACTCCTAAAGTAAATATATTACCAGAACAATATAGTAAGTGGGGTATACTATGTCAGCAAAATTCCTGATATTGAAAAATATATTAGCAGAACTGAAAAGAAAAAATATCATTACTGTTCTAGAAGAACATTGTCAGAAAAAATGGGAGATTTATGACTTACTCATGGATTTAACAAATGATGAAAATTTTAAGCAAGCATATATAGATCTATCTTTCAACAAGAGCTTTAAAAAAGACTTTATAGAATTAGCAAATCAGGCAAAAAAAGCTGTAAGTAAGTATTTTAGAGACAAAGACATAGACCTTCGAGCTTTTTATGTAAAAACTAACAATTCTGATAGAGTGTTAAATATTAATCTTATTAATTACAATAGAAGTGAGCCAATAAGAATTAGCGATATCTTGCATCAAGAAAGGGATATTATCATGTTGAACATCTATTGCGATAAAAAGCATGACATATACGCTTATCGAAAAGGTAAGGAAAGACATTATGAATTTAAAGAGGATGCATATTATGAAATAACAAGCACTTGGCTTGTTCAGGATAAGCATGGGAAAACTTTTACCTGTACTATGGTTATGAATGTAAGTAGTTCTGGTATAACTGAAGTACTACAGTTTAATGATAAAGATTTTGAATCGCCATCTAAGGAGTTTTGGAATTTAATAAGAGAAAATAAGGAATTATATATTCAAGGCCTCTCTCTACATGATGCTGTAAAAGCATTATTGGAAAAGAATAAAAATGCTCCAGCTGTTATTAATCTGCAAAATAACGAACATATCGTAATCAATAAAGATGAAAAGATGAAAGATCTTGAAAATGATGCTAAAAGCAATCCTATTCTTTCTTTCACTAGCAACAACATATCAACTCAAACAGAGATTAATCCACACCAGGTTGCAACTCAAACAGAAGCTAATTTACAGCACACTGAAACTCAGATAGAGGTTGCTGTGCAGCACGTTGAAACTCAAGCGGAAATTGGCTCTCAAGAAACTGAAACTCAGACAGAAGTTAATTTGCAAGAAGCTGCAGTGCAAACAGAAGTTCACTCACAACAACTAGATCAAAAGCTTACAAAAGCTGAACAAGAAATTAGAGAATTAAATGAGCAGAGGAACGAATTACGATATAGGTTCGACAAGGCTGAACAAGAACTTGAAAGTGCACATGAAGGAAAGAAAAACCTCGAAATTGCTAATGCAGAAAAAGAAGAGTTGATAAGTGAGTTAAGAAAATTGCAAGAGGAATTATATCAGATGAAAGAAGAAAAGTATAGTTTGGAAGACAAACTTGATCAATTAGAACTCCGTATTAATAGTACGGAGGAAAGCAGTAAACAGCAAATATCAGATTTGGAAGGAAAGTTATTATCACTAAAAGAAGAAAATCAAATGTTAAAAGCAAAGCAAGTAGAATCAGAACAAGAACTCGTGGAGGTTAAGCAAAAAATTGAGGAATTGAAGAAACAGTGCAATGATTTACAAGTTGAGTGTAAAGAAAAGGAACAAAGACTTGAGAAAGAAACGAGTAAAACAGATGAGCGAATAATCCAGCTCAATAAGGAGCAAGAGCAGAAAATTCAAGAAATTTATGAAAAAAATAAGGAACTGGAAGAAGAGGCAGAAGAACTGAAGAAAAAGCTAAAAACTGCTAATGCAGAACAAGAGAAACTACAAGGTAAATTGAACCAGTTTGAAAAAAAAGAGGAAGAGATAGAGGAAGTAGAACAAATAATAAGTGCAAGGGATAAGTGTATAGCGAGTTATAAATCTCGAATGCAAAATTTAGAAAATGATCATAACGCACATTTGGAATCTGATGAACAAGAGGCAGATCAGCTAACGCGGGATTTTGAAATGTTAAAGAACGAGCTAGAGCTTAAAGATAAGCAAATCGATACAATAAGAGGGAAAGTACGGCAGGAGATAGAAGAAGAAATAGTTAATAAGTACCGTCCATCACTGGAATTAAAGTTTAAAGAATATGAAGATGAGATTGAAAGATTAATAAGAGAAAAAAAAGAGCTAAACGATAAAGTACAATACTTAAATAACGAAGTAGAACTGTTAAGTCGAGTAATTGATAAAGTACTTGTTAATAAAAAGGAAGTTTTTGATAATAACTCAAAAATGTTTTACCATCTTACAGAAAAAATTGATGATTCAGCTAGGTCTTTAAGCTTTGATAGCGCATTTCATAGCGATCACTGTAATTCACTTCTAGACTTAACCATCAGTCCCTCAGAGGTGCGTAGCCAAAGTAAGCGTGTAGGTGTTTAAAGATGCATATGAAATCAGTGCTTCTTCTTGTCACTCAACTCTTGTCATCCGAGTAGCGTGACACTGGGATCTGGACATAAAAACATTTGCAAATTATGCAATGGACAACAGATTCTAGGAACATATGTTAAAATCATATCCATGATGAAAATAAGATAGATCCCAGTGTCACGCACTGGGATAACAAGAAGGAAGATACTGGAATGACATCTTCCCTGAACCATAATTTTCGTACAGTTGTGTGTCAGCTACTTGAAGTGGGAATGACAAGAGTAAACTCATTTCTTGAACACAAAAAGAGCCCCTAAAGAGATTTGACATCAAGATAACTTAAATATATACTAACTCTCTTATTTTTTAATGATTCCTCATCATGAGTCAAATGATCAAAAACCTGAATTTGATTTGTTAGAATGCTACAATCATTATTTACAACCTCTAATACACCATTGTCAATTACAACTTTCTCCTTTATCTGGTTACTCATTTGAACAGTAATTATACTAGGCAATAAATAAATTAAATAAGGGGAATGGTAGGCTAAAATAATCAATTCCCCTTTAAGCCCGTTCACTGAAAGCGAAACTACTTCATCGAATGAAATTCGATTATCAGGAGAAAAAAATTGCACTCTAAAAGTGTTCATAATCTTTAATGTCCTGCTCCAACTTCAGCTTTTATTGATTCAGCCTTTTCTATTGCTTCACTTATACTTCCCACCATATAAAAAGCATCTTCTGGCAGATGATCATATTTACCTTCAATAATTCCTTTAAAACTAGAAATAGTATCAGAAAGTGCAACAAATTTGCCAGACATGCCAGTAAATACCTCCGCAACATGAAAAGGTTGAGAAAGAAACTTCTGAATTTTACGAGCTCTATCAACAATAATTTTATCTTCATCAGATAGTTCATCCATACCAAGTATTGTGATAATATCTTGCAGCGACTTATAAGTTTGCAATATACGTTTCACTTCAGAAGCCACATTATAATGTTCTTCACCAATGATTTCAGCAGATAAAGACTGAGAAGTTGAATCAAGTGGATCAACAGCAGGGTATATACCCATTTCAGCTATCTTCCTTGACAATACTGTAGTGGCATCAAGATGAGAGAATGTCGTTGCTGGAGCTGGATCGGTCAAATCGTCTGCAGGAACATATATAGCCTGTACAGAAGTAATAGAACCAGCAGTAGTTGAGGCTATTCTCTCTTGCATAGCGCCCATATCAGTCGCAAGAGTTGGCTGATAACCAACAGCCGACGGTATTCTTCCAAGCAAAGCAGAAATTTCAGAGCCAGCTTGAGTAAAACGGAAGATATTATCTACAAAAAATAGAACATCTTGATTTTCATGATCACGAAAATACTCCGCCATAGTTAGTGCTGTTAAAGCAACCCTAGCCCTTGCTCCAGGAGGTTCATTCATTTGACCATAAACCAAAACGGCTTGAGATTTTTCGTGCTCATTTATATCTATTACATTCGAAGTAATCATCTCGTTATAAAGATCATTACCTTCACGCGTTCTCTCTCCTACTCCAGCAAACACAGAAAATCCTTTATGAGCTTTTGCTATATTGTTAATCAATTCCATTATCAGAACTGTTTTACCAACACCAGCTCCACCAAATAAGCCAATTTTTCCTCCTTTAAGATAAGGAGCAAGAAGATCTATAACCTTTATTCCTGTAACTAAAACCTCTTCCTGTATCTTCTGCTCAGTAAAACTTGGAGGTGATCTATGTATAGGTTCTAAATTATACTTTCCTTTTAAAGGACCACACTCATCTATAAGCTCCCCTACAACATTAAAAATCCTTCCTAAAGTTGAGCGTCCAACCGGAACTGATATTGGTGCACCTGTATCAACAAACTCATCACCTCTTGACATACCATATGTGCTATCCATAGCAATGCAACGAACTATATTGTCACCTATATGTTGTGAAACCTCTAAAACTAGCTCCTTGCCCTTACATTTTAGTTTGCTTTTTAAAGCATTAAATATCTTAGGTAACTCACCTTCAAATTTTAAATCAACAACTGCTTGAGTTATTTTAACTACTTTACCTGTACTCATCTCTTTCATCACCTAACACTACAATTCTATAAAAGAACTTCTAAAGAAAATAAATATTATATTATTAACAGAAACTTTGCAATATTAAAACACTTACTAGTTACGTTTCATTATAAACAATGCAAATGCATTCAATAGCCAAGTAATAACAAACAGCACCAAACTAAGCGCATAAGCAGCAAGAGTTTGCACACTATTGAAATCCTGATCTCCGGTAAGTAATGTAGCAATTTGTACAGTGATAGTAGTAACTGAATTGAGAGGATTAAAGGTCAAATTTGCATTGATTCCCACAGCCATTAGTACAATCATTGTTTCACCTATCACCCTTGAAATTGATAATAAAACTGCACTTAAAATTGTAGGAATTGCATAAGGTATTGTTATATGCCATATAGTTTCCGCTGGTGTTGCGCCAAGCGCCATAAAACCATAACGTAAACTTTTTGGAACAGATCTTATAGCATCTTCAAGCAAAGAAATAATAAAAGGAAGAATCATTATTCCAATCGATAAACCAGCAATCAAAGCACTTTCTGAGTGTATACTTAGATTAAAAAAATTCGCTACCTGCTTTATAAAAAAAGACAAAAATACAACTGAGAAGTATCCATATACAACAGTAGGAATAGCAGACAAAACCTGTAAGGCTGTATTAATAACATAACGCACTTTTTCACTCGCATACTCACTAATATATATTGCAGAAAATAAACCAAGCGGCACCGCAACTAACATTGCTACAATAGTTATAAGTAATGTCCCCACTAAAAGTGGCGCTATACCAAAACACCCCACCTCTCCTTCACCAATAATAGCTACATTATGCTTCCATTTTAAGCAAAATAAGAATTCTGAAATAGCGACTTTGTTAAAAAAAGAAATGGACTGAATAAAAATAGATAGCATTATAAATAAAGTGATAAAAAGTGATATGGTTAAAGCCATAAATAACAAAAATTTTACCATCTTATTTCTTTTATCTTTAAAGATAAAAATCAGCATAAAAAAAAGTAACGCTATAGAAATAGAAATTATAAAATAACCACCATAGAGTGGTAACAAACAAGCTAACATCCAAATACAACTCAAATATATATAAGACTTAACTTTACTTACTGCTTGAAACCTACTCAAACAAAATAAAAGGATTAGTAAAACAGGTACGCCTATAATTAAATTCATTTTTCCATATATCAAATTTTATTCAATAAGAATGCTATAGAAGTTGACCATTATTTGACAATAGAGCAAAATAATTTAAAATAAATAGTCATATTAATATAAAAACAATGAAAAGAACATTACAAGCAAAAAATTTGATAAGAAAGCGTAGACACGGATTTCGTTCACGTATGTCAACAAAAGCTGGAAGAAAAATCCTTAATAGGCGCCGTTCATTAGGGTGTAACAAATTATGCGCATAGTAAGTATAAAAAAAAAGAGTTTTCCTTTGCCTTTAAAAATAGATTAGCACCTGACAGTCTTTTTTATCGAGGGGTATATATATCACTATATGCTATAAAAGAAAGAGAACCTGAAAAGTATATTCATGTTATTAGAGTAGGTCTGGCTATCAGTAAAAAAGTCGGAAAAGCAGCAAAAAGAAATAAAATAAAAAGGCAATTACGAATGCTAGCTAAAGTTAGCATTTCTAATATAAGTAATGTAGGATACTATTACATAATACTAACCCATAAAAACATTATGCAAGCAGGCTATAAAAATTTACAAAAAGACCTCAATATTTGCTTAAAGAAAGATAAAATAAGAAGAAATTTTCACTAAAGTATTTACAGCTATATTTTTTATGATAAGATAAGTAAAGTTTTTAAAAATAAATTAATAGATGTGGGTGCTTGATGGTAGAGAGTATAATAAAACAATATAAAAAGCTCGGTACAAATAATACTGAAGAGAGTTTTTATGAATATAAAAACTCTATCTGTTCTACACAATGGACAATGGCATTTGAACAAAACCAATACTTAGAACAAAATAAGGATAATACTAGAGGGGAGTTGCGAGAGTTGAATATAGAAGCAACTTATTACAATAAGGAAATAGTTTGATAAAAGTAAAAGTACCCGTTCAGGGGAGTGGTTCAAGAAACGATAGGCAGGGGATTGTATAGTTCTCTTTGTTTCCATGTTAAGTATAATGAAATTATCCTTTCAAATTCCTAGCTCTGATTACGTAAAATATGAGCTTTTACAGTAAATGATATAATTCCTAATTTGCTGTTCAGCGCGATAGTGGAATACTTTCTGGTTTACTTAAAAAATTTCACATCATTCTTTCAGATTTTAAAATATTTTTCGCAACTTGAGAAGCTCCAGTTGCTTCAGATAGGTAGCTTCAAGTAATACCTTATACGTTTTGCAACTTTCTTACACTTCTGTTTGATTTTTTAATAAAGCTTTTTTTTAGTATAAATAATTCAGTGAATGCGTTTTTTAAGTAACAGACCAGAATTTTAACTTCAATAGTTCAGCTATGTTTCAAAGTACCTGTCAGCGACTATTACGATTGCAACATACACTGTCTTTTAAATCTTCTTTCCCTTTAAAACTTGCAGTGTTGCTTCAGCACTAACCAAGTTTACCTTTATTATAACATGTTGATGTGCAAAACCTCACTTTTCTTATTCGATTTGCTCATACACCTTTTTGCATTTTGAAGGAACTCTATATTCACTATTTGATACGCTTTCAATTTACATTAAAAACATCAATTATAATTCTCACGTTTTTAATTTTTATAAAATCAACTGAGTACTACAATTATCAACTAACTCTTGGACCGAATGTATCTTCTTCTTGATAGTTTGCTACTTCTTCTTTCTCCTCATCTCCAATAACTTAATTAATATTCAATTATATAAAGTTTGATTTTCAGAAGATCAATTGTTTGATGATTTGTTAAATGTTGCTATCTCTCCTCCTAATTTGCAAATAGGTGACAAATTCTACTTTTAAATTTTCTACTTTTATCTTAAAGTTTTCGCAGAGTTCTAAAAGATCAGTTATATTACCTCACAAGCTACTCTATGTTTACCTTGTTTCATCGCTCTACTGAAAAGATATAAATAAGGAGAAATTTTTATAAACTTGGCAACGACCTACTTTCCCTTTTTAAGTATCATCGGCGCTAAAAAGTTTCACTTCCGAGTTCGAAATGAGATCGGGTGGTTCATTTTTGCTATAGCCACCAAGTCAACAAAAATTTCTTACTTAATAAATTTTAATTTAATATTTAACACTGCATATGCACATATAGAAAGCAAATAAATCAATCAGGCTATTAGTACCAGTTAGCTTCACATGTTACCATGCTTCTACACCTAGCCTATCAACGTGGTAGTCTCCCACGGCCTTAATTGGGAAATCTTTTTGAAGAGGGTTTCTTGCTTATATGCTTTCAGCAATTATCCCATCTATACATAGCTACCCAGCGATGCTATTGGCATAACAGCTGGTACACCAGAGGTATATCCATCTCGGTCCTCTCGTACTAGAGTCAGATCTTCTCAAATTTCCTTCACCCACGGCAGATAGAAACCGAACTGTCTCACGACGTTCTAAACCCAACTCACGTATCACTTTAATCGGCGAACAGCCGAACCCTTGGGACCTTCTCCAGCCCCAGGATGTGATGAGTCGACATCGAGGTGCCAAACGGTGTCGTCGATATGAACTCTCGAACACCATCAGCCTGTTATCCCCGGCGTACCTTTTATCCGTTGAGCGATAACCCTTCCATACAGAATTACCGGATCACTATGACCGACTTTCGTCTCTGCTTGGCTTGTCAGCCTCGCAGTCAGGCAAGCTTATGCCATTGTACTATCAAGCTGATTTCCGACCAGCTCTAGCTTACCTTCGCACGCCTCCGTTACTTTTTAGGAGGCGACCGCCCCAGTCAAACTACCCACCATACAATGTCCTAGTTTCAGATAATGAAACATAGTTAGATATTAAAAATGTAAAAGGTGGTATCTCAAGGTCGACTCCATTACAGCTAGCGCCATAACTTCAAAGTCTCCCACCTATCCTGCACATCACATTTTTAATAGCAATGTAAAGTTATAGTAAAGGTGCACGGGGTCTCTTCGTCTAACCGCGGGTACCCCGCATCTGCACGGGGAATTCAATTTCGCTGAAATGATGTTGGAGACAGTGGAGAAATCGTTACGCCATTCGTGCGGGTCGGAACTTACCCGACAAGGAATTTCGCTACCTTAGGACCGTCAGTGTTACGGCCGCCGTTTACTGGGGCTTCAATTCAGAGCTTGCACTCTTCCTATTAACCTTCCAGCACCGGGCAGGCGTCAGACCCTATACTTCCACTTACGTGTTTGCAGAGTCCTGTGTTTTTAGTAAACAGTCGCTACTCCCTATTTTGTGCCACCTACTTATAGTTGCCTAAAAGCAGGTTACCCTTCTTCCGAAGTTACAGGTATAATTTGCCGAGTTCCTTCAACATCATTCTTTCAACACCTTAGTATACTCTACTCATCCACCAGTGTCGGTTTACGGTACGGCCTCATAAATATAAGTGCTATTTCCTGGAGCTTCTTTTAAGCATAGATCAATCCAATAAGACCTATACAAATACAAAACCCGTCACACTTAAGAGGTTTAGGAATATTAACCTAATTGCCATCGACTACTCCTTTACGGACTCGCCTTAGGAACCGACTAACCCTACGCAGATTAACTTAACGTAGGAACCCTTAGATTTTTGGTGAGAGTGTTTTTCACACTCTTTTACGCTACTTATGTCAGCATTCTCACTTCCGATATCTCCAGCAGTTTTCACAAACCACCTTCACAGACTTACGGAACGCTCTGCTACCGCGCCTACTAATCGAAATCAATAAGCACCCACATCTTCGGTATACAGCTTTAGCCCCGGTACATTTTCGGCGCAGAAAAACTTATTTAGACAAGTGAGCTGTTACGCTTTCTTTAAAGGATGGCTGCTTCCAAGCCAACCTCCTAGCTGTAATGGTTTTTCTACTTCCTTTCCCACTTAGCTGTAATTTTGGGACCTTAGATAGTGATCTGGGCTGTTTCCCTTTCCACCACGGACTTAGCACCCATAGTGTGTCTGCTGTATAATTAATTACTGGTATTCGGAGTTTGGTTAGATTTGGTAAGACGATGAATCCCCCTAGTCTATCCAGTGCTCTACCCCCAACAACATAAATACAACGCTCTACCTAAATAGATTTCGCAGAGAACCAGCTATTTCCAAGTTTGATTGGCCTTTCACCCCTAATCACAACTCATCCAATAATGTTGCAACATTAACTGGTTCGATCCTTCAGTATGTTTTACCATACCTTCAATCTGGTCATGACTAGATCACTTGGTTTCGGGTCTAATCGATAAAACTAAACGCCCTATTCAGACTTGCTTTCGCTACGCCTACACCTAACGGCTTAAGCTTGCTTCATAGATTAACTCGCTGACCCATTATGCAAAAGGTACGCTGTCACTCTAAATATCAATAAATTGATATAGAGCTCCAACTGTTTGTAAGCACTTGATTTCAGATTCTATTTCACTCCCCTCCCGGGGTTCTTTTCACCTTTCCCTCACGGTACTTGTTCACTATCGGTCGTTAAGGAGTATTTAGGCTTGGAGGATGGTCCCCCCACATTCAAACAGGATTTCACGTGCCCCGCTCTACTCAAGGATTTAAAAACTTTCTATTTATACAGGACTATCACCTTCTATGGTTACCATTTCCAGAGTATTCTAATTCTTATTTTTAAATCACTAGCCTTTTCCGCTTTCGCTCGTCACTACTAACAGAATCTCGGTTGATTTCTTTTCCTTTGGCTACTTAGATATTTCAGTTCACCAAGTTTGCTTTATATACTTAGTATATAATAACTAGCTAAGCTAGTTGGGTTTCCCCATTCGGAAATCTGCGGATCAAAATTTGTTGACAATTTCCCACAGCTTATCGCAGCCTGCCACGTCCTTCATCGCCTCTTAACGCCAAGGCATCCATCAAGTGCTCTTAATAATTTATTTATCTGACTATATGTAGAATATGCAGAGTTAAATATTAACTTACAATTGAATTGAGATTAAATAATCTCTACCATAAAACTTTTCAAACATCTAAAAACTAATCTTTTATATGTTACAATCTGATAAATCATATGTCAACGCCTTTTTATACAAAACATTTACCTATTATTATCAACAATCTTAAACAGTAAAATCTGAGAAATATTCTATAAATTGATATGTACAGAAAAATTAATGAAAAAGATATTTTGTAAGATAAAATGTGTTAAAATTAGTTACCTAAAAATGACAATGAACATTTGGAGTATTTCTAATGTATGAAAAGTAATCTATCTCTTATAAAAAACTTTGCTTTAAATTGTATATCTAAGCTTACTTGCTTATTAAACATTAAAAAAGTAAAAAATTTCATTATGGATAGATACAATAATCTCCATAAAGAAACTATAGTGCTTCTTGAAAAATCTAAAAACCTGTTAAATACCAACATTGAAATCGGGTTATATCACTTCTATAAAGGTAATATATCAGATGCAAAGTTAAGATTTTGGTTAATTAGCATATTCTACCCCAATTTACCTATAATCTGGTATAATATTGGAAGATGTCATTTTGCAGTAGGAAATACTAATAAAGCTTATAATTATTTAACAAAGACGTTAAAATTAGATAGTAGTCACAAAGAAGCTTCTTACTACTTAAAAAAAATAACAAACACATCATATATCGTAGAATTGCCTAAAAATCTCATAAAGCAATATTTTGATTACACAGGTGAATATTTTGTTGAGCATTGGCTAATTGCCAAACAATACAGAGGGCATGAACTCATACACATGATAATTACAAAAGTCTTTAACAACTCCACTTCTGAACTGAATATACTCGACCTTGGTTGCGGTACTGGAATATGTGGTCACTTCCTAAAAATAAGTAATATTAGAAGTCGCATAACAGGAGTTGACATCTCAAATAGAATGCTCAATATTGCAAGAGGATGCTTTATAAAAGGTAAACCTGTTTACGATGAGTTAATACATACAGAAATGAAAGAATTTCTTAAACAAGAGAAGAATCAGCAATATGATGTAATTATCTTTGCTGAAGTGCTACACTATCTACATGATTTTCTAGCAGAATTGGAACTAGCAAAAGGATTGACAAACAAAAAAGGGATTATTGTATGTTTAGTAAGAAGAAAGGAAAGTAAAGGTATTGACTTTGTAAAGAAAGGAGATTATTTTCGTCACTCAGAAGATTATATTCAGCATGTTGCAAAAGAAACAAATATGCAAATAAGTCAAATGAGTTACTGTAAAATATATGGCAGCCAAGTTGATGGTATCTTGTTTGCATTACAGTATCCACAAAAAAATTTAACAACTTAATCGAGAAATCGCTCAAATAAATTTCTATGTTATTATAAAAGGAGCCTTATGAATTACATTGCTATTAACTACGCAAAGGATAGTAAATTAACTGATTTTGGAAAAGCAGTTCTATTGGACAGGTATTTAATAGAAAATGAAAGTTATCAAGATCTCTTTATACGTATTGCCAATTACTACTCTGATAATAAAGAGCATGCACAACGTCTTTATGATTACATGAGCAATTTATGGTTCATGCCTTCAACTCCAATACTTAGTAATGGTGGTACCAAGAGAGGATTGCCTATTTCCTGTTTTCTTAACGAAACTGAAGATAGCTTACAGGGAATAGTTGATTTATGGAATGAAAATGTTTGGCTCGCTGCACGTGGTGGTGGAATAGGTAGTTATTGGGGAAATTTACGTTCAATTGGTGAAAGTGTCAAAGGTAGCGGTAAAACATCAGGAATTGTGCCATTTATCGTAGTACAAAACGCTCTGACGCTTGCAATCAGCCAAGGATCCTTAAGAAGAGGAAGCTCAGCAGTTTATCTTCCTGTATGGCATCCAGAAATAGAAGAGTTTCTGGATTTACGCAAGCCAACTGGTGGTGACCCAAATCGCAAAGCATTAAATATACATCATGCTGTAATAGTAACAGATAAGTTTATTCAAGCTGTTGAAGATGATCAAGAATGGGATTTAATAAGCCCTCATAACAATAAAGTTATTTCAACAGTAAAAGCACGGGATATATGGATTAAAATATTAACAGCAAGAGTTGAAACTGGAGAACCTTACATTATTTTCCTTGATGCAACAAATAACAATAAGCCAGAATCTTACAAAAAACTCAACTTAGACATCAAAATGTCAAACCTATGCAGTGAAATAACTTTAACTACAGGTTACGATCACCTGAAAAAGTCACGCACTGCTGTATGTTGTTTATCATCCGTAAATCTTGAATACTACGAAGAATGGAAAGATAATGAGCTTTTCATAGAAGATATAATGCGTTTTCTTGATAATGTATTAGAGGATTTCATAAACCAAGCACCAAATGAAATACAGCGAGCAAAATATTCCGCAATAAGAGAGCGTAGTATCGGTCTTGGCGTGATGGGTTTTCATTCATTTTTACAAAGTAAAATGGTTCCTTTTGAATCAGTAACAGCCCAACAATGGAATAAAAAAATATTTAAGCATTTGCGCGAGCAAGCAGATGTAGTTTCTAAAAAATTAGCAGAAGAAAAAGGGCCATGTCTTGACGCTAAAGAAATCGATCTAATGGAAAGGTTTACACATAAGCTCGCTATTGCTCCAACTGCCTCAATTTCGATTATCGCAGGCAACACTTCTCCTGGAATAGAGCCGTATGCAGCAAACGTATTTATACAGAAGACATTGACAGGTTCATTTGTAGTACGAAATAAATTCTTGCAAAAACTACTAGCAGAAAAAAATCAAGACAATGATGAAACATGGTCCTCAATTTCAACAAATGAGGGTTCTGTTCAGCATTTAGATTTTCTTAGCAAGCATGAAAAACTGACATTTAAAACAGCATACGAACTTGATCAACAATGGATCATAGAACATGCAAGTGATAGAACTCCTTATATTTGTCAATCTCAATCAGTAAATCTGTTCTTACCTGCCAATGTGCATAAACGTTACTTACACAAAATACATATGCTTGCTTGGAAAAAAGGATTAAAAAGCTTGTATTACTGCAGATCACAATCAATGCAGAGAGCTGACAAGGTCTCACATGACATATTCAAAAAAAGTGAAATACTGCAACAAAAAACAGATATTAATTATGATGAATGTCTATCATGCCAGTAGACTGTACATAACTTACTGTCACAAAAATACAATTGTACAAAAGTTATGTTTTCATAGATGATACATAGAAATCCAGATGAATTTCTAAAGTCTATTCCAAGAGATAAACGTATAATGTGCCTTGATATGGGAGAAAAACAAATAGGCATAGCATTTAGTGATAAAACACAGCTTATAGCTACAGCTCATAGTATATATTATAGAAGAAATATGAGCAAAGATTTAGGTTATCTAAATAGAGTGCTTAAAGAAAATGAATCTGGATCAATGGTAATAGGACTACCATTCAAAATAGATGACCAAGAGACTGAATGGTGTAAAGCAATAATCCAGTTTGCAAATAAAATAATAAAAAAATGTAAAGTACACATATACCTACAAGACGAAAGTCTATCAACATCTCTTGCAACTCACGCACTAAAAATTACTGGAATATCAATCACAAAATCAAAAAAAATAGATGATAAAATTGCTGCATGTATTATTCTGCAACGAACGTTAGATAAGATAAATACCATCAAATAGTTTTTTTAACTTAATTCATGTAAAACTATTCAATAAAACAAGAACTTCTCGTATAAGCATGACAAATTGCTGTAGCAAGAGCATCAGCAGTATGATGACATTTTATATTTAAGTTTTTAACTATTTGCTTCACCATAAATATAATCTGATCCTTATCAGCATGACCATTTCCGGTAATGCTCTTTTTTATATAGTTTGCATCATATTCATTCATGGGTAAATCCGTCATTTGTAATATTAAAATTGCAATTGCTCTTGCATATCCCAAAGTTAGTGAAGATTTTGGATTTTTATTAACAAAAATTTTTTCTACAGCAGCTTCATCTGGAGAGTATAAAGAAATTACTTTCTTTAATTCTTCAAAAATTATATGTAGACGCTCACCTATACCCGACTTACTATCAGTTGATATGGTGCCACCATCCAAAAATTTAATATTATTTTTTTCTTCCAGTCTAATAATGGCCCAACCAGTCTTACTCATCCCTGGATCTAGGCCTATTATTTTAATCACTTAATAAAGGCTTAACCAATAAATAAACAGAAATAAAAATATCCAGACTAGATCGACAAAGTGCCAATACCAAGAAGCAAACTCAAAGCATAAGTGATCTTGAGGTGTAAATTGATCTTTTCGAGCTCTAAATAAACATACTGACAAAAATATTATACCTATTATAACATGCACACAATGAAAACCAGTAATCATGTAAAAGTTGGATGTATAGATAAGTTTCTCTCCCGCTTCTTGTAGAGAAAAACTTGCTTCATAATACTCAATTGCTTGCACTATTATAAAGAACATCCCAAGCAATATAGTTATAGACAGCATTTTAATCATTCTTTTTTTATCATTTTCAAGTAAAAAATGATGTGCTGAAGTAATTGTTGTACCAGAAAGCAATAATATTAGTGTATTCATAAATGGTAACGACCACGGATCCGGTGGTAAAATGCCTTCAGGGGGCCATTCAACTTTTTTTGTAGGAGAAAACGCTTCAAATAAAAAAACCGGATCAAGCCAGGCTTTAAAGAATGAACAAAAGAACGCTATAAAAAACACAACTTCCGAGAGGATAAATAAGTACATTGCAAGCTTGAGTCCATGTTTTACAATGGCAGTATGGCATTTATCATAAATTGCTTCTCTTATTACATCTCTCCACCAATAAAACAGTACACCTGATACTGCAGAGATTCCTAAAACTAAACCAAATATTCCAGAAGTTTGTTTATGAAATACACCAACTAACCCAAGTGCAAGAACAAAAATTGCTACTGATATAGCAATTGGCCAGGGACTTGGGTCCACTAAGTGAAAATCATGTTCTTTACTTTTCATATCATCTTCAAAAATACGTATTAAGCATACAAATTAGCTTAAAATTGTCAATATTTCTTAAAATCTTGATTAAATTTTGAAAAATTATATACCCCACTCCAAAAATCCAACTCAAATTGTGCAGTTATTTTAAATAATTCTAGCATTCTGGTTCTTTCACTTTCTCCTACTTTGTTACAATATTCGTCAACAATATCTTCCAAAGCAACACATCAAGATTCCATCAAATTACCGCAAAAAAAATCAAGCCAATCCTTATACCTATTATCTTTTTTAATTTTATTTCTCATATTATCAACAACAATTTTATATATGAAATGGCAAGAGTAAAGAACTGTTACAGCTTCATAAACATCGCTATATGAAGTAGACAAAAGAAAGTTAGTAAAATTGAAACACTCAAGCGACTTTTCTCCACGATTTATGGAATACACAGCAAAGTAGTGGTTGTATAACACTTTCATAATCTCTATTGACCCTTTAGCCACCCCAATCAATGGAACAATGTTATTACAACTCTCCATTTTTGATGCAATCATTAAAACAGTACGAATATAATCAGCTAAAAAGAATGCATCTTGTTGTATATAAAATTTGAAGTTTTCTATGTTTAAAGTATTATTTGCTAATTCAAAATTGAAAGGATGCTCAATAATATCCTTTAAAAGATTTGACCCATAATAGCTCTTAATTATACCACTGAACATCACATAAACTAGAATATAATTTAGTGTTAATACTACAGACTATGCTAGAGAATACATCTCATCCCAAAACAATATTTCTATCTCTAAACCTCTCTTAAAAAACTCATGCATCCTTCTTTTTTCACAATCTCCAGCTTTCTTATAAAATTTATTCGTAACATTAGTAAACTCATCAATTGCAGCATTCATTGCTTTGCTATTGTAAATATTGATCCATCCTTCGTACTTGCTATTTTTAACCTCATCAGATGTTACCTCACTCATCATATTCTGTAGAATGATTTGGTATATGTTAAAGCAAGGGTAAGATGCTGATAAAGCTTCAGCAACAGAACTGTGATATGCAGCGCGCATGAAAAAGTCAGTAAAGGCAGAACAGGCTCTTGATTTTTTGTGATTATCAGATAAATCACAATCTCCAAAATGTTCTTTATATTGCCTCCGAACATCAAATGTTCCTCTTGCCACATTTATTAAGCTGCTCATTATTTCAATGTCATGAACTTTAGCTGTAATAATCAATAAAGCACGAGTACAGTCCACTAAATATAAAAAATCCTGCTGAAGATAAAATTTAAACTTTTCATAATCTAGCGTATTGTTCATCAATTCAACATTGAAAGGATGTTTTATTATTTTTTCAATAAGGCCAGATGACTCTCTTACAGCAATATCGTAAAATTCTTCTTTTGGTTTGTCGGACATCTTGTAAGCCTCATAAATATTAAAACTAGTATAGTTACTAAAAAGTTACTTACAATTTATAATAAGTTATTATATCAGTATCAAGCTAGAAATAAAAGAGTTTAATAGTTTAAAGACATTCTCTCTTTTCTTCTTCTATATTAAATTCTTTACAAAAATCAGTAGATAAGTCCACACCTTCCCAAGAAAATCCACCATCACTTTCCGATTCTTTACCAAAATGCCCATAGCAGGCTGTACGTTTATATATAGGACGATTAAGTGATAAATGTCTTATTATGCCTTTAGTTGATAAATCTATGTTACCTTCAATAAACCCTTTAATCCTCTCTTCATCTATTGTATTCGTGCCAAATGTATCAATGTAAAATGAAGTAGGTTTTGAGACACCAATTGCATAAGAAAGCTGCACAAGACAACGTTCAGCTAAACCTGCAAAGACAATATTTTTAGCAAGGTATCTCACCATATAAGCTGCGGATCTATCAACTTTTGTTGCATCTTTTCCAGAAAACGCTCCTCCACCGTGTGGAATATATCCTCCATAAGTATCAACCATAATTTTTCGTCCGGTTAATCCACAATCACCAACTGGTCCACCAATAACAAATCTACCTGTTGGATTGACTAAGAGATTTTCTTTAGGGCACATCCACCCTTCAGGTAAAGATGAAGCTATGTAAGGATAAATTATTTCCTTCACTTTCAATTGACTCATATCCTCAAGATGCTGTATTGAAACAACAATACTTTCAGCACGCACTGGAAGGTTATTCTCATACGCCAAAGTGATTTGCGATTTTGCATCAGGACCAAGCTTTACCCCTTTGACCATACTCATGATATTTCTCAGAATCGAGTGTGCATAAAAAATGGGTGCCGGCATGAGGCTTTCTGTCTCTATTGTTGCATAGCCATACATTATGCCCTGATCCCCAGCACCTTGATCCACACCTATTGCAATGTCATTTGATTGTTCATGTAGCAATATATTTACTTTCACTGTTTCCCAGTGGAAACCATCATGCTCATAACCAATATCTTTTATTGTATTCCGTACAATACTTTCAATCTTGCTATTTTCAATGTTCGGCCCAAATACTTCCCCAGCTATAATAACATTATCTTTAGTAACTAAAGTCTCTATTGCAGTACGAGAGGAAGAGTCATTAAAAAGGTATTCGTCAAGTATTGCATCTGAAATCTGGTCTGCTACTTTATCTGGATGACCGGCTGCTACTGATTCACTGGTTACTGAATTCTTATGTAAAACCATCGTTTAGTTACACAATATCAAAACTATTGCAAATTTAAATGGTGGGTCTGGGAAGAGTTGAACCTCCGACCTCACGCTTATCAGGCGTGCGCTCTAACCACCTGAGCTACAGACCCGTATCTATTCAAGCCAAGGCTTGCATATCATCTGTAGGCACAACATCAATAAACGTCTTTTTATTTGCTGATTTTCTAAAACTCACCCAGCCTTTCGTTTTAGCAAAAATCGTATGATCTTTACCCATACCAACATTCTTTCCAGGATGAAATTTTGTACCTCTTTGACGTACAATTATGTTACCTGAAATAACCTCACCATTCTTCTTTATCCCGAGCCGACGCCCTGCCGAATCTCTACCATTACAGGAACTACCACCTGATTTTTTAGTTGCCATATCTTACCTCTTACTTTTGAAGACTAATTTCATTGATACGAAGAACAGTAATATACTGCCTATGACCATTTTTCCTACGGTAATTTTTTCTTCTCTTTTTCTTAAAGATTATAATTTTTTTATCTCTACACTGCTCCAGTACTTCAGCTTTAACAACAGCATTAGATGAACAAGATAATCCATTACTTGAAACACAAATCACTTTATTGATTTCCACTTCCTCTTTTTCTTCAGCTTGTAATCTTTCTACTTTAATTATGCTGCCTTTTTTTACTAAATACTGCTTTCCACCAGTTTCGATTACTGCAAACATGACAAATATCAATTATTGTTATTAATACTAATCGTAAATGATGTTACACATACTGTCAATATAAATAAAAACATGAAATACTTCTACCTTTACCTGCTTTTCCTTGGATAGTAGTCAAGTTCAAAAACTTGACTACTCTTAAATTCTCTTAGTCTCATGGAAACTTTACGACGTTAATAAGCTTTCACTAAAAACATTCAATCAGAGCTTACAAATTAAAACTCATTCCAAGTTCAAACCCATGAGAAAACTCACTGAACTTGTGAAGTTTATAGCCAGCGAAAACATTCGTTCTCTCAGAAAGTGGAAGACTAATACCAGAACCTATCTGGTAGGAAAAAACTTTTCTACGTCTGGCTGTTGACCTTGCTGTGCTGGTGGAGATACTTTAGCTCCACCTCCTACACCAAAAGTAACATAAGGAGTAATATCCGTACTTTCAAATTGATGATGATAATGAAGCTTTGCCATAAGCCCTATAACTCCTCCAAATTCTTCATCAAGAGTAGGTTTGATTACAGAATTAATAATAGGTTTGATTACATAGCCAACTGAAATTTTAGTGCTATTTGTATAGTGAAAACCAACATCATAGTTAATACC
Source organism: Wolbachia endosymbiont of Encarsia formosa (assembly GCF_039540065.1). Classification (NCBI taxonomy): domain Bacteria; kingdom Pseudomonadati; phylum Pseudomonadota; class Alphaproteobacteria; order Rickettsiales; family Anaplasmataceae; genus Wolbachia; species Wolbachia endosymbiont of Encarsia formosa. The sequence goes on along the minus strand of NZ_CP154278.1, from coordinate 781,938 downwards.
AAGCCGGCTATATGATAAAGAAGTATAGATTCTATCTTTAATCCAATCAACTCCAAAAGACGGTACTTACAGGAAACAACAGACCACCAAAATCAGCAACTTTTTCATTTTTAACATGTATATTGATATACATGTATACTAATGCATATATTAAAAATAACATAATTCGCGTAATAAAAATTAGAGTTATTTTATTTTCTTAGTTATTTGCCTTTCTCTTGCAATTGCAAGACTTTTCTCTGGCACATCCTCTACTATAACGCTACCTGCTGCAACTAGAGAGTCATCATGAACATTAAGCGGTGCAATTAATGAACTATTGGCACCAATAAAACAATTGCTTCCAATATTTGTTTTATGTTTCTTTTTCCCATCATAATTACAAATAACGGTACCTGCACCTATGTTACTCCCCTGCCCTACCTGAGTATTTCCTATATAACTTAAGTGCTTTATCTTAGTATTTATACCTATATCACTTGCTTTTGTTTCAACAAAATTACCTATGATTGCACCATCACCTATTGTTGTATTTTCACATTTGGCAAATGGACCAACCCTAGCACCAGATCCTATTTTTACTCCAGGACCAAAAAAAACGTATGGGTAAACAATCGAATCCATACCAACTTGCGTATCAAGAGAGAAGAAAACAGTTTCTGGAGCAACAAGCGTTACTCCAGAGTTAGTGAAAAACTTTCTTTTTTCTTCTTGAAAGTAAAACTCGGCCGTTGCAAGGTCATTCCTATTGTTTATGCCAGTTGCCTCCTCCTCATCAGCAATAACATAGCCGACATTTAAATTACTCTTTACTACAATGGCAACGATATCGGTCAAGTAATATTCATGAGCTTGGTTATTACACTCTATTTTCTCCACCAATTCACGTAGATTCTTTTCACGTGCAACCATTATTCCGGCATTAGCAAGAAATTCCTCATCATTATTTCTACCATTTTGTGCTTCTACGATTTCTCTTAGGGAGCCGTTCTCAATAATTAGTCTACCGTATCCTTTATTATTAGTTTTAAACCCAAGACAAACTAAAGCATTGCTCTCTCCTAAGCAGCTTATCATTTTAGTTATTGTGCTGCTTTTTATTAGTGGAGTATCCCCATACTGCACAACAACTATATCTGACAATTCTTTCAGGTTTCTCATTGCAATTTTGACTGCATCCCCTGTACCGAGCGTTGACTCTTGTGTAATTAGTTTTATACCCTCAAAGCATTTCAGCCTTTGAGTTAAAGGCAAATCGACTACAATAACTATTTTTTCAGGATTCAGCTGCTTTGCATTGTAAATGACATGCTCAAGCATGGAGAAATTACCTATTTTGTGCAGAACCTTAGGCAAGCTTGAATTCATTCGCTTACCATGCCCAGCAGCAAGTACAACAAATGTATAAGATTTATTTGTCACTTATCTTAAAGACGAAAAATGAAAACCATAATGGTTGATCCAACTAACTCTATTGTCGTAAAAGCTCCTTATATCACTAATTTGATATTTCAGCATTGCTAGCCTTTCTATACCAATCCCAAATGCAAAGCCACTGTATTTAGTATGGTCTATTCCAACATTTTTAAAGACATTTGGATGCACCATACCACATCCAAGTACTTCAATCCATTTACTACCTTTATAACTTATGTCCACTTCTGCAGAAGGCTCAGTAAAAGGAAAAAAACTATTACGAAAGCGTATTTTTAGACCTTTATCTCCGAAAAATTTACTAAGGAAGCGATGAATAGTAAATTTTAATTGGCCCATATTGACATTTTCATTAACATAAAGCCCTTCTATCTGATGAAACATAGGAGTGTGAGTTGCATCAAAGTCATTTCTGTATACCCTGCCTGCAGCCACTATTTTAATTGGAAAAGTTTTTGTCTTTTCCATAGTTCTAATCTGCACAGATGAGGTATGAGTGCGCAGCACCATTCTTTTATCGTTTATTTTATTCTTTAAGTAGAAGGTATCTTGCTCCTCTCGCGCAGGATGATGACTTGGAGTATTGAGCGCATCAAACACGTGAAATTCATCTTCAATATCAGAACCATCAACTGCTTTGAAGCCCATATGTGCAAAAATGAGCTTTACTTCACTTATAACTTTGCTCAGTGGATGAATCTTGCCAATTCTTTCTGGTCTGACAGGCAGTGTGATATCAACTGCTTCATTTTGCAGTTTTAACTTAACTTCTTTATCTTTTAGTTCATTTTCTTTGCTTGTTATAAGCTGGTCTATCTTATTGCGTAAAACATTAATCACTGCACCTAGGTCGCGTTTTTCTCCTGCATCATCTATATTCTTTAAGTCATCGAAATAAGCTTTTACTACACCCTTCCTCCCCAAGTATGACAACCTAACTTTTTCTAAATCTTGCAAAGAAGCAGCACTTTCAATCTCAGAAACTGCCTTATCTTCAAGTAAAGGTATTTCACTTATTAGCTCTTTGTTCACCTTAAAAACGCTAGCTTAAACTTTCATTATAGTGAAATCTTTAATATCATCAATAAAACTATTCGCATAAAAAGTTGTCATCAGAGTAGCTGATCTCTATGATGGTATCATTAAAATTGCCCCTATCCGAGTGTTTCCTTCTTCCGTCATTCCAGTGCTCCTACAATGGAATCCAGCCTTTACTTAACAATAAAAACTTAGCATAACTTTCGTGCTCAAAAAATTCCTGAATTCCAGCATCAAGTGCTGGAATGACATCTCTATAGGACTCCTAACTAATCCAGAATATTAAGAAATTCACCAAGCAAAAAAAAAGGCAAAAGAATCTCCCAGTAGTGAGTTTTATAATGTAAATTGGCATTGTAATAATGTTCTAACGCTTATTTTAAGCGGATTTTGGCTGAATGTAGAAAAAATAAAAAAAGCCGCTATAATTTTATGTAATCCGCCAATATATACCTGAGTTTTTTACTGAATTTTGTTGTTAAATCTGCAGAGATTAAAAACAAGGATAAATACTCTTATTATCATAATAAGGAGACTGATGAGGTTTGTAAAGTAACTTCTTCTGCTTTTATTGAATCCAACACGCTGCTGTTATGCAAGAGTGCTTTTACTATTAACTTATTGACTAATTATATTTTTTTATTAATATTATATTAATAAATTAAAAAATTAGAAACATGCACAGTAATGATACCACAACTCCGTGGGAGCAAACAAAAAATTCATTTAAGTCTTTTATGGATAAGGCTAAAAAAAACACAAGTAGAGTAATTCCTACCTTTAAAGCTCGTGTAGAGGATTTACCTGAGTCCTTAGCGGGTTTAAAAACAAATGTAAACAAAGCAGTTTCTGGCGTTAGAACTAATGCAGAAAGCTTATCAAAACTTCTCAAAGATAAGTTTCAAGATACAGGAAAAATCCCCGTCAACGTTAAAACTAAGAGAAAATATGAGGTAGAAGATTTACCTAAATTTTTCAAAGATAAATCTAAAGAGATAGGCAAAGTATTTTCCGATGAAGTAGTAGAAATCAGCACTATTCGCTCAAAAAATGTTACAAGCGATACACAAGAATTTTCATTTAAGATCAAGCTGCTAACAGAGGTAAACCCTAATACAATATTACCTCAAATAAAACATTTTATTGACTTTTTTAAAATCTGCCTTTCTCAGGAGAAAAACTTCACAGCCAATATAAAAGTAGCAAAAGAAAGCGAAGAACTATACAACAACTACCATAAAGCTAATAAAACTGTAGAAGAATTCATAAGTAATGCTTCAATTCAAATCCTTCTGCAGAGCATAACAATAACGCTACAAACAGACGTTAAAAACATCAACCTCGGTAGCTTGCAACAAATCGAGGCACTCTTAAATGATAAGCTAAAACATGTAGAAAAAGCTAAAAGCGAGGAGCAAAGTCAAGATACGTTACAAGCAGAAGAAACTGAAAATAAAAACGAAAATGTGGTTGAAAAAGGGAACACGCAAGGCAACCAAATTGTGCAAGGTTCGTTTGGCTACAATATAGTAAGTAACAGAAAGCAAATTACACGCGCACCAGTAATTGTTGCTGCAATGCATGAAAATATTTCCTGGTTTAGGTCTCTTTTTCAGCCATTCAATTTTTTTAATACGGCACAATTCTTTTTCCCACAACTGCACAAATTTTCTATACAGAGTAACAATATGCCACCTGGTGTTATTCCAGCACTTGACCAAAAAGAAAAAGAACCAGTGTTAGACACTCGGATAACAGACTCACTTTTACCCACAATTTTGAGAGGTCATGATGTGAAGCATAACTATGCTCTCCTTAAGATTTTCATAGCCCCGCCATAGAGTCATAGCCCCTGGTAAATTATCACTTTTTCTATTCATAAATCCACCTAATTTTCCTAACCAAATAATAGCTTGTTTTATTTTTGGAGGTTCTTCTGGCAATGTAGCTACTTTATGCTCACGTATGAAAAGGGCCTTCCACTCTTCATTGCTTAAAATTTTAGTACAGGTTTCCATGGGATTTGATAAAGCGACTTTTGTTAAATATAAAATTTTAAATGCAATAATGCTCTTTATAGCAATTAATTTCTGTAGCCTTTCCTTTCTAGTTAAACGAGAGCTTTATATTTTACATCCTGATTTTAAAACCCTGAAATACTCCTCAATTTTCCATCTTAGCTTATACCAATTTATCCTTTCTATAGCATCTAAAGTGCTATTAACTGGTACATTAGTCAGCAAAGTCCAATCAATAGCTTCCAATCCTTCAGGAGGATTTGTTTCTTTTGCACTTACCACATATACAGGGATTTTATCACTTATTTTATGCACTGTGTCTTTTGATCCATAAATTGAAGAAGATCTGATAGGTATATAGCCTTTCATATACTTAACTTCAATATTAGCTTTCCTTGATCTTTGGTTTCTATCTTTATTAACTTATAGAGAAATTTTCTTCTTTACTGGCAGTTGAGTGATGCGTGTTTGCAAATCTGTTTTTCCAATTTCAGTACAGATAAATCTTCTATTAGTTCGATTACGGATTACATAAAAACTACCTAATGTCTCAGTGATCCATAAAAATTTGAAGATATCTGCCTCTCTATCACCAAGGGTAACAAGTTGTACATTTGCAGGAAGGTTGTTTATGCTTTCTTTGAGAGCTGTTATCCACTTATAACTTTCTTTTTCTTCTATGGAGGTACGGTATTTCCTGTTTGCTTTTTCTTGTGCCTTTTCTTTTTCCCTAATAGAACGTGCCCAACATTGTTGAGAAGATAGACCTAAAGGCAATCCTTCCTTTGCTGACTATTAAGGCACTGTGCAACAGTAAACCCATTTTATTCTTCGTATAAGCTTTAGAAATACTACCTAGCCTCTTGGTTTTTATATGAGAGTCAAAATCCAAATAACTTGTATCTTGAACTGAAAAAACAAACTGATTTCCTTTCATTCTCTCCATAGTTTCTTTGTAATGGGAAGAATAAATTTCCTTATCCTTAAGCTTTTCATTGCTAAATAATCTGTATGCACCCTTAGCTTCTTTCCATCCACTACAGCTTTGATTAATTGATCCAGACGCCTTACCCTCTATACAATATCCTGTTTTAATAAGTCTCTTATTAAGTCTTGTATTTCCTAAATTAACGTGTTTTAACTCTCTTTCCAGCCATTTATCCCCTAAGCCATCAGTATATTGCACATTTGTACTTACTTCACTCATTTTAATCCCAAATTTATTTGGTATCCATTTTACTCACTTTTTTATTTGTGGGTAAAAGTGAGACTTTAATCTTAATGGTTGAATTTCATTCTTAGCTTATCATAATATCTCTAATTTCGCCAATAATTTAACTATTTCTATTTCAGTTACCATTTCGTATGTGAATTTTGTAGCATTAATGTATTGTTAGCATTGTAATGCCAATATAGATGTAGGTTATACTTTTGGTAACAATATGCCTACTTTTAAAGAATGCTTAAAAGGTATAGTAAGTGATAAAAAACTGGAAAATGCTATTACTTTTTTTCAAGGACCCTTGATTGACTTTGTTAATAAGCATAAGAGTCATTATTTTAAACTTCACGTTCTAGAAGGAAAACCTAGGGAATTTTATAATTTTGACCCATTATATTGGATTATACCTAATTGGATAAAAAGTAATTATTCATTAAGTAGCTTGTATTTACGTATGTTTGTGGAAGTGTTATCAGACTTTAGTATGTCAAAAGAAAAGGGATATATAAGAGGACTATGTGAGATATTGTGTGACTGGGTGATAAAAAATGATTATTTGCGGAATAGCGTGGCTTTTAGCAAAGTTTTTGTTAATCAACAAAAAAAACTTACAAATGATGAGAAAAAAAAGTTATTAGATATGATTTCTTCTGATGCATCATTTTTTCGACGAGAGAGATGGTATAGAGAAAGGTTATTTTATGAGCGTCATGGTTGCTAACCTAATGATTATGTTTCATGTGAAGACCATAAATGTATTATGGTTCAAGATAGAACGACAGGAAAATATAAAATAAACAGCGCAATACTTAGCAAAAATATAGATAAAGTAAAACCTGGATACTATGCAACTCTATATTTTACTCGTCTAAATGGTAGTGGACATGCAATGTTAGTAAGGCGAAATAGTGACATTAAAGAAAGCTTTTCACTTTTTGACCCTAATTGTATAGCACTTTTTGATATTACAAAGGAAGAAGTATATAACTCTGCTGCAGAAATTTTAGAACTACTTTATTTTGATGTTAACTTTGAGGATTTAGGCATGATCGAAAGGAGAAAAGGTATTTCTGAAAGTTTAGCTACGAAAAACAAATCAGTTGCAAAATTTACTGAGAAAGAAGTTCGGGAATTATTGGAAGATTCAAATATTTCTATGCTTACATATAGGAAACTATAAGGTTAATTTAGAATCCCTCGTTTCATGTAAAGAAAATTCAAAATCAATATAATAATAAATTAAAAAGTTGTATTGTTAAAATTGATTGACTGATAAAAAGAAATAGGATCTTTGATATTGCCAAAAGTTTTACTTTTAATAACATCCAAAATAAACAAAATCATACTCAAATTGTCTACAATCAGGTATATATGGTTGTTTTCGTGAGTAATCGCTAGCAGCTGTAATGATGGCAAATATCTCTATAAGGTACAAAATATCACAAAAAATAAGAAGCTGGAGGTTAAAATAAAAGTATACCCTAAAAGATTTAGTAGAGAAAAAAGGCATAAAGTATCACATTGGGATGAAGTTATGGAATTTGGGCTACAGTATCAGCTACTTAAATGACACCTGATTATAAAAGAAATCTAATGATTTACATAAATCCCATAGCGTGGCAAATGAAGCGTTTTTTAAGAAAATCTGAATTTTCAACTACCATTAAACCAAATGCTCTAGCGCAGAATATTCTATTGGAAAATATCCTATTTAATCCATCAGTTGCAAGTGCCATAGTAAAATTATCAAAGTATCTATCACGTGAAATTTTCTTCAATAGATAGTTACTACCAACATCAATGCCAGAGGATTTTGCAGCAGTTATTTGTCTAATAACACTCTCTAAATCTCTCATTCCAAGGTTAAGTCCTTGACCTGCAACCGGGTGGATTGAATGTGCTGCATCTCCAATCAGCAAAATTCTCCTTTTATGCAGCTTTCTTGCAAAAGAAAAACTCAAAGGATAGAATCTTCTTTCACCCTCTAATTCAATTTCTCCCAAATAAGAACCAAATCTTTTTTTGAGTTCTATAACAAATTCCTCTTCGGATAAGCTCATCAGCATTTTTGAAATTTCGCATTTTTCTGTCCAAACTATTGAAGAAGTATAGCCACCTTTCATTGGCAAAATTGCAAATGGACCACCAGGAAAAAACCGCTCTACAGCTAAGTTTTGGTGATGTAATTCATGCTTTACATTAAATACCATGCTATTTTGTTTATAATCAAATTTTATCATTGGTATAGAAAATAACTCTGGCAACTTAGAGTTTTTACCTTCAGCGCAGATAAATAGCGATGATATCAATCTTTGATCATTATCAAGAGTAACTTCCACGTATCCTTCGTCACAAGCGATTGTTTTATAGGAACGTGGAGAATATATATTGAGTTTATGCAAAAAATTATTATTGATTGCATTCCATATAATAGCACTCTTGATTACATAACCCATTGGCTCTTCACCAACCATTTTATGGTCATAATGAACAGTAAATGGGCTATCTCCATCTAATATGCATATATCAAGTATTGGTTCAGCTTCATCTTCTAAGAACTGCCAAATTGCTAATTTTTTTAGTATTTTTTTTGACCCTTGAGAAATGGCAAATGCTCGATTATCATCAACTGCACGTGGTAAACTATTTTTCTCAATTACGCCTACAGATACAGAGTCATTACTCAGGCCAATAGCAGTAATAAGACCAATTAGCCCACCACCTGAAATGATTACATCGTAATTCATTTTATTTACCTAAAATTACATTTTATTCGTTTTGAAAATAGTTTAAACAAACTTTGTAGATGCTGGACTTCTTATCACTACCTTAGTATACCTCAGATTAGTAATAAAGTATTAATTATTTTATGCTAAAATAGGTTTTAATTTTATTAAAGGAAACAGCTTATGACTACAGATTGTAAAGAAGAAATGAGAAACTGTATCTCTAAATATAGAGAAGAACTTGCAGAAAATAAAGCAGCAATTAAACAAACTTTAACTAGCGATAAAATCAATATAAGTGATCACTTTTATCAGGGTGATAAAATCTGTAACAAAGAACTGTTTAATATAGGAGGCGAGTGCCAAGATACAAAATATGGTATTCGACAAGAATATACGTATGATGAGTGGAAGGAAAAAATTGAAAAACCTCATGCTAAAGATTAGCTAAAGATGTTACAAAACGAAGTAAAAGGTAAAATATCAAAGAGTTTTGAAAAGTATGAAAAGTATCACGAAGACGCTGTTAATACCATAAAAGGAAAATTAGATATAGAAGAATTTGATTTGAAATCAATAGATTCAAAATTAAAGGCAATACTCGAAGAAAGGCGTCTATCAGAAAATGATGATGAAGATTTGGCATATCTTAATACCATAAAAGGCCTGTATGAAAATGGAGACATGCACTCTCAATTAAAGTGCAGTGATCTTAATTGCTTCAATAGAACAATGGATGATAATCTATCCCAAAAACAATCTGAGTTAGCTACTATAGAGAATAACTTTTTGGATAATATGCAAAATATTTTTCAACATATTCAAGTTGAAAATAGTATTTTATAGAGAAATAAGATTATGCTATTTTTTACAGCTATAGCTGAGGTAGCTGTCACTACCTGAAATGTAACAAATAAAATACCAATCTTAAATATTACTATATTTCACGATAGTTTCTTAACTAGACGTACATGCTTTTGGAACATTCTCATTTGTCAAATAGTTTCTGTCATGCTACACAATCTGTAATGCAGGTTTTAACTTACTTTTACGCAATATTGATCATTCTTGAAAAGCAATCTAACATTTTCTATTCCTTGATTACGAAGCTTTGATGCAGCTGATTTAGCTACCTGAGCGTTTACAAAAAATGCTACATATCCCTTACTTTCTGCATTGTTTTGTTTTGGGTGACGTTTCTGCATTTCTTTTTCATATTGCCTTTTGTAATGAGGAGTATTTTGTATCAATTGTTCTGAACTCTTTCTCAAGTACTCGACTTTTACCTTCGCAAGCCCAGACTTATGAAGTCCTAAAACTTGTGCTGCTTTTTCTGACAAGTCTATTATTCTACCTTCAACAAATGGCCCTCTATCATTAACTCTTATAACAAGCTTTCTTCCATTTTCTAAATTAGTAACACGAACAAAGCAGGGTAGGGGCAAGGTCTTATGTGCTGCAGAAATCAAGTGACGATTAAACACTTCACCGTTAGCTGTAATTGTGCCATGATCTTCTATTCCATACCACGATGCTATTCCTACTTCCTCATAACAGCTACAGTATTTTGGGTGGTAGGTGATACCATTTATTGTATAGCTATTACCAATTTTATAATGACCTGCGGTGTGATTACACCTATTGCTAAAACTACAACTACTCATCAAAACGAATATTAGACATAGAAAGGCTAGTTTTTTTATCATTGTACTTATTGAAATGGTTCGATACCATGAGGATTTTAAATTATACTATAATAAATTTAGTAATAAGTAAACGTCTACTGCCAAATATGCACAGCACTAAAAAAGAAGTAATACATATAATCGGTATAGGTGGAATTGGAATGAGCGCAATTGCTGAAATTCTTCATAATTCCAGTTATAAAGTTCAAGGCAGTGATACGCGATCAAACGACAATATAGATAGGTTACAAAAATTAGGTATAGAGGTCTATATTGGTCACGATGCAAGTAGTATTAGACAAGCTAAAATAGTTGTACATTCTTCCGCAATAAAACCTGATAATGTGGAGCTAGTTGCAGCAAGAAATAACAATAAAACCGTTTTGCATAGGTCAGACATGCTGGTTAAAATTATGAAAGGTAAATATGTGATAGCAGTTTCAGGTTCAAGTGGCAAGACGACGACGACAGCTATGATTGCTTCCATTTTTGATCATTCTGGTGCTGACGCCACTGTAATTGTTGGAGGAATATTAAATTCCTATCAGAGTAATGCAAAACTTGGCAAAAGTGACATTTTCTTAATTGAGGCTGATGAGTCTGATGGAACTATGTTAAAAATTCCTGCAGATATTGCTGTTGTAACAAGTATTAATGACGACCATATAGACCATTACGGTACATTTAACGACATCAAAAATGCGTTTTCTAGATTTGTAAACAACGCGAATTTTGCTATTTTACCTGATTCTGCAGACATCAATCATGATGCGAGTAATTCTATAAAGTTTTGGTTTGGAAATGGTAAAATTAGAGCTAGCAACATCAAACAACACAATAATAGCATAGAATTTGACGTGCTGATTAGTATAAACGAAAGTAATCTTATTCCATTGTCCACTACTCGAGTAGTTGAGAGGGGTGGAATAAAAGCAGCCCTTTCTTCATCACCTCAATGCTTGAAACTGGATTCTCGTTTCAATGTTAAACAAGATACTATAGAATTTAAGAGGACAATCCCTAGAAAATCTCTACATTCAAAAAAAGTAAATCGTACTAATGCTATTTGAACAAGCTAGCGTAAAAGTAAGCTAAATTTTTTAAGGTACAAAAATAGCAAGAAACAGTTGTTTGAAAAAAATTGGAATTTGATTGGATTGCTGAAAATTGGCTCTCAAACTTTAGGCGCATGAGCAAGATAATACTCTTTAACTAATATAGATTAGTGATTTGGAAGAGATACATCTAGAGCAGCCGGCAAAGTTACAATACATATTACCGCAATAACTAGAAATGAGAAGGATCTATATGGTGATTATAGATTTTTCCAGATCTTGAAAACAATAAATAGACAGTAAATTAGAACTACTGCAAAAAAAACAAGAATAGCTACACTGGTTGCTTGACCATCGTAAACGTAGCTTGTTAAGCCGATAAAAATAGCCATGATAGAAGCTCTAATAAATGAAATTGCAGAAGAAGTTGTGCCTTTCATTTCAGGGAAAATATTTAATGATGCATTGAAAATGACTGCTTGACAAATTCCACAGCCAATACAAAAAATAACCATAGACAGCGTTACTAAGTAGTAAGCACTGGGCATGATTATACTGAATATTAAAAGTGATAGGGATCCAATAGAAATTACGCCTGTACCGGAAATTACACACCAAATTGCTCCAAGTTTCTTTAAGATCTTACTGGAAAACAGGCTAATTAGTGAGAAAGACCCAACCATTGCACCTTGATGTAGCGCATAAATAGTGCTGGATAAACCAAAAGTTTCCATATACAAAAAAGGGCCACAAGTAATGAATGACATATAAGCCGCAGAAAAAAGGCTCTGTGCCAAAGACAACACCATAAATTTTGAACTTGATAATAATTTTTTATAGTCTTTCATCATTTTTTTTAGACTAAAAATATCACGGTCCTTTTTTGTTTCTGGTAACAAAAAAAGCAGCAAAACCCAAGAGATGAAACAAAGTATTGCAACACTTGCATAGTTGCCACGCCACCCAACAATTTTGTTGATGAAACTGCCTAATACTGGTGCAATTGCTATGAGAACTGTGATAATAGAATTCATGATTCCAATAAATTTTACTGCTTCGTTGCCTTTATAGCTGTCTGCAATAATTGCAAACACAACTACAGACGTGCTAACACCAATTCCTTGAATAAAGCGAGAGATTAAAAGCCAAGAAACTGACAGCGCAAAAACACAGCCAACAGCACCGATGAGTAGCAAAGTGTTGCCTATGATCATCATACTTATTCTGCCATAGCATTCAGACAATGGACCAAAAAATAACCCTCCTATGCAAACGACTAAAAAATTATAAGCAATAGTTAATTGAATTGTGCCTTCTGATACGTTAAAATAGCGCACCATATCAGGAAAACTAGGTACGGAAATGTCAATCTCAATGAACTTGGCAATTAGAGACAGGATTAACAGAAATGGTAGTAACATTTGAGATTTTTCATTAATGAATAAAAATATCACATTTAAAGCGTTGAAAGAAGAACATTTTTGACTGTTATTAAAATGGTTAGAAACACCTCACGTAAAGCTATGGTGGGATGCAGATATAAATTGGACACCAGAGTTAATTGAGAAAAAATATAGTACCTACATTAAGGGGTTCAAACGTTTGAAGTTTGAGACACAAATTATTGAAAAACCGATGTATGCATTCATTATTAATTGTGACGCAGTTGATATTGGTTATATTCAATACTATAATAGGCAAGATTTTCCACCTGAACAAGGCTACGATACTTCAGAGCTTCCAGAAAGTTGTGCTGCTATAGACTGGTATATCGGAGAGCTGAATTATGTAGGTAAAGGAGTTGGTTCACAAGCTTTGAATATATTTTTAAACAAATTTGTCTTTAAAGTTTATGAGAATGCCTTTGTCGACCCAGGTATAGCAAATGTTTGTGCAATCCGTGTTTACGAAAAAGTTGGCTTTAAAAAAATTATGGAAAGTAATAGTGCGATTTTAATGATTAAGGCAAGAATTTCTGATTAAATTATTACAAGTGGTTTATAAAAACATACAAGAGGCTTTATAAAAACTTAACATAATTTTATCATAAAAATATCATTATTAAGTCCTATATAAGAACAAATTTTGGCACTCAGTGAATCTAACTATGAACTTGATTAATTGGAAAATAAATTTTATTTACTTTTACAATACCTTAAAATCTAATATCACTTTATCAGCAAAGATATCACAATAGGCTAGTATGTTCTTTACTCTTTTCCTCAAAATATTACCTATTTACATTACAATACTTATTGGTTATTTAGCAGGAAAATACCTTAAAATTGATAGAAACACTATATCGCAAATACTCTTTTATATAGCTAATCCAATAGTGATTTTATACGGAGTATCTCATACAGAAGTTAATTTAAAAGTAATTTCTCTGCCGATTTTGATATGGTTTATAGGTAGTACTATGTCCTTATTAGTGTATTATCTTTCTTCTTTTTTATTTAAGGACAACACGAGAAACATATTAGCGTTTAGCTCGGGCAGCACAAGCATGGGTTATTTTGGTCTACCGATTGCCATGGCTTTATTTGATGAAGATTCAGTGTCTGTGTATGTTGTCTGTTACATAGGAATGGCACTATTTGAAAATAGCTTGGGATTTTATATAGCTGCAAATGGTATCTATACTGCAAAAGAATGCATATTAAAGTTACTCAAACTTCCTTCATTATATGCGATGATTCTAGGTTTCTTTTTAAGTATATATGATATACAAATACCCACTTTTTTAACAGATGTTATGATAAATATTAGAAGTACATTTATCACATTAGGAATGGTGCTGCTTGGAGTAAGTATTGCACAAATTACAAATTTTAAAGTAGATTGGAAGCTTGCTTTGACCACTATTGTAGCAAAGTACATATTCTGGCCGTTATTTGTTTTGGGAATTGTCTTACTAGACAAGCATGTTACAGGTATATATGATGAAAGCATCTATAAAGCACTGATTTTACTTGCTATTATTCCGATTTCTGGATCCAGTATAATACTTGCTAATATTTTAAATTATCAACCAGATAAAGCTACTTTATTGCTCCTAATTAGTACTGCAGTGGGACTATTTTATGTTCCACTTATAATATCATTATTTTTTACTAAACTTGTCTCTTTTTGAGAGAAAATTATTGATGGAATTTTCGCAATAGCAGTAAGACTGCCTACATCTTTTAACAGGTCCATGGTTGAATTTGGGTGTTCTATAAGCAGCAACAAATAAATGTAACTTGCCTTTTTCTATATGATACTATTCACCGAATAGGTATTGGCTTGACATTTCTATATCTTTGTTATCATTAGTAATACTAAAGGGAAAACTAAACTTAATAAGATTTGGAAACATATTACTTTTCCATGATTCACGTAATGCTGTTATGCCTTCATTGCAGACATTGTCATAAAGTAAATTAAATTCTTTAATATTTGAAAAACTACCATCCCTTAGTGCATTCATTAATATTATTCCACCTTCAACATCAATATCATTAGAAATTAAATCAAGTTTAACAAGATTTGGAAAGTTACCATTCTTTAACAATTTAGTGATTGCTATCGAACCTTCTGCGCCAATAATGCTAGAAGTTAATTTACACTCAGTAATATTTGGAAGATTAATACTTTCTAATGCTTCATTTAAAACTTCTCCACACTGAGCATCAATATAGCAATTAGATAAAGTCAAGCTTGTAATATTTTGCTTTTTCTGTAAAAAGTTTACTAGCTTTTCCATATATATATAGATTATTTAACCCTAAGGTGTTACTATTAACATATTGATTAAAGTCAACTTCCATGGTTTTTATAAGTTATAGAGATTCTAATTATAGTATAATTTAAATAATTGTCAACCGTATGAACAACTAACTTTACTTCTTTTTAACCTGATACCTATGCTTTACTTCAAATTCCCTTCAAAGAGTGACGTTACCCCCTCCAGCCAACCTTTCTGCTTCATTTCGTGAAATCAATGCCTCAATAAATTCATCTAGTTCACCTTCTTTTATAATCTGTTCTAATCGATGTGAAGTCAGATTAATTCTATGGTCTGTAATTCTTGATTGTGGAAAGTTATAAGTTCTTATACGCTCAGAGCGATCTCCAGAACCAATTTGACTTTTTCTCATTGTTGATCTTTCCATTTCTTTTTTTTGTCTTTCAATTTCATATAACCTAGCTCTCAATACCTTAAGTGCTTTAGCTTTATTTTTGTGCTGCGATTTTTCATCCTGTTGTATAACAACTATCCCTGTTGGCAAGTGAGTAACCCTTACTGCACTATCGGTTGTGTTCACTGATTGCCCGCCAGGGCCACTAGACCTGTAAACATCTATTCGCAAGTCTTTTTCTTCTATTTTAAAGTCAACCTCCTCAACTTCAGGTAATATTGCAACAGTGGCTGCTGAGGTATGCAACCTTCCTGAGGATTCAGTTTCTGGCACTCTTTGTACTCTGTGCACTCCTGACTCAAATTTTAACCTTGCAAAAACTTCTGTTCCATTAATGATTGCAGAAGCTTCTTTATAACCACCTATACCTGTGTTAGAAATGTTTATTGGTTCAAATTTCCAATTTCTTCTTTCTGCATATTTTTGATACATGCGAAATAGTATCGCTGCAAACAATGCTGCTTCTTCTCCTCCTGTGCCTGCTCTAATTTCTAATATTGCATTTCTTGAGTCATCTTCATCTTTTGGCAATAGCGCTAACTTTAGCTTGGCTTTTACTTTTGGTAATAGTATCTTTTGCTTCTCAAGAAGTTCTTCTTTTGCTAACTCTTTTATATCACTCTCGCTGTTCTCATCTTTCATGATTTCTTCTAAATCTGAAATTTCCTCTTTTAATACATTATATTCATCGATTATCTCGATAATTGGTCTGAGTTCAGAGTATTCCTTTGAAAAACTAACGAATTCTTTTTGACTCAAATTGGTAGGGTTTTCCAGATTTCTCTCTACATCAGAAAACTTTTTTTTTAAGTCTTGTAAATTATTCTCTATATCCATATAGTATAGCTCTAGTTTTTAGCTGTTTAAGTAAGTAATATATACTGAAATAAAAAATTTCTTATATCAAGCAATAACACTATAATTGTCTCGAATATTTCTACCTAAGTATAATGGCAAAACAGATAACATCAATCTGCAGCTTCATATTTGGAGCTTCAGACAAAAAATCATTACCAGATGAGTCGGCTCCAGAGATTGCGTTTGCTGGTAGATCAAACGTAGGAAAATCGAGTTTGATCAACTTGCTGATAAACAGCAAAAAAGCTGCAAGAGTTTCTTCTAAACCTGGATGCACTAGACAAATAAATTTTTACTCTATGTACAATGATAAGTTTAGGATTGTCGACCTACCGGGTTATGGCTATTCTTGCGCAAGCAAAGAAGAAGCAGTACAGTACTTAAACCTAATTGAGTATTATCTAATTCACAGGAGAAATCTAAAAAGAGTGTTTGTGCTTATAGATAGCAAGGTAGGATTAAAAGAAATAGACAAAGACTTTGTTTATTGGTTAATATGTAATAATATTAACTTTAATATTGTGCTAACAAAAATAGATAAAGTGAATCAGGAAAGTCTAGATACTATTCTAGAAAACACTCAAAAGTGGGTTAATAATGAACATGTATCAATTCATCAAATAAGCATTCGTGTTAAGCATAAAATAACCAAGGTAAGAGATGAGTTTTTCAAATTTACAAGATAAAAAAATGAAAAGTGATGAATCTTTAAATGGTAAGATGCCATTGAAGGAAAAAGCAGAAATATTATTTGAAGTGCTGTCTAGCATACCTAAATTTGTAGGCGAAACTTTTATCATCAAGTGCAGCAGTGTAGTAATCTCAGATGAAACGCTGCTTAGTGCTTTTGCGCATAATGTTGTCCTGTTGAAACAGCTTGGTATAAATCTGGTGATAGTTCATGATGGAGAATATGAAATTGACTCAGTATTAAAAATGCTAGGTATGGAAGATAAGTTTATAAATGGCGTCAGACTTACAGACAAAAGCACTATGAAAATCATTGAAATGGCACTGTGTGGTTCAATTAATAAAAAAATTGTTCAGCATATAAATTCTGCTGGTGGTTCAGCTATTGGATTATGTGGAAAAGATGGAAACCTCATAAAAGCTGAAAAGATAAGCACTACGCTTAGGGAAAATAGATTAAATAATATTGAAAAAATACTAGACATGGGATTTATCGGTAGACCAACTGAAATCAATCCTGATATATTATTCTTTATTGAAGAATCAGATTCTATACCAGTTATTGCACCTATCGGTTATGGAAAAAATGGAGAAACATACCATATTGATACTGATAGCACTGCAAGTGCAATTGCACTTGCAGTTTACGCATCTAAAATGATAATCTTGAGTGATACAGATGAAGAAATAAACAAATTTGGCAATAGAAGAGTCTTGATTAAAAATTTAAAAGAATCGATTGATTGTGGAAAAATTAAAGGAGAAAAATTTGTTGAAAGGCTTATGTCATATACTAAAATGGTAGAAGAATGTGCAGGGGTTGTTCACATAGTTGATGGTAGAGTACCTAACATTATACTTGATTTATTTACTGAGAATAATTCAGGTATATCAATAATCGATGATTAATAGCTATACTGCTTATAATCATATGAACGTTGAAAATTTAGGGAAGTTAAAGTAGATACTCTAGTTTTTCTGTACTTGTCTTTTAATGAAAATCATGAACAAGTTATTGCAATCTTTTTAAGAAAAATTTTCAAACTATTAACTCTATTCTTTAGTGCTAAAAATAACTCTCTAATCCGCCTTTTTAGCTCAATAAATGCCTTTGTTAAACTGAGTTCTGTATTCTTTTTTAATTTTGTACAACTCATGAAATATGAGAATTGCACATAATTTAGCATATAATTCACACAATACTCTGTGTGGCTTCCCTTTTAAGTCTTATGTAGCTCTTGTATAGTTTAAAAAACAACTAAATTTGCCACCTTACTCTGTAATACTTGCTCAGCACTAATTTTATCCTCTGGAATATTAGTTTTGACCAGTTCAACAATTTCTGATTACTTTTGGAAGATCATGTGATTTTGCCAATTTATTAGCTTTTCTTCTTCTGGCTAGAGACTGCTCTTCAGTTAATTTATGATATATCATTCTTACTCTAATCTTTGCTTCTTTTCCCAACAACACCTTCATTTCTAAAAATAGCTTGTCTCCTAAACATTCCAATAATTCCATTTTTTGATTTGTTTCTATAGCATATACATTGGTATCAACGACTTATAAAATAAGCTCCCGTTCCATTGATTTGTTTAAAAGAACTTGAACCAAGGTCAGATATTAGCAACTTCTCCCTATAACCTTCTTACTCCCTCCGTTATGTTAAGTTGATCCAATGTCTGATTTAGGTAATCAAAAACTAATTTTAACTTTATTCCACACTTAGTGTTACTCTCATAACCTTTGTCCATAACCTTTATATAGATTTTCCATGCTGTTAGGCAAAGCTACTATCCAATGCTTTTAAATTGCTGCAAGATTCTACAATCAATTTGCAGGGTATTTTAAATAAAGCCATTGTACATTCTTTTCATAAATTCTACTGCTTCTTTAGTAAACCTGAAATCTAAACCCTGTTTCGTTATTATCACAGATTCTTCATTTAATAATTGGCACATTGTATCTATGATTCAGTTTGTAACCCCTATATTACCCAAAATTATAGCTTTTATGAATCATCAATTACTCAATTTTCTTTTCCTTTTCTGTTTCAATTATTTGCCATTTCATTGAAAAATTTGTTGAGGTAATTTGATAAGCAATTTATTTTATTCATCATTAGTTCTCTCACTAAAATATATCCGAGAGAATTTTATATCTTCTTATCCTATCTTCTTCATACCTTTATTTCCTTAACTTGACCCTTATGCTTTTTTGAATATTTCACTTTATTAATTAATATATAAAATAGCTTTTTCTTATTTCCTTTCTTCCTTACGCCACTTCTTCTTAACCTCACTTTTACCCACAATTTTGAGAGGTCATGATGTGAAGCATAACTATGCTCTCCTTAAGATTTTCATAGCCCCGCCATAGAGTCATAGCCCCTGGTAAATTATCACTTTTTCTATTCATAAATCCACCTAATTTTCCTAACCAAATAATAGCTTGTTTTATTTTTGGAGGTTCTTCTGGCAATGTAGCTACTTTATGCTCACGTATGAAAAGGGCCTTCCACTCTTCATTGCTTAAAATTTTAGTACAGGTTTCCATGGGATTTGATAAAGCGACTTTTGTTAAATATAAAATTTTAAATGCAATAATGCTCTTTATAGCAATTAATTTCTGTAGCCTTTCCTTTCTAGTTAAACGAGAGCTTTATATTTTACATCCTGATTTTAAAACCCTGAAATACTCCTCAATTTTCCATCTTAGCTTATACCAATTTATCCTTTCTATAGC
Source organism: Wolbachia endosymbiont of Encarsia formosa (assembly GCF_039540065.1). Lineage (NCBI taxonomy): Bacteria > Pseudomonadati > Pseudomonadota > Alphaproteobacteria > Rickettsiales > Anaplasmataceae > Wolbachia > Wolbachia endosymbiont of Encarsia formosa. The sequence continues at coordinate 762,286 of NZ_CP154278.1, read as the reverse complement.
ATCTAAAGTGCTATTAACTGGTACATTAGTCAGCAAAGTCCAATCAATAGCTTCCAATCCTTCAGGAGGATTTGTTTCTTTTGCACTTACCACATATACAGGGATTTTATCACTTATTTTATGCACTGTGTCTTTTGATCCATAAATTGAAGAAGATCTGATAGGTATATAGCCTTTCATATACTTAACTTCAATATTAGCTTTCCTTGATCTTTGGTTTCTATCTTTATTAACTTATAGAGAAATTTTCTTCTTTACTGGCAGTTGAGTGATGCGTGTTTGCAAATCTGTTTTTCCAATTTCAGTACAGATAAATCTTCTATTAGTTCGATTACGGATTACATAAAAACTACCTAATGTCTCAGTGATCCATAAAAATTTGAAGATATCTGCCTCTCTATCACCAAGGGTAACAAGTTGTACATTTGCAGGAAGGTTGTTTATGCTTTCTTTGAGAGCTGTTATCCACTTATAACTTTCTTTTTCTTCTATGGAGGTACGGTATTTCCTGTTTGCTTTTTCTTGTGCCTTTTCTTTTTCCCTAATAGAACGTGCCCAACATTGTTGAGAAGATAGACCTAAAGGCAATCCTTCCTTTGCTGACTATTAAGGCACTGTGCAACAGTAAACCCATTTTATTCTTCGTATAAGCTTTAGAAATACTACCTAGCCTCTTGGTTTTTATATGAGAGTCAAAATCCAAATAACTTGTATCTTGAACTGAAAAAACAAACTGATTTCCTTTCATTCTCTCCATAGTTTCTTTGTAATGGGAAGAATAAATTTCCTTATCCTTAAGCTTTTCATTGCTAAATAATCTGTATGCACCCTTAGCTTCTTTCCATCCACTACAGCTTTGATTAATTGATCCAGACGCCTTACCCTCTATACAATATCCTGTTTTAATAAGTCTCTTATTAAGTCTTGTATTTCCTAAATTAACGTGTTTTAACTCTCTTTCCAGCCATTTATCCCCTAAGCCATCAGTATATTGCACATTTGTACTTACTTCACTCATTTTAATCCCAAATTTATTTGGTATCCATTTTACTCACTTTTTTATTTGTGGGTAAAAGTGAGGATAACAGAGGGTAGTATAGGAAATCCAATTCCTCAAGAAGTGGAACGGGATATAGGTCAAACTACTTCGCACACAGATTATTTTAAGGCTAACAGAAAAAAGAAGTCAAAAAAGCAAGCTCAAGAACTATCAGAAGAAGAAAAACAATCTATCATAAAACAAGCTCAAAATGATGCTAGAGTAGCTATGATAGATAACCAGATTGAGCGTAGAGAGAAAAAACTTGATGAAATATTTATTGAAGTGATAAATGGATACAAAAATCAAGATCCAGAAACATTTAGCAATATTTTCAACTCAATATTCAATATTGTTTACTTTCAAGATAAACAATTACATGAGATATTAGAACCAGATGAAATATCAGAAGTGCTAGAGGTACTCAAAAGGCCACAACCTCCTAATAACTCACTTCTAGGTAAAGAATACTTACAAAAGCAAGTATATAGAAAAAAAGTGCAATTACTCAAATTAGTTTCAAGCCAACCTTCTCCACAGCCTAAAAATGTTTCTCATGAAATTTTGCCAAGCAAAGCTGTAGACCATTTACCAAAAACAAATGAAGCTAAAACTCCATTGCCTACTAATATTAGGCTCAAATCACCATTAAAAACTGTATTTTCTTCAAAAGAGACTTATTTTTGTCTATTTTTAGTAGCAGCTTCTATATCAGCACTCTGCCTATGGCACTTGCCGCTGGAAAAAGTGTCAATTTTAAAGGAATTGGTGCCAACAGAAAAAAGGGAAAGTATCGGTCTAACATTAAACATAGGGTTACCAATATTAATTACACTGTGCGTTTTGAACCTGGCTTACTTTCTATATTCTGAATATTCTGTAGAATCTATTGAGCAGATAAGTAAAAAAGATCTTCCTTTGCGCACCTAACAAATAAGATCTTTTGTGATATAATTATTTATTTTATTGCATGTTTAAAGGAATTATCAAAGATATTGGCACTATAACTGATATCACTATCCATCCTAACTCTGATCAAATCTTCCATATTGAGACACAAAATTTATCCTCTATAAACAAAGGAGATTCAATATCCTGCTCAGGAGTGTGTTTAACTGTTGTCAACATAATGAGCAATGTATTCACAGTTCAAGTATCTCAAGAAACCATGAAGGTTTCTAACTTAAATACGTGGAAAACAGGGAAAAAAATAAACCTAGAACAAGCAATGAAACTGAGTGACAGAATTGACGGCCACCTAGTTCAGGGTCATGTTGATGGGATAGCAAGAATTTTAATAATTGAACAAGATTTAGATTCTCATGAAATCAAGCTATCGTGCACACAAGAATTAATTAAATTTGTTGCGAAAAAGGGTTCTGTAACGCTAGATGGAGTTTCCCTTACAGTAAATTCAGTTGTCGATCAAGAATTCACTGTGAATATCATTCCCTATACATGGAAAAACACAACTTTTCAGCATAATAAAACAGGTAATTACCTAAATTTAGAAGTTGATATGATTGCTCGGTACTTAGACCAGCTGATAAAATATCAACACAATTAATTTTACAACCTTGTTATTTACAACTATTATATCTTGAAAATCATATAGATACAAAATATGTTTTTCGATAGCCTAATTATTTTTATTATTGTCTTGTGTGTAATAATATCAATAACTAGAGGTTTTATAAAAGAGCTATGTGCATTAATGTTCTTGCTCTTATCAGTCTTTTTGACAGCTAGTTACTATGATTTTTTTATTATAAATTATAGTAAGTATTTTGACTCTAAAGTTACACAAAACATACTTTCTACAATCTCTGTATTTATCATACTTAATCTTACATTCATGACAATGAATAACTGGCTAATGTACATATTATCACCTATAAGGTTGGGATTAATGGATAGAGTTACTGGAATGTTTGTCGGAGCACTTAGAGGAATATTGCTTTCTTATGTACTATTTTTTGCTGTGCACTTATATTGCCACACAGTATACGATAAAAAAGAGGGAGAGTCTAAAATAGAAGCAGAAGACATATTGCCCAATTGGATAATAAATTCACACTCTTATCAGGCTTTATTTGTGACAACAGAAGAAGTAATTAACATGTATGTGCCAGAGTCATTGATACTAAAAATAAAAGAGATCGGTGAGGAAATGGTTGATAAAGAAAAATCTCAAAACAATAAAGAAAAGTGAGTGTTCATTTTCTATAGCTAAATTAGCTTAGACAGCTATTATCCACAGCAATTCGCCATAGGTTACCAATTCCTATGACTAATCAAACAAAACTGCAAACATTGACTAATAAGTAAACCATCAAAAAAAATTTAAATGTATAATTTTAGTTCATCAATGTAATAAAACAAAACTTTTTTAGTGAGTTCAAAATCTTCTAAGGTATTTCCTTCACATCTTGCTGTAATGCAGTTTTGCGTATTTGATACTCTAAGAAGCCACCAACCTTTATTATCGTTTACCTTAATACCATCAAGCTCTGAAAATACAATATTTTTCTTCTTTAGTGTCTCCTTTACTGACTCAATTATTTGAAATTTTTTCTCATCCTTCACTACAATTTTCACTTCATGAGTGATATATAACTTTGGCAAATCTTCAATCATCTCAGATAGGCTGTGGTTTTTCTTAAGTAAAATGTTAATGACTTTAACAGCAGAATATAGTCCATCATCGAAACCCAGCTCAGAAAAGAAAAAATGCCCACTGAGTTCACCGGCAAATTTTGCCCCTTCTTCTACCATCTTTTTCTTAACTAGTGAGTGTCCAGTGGCACAGGTAATTACTTGCCCCCCTAATTTGCTAACGAAATCATGCACTTTCATACTCATTTTTACGTTGGCAATAACTTTGCTTTTTGGGTGTTCCGCCAATACTTCACGTGCAAAAATCATAAACAAGTGATCATTGGAAACAACATTACCTTTATTATCAATCAAGCGTACCCTATCACCATCACCATCAAGTGCAATACCAAGATCACATTTATCTTTCTTGACAATATCTATTAACTGAGCAAGATTTTTCTCTTCTATGGGATCTGGGTCGTGCAGTGGAAACGTTCCATCTATAAAGCTATTGGTTACGATGTGTATATGATCTGGTAAAATCTTTTCAATATACCTTACAATTGTTGGACTATTGCCAAAATCCCAAGCTATTTTTAGTTTTTGTGTAGCGTTATTCTTGAGCGCATTTTTTAATATGTTAACGTACTCACTATATATATTCGTGTTAATTAAGCTTCCAATTTTCGTGCTGTTTTTAATTGTAATGCCTATAATTTCCTTCATTTCTTGATCTGAGTAAACTTTTTTACTACTGAAAAATTTAAAGCCGTTATATTCTCTGGGATTATGAGAAGCAGTGATCATAATCCCAAGATCTGCCTGCATTGTTGCAGCATAGAGCATAGGTGAAGAGCATAGTCCAACCCGTATAACATTTGCACCGGATAAAATTAAACCTCTGATTAATTCTTTTTCTATACTTGGTGAATCTATCCTGCTGTCATAGCCTACACAAACGTTAGCTGCAGTTTGACCAAATTTTCTGCCTATTTCATACCCATCACTGATCTGCAGGTCTCTGCCTACCACACCTCTAATATCGTATTTTCTTATAATAGTATTGTCCATAGTGCACTTCTTGGAGTGGTTAATATATAACATTCCCGTCAAATACTCAAGTTTATTTAACTATAAAATTAGTTGATTTTTTAAGAAAATATGTTAATATTATAATATAGTTCTCTAAAAACAGAAATTATGCTAAAAGAAAACTTATTTATAGCTGAAAATCAAGATTTAGATGTAGATGATCAGAAGAAAAATGATATTTTAAGTTTCATTGAATCTTGCAACAATTTTCAGGATTTTATAAAAAAATTAGAGGAAGAAAACTTAATTTGGTACTTTATTGGTCCTTTACACAAAGATGAGAACATTAAAGAACAGGTAAGTTCAAAGTGGAAAGATGAGTTTCACAAGTTTGAGCAATTAATAAATTGAAACACATAAAAATTTTGAAGAATCTCTACCAGGTGAAAATTTCTTAGTATATACAACAAAAGATAATGACTTTCAAATTAGATTTGAAAATAAAGAAAAACCAATAGAGATTAGCACCCTTTTAAGAGCCAGTGACGAAGGTAAGGTTTATAACCTATCTTTAGGGAAAGATAGTCAAATAACTGCAACCAAAAAAGGCAGCGAAAGGCACTATAATTTTGCTGGTTCAAGCTCATGTGAGATGACCATTAACTGGCAAGCTAAGGATTCTAAAGGCAATAGCATAGATTGTAGCATGACTGTAGAAGTAAATTCTAAGGGCATAAAAAGAGTGATTGGTGAACCAAAATTTGGTGATTTAATTTTCAAAGATTTAGAATCAGAAGAAACAAAAAAGAAAATATTAGAATTAGTAGAACAAAACACAGAAGTTTTTATCAATGGCAAAACTCTACATCAAGCTTGCACTGATACGGGCAAAAGTGTGAACGATCAACAAACACCAGCAGAGGAAACATTTACAAAAGATTCACCACAGTCACCTATACCAAGTAGCAGTGGATATTCTTCTCTTAGTACACCTTCTTCACGCAGAAGTTCTTTTTTCACTGAGAGCGAAATTGGTGATGAAGAGTCTGAAATCACTGATGAATACATTGACGACGGTTACGATAAACAAAAAATGCACAAAGATTATGAGAGAAAGTATGAACAAGAAGGACTAAAAGGAGTAGATGAGACTATAAATGAAATTAACAAACTTGCAGATCAGCGTGACTTCTTGAGGGATGAAGTTAATAAACAACGGCAAGTTATATCTGAAAAAAATCAAAGAATAAAGGAACAAGGTACTTTAATTGAGTCGCTTATGAGTAAAGAGCAATTAAAGAATCAAGAATTAGTTAAGGAATTAAATCAACTGTACAAAAAAAAAGAAGATTTAGAAATAGCAATTCAGCAATCTAGTATAGGTAAAAAGTCTCTTGCAGATGAGATAGAAGGAGTGAAGAAAAATGAGAAAATAGAGAGTTTGAGAGAAGAAATTAAGCAGAAGGATGAAAAGATACAGCAGATAGTAAGAGAGAGCCAGAAATTAGAAGGAAAGCTTCAATATTTAAGGGCAAAGTATTCGGAAGTAAAAAACGAAGATAGTGAGTATATTGAAAATTTAACCCGTAAACTAAAACAAGCTGAGATTAAATTTATCGATAATAAAGATAAGCTGACTAAGCAAATAGAAAAATTGGCAGAAGAAAAGGAAAATTTATTTAGACAATTAAGAGCAAAAAGTACAGATTCAACATCGTTCAGAAAGCAACAATCAGAAATAGATAAGCTTAAACAACAGCTTAAGGAAAAGGAAGGGATGTTAACGTGTACAGGGGAAGAGCTGGCATCTGTCAAAGAGAGTCTAGAGCAACTGCAGAACATATTACAGCAGGAAAAAGGTCAGGCAACTCAAACTGAAGTTGAATATGAAAGTAGAGGAATCCAGGCAAGTGATCACGAAACTACAGTTCCTAAAACACAAGACCAAGGTACACAGGCTAAAAATGTAGGAGTTGATGCATCATCTTCAACAGATCAAAAAGAGACTAGAGGAATGGAAGTTCAAACTGACGTGGAAATGAGTGATCTCCGTGATCTATATGATAAAGAAGGCAAATATGTCAGAACAGAACTATCAGATCCAAACACAGTTCCTGCTAAGGCTACGGAAAAATCTACCCCTTTAGGATTATGAGTTTTTACTTCAACTATAGCTAATCCAAACGAAACATCATACCGCAACAATCACTAATTTTCTGTGCTTTCAAAAAAACACATCAAGCAAAATCATTTAAAAGCAAGTGGACATTGTTAGGTGAATTAACCCTAACTTAAGAATCATGTATATACAATATTAGTATGTTTAATTAATAGTGAGGTTAAAAATGTCACCTAGTGAAATAAAATCTAACTCACGTCCTGTTGAAGCTCAACAAGATAATTTTGGTGTTAGTACAATTATGCAAGATTCATTAAGTGCAGATATTGTTCATGATTCTAAAAAACTAAAGGAAAGAATTACTGACTTGTTAAAAGGAGATACAGAATTCTCTAAAATGAAGCAAGGAGATAAGGCTCTTGTAGTAGGTACAGCAAGTGGATTATTTACAGCAGTGCTACCACTTTTGGCAGTTGGTGCAACACTTGCTATACCAGGTGCTATAGTTGGTCTTACTTTATTTTTCGCTGTGAAAGTTGCTGTAAAAGCAGTTCTATCTGGATATAAAGGACTCAAATGGTCAGCAGAAAAAACAGTTGAAGGAGCGAAGCATATTGGCAGAAAAATTAAGGATGGTGCTGTATATGCCAAGAATTCGGTAAAAGAAACTGCAAGTTCTGTAAAACAGGCAACACAAGAGAGAGCTAGCTCTACATTAAGAAAAATGGGGGATAACATTCAAAACCTTGGAAGGAAGATGAGTGATAGTGGTGCAAGCATGTCTAGTTTAGATGGCATCGCATATTCAATAGGTAATGAAGATCAAACTGTTATTTTGAAAACAAAAGAAAAAACGAGAAGTTTTAATAGTGTAAAGGAAATGTTTGTCAAGGAAGTTTTTGAAGACAAAGGTGTGAATAGCTCTGCTTTAACTAGGAAAATATTTTCTAAGCTGGGGGAAAAAATATTAGAGAAAGCTTATTCTGTTGATGGTCAACACAGTGCCAAAAAGGACCAGTTGATCAACCGATTGAAGCAGCAAATAGATTTTATCAATAAATTAGATGCTAAGAAGTTGCAACATTTGTTAGCTAAAGATAATAGCAGCCTATATGAAATTTTCTCTGAACATCATGATGAGATTAAGGAAGTTATTAAAGAATGCAAGGAAAAGCATACTCGTTTTAATACTTTAGAAAGGCTTAATAAGTTAGCAAAAAGGCATAAAGCAAGTTCTATGAATTCACTGGAAAATAGCTTATCAGGAAGTAGTTCAATGAATTCTTTAAGTAGTTACAGCACTACTAGCAGCGAAGCGGAGTTGTTAAACCCTAGTGAGCACAAGGAAGTAAAAGCATCTACTTCATTTTGGAGCAAGTTGTCATCATCTCTAAAAGGTGACAAAAAGCCAGAGGAAGCTACTTATATAAGATATCAAGATTATGAGTTGGATCAGATACAATCTGCGGAGATAGGAAATAGCCGTTTTTATGTTTCTCCGGAGAAACCGCCAAGAAGCAATTCAATGGGTTATTTAAGCACTGACAGTACTGCTACAACTTCTAGCTTTGCCAGTTACCGTCGTAATTCTGATAGTGGGTTCAATTCACCAAGTTCTTCTCCGCAACATGGTATGTTCACTGAGAAAAATGGCAAGTTAAAAACCCAAGCTGACTTAAGAAAGACAGGTTCTTTTGACAAATTGGCGGGACCTTCTTCAACAGTAACTGATGAAGTTGATGTAGAGCATAAAGCTCCAAAAGTGAAGATATAGAGAGTAAACAAAACTATCTATCTTCTTAAAAAAGATGTTACTCAGTGAGTAACATCTTTTTTTTATTTGATCAAAAACATTCGCTTGTTTATGATCAATTTTTTATTACTAGGCCAACTATTGAGTTTCTCTTGCCTTTTTCATAGATTACGCAAGAAACTTAAAAAATAAAAGTTTTTATTCAATAATTTGTGTATAAGGGATATTATTTTACTGCTAGTGAAATAAATCAGAATGAAGTATATTTTATTGACAAGGCCTTTATTAGATTCGTTGAGCACAAGAAGCACGCTGAAAAAATATGGATACAAAGTTTTTATAGAGCCAGTATTCACAATAAAGTACTTAAATCCTGATATATCTGCGTATGAATTTGACGTTGTGATATCTACAAGTAAAAACAGTGTAAAGGCTTTCAGTCAAATATGTAAAGAGGATGGCTTTCCAATTATTACGGTTGGTAATTCAACTATGCAGGCTGCAAAAAATTTGGGATTTTCCGATATAATCTCAGCAGACAGCAACGTTGATGGTCTGATATCATTCATAAAAGCTCATTATTCAAATGCAATAAAGTTCTTATATATAAGGGGACAAGAAGTATCATGTGACCTAAAAAAAAGATTATCTGAAGAAGGTTTTAACGTAAGAGAAGTTGTACTCTATAAAACAATTACTAAAAGGAGTCTAACTAATAGGTGTAAAAATTTACTATTGGATGGTAAAATTGATAGTGTTGCTTTTTTTTCCTCACAGACAGCAAGGGTGTTTTGTTCATTAGTTCTAAAAAGTGGGCTATCTCCTGTGATGAATAATACAGTTGCATATACCATGAGTAAAAACATTGCTGATAGTTTAAAGTTAATCAAGTGGAAAAAAATTATAACATCGAGGTTGCCTACAGGGGAGAGTTTAATTGATATAATTAATAAGGATTGTTGATGCTAAAGATTGGAACTTGGAATGTAAACTCCATACGTAAAAGAATTAACCAACTTTGTAGTTTTATAGTTGATAGTCAGATAGATATAGTTTTGCTGCAAGAGATAAAATGTACAGAAGAGCAATTTCCTTATGCAGAGATAGAAAAGTTAGGATATGAATATGCTGTCTATGGACAGGTTGCAAGAAATGGTGTTTGTGTTTTATCTAAATATCCAATACTGGAAAAATTAAAAATTGATGTTGTAGAGAGTCATCAAGAAGCACGTTATATAGAGTGTGTGATAAAACACACCAATAATAAGGTAAGGGTAGGAAGTGTATACGTTCCAAACGGTCAAAGCCCAGACTCTCATACTTTTGAGTATAAACTCAAGTTTTTTGATAACCTATATGAAAGGATGGGCACTTTGTTGAAAAATGAAGAGTTAACTATTATAGCTGGTGATTATAATGTTGCACTGGATGAAATTGATGTTTTTGATTCAAATTTATTAAATGGCCAAGTGTGCTTTCATATAAAAGAGCGTGAGAAATTAAGAGCGATCTTGAATCTTGGTTTTAAAGATGCATTTAGAATATCTCACCTCAACTTACAACAATTCACTTGGTGGAATTATCAAGGCAATTTACTCAGAAACAATCAAGGAATGCGAATAGATCATATGCTGCTATCGCCACAAGCTGCAGATAAATTGGAAACATGTTACATAGATGATAGGTTGCGTAAACTAGAAAACCCATCTGATCATACTCCCGTTGTATGTGTTATAAAACAATAAAAGACCTATTACACAATTCACCTTTGGCAAATAGGTCTTAATTGACTGCTGTCTTTTCTGTGCTTTTGGCTGGCTGATCTATAGTAATTTTTCCATCAAGCATAGTAAGCTGCTCACCCCATTTATTTCCCACCTGAGAAGCTTGTTTCGGAGTAGGTTGTTTTTTACTCCCGTCAGCAATTGTTTCAAGAGGTCTTTCAATTGGGGTTTTTAAAATATCATCAATGCCATTGCGAATTTTTTCATTCAATTTTTCTCTCTTTTCTATATCATCTTTATCTGGTGAGCTAGGGTCATATAAAGTACCTGGCCTATTATTTGAAAAAAGAACTTCAATTCCTCCCTTTACAGCAAATATTGTACCAATAACAGCAGAAATTATCGCAAGTGTAATAGGACCAAAAATTAATATTGAAGCAATGGAAAAAAGAATAGGAAAAAAAACTTTACGTAAGAACTTTGTTACCATCTCTTCATCACTAAGTAGTGGTTTATCCTCTTCTTCCTTAACATCTAAAACTTTTCCAAGACCTGGTATTTTTTCTAATAATCCTCTTCCAGGTATTTTACGCTTAACAAAATCAACAACCCAATCCCTAGCTTCTGTACCACGTACATCATCTAAGCATCCTTCTACTATTTGCTTTACTTTAATATCTTCCTCTATAGCCAATTTTTTCTCTCTAACTTCTTTAAATATAGAAAGTAAAAACTGACAAAAATTCTCTTCACTGAGTGGTCTTATCTTTTCTGGATTGACATTAGTTAGTAGTATCTTCTTGTAAGCTAATATAAAATAATCAGTTATTCCTTTGCTCTCCTTTAATTTGGCTTTAACTTCTAATACTTTCACAAAGTAATCGTAAATTTCCTTATGTTCCTTCTTGAAGAGCATTTCATTTTGCCCGGTCACCTGAGTAGATGATTCTAAAGGCTTATTTTTTGCTTTTGGAACTGTCATAACTGATCTATCCGTACTAACCTATGCTTTAATTATAGCATATTTTCGCATTAATTCAAATTTCTTAGAACCTGTCTTGAAAGAGAAAAAAAGAAAAGAATAAAGCAAGAAATAGAAAAGTAACAAATGATAAGGGAATGTAAAAAATTGCTTCCATATATTTTAAATCTGATTATAATTACAGTTAGAGATATTTTAAGAGCTCAAAATCTATCTTTGTCTGCAGACTTTTCAGTCAAACTTTTAATCAAAAAGCGTAGCGTATCTTCTTCAGTGTATAAACGTATACTTAATCTCTGTCGTATGTGCGCTGCACTTTTTTCTAATCTTTTTCACACAGGGGGATTTTATGTCCATAATTCCAGATATTTGACCTTTACTTTAGCTAAAAACCAATAGGCGCCTATTGCTAGCTAAAATAAAATTTATATAGAAAAATCACTATTTACTGAAAACGGGGCAAGAAAGCTGCTAATATCACATAATTTTAGGTAAACGTTGTTTGCTTAACGTGCTCTCCTTACTTCAAGAACTCTTTAATATGACTATGCTTGTTAATTAAGTCCTTTCAAGACAGGTTCTTAGGGTATACGGTATAATTAAGAAAAGCCCCAGTTGTCGCTAATTTTTATTTCTACTTCAAGTGGTATAGAGATTTCTATCGCATTTTCCATTACGTCTTTCATAAGTTTTGCTGTTTCTTGTACCTTGTCGTCCTCTACTTCAACTAGTAGCTCATCGTGGACTTGGAGGATTATTTTACCTAACTTTAACTGATCAAAAAGCCGAATCATCGCGCGTTTTATTATATCAGCGGCAGTTCCCTGAAGTGGTGCATTTATTGCTGCCCTTTCTGCAAATTGTCTTAGATAAGGAATTTTATTGTTTATGTCTCTTACAAAACATCTTCTACCAAACAAAGTCTCTACATAACCATGATTTCTCGCGATAGATACTGCTTTTTCCATATAGACCTTTATTTCTGGGTAACAAGAAAAATAGTAATTAATGTATTCAGCAGCCTCTTGAAAGGTAATTCCAAGTCGCTTTGCAAGGCCAAATGGACTAATTCCATATATAATTCCAAAATTAATGGTTTTTGCTTTGCGTCTTAATTGCTCATCTATTTCTTGCACTCCAAAAACTTGTCTTGCGGTAATATCATGAATATCTTCCCTATTTGCAAAAGCTTCTTTAAATGCCGCAACATCTGCCACATGTGCCAGGAGTCTTAATTCTATTTGCGAATAGTCAGCAGAAATTATCTTGCACCCTTTTGGCACAATAAAGGCTTGCCTGATAAGACTACCTTCTTCGCTTCTGATAGGAATATTTTGTAAATTAGGATTGCTAGAGCTCAGCCTTCCAGTTGCAGTCACAGTGATTGAAAAGCTTGTATGTATCCTACCATCAAGCGGATCAACCTGTTTTATTAACGCATCAGTGTAAGTAACCTTTAATTTACTTGAATGTCGCCAACTTAAAATTTTACCTGCAATTTCTACTCCTTCCTCTTCAAGCGCCTCTAGAACTTCAGAGTTTGTGCTATAAGACCCAGATTTTGACTTTTTCTTTTTACTTATCTCCATTTTATTAAATAAAACATCACTTAATTGTTTTGGCGATGCAATGTTGAATTTTTCTCCTGCTAAATTATGTATATCGTTTTCAAGTACAGCAATTAGCTGCTCAAACTTATCAGACAATTCCTGTAGTTTTTGAATATTGAGCAGTATTCCATTTTGCTCCATATCAAATATTACTTTCATTAGAGGCTTGTCAAAGCGCTCGTAAATCGTAAAAAGTTTTTCCTGAAATAATCTTTGTGTCAGTTTCTCATGGATCGCTATTAAAGTTTTTGCCGAGAAAGTTTCTACATTTTCACTTAAATTGTGTGAAACTATGTTTGGAATACTATGATCATGCTTACCTGTGTCAAGGCTGTATGACATGATCATCAAGTCATCAATTGAGTCTAGCACTCTCTCTATTGTAGGAAATATTTCTCTGATCTTTCTAATATCATGTATTATTTTAAGCACCCCATTTGAAAATAAAGTTGAATTTATTATAGTGAGTGCATCTTGTAGACAGTTTTGATCTATGTAGAAAATATTATCTTCACTGCAAGATAAGGAGATTTTGTTTAACGCGTTGTTTTCAAAGTGGCAATGAATTGCAATTTTGCCTTCATATCTGCAATGCTCCAAAAATTTTTCTAATTCTTCACCGCTATATTCTGTTTTCTCTTTTGTGCTAGATCCACTATAAGAAAAAAGCTTTTCTACTTTTCCTATCAATGAATTAAATTCATATTTCTTCAAAAAGGATAACAATTTTTCCATATTTGGAGGATAGACTTCATATTTTGCAATATCATGTTGAAGGTCTACTTTTTCGTATAGTGATAAAAGTTCTCTTGAAATAAGTGCTTTTTCCTTATGCTCAGTAAGAATATTACGAACTCTTGTTTGCTCGATGTTATTGATGTTTTCTATAATGTTATCCAACGAATCAAATTCATCTAGTAATTTAGCTGCAGTCTTTGGGCCTATTCCTGGGACGCCTGGAATGTTGTCAGATGCATCTCCAGTTAGAGAAAATAAGTCAAGAAGCTTGTGTGAGTTTACACCAAATTTTTCTATTACTTGTTTTTCATCTATATATATATTTTTAATGGGATCGAATATTAAAATATTGTGGTTCAAGAGTTGAAATAAGTCTTTATCTGATGAGACTACTACTACTTTAAAGTCTTCGTGGTTGGCATATTTTGCAGCTAGTGTTGCAATTATGTCATCTGCTTCATAGCCTTCAATCTCTTCATAGCTGAAGTTAAAAGCTTCCACTGCTTCTCTCAGTATTGTAAATTGTGGAATTAGATCCTCAGGAGGCGTTACTCTGTTTGCTTTATACTCAGAATATAAATCGTGCCTAAAATTTTTTTTGCCAGAGTCAAATGCTATAGTTAAGTAGTCCGAGTGGACAATGTATTTAAGAACCATATTCAGAAAACCATATACAGCACCTATTGGAATACCAGTTGTGGTAGTTAAATGATGCAAAACATAATAAGCTCTGAAAAGAAAACCGTAACCATCAATGATCGTGAAAGTCTTTTCTTTCATTTTAGATATTTGAGTGTGCCTTTGATAATCTATTATTTAGCTACAAAAATCAAGTTCTTGCTTCCTATAGCTAAAATGCTATAGTTACTATAAGAAGGCATATTACATAAGATAGTTAATTATTCTGCCACAATTTTGCTCTATCACACTTGCCATATTTAATATTCCAGCTTCATCGTAATAATTTCCAATTACTTGCAAGGCAAGCGGTAAGCCCTCATTGGAGAGTCCAACAGGAATAGAGATAGCAGGCAATCCAGCCAAGCTTGCCGGCACCGTAAACACATCATTAATGCACATAATTAATGGATCTGGCTTTTCATTCAAGCCGAAAGCTTCTGTTGGAGCAGATGGAACAAGTATGTAATCTATTTTTTCAAATGCTTTTATAAAATCATTTCTGATTAATGCCCTAATGCACTGTGCTTTTTCATAATACTCATTGTAATGACCTGAAGAAAGCGCATAAGCACCAATTAAAATTCTCCTTTTCACTTCTTTACCAAAACCTTCTGCTCTTGTTAGCGAATACATTTCTTCAAGAGTATCAGCATCAACCCTGAATCCGTAACGTACACCATCATAGCGAGCAAGATTAGATGAAGTTTCAGCAGAACAAATTAGATAGTAAAACGGTACCGCATATTTAGTATGAGGCAGAGTAATGTCAACAACTTCAGCACCATTTTCTTTTAAATTAGAAGAAACTTTTTCCCAATAATGAACGATTTCTTCTGAAATCCCATCCATTCTATATTCTCTTGGTATACCAATGCGCTTACCCTTGATATCACCATTTATAAGATTAGAAAATTTAGGCACTGGTTTTTCGCTCGATGTTGAGTCTTTTTCATCATAGCCGCAAATTGTTTCCAGCATTAACGCTGAATCAGAAACGGAACGAGTAATTACTCCTGCTTGATCAAGAGAGCTCGCAAATGCAATCATACCAAAACGCGAACACCTTCCATAAGTTGGCTTTATTCCCACTAATCCGCAATAAGCTGCTGGTTGACGTACAGACCCACCAGTATCGCTTCCTAATGCTCCAGCGCATAAAAACCCAGCAACTGATGCTGCAGATCCACCGGAAGATCCACCAGGAACAACTTTTTCTCCGTCACTTTTTCTAATCCATACATTTTCAACAGGACCAAAATAGCTATTTATGTTAGCAGAGCCCATAGCAAATTCATCCATGTTAAGTTTACCGAGCATGGCTGCTCCACTTTTTAAAAGCAAATTAGATACCGTAGATTCATAAGTCGGGATGAAATTTTCCAGCATTTTTGAGCATGCTGTTGTTTTTATTCCTTTCGTGCAGAATAAATCTTTAACACCAACTGGTATGCCCATAAGTGGTGAGATATCATCTTTTTGTTTTAAGAAATGTTCATCTGCTATTTTAGCAGCTTTTATTGCGATTTCTGGAGTCTTTGTTATAAACGCATTTAGCTGTTCACTTTCAACTGCGTTGACATGTGCCCCCACAAGCTCAACAGCAGAGAAATCTCCTTGCCTAAGTCCATCATGCATCTCTGTAATACTTAGCTTTCTTAATTCATTCATCCATTAATATTCAATTTAGCGAGGCATTAATTGTAACAACAATACGGCAGAAAATCTATATATTTATGATCGAAAACGGGAATACAACCGAGATCAATTCAGATTTCTTAAATGGATTGGTTAGTAGTACGTTTTAAATAGCCGGTTTGGCACACAATGCTGAGCCATAAGGGTTTAGCATTTCTAAAATCAAATATCAACATCATGCACGTTAAGTGCATTGTTATTTATAAAGTCACGACGTGGTTCAACTATATCACCCATTAGCACCGAGAATATGCCATCTGCTTCCTCACAATCTTTTATTTCAACTTTTAGCAGAGTTCTAGTTTCTGGATTGAGTGTAGTTTCCCAAAGCTGATCAGCATTCATTTCACCAAGGCCTTTAAATCTCTGCAGAGTTAAACCTTTTTTACCATAATCCATCACTATTTTTGCGAGTGCACTCGGAGACTTTATTTTTATTTCAGTTTCTTGCGACTGTAAAAATGAATCACCATCAAATAAGTCAATTATGTTATCAAGAGAACTCAATATATTCCGTATTTCTTTACTTTCAAGCATACTAAGCGAGAATACATATTTGTCTGCTAACCCTTGAAACAATTTAGCAATGTGAATTTCCTCATCTTTTACTTCTACTTCCCAATTATATTCACTATACATCAATTTTAAATATTTTAATATCTCATCAGCAGACAATAGAGCATTCTTTTTGCTTAAAATTAGCAGTGATTCTAAGAGATTTTGTGGTATTTCCCTATCATAATTTTTGCTAATGTTTGAAATACTGATGCACTTATTCAAAACGAAACGCAAGTCTTTGCCTACACCATTTAATGTTAATCTTTTAATCGCTGAATTTACTATATACTCTTCAAAAGTTTCATCATCTTTGATATAAGTATCTTTAGCATTTTTTGTAACTTTATAGAGCGGCGGCTGCGCTATGTATAAATATCCTTTCTCAATTACTTCACGCATATGTCTAAAAAAGAAAGTTAGAATCAAAGTTCTTATATGCGAGCCATCAACATCTGCGTCTGTCATAATGATAATTTTATGATACCTAGTTTTTTCAATATCGAAGTTCTCACTCCCTATTCCAGCCCCAATTGCCGTGATCAGAGAGCCAATTTCTGCAGATGAAAAAATACGATCCATCCCTGCACGTTCTACGTTTAGAATTTTCCCTCTTAAAGCAAGTACCGCCTGTGTTTTACGATTACGTCCCTGCTTTGCAGTACCACCTGCGGAATTACCCTCTACTATAAACAATTCCGATAACTCAGGAACTTTTTCCTGACAATCGGCAAGCTTTCCGGGTAGAGTTGCAATATTAATATTGTTTTTATTTTTAACTAACTCTCGTGCTTTTCTTGCGGCTTCTCTTCCTTTTGCTGACCTAATCGCTCTTTCTACTATACTTGCTGCTAACTTGGGGTCAGTTTCAAGCATTGTACTCAACTTGTCAAAAACTATGCTCTCTACAACTGCCCGCGCTTCAGAACTGACCAATTTATCTTTTGTCTGTGAAGAAAATTTAGGATCAGGCATCTTGAGAGATAAAACACAAGTTAAGCCTTCTCTAACATCTTCTCCAGTCAAATTCACTTTTGCCTTCTTCAAAAAACCTTCATTGTTTGCATAGTTATTGATACATCTGGTTAGTGCAGATCTAAACCCTGCCAAATGCGTACCGCCATCCCGTTGTCTTATATTATTTGTGAAGCATAGCATATTCTCATAGTAGGAATCATTCCACTCCATTGATATTTCTACACTGGTACCTAGATCTTTTACATTATCTCTAATGCTGGCAATTTTAGTAACATGTGTCTTATTCTTGTCTAAGTACCGTACAAAATTAGCTGTACCAAAATTATCTTCAGACTCTTTACTATCGTTAAAATGAGACTTTACATGTGGTTTATTACGGAGATCACACAAAATGATCTCAATATTTGAGTTTAAAAATGCCAATTCTCTGATGCGACTCTCAAGAGTGGAGTAACTAAAATCAATACTACTAAAAGTCCCCGTTGATGGCATAAACGTTACTCTAGTTCCTCTTTTATTTGTGTGTTCATTAATTACCTTTAAAGATTCAACAGACTCACCATCTTCAAAGCGTATGAAATGTTCTTTTTTATTGCGCCAGATGGTTAATTCCAGCCAACTCGATAACGCATTAACAACTGAAATTCCAACACCATGTAATCCTCCGGAAACCTTATAGGTATTGCTGTCAAATTTACCTCCTGCATGTAGTTGGGTCATTATTACTTCTGCTGCTGATATTCCTTCCTCTGCATGAATATCAGTTGGAATGCCACGACCGTTATCGGTTACAGATACTGAGCCATCTTCATTTATGCTAACTTCAATCCTACTGCAATATCCAGCTAAAGACTCATCTATCGCATTATCAACAACCTCATACACCATATGATGCAGGCCCGATCCATCATCAGTGTCACCAATATACATACCTGGACGCTTTCTCACAGCATCAAGACCTCTTAGGATTTTTATTGCGTCAGCGTTGTAGTTACTTTCCATGGAATTGATTTATTTATAAATATTAATTAATATTACATTTGTATGTGCTGATTAGCAACATCTTTAAGTTGAAAGAAGGATCCTTGACATGTAGATAAAATATAATACATCACCTACACGAAGTGGTTTTACATGTTATTTCAATACATAAACTTAAGTTTAAATAATCCAAAACTCTGCTTCATATTTTAAGATAAATGGCTACAATCAAATACAATTTACCTTCTTCTTTCAATTGGACTTTCTAGCTCAACACAGGATAAGTTGCTCATACACTCTTCTAATATTTCATTCTTTTTATCATTGTTTAATCTATTGCTGAACTCTTGACACCTTCTCTCAAGAGCTGAATGCGTAGTCATAATATACCTTACTGTTTCAGATGATAACTCTGGTAACTCGCTACGGATCCTTTCTTGTTCTGTTCCAGAGAAATTGGTGAAATTGGCTCTGGCCATTTCAGGTAATTTTTGTGTGATCGTTTCTTTTATCATTGCTCTAGCCTCTTCTCCATCGAGTGTAATAACCACTGATGGATGTAAACCAGATAAAAACTCAAATAATTTATTGTATGTTCCACCTGCACAACTTTGACCTTGATTACCGTAAGTTGTTGCAGCGTCTACAAGACCTTTTAAAAACATATCTTTTCTGTTTTTTATGTCTTCATCATTCAAATGAGTTCTTTGATTTTCTGTCCCTGTATTTCTATCATTGCAGGCTTTCCAACATAAAATAGCTGCCTGTTTTAGTGTTAACTTACTATGGTTGTATTTAAAATTATCTCCTGTTCTATTGATAAATCTTAAGCATTCAAGTGCATGAGATTTATCGCCTTCTGTAAATTCATTTGACTGTTTGATGTACTCTTCAATTTCGGTTGTGTTGCCTCTATTTAGCTGTACATAGAATTCATCTTTGCTTAAATTCTCTTTATACTTTTCTATGAGTCTATCAACACTCAAGTTTATACTAGCAACTGCACTTGGGTCATGAGTAGTTTGTGCCATAAAAGGAATAGTTGCTAAATCTTGAAAGAAAACATGCCTTTCTTCCTCTGGAATTTGTTGTATTAAATAGTTAAACTGCTGTATTTCTTCAATGAGTGATTTGTTTAGCAACCATAAGCACAATATAGGCAGTACCAAAAACACACAGGAATTAATAATGTGTATAATAAAAAAAATGCTTAATGTTATTCTAATAACATTTTTTGGCCATGCTGATAATCTCTTTTCATTTTCCCTTGGTTTGAAAAAATAATTTAATAATGATAAATATAAAGAGAGCTGTACAAGAAGAAGAAATGAAGGAATCATACTTACTAATAAAACTATATTAATGAATCTTTTAATTTTATTAGTGTTGTTGTAAGCATTTTGCATTCTTTCTATTAAAGCCTGTACTCTATTTCTATTCTGCTGTTGATTATTATTTTGACCTGGAAACATACCAAACATCCCTTTCTAACATTAATATACAATGCTATAGAAAGAATGTAAAGAAAGCAAGAAATTTAGAGCTGCTTTTATTTTTGCTTGATTGAGGATACCACTTCTACACTTTCTGCTCCATCTAAGGTACTATTTGGTTTTTCTACAGTAATCTTGGGAGTTACTTTATTCTCGATATCTGCTCCATATGATCTAAGTACTTCAATGGCTTCTTCATTTTCACTGTTGAGCGCAATATCCAAATCATCCATTCCAGCATTATTTTTGTGATTGATAAAATCTTTTAGCTTATCTCTACCAAAAATTTCTACATATTGTTTAATAATGAGTTTTACTACCTTTCCAGGACAATTATTAGCAGCAGGAAAAAGTATTGTGTTGTTATTATTATCTTTTTTCGTTATGTCTGCTTTGAGTTTATTTATCAAATACTCGATAACTTCTATTCTGCTATCATCCTCTGCTCCAGTGCATTGCCTAATAGCTAAAAATAAAGCTGTACGCCTATTATTATCAATATCTTCAATATTCTGTCCCTTATCAACTAAGGCTTGTATTACACTTTTATTCCCATATAAAGCAGCAAGGTGAAAAGGCGTATGTCCTTCAGTGCTTTCTCTTTCATCAATTGACGCACCATTGCTAGCTAGCAATTCTATAAACTCTGGCATGTTTGCAAAAATTGCAAGGTGCATTGGTGTTAAGTCATCTTTGCCATGATTTTCAGTTTTTGCGTTAACGTTTGCTCCGTTATTTATCAGCAATTTCGCTATTTCAAACTGCTTATACCCGATAGCAATATGTAGTGGTGTAAGATTACGTTCATAATTATCATTGACATTTGCACCAAACTTTATTAGCAGCTCTGTAGCTTCAATATCACCTCCCTGAATTACATCTCTTAGAGAAGGAGATTCATCTTTTTCTATTTCCCCTGTCATACGAAATTAAGAACACAACAATTCATATATTATTAAGAATTGTTATTAATTTTTTATTAAAATAATATTAACAACAGCTAAAAATCTTTAATTTTTATTAAAAATTTAATACCCATCAATGATTATATAAGCATTCCAAAAATGAAGCAGTGAAAAAAAGCTTTTCATGAGAAATGATAAATGATAAATTATTAATAATGAATTATCGAGAATAAATTATGTGCTTTGGTTTGCCTAATATAAACAGAGAAGGTTATTTATTTATAATTGTTTCCTTTATAGTAACGTGTATAGCATTTTCTATATCTTGGGGGACTGGCATTACTTGCTTATTACCAACACTACTATGTACTTATTTCTTTCGTGATCCAGCAAGAGCTGTACCAAACAATAAGGACTTTATATTAAGCCCTGCTGATGGTGTAATTTCAAAGATAGAAGAAGTTAGTTACTCTTTATCAGAAGAGAATGAAGAAGAAAAGAAGTTTACGCTTGTTAGCATATTTCTAAGTGTTTTGAATGTCCACGTTAATCGTATACCAATATCTGGTACAATAAAGGAAATGAGTTATAAAAAAGGCAAGTTTGTTTCCGCAATAAGCAATAGGTCTAGTAATGAGAATGAAAAGCAGGTTATTGCGATTGAATATGAGAAGGGAAAAGAAATCATTGTAGAGCAAATAGCTGGATTTATTGCACGACGCATTGTTTGTAATTTGAGGACATCTCAGAGCGTAAAAGCAGGTGAAAGATTTGGAATTATAAGATTTGGTAGCAGAGTAAATATTTATATTCCTATTGGTATAGAAGTAAGAGTTTCAGAAGGACAAACTGTTATTGGCGGTGAGACAGTTATAGCAGATTTAAATAAACAAGAGAAGCTTACCTTTGACATTGTATGAATAACGATGAAAGTAACGGTAAATCATTACCTATTACCAAGTTATTTCCAAATTTTATAACTTTACTGGGTTTATGTGCTGGCCTTACTTCACTTAAATTCACATTTAATGAACAATGGGAATTTTCAGCAATTTTTATTATCATTGCAGCAATAATAGATGGAATGGATGGCAGAATAGCAAGAATTCTAAAATCAACTAGCGATTTTGGAGCACAGCTTGATTCTTTTGCAGATTTTCTAAATTTTGGTTCAGCACCTGCTTTTCTTTTATATTTTTGGAAATTAAAGGAAATTAAAGTTGTAGGATGGATTTTAGTAATGATATATGTAATCTGCATATCAATAAGACTTGCAAGATTCAATGTTTCGCTACATTTAGAGCAATTATACTGGAAAAAATTTTTCTTTTCCGGCGTTCCAGCTCCTGTATGCGCTTTACTTGCTCTGTTACCAATAATTATTACCTTTCAATCTCATGAGAGTGAATACTTACTTCTTATAGAGCAATTTTTTAACGTAAAGAATACAGCTTGTTACTTTTTGGCCATTTCATTTTTTTCGATAAGTCATATTCCAACTTTCTCTGCAAAGTACATTTATGTTCCTAGAAGCCTATCCTATATATTTGTGTCGTTTTTTGGAATATTGATCATACTGTTTATAAGCAAGCCCTGGATAACACTACCAATTTTAGGCGCATTGTATATACTTACTATTCCAATAAGCACTGGACTTTATATATACTACACATATAAAACTCATTAGCTATATAAAAGTAGTGAGCAGCATGATTGTAAAAGCAACTGATCTATTAAACTCTTTTTTATATATAAAGATATTCAACATACCATTTATAATTATTTGGGTAATTGCAACTGGGGTTTTTTGTACGATTCGATTCAAATTTATTAACTTTAGGTTGTTCAAATATGGGATACAAACACTATTCAACCTAGAGAGCCATAATAATAACGGCATAATCACCCACATTCAGGCATTTGCAACGGTAATTTCAGGAACAGTTGGTCTTGGAACAATATCA
This sequence comes from Wolbachia endosymbiont of Encarsia formosa, assembly GCF_039540065.1. NCBI lineage: Bacteria > Pseudomonadati > Pseudomonadota > Alphaproteobacteria > Rickettsiales > Anaplasmataceae > Wolbachia > Wolbachia endosymbiont of Encarsia formosa. The sequence goes on along the minus strand of NZ_CP154278.1, from coordinate 739,439 downwards.
GGAGTTGCAATAGCTATTACAATAGGGGGGCCAAGTGCAGTTTTTTGGATGATAATTACCGGAGTACTTGGCATGTCAATAAAATTTGCTGAAGTAGTGCTTGCATTTACTCATCGCTCTGAAAACACAACTGGTGGGGCTTTTTATTATATGGAACATGGACTTGCAAAGATTGAATTTATGAAGACTGGCAAATTCCTTGCATTTATCTACGCAGTTATGCTGCTTGTTGCAATGATTCTAGGCGGCATACCATTTCAGGCAAATCAAATTGCAGCGTTGTCAAGTAACTTATTTGAATACAACACATCTGTTATTATCTCGCTATTTGTATTAATTGTAATACTGGGAGGAATAAAGCGAATTGCTTTAGTTGCAACAGGTTTAGGGCCGATCATGATAATGTTATATATAGGCATGTGTATATATTTAATCTGTGTAAACGGAAATAATCTACTGAATGCTCTATCTATAATATTTCAAGATATCTTTAACAAATCAGCTATAGGAGGTGGAGTATTGAGTGGATTAATAGCAGGGGTAAGAAGGTCAGTGTTTGCTAATGAAGCAGGTACTGGAACAGCAGCTATAGCACATTCTATTGTAAAAGAGAAAGACCCAGTTAAAGTTGGAAGTGTTGCAATGATTGCACCATTTGTAGACACAATATTAGTCTCATTTTTGACTGGTATTGTGATAATTATCACCGATATGCATATCACTAATACCGTAGGTGATATTACGTTAGTTATCTCAGCATTTTCAACAGCCTTACCTTTATTTAGCAAGCTAGCTCTTCCGCTGATAATGTTTTCCTTTGCATTTTCCACAATAATAGCTTACTATTACTACTGTGAAGTTGCCCTAGTGTACTTATTTGGTAACAAAAAAGTACTGATATTGTTTCAGTTTTTTATAGTGGGTTCAGTGTATATAAGCTGTATATCAAAAAATATAGAATTTATATCTTATTTAGGTGATAGCCTGTTTATGTGCCTTATGATTCCAAATGCTGTTGCGATATATCTACTGAGAAGGGAAGTCTTAAATACAATAGATTCTTATTACAAAAGGTATTAAACATGATTTATAGAATGCTTTATATAGTGTTATTTTGCCTACCATTTAATGATGTATACGCTGCTTCAGTTTTTCATAAAAGTTATGACACTGCATTAAATGGAGTAAGCAACTTCATGAATGAAGTGTTGTTTTTCAAGATCTTTCACGTACCATTTATAATTCTTTTATTGGCCTTTGGTTATATATTTCTAACACTACGTTTTAGATTTCTCAACATAAGGATGTTTAAGCATGCGTTCGCTATTTTATGTGGAAAATATGACACAGATCATCATGATGGTCACATTACGCATTTTCAGGCATTTGTAACCGCGCTATCAAGCACAGTAGGTCTTGGAACTGTTGCTGGTGTTGCAATTGCAATTTCAATCGGAGGGCCAGGAGCGGTACCTTGGATGATGATCACAGGCTTTTTTGGTATGTCTGCAAAGTTTGCTGAAGTAACTTTAGCATTCAGACACAGAACAGAAGGCCAGGAGCAGTTATTCAGTGGTCCCTTTCAATATATAAGAAATGGACTAGAGGAATTTGGATTTAAGAAGCTTGGTATTGTAATAGCTGCAATATATGCAGTGTTTTTTGTATTGTCAGGTCTTGGTGGAAGTGTAGCATTTCAAACTAACCAAATGGTTTCAATATTATCTGGTTATTCAAATTGGATAGATGGTCATCCTTGGTTTCTCTCTTCCATAATTTCTACGTTACTTGCTCTGGTAATTATCGGTGGAATTAGAAGAATAGCTAGAGTATCTTCTGCACTAGTGCCTATCATGTCACTAATATATATTTTGAGTTGTATCACAATCATTGCATTCAATATTCACAATTTTGGCAATACATTAAAAATATTGTTTTCCAGTATGATAGACTTCAATGCCGTTGGTGGAGGAACGGTAGGAGCATTTGTTGCTGGGATTCAAAGGGCAATTTTTGCCAGTGAAGCAGGTGTTGGTTCTGCTGCAATCACTCATGCGGTAGCTAAAGATGAGGAGCCAGTTAGAACTGGGCTGGTTGCGATGATAGAACCATGCTTTGATACAATGTTAATTTGTTGCTTGACAGGAATAACAATAGTAATAACAGGTGCATACCATACCGGCATTGGCGAGGGAATATTGATCACCCAAAAAGCATTTGAAACAGTTTCTTCTTGGTTTCCTATACTTTTAACCATCGCTGCGCCTTTGTTTGCGTTTTCCTCAGTAATTTCATTTGTATATTGTTGTGAAATGGGATGGCTGTATTTGTTTGGTGTAAAAAGTGTAGTAATATATCGTATAGCGGTGGTAGTAGTTTCATTTTTGTCAGGTTTGTCTAAAGATATAATGGCTATTGCTAATATTGGTGGGGCTTTATTCTCTTGTTTAGCACTCATCAATATGACAGCACTTATACTGTTTAGCAATCAGATTAACAATGAAGTCCAATGTTATCTAAAAAGGCTAAGGAATAATAAAATTAATTAAATTCTGGCATATGAAGGTACAACAACAGATGTCATTCCAGTGCCATCTTCTTTTCATAGCAAAATTCCCTTTTGTCATCCCAGTGCGTGACACTGGGATCTATTTTGCATATAGTTCCACCATAGTGTTATATTTTAATGTAAAATTTTATATTTATCTACTAGATTCGTTTGCGAATAAAGTTCGCTGGATCCCAGTGTCACGCACTGGGATGACAAGAGAGAGGATGCTAGAATAATGGAGAAATATATAATTCTTATATTATCCTACATACTAGGTTCAATACCGTTTAGCTTAATTATTGCAAAAATAAATGGTATAAATTTAAGAGAAGTAGGTTCAGGAAACATTGGTGCTACAAATGTTGCAAGAACAGGAAATAAGAGACTTGCTGTCCTCGCATTATTTTTAGACTCTTTGAAAGGATTTGTCGCGGTTTATACAGCACAACAATTTTGTGATAATAACGATTTTTATATATATGTATCTGCAATTTTAGCAGTTCTAGGGCATATGTTTCCTATTTGGCTAAGCTTCAATGGAGGAAAGGGGGTTGCAACAACTTTGGGAGTTTTGATAGCACTTAACATTTCGATAGCATTAGCATTTGTATTTTTCTGGCTAATAGTATTTTTTATCTTTCGGTACTCCTCTCTTGCTTCCTTGGCTGCTACTGCAGCAGCTGTTATAGCATCTTTCTTTTTTCAAAAGGAGTTATTCCTTATACTACTCACTGTAGCAATATTAATTTTCTTAAAGCACTATAGAAACATTGCAAATCTTCTGCAAGGCAGAGAGCATAAGTTTTTATAAGCGATGAGATGTAAAATCACTGACACTTAAACTACTAGATAAACTGCTTGATGGTATTATTTTATCTTCTTTATTTAAGATTGTAATTTTTACTCTTGTTATACTCTCTACTTCTTGAGGTATTAAAAATTCATCTTCAATGAATCTTTGCTTCACTTCTTGTATTTTTTCATAAAGTGTGGTTACATTTCGCTTATTTTGATTATAAATATCTTCAATCTCTATCTCTAGCCTGTGTGAAGCTTCTTTTTTTAACATGTTATTTATCACTGCTTCTGTTGTTGCTAGTTTTTCTTGCAGAATTTTCTTTATTTCTTCTTTATCGTCTCTGCTATTTTTACTCAGTTCCGTGTATACCCTATAACACCTTTTCTCTCGTGGTAACGTTCTTAAACTATCTAACATTCTGGCCACTTGAACCTTAATAGTCTTCTTGGCTTTCAATTTTAATTCTTTTACTTCTTCTTTTATTATTTTGCTAGCTATTCTCTTAGCTTCAGTTAAAGATGAGTCCTTGAGAAAAAAATCTGTTCTAAGTAAATTTTGGTTTAAAAGCTCCAAAAAGACTTTTCCTTTGATGTTTTCGAGTTGATCGTCTAAACCATCCCCCTGTAGTTTACTTGTTATGTGCTGATACAGCGCAAAGTGCTCTAATTTATTTAACTTTACAGAGTTAATATTTTTCATTAACGTCAGCACAATTTGTTCACTATATTGAGAAGTAAAACTCAGTAAATTTCTCATTAAGGAAATACTTACTTCTGCAATAAAATCATCAACTATTTTTTGACTTTTATCATCTTAATAATTATTTTGGGCGTTATGCCAAGCCCTAAGAATTTCTTTACTGTTCTTCTTATTTTTTAGCCTGTCTAACATAAACTTACGTGCTTCATTTTCTGCTTCTGTAAGGAGAATTTGTCTAGGTGGTGTAAATTTAATCTCTGGATCGGAATGAATACCCTCTAATGTACTTAACATTCTGTAGATAACACCAGTAAAACATGTGTTAGGAATTCGTTCTTTTCTAGAGAAAGTTTGGCTATCTAGTAAATTTGCAATCAACGCGTCTTTTTTATTTTTTACAGCTTCTCCATCTCCATCATTGCAGGCTCTAAGAACTAACAGAAGAATTTGTCCACCAGTGAAACCAGATCTATGTTTCTCATTACCTTTGCAAAAATCTTGCAAAAACATTACTAATTTTCCCTTATTCTCATTACTAAATGGTTGGCCATCAAGAATATATAAATAATTTATATATTCAATAAATTCTCTAAGTTCTTCATTATTAATAGCGTCTTCTGGTACCCCACCATACTTATACAATAGCTTATCAATATTATTATTAATATCATCATTCAATTGATGGGGCAGTAAATGCTCATAAGTATAATCAAATCTATTTACCATACTTCGAGTATTTTCTTTTATGCCTTCTAAAAAGAAATTTATAGCAGCTTTGAGTAGCGTAAATGGATTAAAATCCCTTGGCCTTAATTCACTTTGTAATAGAATTAAAACCATTGCAAGTGGTATTGTTGCAAGTAACGAAATGAGCAGGAAAGTAGTCGTAAAGGTTAGGTATGTTACGGAAGCAAAAAATAAAAGGAAAGATGCTGTCTTAATTTTATTATTCTTAAAAAATATTTCCCAATATTCTTTTTTACTTATTTTTTCCTGTTTTGCATATTTTATATCCTTATGAACATAAAAAGTTTTTATTTCAGATCTAAAAAATACTGTGGCGAAAGATAAAAAGACATTGGCCGGATTAACTAAAATGCTTAAAGAAACAAAAGCTGCAAAGTAACCTGCTGTCTTTAACTTGTAAGAGTCTTTTGCAGGAAGTTGTATTTGGGAAATACCTATCATAGCCTACCCTCTAATATTATTATATTTTAGTAATAACAAATAGCCTATAAATGTCAATGCTTAAGTATCTTACTGTCTACGCACTCATCGTATTCAATTTCAACTGTAGAGTGTGCAATTTCAAATCTATTTAATAGTATTTTTTTTATCTCATACATAATATTAGTATGTTGCCCATTTTGCTTTATCTTGGCATGCATAGTAAGTATAAAATAATTATCAGATAGTGACCATGCATGTATATGATGCACATCTATCACTTCAGGTAACTTAGATACAATCTCACTTTTTATCTCCTCAGCAGATACACTCTCAGGTGTACCTTCAAGGAGTATATGGCAAGAATTCTTGAGAATTTTATATCCACTGTTTAAGATTATTACACTGACAAATACTGACAAAATAGGGTCCACTATTTGCCATCCGGTAAACATGATAATTATGGATGCAAGTATAGCAGCTACAGAACCTAAAATATCTCCGATAACATGCAATACAGCACTTTTTATGTTTATATTACTTTCGCATTTACTATGTAATATAAAAAAGACTATAATGTTAGAGATTAGGCCAAGTGTGGCAATTATTAGCATTATTTTCCATTCCACATTGACTGGACAAATGAATCTCTTTATTGATTCAATTATAATGACCGCTGCAATGAAAAATAGAGTTAAACCATTAACAAATGCTGCTATTATCTGTAACCTATGATACCCATATGATCTCTGTGAATCAGATTTCTTAGCTGAAAATTTGTGCGCTATCCAGCTTAAAACTAAGGCAAAAAGATCAGTAAGCATATGCCCTGCATCTGATAATAGAGCAAGCGAGTGTGAAATTATTCCACCTGCTATCTCCATAACCATTGTTATTGCAACTATTATTATGGAATAAATTAAGCGCTTGGACTCTGCTATTGAGTGTTTGCCATTGTGCACTGCTGTCATATAAAATCTTTTTATGAGCAAAAATCGTGGGTAACACTGGGCTCGAACCAGCGACCCCTTGCACGTCAAGCAAGTGCTCTACCAACTGAGCTAATTACCCATCGTAGCTTTAGTATAGTGCTTCAGTGAAATGAAAGTCAATTTGCTTTTTGCTGGATGAAATTCCTTGACAAACTTCCATAAGTGTTGAAAGCATCAAAAATGGCGTGATATAAGGTGATCAACGACATGTAAGTTACCTCCTGATAGTAAAACAATTGAACGTAAAAAAGAGTCATTAAGATCTAATGTAAACTGTAATAGTGCTATCTTAAATCCGTCTAAGTTATTTCTGATTTTATAAACAAGAAGCTGTTTATATAAATATACACTTTCATTAATGTCCAAGTTAATGTAATTTATTTGGAAATGGTAGGAAAATTTAGTATATCGTGAAAATATCTATATTAGCCTACTTTTGTCATATTTATATACGAACTAATTTACCTGACTTTGTTGCAGCAATTTGAAGCTTCTATTTTTACAACCATGTATTTATGCGGCTTGCTCTTACAAAGGTGGGTATTTTTTGCAATTTTAAGAAGGTAAATAAACAAGTCTCTTGTAACGCTACAGGGTTTAGTATTTTTTACAAATTTTTACTCAATTTATTAAAATCTTGATACTTATTATAATATTTGCTACACATTTATATTGCAGTACCGTGCTTTCATAAAGATGTAGTATTGGTGATGTAATGAAAAATGTTTCAAAATAGTAGAGGAATAAATGATTGATCATTATAAAGTATTAGAAGTAGAAAGAAATGCTACTCAAGACGAGATAAAAAAAGCATATCGAAAATTAGCACTTAAGCTTCATCTAGATAAATTTCCTAAAAAAACAGATCTCAATATGTTAAAAGCAAAGACGGACCTTTCAGAAGTAGAAAGAGATCAACTAATTCAACTGAAAAAAAAATTTAAAGAGAGCGAGGAAAAGTTCAAAAAGATATCAGTAGCATTCAAAGTATTATCTGATCCAGCAAAAAAAAGCCAGTACGATAATGTAGATGATCCTAGTCAACAAACTTATGATGGGCACTCATCATGGGAACAACAAGAGTCAGAGAAAAGACATCAAGAAAATAAAAATCAAATAATTCTTATGTCCTCAGTAATACTTTCAATATCTACGGCAATAACCTTAAAAACTCGTCTTGGAGAATCAAAAATAGGTACAATTGTTACAGCAACACTTGTAGGATTGCTATCCATGCCAGCTGTAAATTATTCATCAGAAATACTGGAGACAATGTCAGATAATTCTGAAGCAAGACAGAAGTTAGCGCCAATTGCAGATAATTTAAAAAAAGTATGCAGGTCAATTAGTACAAAAAATATTGTATTATCAGGAGTTATTGCAGGATTATGTACATCGATTTCTTACATCATCTTTAATACTCATAAAGAATCATTGAAATCTGGCCTTATAACTTTAGCTGCAACTGCAATTGGGGGTGGAGCTGGTGCTGCATTGTCAAGAACTGTTTTTACAAAATTGGAAGATGTTGATACTGAACAACCAAATATACCAGGACAGAGCATATAGCTACTTTCTTCTTTATCGTTACCCCGGTGTTATGATACTGGGGTAACACCTTTCGCTATGTAAATTAGCTAAAATGTTCATACAGTTTTTACTGAAATGACATTATTCACTGCTTCCTATATAGTTTGCAGACATGCTCTTAGCGGCTGCTTGAGGTTAGCTATAGAATTTTAGCCACATTCTAAATGTTGCATATTAAGTTAACTATCTATACTTTTTTTATTAAGATATAAATTATACCAATATGAGAATTTACGTTTTTTTCAGATGAGTCACTTTATGCTTGATATTGTAAAGACTAATAAATTAGGGGTTAAAGTAATGACAATCAATCAACAAGTAAACAAAAATATAACTAAAGAAGAATATTTTAACGATAAGCATGTTATAGAAGTTAAAGATTTAAATATTAAAGTAGAGGTTTATTCTCACGATTTAAGAGCAAGTAAAGTTGCTAAAATTGAAAGTGAAATAAGAGAAACAGCTACTAATTTTAAAGATGCATTTAAGTTGGAGCCTGGTAGCTCAGAACAAACGTTCAAAATTTATGTGTTTTATGATAAGGCTGATTACACTCATCTTGGCGGAAGCGAACGTTTTGGTTCTTACCTTGGAGATGAGGGTGGTAAATGTTACTACAAAGGAGAAGCTGATGTTTTTGCTGAGATTTATGTCTATCAGCAAGGTGGCGTTCATAACCTTCAGCATGAATTTGCACATGGTTTAACTTACTTGGCTACATGAGGAAAATCTCTACCTACATTATTAATGGAGGGAATTGAAGATTACTTTGAACATCATTCATATCACAAGTTTAATGCTCAAGGGTCAAGCATTGATAAAACTGAAGCCGCAAATTTGGATCTAGGTGGAATTTTAAATTTACAATACTCAGCCAATGGTGAAGAAAACAGTTTAGTGTATAAAACTGGTCATGCGTTGATAATGTACTTACAGGAAAAAGATCCTAGTTTATTAAGAGACTACCTAGATGCTTTACTTCAAGGTAAATCAGATGAATCAAAAAGTTTCTTGAAAGACATAAAAGGACATGATGCTGACTTCAAAAGTTGGCTTGCTGAGAATGATACAGAAACTGCAATGGAACATCTCAACGCTTTGCAAGTTACAAAAGGAGATTTTATAGCAACTGGTCAAGAAATAGTGGGTGGAGAAATTAAAGATGTATCGTATTATAAAGCAAATATAGAAAAAATAGATGGAGAAAACGTTGGAAGTTTCTCTGCTGTAGAGCATGTGTCATTTTACGATTATGCTCGTGCTGTTAATAGGGCAACAAATGATACCCTAGATATATCAAAGGAATATCATTTCTTAAAGGCAGTAAAAACTACTGATGGGCAGGTTAAGCTGACTTACTCTGATCAACAAGGTAATGAATATCAAAATAGTCAAGAGTATAAAATGCAAGCTTTGAGGATATTATCAAAACATGGTGAAGATCTTAGAAAATCTTACTATGATGGGAAAGAAGACTTAGATAAGCAGAAGGATATAAAATATAATGATATGTTGAAAAGCCTGCGTGAACAGGAAGAAACACAGCGTCATGATGCATACGAACAATACAAAAGAGTAGAGATCTCTTATGAGAAATTTGTAGAAAAATGCAATTCAGCCAGCACTAATTATCATAATGAAGATAAGAGATTATATAATGCTACACAGGACAAATATACACAACTGAAAGATGATTTGCTTGATAAAACCATAAACGCTGGCTTGAAACAAGTAAAATAAACTCAGAACATTGACGTAGAAAAGATGTTAGAAGAAATGGTCAATATCGATACAAACTTGATCAGAGGTACAATTGATCCACAAGAAGGCAAGATCTTCTCTATCAAAGCTCTTGGTCACGGGGATATGGGTGCACTGTCTATATATGACGGAAATACAAAGCTTGGAGAATTGTCAAGCGAGTCAGGATTTTTTAAGCAAATTGAAGGCCAAACTAAAGAAACTTTTGTTTTTGAGGACATATTGCACAACTTGAATACTCAATATGACGGTGGTGCTTATATGGCTATTACAAAAGAAAATGGTCATTATAAAGCTTCTTTAATAGACGGTAGAACAGTTGAACGTGATGAATACTTTGATGAAGCACATTTACATGAAAATGAATTGTTGCATCCTAGCACTGGACACATTCAAAAAGATTTAGATTCTCTTCTTCTTAGAGGGACCAAAATTCTAAATCATCAGGATTCAAAGCATGCTCAATATTCTGATGAGCAAAGAGAAAGCGGCGTAATCGTAGAAAAAGGAACATTATTGGATGATAAAGGGACTGATAGAACAGACGACGATGTATACGAAGCGGTTGTAAAGCAAGGAGGCGAAAATCTACATGCATTCAAAAATATGGGTTTCTATATTACTGAAGAAATAAAAAATGAAAGAGGTGAAGTTATAAATGAAAGTAACTTGCTCATTCATGATCATGGAAAAAACGTAAGGTTTCAATTGCCAGGCAATGTTACTCACCTAAAATTGGTGGAAAAAGATCGACAATATAAATTAGCACCATCTGATTCTGAAGGAAGAGAATATAGTAGCATACCAGACGAATACAAATATATTGACCCAGTATTTGCACATGAATATGAAAAGAGAGATTATTCTCATAAACATATAAATGTGGGCCTTATAAACTTAGAAAAATATGCCCCTGGTAAACTTTTTACCATTAAACATGATCCAAATGATTATCAGATACAAAGAAACTCGAGTGGTGAAATAGTGAGAATCAACAATCAAAGATATTTCACTAAAGTAAAACTATTTGATGGTGATACTGATGAAGAAATTGGAATGTTATCTAATAACTTCCATAACTTCAAAGGAAAAATATTCTTTTCTGCTGATTATAACTACAGTTATAACGATTTCCTATCATCTGTTTCTCCTCAAGTTGAAATTGAGGATATGGGAAATGGAAGTAAAAAAATAACTTTTGATCAAGGTGATGGAGATATCGGTGACACTAATAGAGGCTACACTGACTATCAGAGAATATTCACAAAAGAGAAACAAACCGAAAGTCCAAAAGGGCAAGTAAGTGAAACTAAGACAGAAGTTCATAGTACTACTAATGTTGTTGCTGAAGAGAGAACTGTATCAAACGACAATAGTGAAATACAGTCTGATCAACCACAAATTCCAACAAGGGCAAAAAGGTCATCTTCAGTGGAGGAGAAAGAGCAGGTAGTGTTGAAAGACACAATCTTGAAAATAGAAAAGAGCTATGATAGAGATGTAGAAGGAAAGCATAAGGCAAATGTAATCATAGATTATAATGATGTGAAAGCCTTGTATAATAGATCAGAAGGAGCAGATAAGCAATCTGTGTTAGATTTTTGGAACAAACTGCATACATCGGATTATAAGATTGGTGCTTTGCCGGAAGACAAGTATTACTTTAAAGATGGCAAATTTCTAATTCACGATAGTGACACGAAAAAGCTTATAGTGTTACCTGAAGATAAGGTATCCATCAAAATAATGAAGGATGGTGATAGTTATAGTTTGGCTATATCAAATGGTAATGGCAAAGTAATAAGCAGCATTAGTAAAATAGATAATCCAAATTACGAATTGCTATCAGATTCAAGTCACTTCAGCTTAGAAACACAAGATAACTTTGAGTTATTAGATCAACATCATGAATATAATCTCTATCTAGAGAATGGTTTTGTGAAAATGTTCGACTGCACAAGCGATCACGTTTATCACGATCATAACTCAGCCTATATATAATATACAAGGAGGGCCCTGCCCTCTTCTTGTCATTCAATTCGATGTTACCCCAGTTCTCTCTTCTGTCATCCCAGTGCTTGACACTGGGATCTAGTAAATTTACTTACTAGATATGAAAAGTTATTATAACTTACAAGCAAGCACAATAAGGCTCTGTATATAGGTATAACGTCAAATCTAACTAAACGAATTTGGGAACATAAAAATAAAGTTATTTCTGGCTTTACATCAAAGTACAATGTGCAGAAATTAGTTTACTTTGAGATATTTCAAGATGTAGGTTCAGCTCTGAACAGAGAAAAACTTTTGAAAAGCTGGAAAAGAGAGTGGAAAATTGATTTAGTTGAAAGGGAAAACCCAAATTGGACTGATTTATATGATGAAATTATAAAATAAAATGAGATCCCAGTGTCAAGCACTGGGATGACATCATCTGCTACATACTTGAATCACAAGAGAAGAATTCTGAAGCAAAAAGCTTCAAGGAAATCTTATGCAAAATCTAGTATTTACGGAATTTATATTATTTTCATGCACATTATGGTTTTTATAATTAACGGAGAGTGTGATATGGCGTTGAGTGATAATTTGAATGGTAAAACAGAACAACAGCTCATAGACGATGGTGACTTTATAAATGCTCTAGTAGGAAAGCTTAAAGCAGGAGCTGGTGATAATGGTGTTTACACTAAAACAACAGCAGAGAGTACGTTTCTTAAAACTGCAGATCTTGCAACAAAAGTTGCAGAAGAAGTAGTAAAACAGCCTGTTGTGGATGTTTTAGTTCCTGCTCTTGCAACAGTTGGTACTGATGATACTAAGAAGGTTTACACTAAAGGCACAGTAGATACTAGTTTTGTTAAAATCGATGCTTCCAACCTTACAGATGCAGCAAACCAAAAAGCTTTCGCAGAAGTTATTCTTCCTGCTAAAGATGGCAAACAATCAATCTTAGTAAATAAACTTGGGGAAGCTTTAGACAGGGTTCAAGATAATGCTGACGACAAAGTATATGGTGCTCAAGGTAGTGAAAAGATAGCAAAAGAGTTCTTAACTGCAAAAGGATTGGGACCAACGCCTGAAGATGTAGCCACCGAGCTAGTAAAAAACCCAAGTTTTCAAGCTAGTGCCAAAATTGCAGTCAATGCTCAAGATGCAGGATTTCAAGAAGCTGTAAAGGCAGTAATGTCACAGCCATCCTTCGAGATTCCAACAGATTCAAGTTCACCTCTTTCTTGGGATTGGTAATGTAAGTGCTAGTGAATGACATCGCAAGATATCATCAACTGTTGTCATTCCAGTATCACATGCTGGAATGACATCCTTGTTTTATTGCAACTAATTTGCAGTGATTTTTGTTTTAATGTAAATGGAATATAGTCCTATTGCTGCTGCGTTTGAAACATTTAGACTATCAATTACGTTTGACATTGGAATTTTTAAAAGATAATCACAACTTTCTTTCACTAATCTCCGCATTCCTTTCTCTTCAGAACCAAAAATAATTACTCTTTTTTGCCCAAAATTCTTTATTTCATCTATATTTTCCTTTGCATTGCAATCAAACCCATAACACCAGTAGCCTATCTTTTTTAAAGACTCCATCGTTTTTACTATGTTTGTAACGTATATTAGAGGAACAATATCCAGTGCTCCACTTGCTGCTTTTGCGATAGATGCATTTTCGCTAGGTGAATGGTGATGTGGTAAAACCAGTGCATCAATGTTGAAACAAGCTGAGGTTCTTAAAATCGATCCTATATTGTGTGTATCAGTAATTTGATCTAAAATGACTATAGTAGAGCTGTTTTCAGCTATTTCTTCAATATTTAAGCTATGAAAAATAGGAGTAACTTTTAAAGCAATTCCTTGGTGATTTACACCTTTGGGTAAAACATCATTGAACATTTTGTTCTCTACCAGTCGAGGTTTAATGCCCTTACTATCTGCACATTGTTTAATGTCTTTCTCAAATTCTCTGTAGAAATTTTCTGTTACTAACAGTTCTATACACCGCCTATTTTTGTTTCTTAATGCTGAAATACAAGTGTGCTTTCCATATATCCAACAGTTTTCATTAGCTTTTAATGACTTCATCTCATTATTAAAAATCAGATTTTTATAGAGTAAGCAATATTTTACTGTGTTTATATATTATTGTAAAATTATGCAGTTCAATTAATGAATTAATGTCAGACGATGAGTTAGATTGGCAAAAAAATGTTAAGCCAATAGAATGTGGAAAAGTTACTTTGAAAGTTGATCACAAAGTAAATATAAAATCTATGATTGATAAAGGTGCCTCTAGTTTACAAGAAAATTTTCTTAATACTGATAATGGTGATTCATCATTTTGTCTTGACTACAATACAAAATTAAAGATCGATAGTGGCAAATATTTTATAAGCGATAAACTCGATTTGCATGGATATAGTATAGATAATGCTTATTGTAAATTGATAGATTTTATTATCAAAAATTATCAAGCAAGGAATAGGTGCTTATTGGTAATTACGGGGCATGGTAATAGTACAGATAAAATAGACACTATAAAGAATAGCGTAAATAAGTGGTTGAATGACACAAAAGTTCGAAATATGATCTTATACTATCAGCAAGCCATAAAAAAACATGGTGGCAAAGGAGCTTTTTATGTCTTATTAAGAAGAAATAAAGGTTAATTTTAGAGTACCTATTTAGGAGTACCTTTCTTAGAATTCACGTGTTGAAGAATGATTTCTGCTAAACCTTTACTAATTCCAGGTACGTTTTGAATTTCAGCTAGAGAAGCTTTGCTTATATTTTCTACCGAACCAAAATGAGACATGAGTGCCTTCTTTCTTTTACTGCCAACACCTGATATTTCACTTAATTGTGAAGCAAAAAACTGTTTATCGCGTTTTTTTCTGTGCGAAGTTATTGCAAAACGGTGAGCTTCATTACGCAGCAATTGTAAATAAAGCATGACCTTACTGTCACTTGCTAGAGTAAATTCTTCTCTGCTAGGCACATAAAATCTTTCATTTCCTGCATTACGATCATGACCTTTTGCCATACAAGCAAAAGGAACTTTTATATTCAATATTTCCAACACATTCTGCACTATGGAAACATGTCCTGGACCGCCATCAATCAGTAAAAAATCAGGGATTATATCTTTTATATTGCCAGAGAAACGTCTAGTCAGCACTTCTCTCATCATTTTATAGTCATCACCTGAAATTTCTTCTTTTATAGTAAATTTTTTGTATTCACTTTTTAAAAAACCTTCCTGCCCTGCAACAATCATCACACCAACTTGTTGATTTCCAGATATATGGCTATTATCATAAACCTCGATACGCTTTGGAATATTTGGTAACGAGAAAATCTTCCTAAGCTCTTCGAGCTTTTCTAGGTTATTTCTATAATCAGTAAGCTTCTGCTCTAGGCTATGCTGAGAATTATTGTAAATAAAATTCAACAAATCACGTTCTTTGCTATTTTTCGCATGCAAAACTTTTATTGATTTTTGAGTAAGATCATAAAGTGCTTGTTCTATAATTTCCTTATCCTTAATAAAATCGGGAACGTAAATTTGCGCTGGTGGTGTGTTAACTGGATTATACAAATTGACCAAAAAGGTTGATAAAATTTCATCATTTGGATGATCACTACAATTCTCAATGAAGTAAGGAATGCTTCCATAGTTACCTTTATCTCTGAAAGATAGTACACCAATGAATGCTAAGTCTGCCTCACGTACAACGCTAAAGAAATCTGCATCTTCTTCAAAAGAAAAATCCATTGGCTGCATTTGAATCTGCTGAAGAAATTTCAATCGATCTCTATAGACAGCAGCAAGCTCGTAGTTCATCTCCCTACTGCACTTTTCCATTGTAGAAAATAGCTGTCTTTGCACTTCTTTATTCCTTCCTAGCAGAGTATCTTGTGCTTGTTTTACTGATTTGCAGTAATCATCTTTTGTAATTTTATCTACGCATGGTGCTGAACAGCGCTTAACTTGATACTCAAGACATGGTCTTTTTGTTGAAGAGAAATATTGATCTGAACATACTCTTAAGAGAAAAGCTTTTTGCAATGATAATATAGTGTTCTTAACAGCAGCAGCAGATGGAAAAGGGCCATAGTAATGAAACTCATTCTTCTTAAACTTACCTCTATATTTCGCTATTCTTGGATAATCATGCTTAGAAATTGTTATATAAGGATAAGATTTTCCATCCCTAAGCAAAATATTATAAGATGGTTTTAACGATTTTATTAACTGTACTTCAAGAAGCAATGCTTCGATTTCATTCTCAGTGATGAATATTTCAACCTTAATAACCTGTGAGATCATTACTCTGATTCGTTCAGAAAGGTTTTCGAATTGAAGGTAGTCAGATAATCTCGACTTCAAGTTTTTTGCTTTACCAATGTATAAAACCTTACTCTTATCTCCAATCATCTTATAAACGCCACAGGATTGTGGAGATGATTTGATTTGTTCCTTATATTGCCTGAGCATTTATCAATTGTTTAACCTGTATAAGGTTAAACTCTGCTACTAAATGAAAGGTAGAAACAACATTTGCAAGCAAAGATAACCTGTTTATTCTAAGCTCATTAGAATCACAGTTAATCTTTACACTGTCCATAAATTGATTGATAAATGGAGCAAAACGAGCAAGTTCATCAAGCGCTGTATTAAAGTCGTTATTTTCTATCGCTTGTTTTATGTTTTTACAAGCAGCTATAGCACAATTTGATAGCGCAATCTCCTCATTTTCAATCAAAAACTTCTTACTGTAAGATGGATTATAAGTAGTGCCATCACTTTTTCTCACTTTGCCCATCATATTACTGGCTCTTTTATAAGTGCTTAGAACCTGTTCACCTTCTTTTGTACTAAGATAACGATCCAATATCACAGTTTGCTTTTCCGCTTTCAGCAGATCATTAATATCGACTTTATATAGTATTGAATCTACAACATCTTGCCTTATATTTCTATTTTTTAAAATAATCTTGAACCTTTCTAAGCAGAATTTAAATACTAGTTCTGAAATTTGTTTTTCACTTGGCTTATCAACTGGAGTTATATTTTTATTCAATAGAAGTCTTGAACATAAAGATACTGACTTATCTATCAGCAATCTAATTGGAATATGCAAATTATTTTCAAGTATTGTTCTAATTATACCAATTGTCATTCTCCGCAAACCAAACTGATCATACGAACCAGAGATTTTCTCACCTGCTGCAATTAAACCAACCAAACTATCCATCTTGTCTGCAATAGCTACAGCAATCGCAGTAGGAGATTTAGGACATTCTTGCTCCGATCCAATTGGCTTATAGTGCTCAGTTATAGCTTCTACTACTTCTTTATCTTCTTGAAAATAAGAAGCGTAGTATCCACTCATTACTCCTTGCAATCCAGGAAATTCTTTCACTATCAACGTTGCAAGATCTGCCTTTGCTAAATATGCAGCACGTTCAACTTTAATTAATGAAGCATGTGGAATAAATATCGCTATATACTTTGAAAGAGCGATAATACGCTTCACTTTTTCTTCTACGCTACCGAGCGAAGCATGAAATGAAATAGAGCTCAATTTTTTGACATAGTAATCTAGGTTTTCCTTCTTGTCTTGAGATATCAAAAACTGGGCATCAGCAAGACGTGCTTCTAATATTCTTTCATGACCTTTGACAACTTCATTATTGTTAACATTTACAACAGTAACAAAATGTGATATTTTCTGTCCATCACTTAAAGCAAGATACTTTTGCTGCGTATTAATTATACTAAATATTACTTCCTTCGGTAATTCTGATGATTTTACTTTACCAAATAATACTATTGGCCACTCTATAAGCCCTGCCAATTCATTAAGTAAATAATCATTTTTTTCAAGTTGTAAGTTCTCCTCTTCTGTAAACTTATTAATCTGATCTAGTATAAATTGCTTTCTTTTGTCCAACTGGAGAATGACATTATTTTTTTCTAACAATTCAAAATAGTCTTTGGGTGTTTTAACAGTAAGTACTGCATCACCTGAAAGAAACCTATGACCATACGTCACGTTGCATGCTGTAACCCCTGCAAAAGATATAGGTATTATTTCGTCATTTAAAATACATAGAATATTTTTAATTGGCCTAACCCATCTCTCTTTTCTTTCACTCCATCTCATACTCTTTGGCCAAGAAAAGTTTTTTAGCATTTCCTCCAGTTGATTTTTGAGAAACCCGTTGATGTTAAATAAGCAGCTTTCTCTCTTAATGAAGTAAAAATCTTCATCATTTACTTTGCGAATGAGTAAATCTTCTTCACCTTTCCGATTTTTTCTCAAAAAACCTTCGATAGCACTTTTCGGTGCATTAACTCTTGGTCCTTTAATTTCATTGTTAGAATCTTTTAGCTCTAAAGCACTTATGCCATCAATAAAAAGAGCAATGCGACGTGCAGTCACATAAACTTCTATAGATGCAAATTTCACATTATTTTTACTAAAAGCATTAGTGATATAGCTCTTAACCTGAGCTGCAGATGAATTCTGCATTCTTGATGGAATTTCTTCTGAAAGACATTCAAACAATAATTGTGACAACATATTCTACTTTGCTCTATATAATTCACAGCATTTTTTTGTTAACTCTCTCACTCTACCAATATAGGATGTACGTTCATTCACACCAAGCACACCTCTTGCATCAAGTATATTAAGTAGATGGCTCGTTTTAATACATTGGTCATAAGCTGCTATCGGCAATTCTTTTTCAACAAGGAATTTACACAGTTTTTCTGTATCCTCAAACTGCTGTTGTACTACTTTAGTATCATAATAATCAAGTGCCAGGTAAGAAAACTCTCGCTCTCTTTGTTTAAAAATATCTCCATAAGTTACACCATTATCGTTCCACATTATGTCGTAAACATTATCTACACCCTGTATGCACATTGCTAAACGCTCTAACCCATATGCTACTTCACCAGGAATTATTCTGCAGTCAATACCTCCCACTTGCTGTATATAAGTAAGTTGTGTTACTTCCATTCCGTTGCATGTAACCTCCCAACCAAGACCGGATGCACCAACACTTGGGTTTTCCCAATCATCTTCAATAAACTTAATATCATATTCTTTTGTCGATACACCAAGAGCTTTTAAGCTATTTAAGTAAACATCTTGCAAATTGCTGCCAGATGGTTTTATTATAACTTGGTATTGATGATGCTGATATAAGCGATTAGGGTTGTCGCCATAACGCCCATCTGTAGGTCTTATTACTGGTTGTAGATACGCAATTTTTGTTGATTTTTCATCAATTGCTGACATGATTGTTGCGGGATGTAGTGTTCCAGCTCCAACTTCAGACGTATATGGATGAAGTATAGTACACCCTTCATCTGCCCAAAAATCTTGTAATCCCTTTATTATATCATGTAGATTCACGCAAACTGTATATCTTTTAAACTTAATACATAAGCAAATAAGTACTATTCTATACTTATTTTTTTAATAGTGCCATGAAAATAGTCACTCAAGGCTATTGAACTTTCTTTTACATACTCAAATATGCTTTTGTTTAGAACAATCGCATCATGCATAGTCAGATCGCAGAATATAAATGCAGTCAAGTACAATAAAATCACTGCATAAAACACATGAAAAATCCCTTCAAATGTGATTGATATTGCATTGTTATAACTAAGCTGTATCGTACTTATCGGCCATGGTTTTATTACTTCTACAATATTAAAAAATAAATAAGGTATTATAAAGAAAAAGAACAAATGCATAAGATCATTAAACCAAAATGGACATTGAAGTATTGCCTTGCATATACTTAAATAGAATTTACTTACAATATAATAAATTGACATTATTGCCGGCATCGAAAGCGCAACAGTCATCACCTGTCCTGATGCTATTTGTACTACTATATTCTCATCACTGCTGGCTGAAGGATCTTGAATGTGAAAAATGGATATTGCAACTAATTGAAGCACTAACATAACTATTGCTAGCTTGGTAAAAATAGCAGCTACAACTATGCCTGAATTCGGCATTTTATATAGTATAAAATCACCTCCGTATGTAAGCATTAATATAATGTCGGTAATAAATAATATTAGAAAAGAAGACCAATAATGCTGCCAACCCGGTAAATATCCTACTCCTAAAAAAGAGCTTACTATTTTGGCAGGAAAAACCTTGCCTAGCATCTTACCCAAAAATTGAAAAAAAATCCCCATGTCCTAACTAACACTTGACTTATATTTTTCACAATACTGAATTGTAATGGACTTATCAATACACTTCTTGCATAGAAAAAAGGCAAATAGTTAAAAACGATCTAAGTTTACCAATAACCGTTGCCCCTTCTATCGTCATCCCAGTGCCCATAGATTGGCTCTTTTTTTCTAGATTCCAGTACTGGAATGACATAGTGGAATGTTATCCAAGTTGCCCATTTGTGTCATTAGATCTCTTGCATAACTAAAATTCAAAAGTTGATGTCATTCCAGCGCATGACGCTGGAATCCAGACCAGGTAATAAGAAGCGCTGGCCTGAAGCTTTAGCTATAAATATTAAAAAATTTACCAAATAAAAAAAAGGCAAAAAATCCCCTTGTAACGAGTTTTAACCCTATAATAATTTAAATTGGCATTGTAATAATGTGCTAACACTTAAAATAAGCGTGTTTTGGCTGAATGTAGAAAAAATAAAAAAGACATGCAGCCGCTATAATTTTATGTAATCTGCCAATATATACCTGAGTTTTTTACTGAATTTTTGTTGTTAAATCTGCAGAGATTAAAAACAAGGATAAATACTCTTATTGATATGATAAGGAAAGTGGGAAGGTTTGTCAAGTCATTTCGGCCAGCTACCTATTTAGATGTTCCACACTGCTAAGTAGATACCAAATTTTTTGCAATATCAAGTGCAGCATAGGTAAATATTGCACTTGCACCTGCACGTTTAAAACCAATTAAAGACTCATAAATCACTCTGTCATAATCCAGCCAGCCATTATTTGCTGCAGCTTTTATCATTGCGTATTCACCGCTTACTTGGTAAGCAAAAATTGGAAAATTAAACTTTTCACTTGCTGTTTTTATTACATCCAAGTATGGCATACCTGGCTTTATCATAATAAAATCTGCGCCTTCATCTATATCCATTTCGATTTCGCAGATTGCTTCGCGTGCATTTCTATAATCCATTTGATAACCACTTTTATCAATGAAATTTGATGACGCACACGAACCGACAACCTTCCTGAATGGCGCATAGAAGCTAGAACAATACTTTACTGCATAGGACAATATTGACACATTCTGAAGGTCATTATCATCCAATGTTTCTCTTATTTTTCCTATCCTGCCATCCATCATATCAGAAGGAGCAACTATATCGCATCCTGCTTTTGCTAAAACAAGAGCTTGCTTACATAATACTGACACAGTCTCGTCGTTTTCTACATCTATCCTACTGCTTTTTAAAATGCCATCATGACCGTGAGTAGTGTATGGGTCTAGTGCAATGTCTGCAATAATGCCAATATCCGGTACATCTGATTTTACAGCACAAATTGCTTTACAGATTAAATTGTCAGGATTGTACGCTTCCTCAGCGTTTTCAGATTTTAGTTTACTATCAACTACAGGAAAAATTGCAACAGCATTAATTCCCAAATCCTTAGCTTCCTGAGCTATGGAAACCAGCCCATCTATTGAATAACATTTGATATCAGGTAAGCCAGAAATTGGCTCAATTGTTTCTTCTCCGTCATGAACAAATAAGGGAAAAATCAAATCATTTACTGATAAAGTGCTTTCACTTGTTAAAGTGCGAATCCACTTGCCTGAGCGCCTACGCCTTAACCTTGTATTTGGGAAATTAAACATTGGATCCAGGCAAATTCCCAGTAAAAAGCAACACTCCTGAAATGAGTATAACCCAAAGTACCGATATTGGCAAAAATACTTTCCAACCAAGACGCATTAATTGATCATAACGATAACGAGGTATTGTAGCTCTAATCCAAACAAATATAAACAAAAGTACAACTATCTTCAAAACAAACCAGATTAAACTAGGAATTTTATACAGCAAACTAAGCTCTAATGGAGGATACCACCCTCCTAGAAAGAATATTGTCATCATAGCGCTTGCTAAAATCATATTTGCATATTCTCCCAAGAAAAAGAGAGCAAAAGGCATTGATGAATACTCAACATTATACCCAGAGACAAGCTCTGCTTCAGCTTCTGGCAAGTCAAATGGGTGACGGTTAGTTTCTGCAAGCAAAGAAATAAAAAATATTATTCCCATAGGCATTAGTAGCAAATCAATCCAAAATGGCATATTATGTTTCGCTACCACCATCTCTCCGAGATTTAATGTGCCAGTTGTAATAACAACTGTAGCAACTATTAGACCTATTGAAACTTCATATGAAATCATTTGAGCAGCTGACCTTATAGCGCCAAGAAATGCATAATTAGAATTACTAGACCAGCCTGCAATAATAATGCCATATATTCCCAAAGAGGATATAGCTAGCACATAAAGCACTCCAACATTAATATTTGCTATTACCTTAGGGATTATTACCTGCTGTCCATTTTCTGTAATTATTTCAGCTCCAAATGGTATAACTGCCCAGGAAATTAATGCTAAAATAAAGGTGAGCATTGGAGCCATAATAAACAGTATGGTGTTTGCTCTAAATGGTATTATCGGCTCTTTAATTATCAATTTAATAGCATCTGCAAACGGCTGCAATAAACCAAATGGCCCTACTACACTTGGACCATGTCTAAGTTGAATTGCACCAATAACTTTGCGCTCAAAATATACTAAATATGCAACTGAAAGCAGTAGCGGTACTAAAACAAATAAGATATTAATCAGCGTGTCCATGGAAAGCTTTAGTACAATCTGCCATTATTTTTGAAGCGCGACTTATTGAGTCTGTCATATAAAAATTACACTTTTTTAGAGTGAAAGGGATATTACTTAATTTGATCTCATCATAGGCAATCGACACCCATTTATTTTTTACTACTTGGTCAGCATCTTTAAACTGTAGGCCAACAGTGTCTAATTTTTTTCTCACGTCAAATAAACTATCATATAGCAAGGAAAGACACAAATATTGGGATAAATTTTTTATAATCAACCAATCTTCCTTTGCTTCACCAGGAGGAAAAACAGCTAAATTCGTTCTCTGTACTCGCCCTTCAGTATTTACATAAGTTGCATATTTCTCTGTGTAAGCAGCTCCAGGTAGAATAACATCTGCTATGTGTGCTCCACTATCACCATGATGGCCTTGATAAATTACAAATGTACTTTCTAACTTTGATATATCAATTTCATCTGCGCCAAGAAGATAAACTACTTCTATCTCACCACTTTCTGCCTGTTTTAGCATCTGATTAATGTCTTTTCCACCTTTGCTAGGAACAAATCCAATATCGAGTCCACCAACCCTTGCTGCAGCCTTATGCAGTACGTTAAAGCCATTCCAGTCATCTCTGATCATGTTAAATTTTTCTGCAATTTTGCCAGCTAGAGCTAAAACTGATTCAGAATCATCTCTTATTAATGCATCTTGACCGATAATTAGCATAGGGTTCTGAGCCGCACTCAGTAACTCACAGAATTTATGATTTCCCTCTTCTATTTCTTTTAGAACGTTTGGACCATCACCTAATCTTTCAACATTATATAGATATTCAAGATTAGGACCAATATTTGCAATAGTGAAATTACCTTGTAAATATCTCTTTCTCAATCTTGCGTTAATTATTGGTGCTTCTATTCTTGGATTTGTATTTATAAGCAGACATAAATCTGCATTTTCTATACCCTCAATAGTGGTGTTGAATACATATGACCCACGATTATTTGGTATAAGCTTTGCTCCATCTTGCCTGCAGTCTATATTCCCCGAACCAAGCTTCTGCATCACTTCTTTGAGTAGAAGCATAGACTCACAATCTGCTAAATCACCTGCAATTGCAGCTATTTTGTTTGATTTCGTACTCTTTAGTTTCTTTGCAGCAACAGTTAATGCTTCATTCCAATCAACTGGGGCTAATTTACCATCTTTTTTTACATAAGGTCGATCAAGACGCTGAACTTTTAGTCCATCATAGGCAAAACGGGTTTTATCTGATATCCATTCTTCATTTACCTCTTCGCTCAGCCTTGGTAATATTCGCATAACTTCCAGGCCACGATAATCAACTCTAATGCTACTTCCCACAGCATCTAGCACATCTATAGTTTCACAATGTAATAGCTCCCATGGACGTGCTGTAAAAGAATAGGGCTTTGAAGTTAAAGCTCCCACCGGGCAAAGATCTATAATATTCCCAGATAATTCAGAGCTAATATGCCTTTTTATGTAAGTACTAATCTCTATATTTTCTCCCCTTCCAATTCCTCCAAGTTCATTTGTACCTGCAACATCAGACAAAAATCTAACACACCGAGTGCAATGAATACACCTGTTCATCGCAGTTTCAATCAGCGGACCAAAATGTTTTTTTGGCACAGCCCTCTTATATTCATCAAGTCTGCTGATTCCTTTACCATAAGCCATCGTGATATCTTGCAAATCGCATTCACCACCTTGATCACAAATTGGGCAATCAAGCGGGTGATTTATTAGCAAAAACTCAAGCACACCTTCACGCGCCTTTTTTACCTTGGGAGTATTCGTGTGAATAACCATATCCTCTGCAACTGGCATTGCACAAGAAGCTACTGGTTTTGGAGGTCCACCCTCAACTTCAACCAAACACATTCTGCAGTTACCAGCAATTGCTAAACGCTCATGATAACAAAACCTCGGAACTTCAACGCCCACAACTTCACAAGCTTGAATTATAGTGAGCCCATGCTCTACTTCACATTCCTTAGAATTAATAGTAACTTTAACCACAACTACTATACAGCTTCCCACTTTATAGGATTTCCGCTTACCTCATCTTCAACTAGATTGCCGTTATCGTATTGAGCAGACATATAGTTCATACGTGAATCACGGTCTATATATCTAACCGGCTTTACCGGTTTATCCTTATACATTTTTTGTTCTGCTTTCTTACGCTGAGTAGGGTTATTTTTACTAGCTGTTTTCGCTTTTCCGCCTGCTGCCATATAAACTCCTAAAAACTTCCTATTTTATTCTAACACTTAAGTATATACCGTCAATACCAAATAGCTTTAAAGTTTTAATAGTCCATCATTACAATCATCATTTGAACAAAATACTTTCTCTTGATGCTGCTCAAGTGTGTAACTTTAGAATCCCCAAAAAAGAAAATGTAAGTTACTTTGATGATATCATTTTCTACGTCTTATAAATAGACATTCATGTAGCCGTAAATTAAGCTATAAACTCAATATAAAGATCCTTAATTATTAATCTCATAGTACTTCTCAACCAACTTATTTAGCAACCTTACACCGAAACCTACTGCCCCTCTTGGAGAAATATCAGTGCCTTTTTCGTGCCAAGCAGTGCCTGCAATGTCTAAATGTGCCCAACAAGTGTAGTTTACAAAACGCTGTAGAAACTGTGCAGCCATTATACTATCTCCACCAGAACCTGCAGGAGCTATATTTTTCACATCAGCAATCGGCGAATCAATAATTTTGTTATAAGTTTCATTCATAGGAAATCGCCATAATTTCTCATTTACTTCATTTCCTGCATCAATCAGATGATTCGCTAATTCATCGTTATTTGAAAAAAGACCAGCATATTCATTATTTCCCAGTGCAACCACTATAGCACCAGTTAAAGTTGCAAGGTCAATCATAAATTTCGGTGCAAATCTATCTTGTGTATACCATAAAGCATCTGCAAGTATGAGCCTTCCTTCTGCATCAGTGTTCAACACTTCTATCGTCTGTCCAGACATCGAAGTTACTACATCACTTGGTCTTTGAGCATTACCGTCCACTGCATTTTCTGCAAGTGCAACTACACCAACTGCATTTACCTTTGCTTTTCGTCCAGCTAGAGTACGCATCACCCCAACCACAGTAGCAGAACCCGCCATGTCATATTTCATTGACTCCATGCCACGCGAAGGCTTGAGTGACACTCCACCAGTATCAAACGTTATGCCTTTACCCACAAAAGCTACAGGCTTTTGTTCCTTGGAAGCTCCATTCCATTTGATCACTACTAATTTTGGCTCTTTACTACTTCCCTGTGCTACCCCAAGCAATGCTCCCATTTTTTTCTCTTCCATCTGCTTCTTACCAAGCACTTCGATTTCAAGTCCAAGCTTAGTAAGCTCGGTTTTTATATAATCAGCATAGGATTCTGGATATAAAACATTAGGTGGTTCAATGGTAAGAGTACGTGCAAGAAATATGCCTTCACCTTCTTGTCTTAAACGCTCAAATGATTTTTCAGCACTACTGAATTGCTCATCTTTCGTTAGCACTGTAATCTCCTCTAATTCTGTAACTTTTTCATCCTTTTTGGTTTTATACTTATCAAATTTAAAACTGCGCAAAAATGCACCGTATGCAACATTTGCTGCATTGCCTTCGATTGAGATTGCCGCTCGCTTGATTCTTAATCTGCTTAGCTCACAATATATTTTACCACCAATATTTAATCCTTTGCTTTCATCCCATTCATCTCTCATTCCAAGACCAGCAACTATAATATTTTTTCCCTCTGATGAAGTAACGGAGAAAAATTCACCGAAACCTCCATTAAAATCACTAAATTTCTTGATGTTATCTATAGCTTGCTTATCTTGTAGAACATTAGTTATGAGCTTATCACCCTCAAACAAACCTACCACTAGCGTCTCAAAATCGGGTAAAGCTTTAGAAATTGTTATCTTCATCGTTTACATCTCCGTTGCAAATAATTGTAAGCTGCACATAAAGCATAGTAAAAACATTAGTAAGATATTTTTCATATACATTTTAAGTACAATAGCGCTTAAGACTACTATGAACTACCATGATATGCAAGGGCTTTATCTTTTATCAGAAAATTTGTTATGCCCACCTAGGGTTATATTAAATGTGTAGGTCTTCATAGCCTGAGTGTTATAAGTAAATGGTGCTATCAGAAGGCTTGCAAGTCCACTCTCAATAAAATTACCAAGAAGAAGATCATCACAGTTATCGCAATTATGATCAGCAAAAAACATTTGTGTTGTGAATTCTGGAAAATCTGGATGTTGGACCAAAAAGTTGATGTGTGGAGCCCTATCACCAATTTTACCTGGTACTATTGTAATAAAATTATAATAGCCAAGGTTATTTACTACAAATCTTCCTGATCCAGCAAAATTTGGATCAAGCTCCACATTTTCATCATAATAGCTCATGCCAAGTGAGTCTGCGTGCCATATAGAAACCACAGCATTTTGTATCGGTAAGCAATTTACATCAGTAACTCTACCCACTACATTTATTAATTCTCCTGCTGCATTATTTGGAGATCCAGGTTTTCTTCTTAAATTATTTGAAGAGTTAAAGCTTTTTGGCCTTGTTTCAAGATCATAAATCCCTGGAGTTTCAATACAATTAAGCAAAATAGGATCAGCCGCAAATAATGACAAATCGAATATAAATTGTACTAAAAACGCTAATAAGATATTTTTTACATTCATTTTGTTTATAGTGCTTTTATCAGAATTATAGCAACCTTTTTCTTTTATTAAAGACAAGACTTTCTTTTAATCCTCCTTAGAATCACAACTATCCTTTCAGTGTATGAGTTTTAGGTTTTAGTACTGCATACACAACTGCACGGACTTCCAATTTAGAAATTGCAAATCAATCCAAACACGCAAGTGTAATGTTACCGCCACATGCTGTAGTGTTGACACTTACAACCTTTTCTATAGAAAAACGTTGCAGATAATTAGGACCACCAGCTTTTGGTCCGGTACCTGACAGTCCTCTACCGCCAAATGGTTGTGTTCCAACTGCTGCACCTATTTGATTGCGATTGATGTATACATTTCCAACTGATATTTTCTTGCTTATTAAATCGATCTGACTTTGTACACGGCTTTGCAAAGAAAACGTAAGTCCATATCCTGTATTGTTTATATCACTTATAACTTCATTTAACTTCGACTTATTAAAACGTATGATATGTAAAATAGGTCCAAACACTTCTTGCTTTAATTGCGAAATTTTTTGTATCTCATAAATGTACGGAGGAAAGAAATAACCATCATAAGAATTTGTATCCATGGGTACCTTGGACAAAAGGTTTGAATCTTCATCCCTTGATATTTTTTCCGTATGTTTAGTGAGCATATCAATAGATGCTTTGTCAATTATTGGACCAATATCTGTGCTCAGTTGTATTGGGTCACCTATCTTTAGTTCTTGAGCTGCATTGCATATCATTTTTATCTGTTTTTCTGCTATATCTTCTTGAATAAATAGCACTCTGAGAGCAGAACAACGTTGACCGCCACTGCGAAATGCAGAAATTAAAACATCCTTAGTTACCTGCTCTAAAAGAGCAGAACTATCAACAATCATAGCATTTAATCCACCAGTTTCAGCGATAAGTGGCACAATAGGACCATCTCTGCTGGCAAGCATTCTATTAATTATTTGAGCGGTCTGTGTTGAGCCGGTAAAAGCTACACCGGAAATTCTATTATCTGGCACTAATATTTTACCTAAATATCGACCATCTCCTGGAACAAGATGTAATACATTTTTTGGTATTCCAGCTTCGTGTAGTATCTTAACGGCTTCATAGGCAATAATCGGCGTTTGCTCTGCCGGTTTTGCCAGCACTGCATTACCTGCTACAAGTGCAGCTGAAACCTGCCCAATGAAGATAGCAAGTTGAAAATTCCACGGTGATATGCATAAGAAAACTCCTCTGCCCTCAAAAAAGATGAAGTTATCTTCACCTGTTGGACCTGGCAATTTTTTCCAGTCATTCAGTTCGTTTTTTGCTATCATTGCATAATAGCGCAAAAAGTCGATTGCCTCTCTTACTTCTGCTATTGCATCGGATAAAATTTTTCCTGCTTCCAAGATCAGAATGTAAACCAACTCTTTCATCCTTTCTTCAAGCAAATCTGCAGCTTTTTCAAGGCATTTAGCGCGCTCTTCTGATGAAATATTCTGCCACTTAGTAAAAGCACTATGTGCTATTTCAAGAGCATTTAAAGCCTGAGCGCTTGTTGTACTTGACACTTCTCCAATTACATTTTCCAAATGTGCAGGATTCACTACTTCGATAAATTCAGCACTGTCAAGTAGTGCCTTTCCATCAATTATTGGCCCAACTTGCCATTTCTTTTCACTAAATTTTTTTATATCATTTGCAAATTGCGAAACTGTAATTGAATCACTAATATCCATCCCCAAGGAGTTTTTTCTTTCCTTTCCAAAAATATCTTGTGGCAATGGAATGTTTTGATGAGGTTCATATTCTAAACTTTTAGCTTTTTCTAATGGATCCGAGACTAATTCTTCAATTTTAACGTTAGGATCATTTATTTGATTGACGAACGAACTATTAGCTCCATTTTCAAGAAGACGCTTAACAATATATGGTAATAAATCACTACGTTTACCAACTGGTGCATATATACGACATCTGATGCTTGTTGCAAGTTCTGACATTGCATAATCATATAAATCCTCACCCATTCCGTGTAAACGCTGAAACTCAAATCCAGGATGATCTTTGTCAGCAAGCTCTATTATAGTAGCAAAAGTATAGGCATTATGAGTTCCAAAGCATGGGTAAAAGTGATTTACTTTGCTTAAAAGCTTCTGTGCACACGCAAGGTAGCATACATCAGTATAGCTTTTTCTTGTAAATATTGAATAACCACTTAACCCTAGCTCTTGTGCACACTTGATTTCTGAGTCCCAATATGCACCTTTCACAAGCCTTACCATAATTTTATGCTTTGATCGGATAGCAACATCCTCAACAAAATCAAGCACAGATAAAGCACGTTTTTGATATGCTTGTACAGCCAAGCCAAGCCCTCCCCACTGAGAAAGTGACTCATCAAGACGCAGTTGCTCGAATAAAACTAATGACATCTCAAGTCTTTCTGATTCTTCTGCATCTATGCATAGTGAAATGTTGTATTTTTTTGCTTCACGACAGAGCTCTAAAACCCTAGTAAATATCTCACCAGCAATTCGGTCAAATTGACCAAATTCATAACGTGGGTGCAAAGCAGAAAGTTTTATTGAAATTCCATGGGATTTAAAACAATCATTCACTTCAGTAGTTGCACCTATAGCTTTTATTGAGTGCATGTATGAATCAAAACACTCTTCTGCATCTTCAGCTGTGTGAGCAGCTTCGCCAAGCATATCAAAAGAGTATAAAAACTTACTATTGTCATCTAGTTTTGCATATCTTAAAGCTTCTTCTATGGTTTCTCCAACAACAAAATGATTACCAAGCATAGACATTGCTTGTTTTACTGCTTTGCGAATGATCGGTTCTCCTAAATTCTTAAGTAACTTAGAAATTGCGTAATAGAACTTCGAATCGCCTTCATTATCTCTCAATATACTGCTACCTATCATCAAGCTCCATGTGGAAGCATTAACAAACAATGAAGAGGAACGCCCCAAGTGTTTATTCCATTCTTGGTTGGTAATTTTATCTTTGATCAATTCGTCTATTGTGTAATCATCTGGTATTCTAAGTAGCGATTCAGCAAGGCACATCAATGCTATTCCTTCATCATTGGAAAGCGAATATTGCTGCATAAAGGAATCTACAATACTTAATTTATTGTGTTTGATTTTTTCAATAACTTGTTTTGCAATATTGTAAATTCTGTTTTTCGAATCAACCGAAAGTTCTACTTTTTCTACAAGATAACGTACACAGCTTTTTTCATCAGTACGATAAAATCCTTGTAAACGTTTTCTGAGTTCATTAGGTTCTTGTATAGAGCTAATCATAATTATCTATAAAATACCTTTACTATATGTAAGGTAAAATTATATCATAACTTCGCATAGAACAAATCATTATTTAAAAGGACCAGGGCTGGAGCTAAAAGAAGTCTAGTACTTACTTTTACTAAGTCGAAAGAAGTATGTAGCTTAACACTCCACCACTCATTAAGTATTTAATCTCAGTTGCGGTTTGTACACAGCATTTGAGTTGTATTGATTGCTTTGAATTATCCTGTCTTTTAATGATACATTCTAGATTTCCATTTGATACTATTTCACCTTTTATGCTTATTATCTCACTACCATCAAATATCTTTCTGGTTATTCCATTTTGGAATATAAGTGGAAGAACACCCATGCCGACCAAGTTGGACCTATGTATGCGTTCAAAACTTTCTGTAATCACAGCTTTAATTCCCAGTAATGCAGTACCCTTTGCTGCCCAATCCCTACTTGAACCTGTACCATATTCTTTTCCTGCAATGACAACTAATGGAACAGCTTCTCTTTTATATTGCATTGCTGCATCAAAAATTGACATAGTTTCTTGAGAAGGAATATGTTTTGTATAGCCACCCTCAGCGCTCACCATTTTATTTCTTATTCTGATATTAGCAAAGGTTCCACGCATCATTACGTTGTGGTTACCGCGGCGAGATCCATATGAATTGAAATCTTGCGATTCAACTCCAAGACCTTTTAAATATATGCCTGCAGGACTATTTGAGGCAATATTCCCAGCAGGGGAAATGTGGTCGGTAGTGACGCTATCGCCAAACATCGCTAGTATTTGCGCATTCTTTATATCAACTATGTTGCTTCCATTGTTCTTAGTCGATAAATTATCAAAATAGGGAGGGTTTTGTATATAAGTGCTTTTCGCGTCCCAATCATAGATTTCACCTTTCTCACACTTTATCTTTTGCCAATGCTCATCACCAGAAAAAACATCCTTATACTTTTGTATGAACATTTCACGCGTCACAACACTTTTAACACAGCTCTCAACTTCATTATTTGTTGGCCATATATCTTTGAGATAGACATCATTTCCATTCTTATCTTTGCATATTGAATCTTTTGTCAAATCAATTTGCACAGTGCCTGCAAGTGCATATGCAACAATAAGTGGCGGAGATGCCAAGTAATTAGCTTTGACTAACTGATGAATTCTTCCTTCAAAGTTACGATTGCCAGACAAAACTGCAGCAACAGTTAAGTTTTTGTTTTTTATATCATCCTCTATATCCTTATTAAGTGGACCAGAATTTCCAATGCAAGTTGTGCAGCCATATCCAACTAGATTAAAACCCAAAGCATTTAGATCTACCTGTAATCCAGACTTTTCTAAATATTCTTTCACAACTTGTGACCCTGGAGCAAGAGAAGTTTTAACCCAAGGCTTTGATTTTAATCCAAGTTTAATTGCATTACGAGCTACAAGACCTGCAGCAATCATCACACTTGGATTTGAGGTGTTAGTGCAGCTTGTTATTGCTGCAATCACTACGCTGCCACTCTGGAGCTGATCGCCATAGATAGGTTCCAACGTAGGTCTGTTTGTCTCATTAATAGGAAAAGATGTAGAAAAAGATTCCGCTACTTCTGAAAGGAAAATCTTATCCTGTGGTCTTTTAGGACCAGCCATCACTGGCTTTACGCTTGATAAATCAAGCTCTAGTGTGTCAAAAAATGCTAACTCATTACTGCTACGCCACAATCCCTGCTCTTTTGAATAGACTTCAACTAATTTGATCAGCTCTTCTGGTCGCCCTGTTAAATGTAAATAATCGAGTGTTTCCTGATCAATTGGAAAAAACCCACAAGTTGCACCATACTCTGGGGCCATGTTAGCTATAGTGGCCCTGTCTGCTAGAGATAAATAATCTAAACCATCACCATAAAATTCTACAAATTTACCAACAACACCTTTTGTTCTTAGGATACTGGTAACCGTCAGCACTAAATCAGTCGCAGTTACTCCTTCCGGTAGTCTGCCAATTAATTTAAATCCAACTACTTCTGGAATCACCATACTAATTGGTTGACCAAGCATCACAGACTCAGCTTCTATGCCTCCAACACCCCAACCAAGGACTGATAACCCGTTAATCATTGTAGTGTGACTGTCAGTACCAACTAAAGTGTCAGGATATATGACCCCATCATTATTACACACAACTTGCGCTAAATACTCAAGGTTTACTTGATGGCAAATTCCAGTACCTGGTGGTACTACTCTAAAATTTGTGAAGGACGACTCTCCCCACTTTAAAAATTGATATCTCTCCAAATTTCTTTTTACTTCTAGCTCAACATTTTTACTGAATGCGGAAGTGCTTCCATAACTATCTACTTGAACAGAGTGATCGATCACAAGATCAACAGTTACAGATGGATTTATTTTGCTTGGGTTACCTCCGTTTTTCTTCACATAATTACGCATTGAAGCTAAGTCAACGACAGCAGGAACTCCTGTGAAATCCTGCATCAAAACCCTTGCTGGCTTGTAGCTAATTTCGTGATTAATGTGTTTCTTGACGCAATTTGCTAATATCTTTATGTCATCTAATTTAACGCTTACTCCATCTTCGTTGCGCAATAAATTTTCAAGCAATACCTTGAGTGAACAAGGCAATTTGGTTAAATTTACTCCTAAGAATTTACCAGCGTTACTTAGGTTAAAGTAGTTATATAACCTTCCATCAATATTTAAAGTCGTCTTTGCATTTAAAGAATTGTTCATCCTGTATTAGTTAAAATTGGAATTACTAGCGCTACTTTTTTGTTGTTGACTTTGCTGCTGATACATAGTTTCAAAATCTATAGGATCTAGCATAAGTGGAGGAAACCCACCACTACTTGTAGTTCTTGCAATTACTTCTCTTGCAAAAGGAAAAAGAAAAGTAGGCCCGCCAATAAACAAAGCTTGTCTTACTTCCTCTTTACTCAACTCTTTCAAATTTTCTATTGAAAAAATACCACAATACTTTATCTCACAAATGAAAGCTATACCATTTTTTATATCTTCATCTTTTACCGTCGCTTTGACTTCTATATGCAAATTAATTTCATGAAAAGGTTTTTCTTCATTTATTCCTTCTTTGCTTTCCGTTCCTTCTAATTTTGCTGAATTAATATTAACCGTTACATTAATATCGTGAGCTTTACTAGAAGGAAGGAATGGCGAATTTGGATTCTCAAACGAAAGATCTTTGACATACTGACCATGAATTTTCATTTTGTGTTGTAACATTTCTTACTTCTCCTTTAATTAAGTTGAGATATTTAATACTTTCTTATATAATATATTCATTTATAAACGAATAGCAAACCTAACTATAGGCTAATATGCAAAACATATTTTTATCAATAATTAATAATATTTAGATACTTTATATACCAAGGGGTTAAGTTACCATGATAGAGCTTGTAATATATGCTTTACTAGCGGCGTTTATTTTTTCACGCTTATACAATTCTTTAGGAAGATCAGCCAGTCTCAACCTAAAAAAGCTAACAGTTGTATTGGATGCAAGTCAAAGTAAAGAGGATGTGGTAGAAAATATCGAAGATTATATTTATAGCAACGACAAAAGTTCAATAGAAGCTACTTATAAACAAATATTACAAAAAAACAGAGAGTTCTCTATTTCCAATTTTATAGAAAGTTCAAGCATAGCTTTTGAATTAATAATTAAATATTTTAACCAAGGGAATTTACCTCAATTAAAATCCCTTCTGGACAAAGATTTGTATAACAGCTTTGTGGATAAGATTAAGCATCGTAAAGAGATACACGAGTCTATAATTGTTTCTATCGTTTCACAAAAGATCTTAGAAATAAAGCTAGTAAAAAACGTAATATTTATTGCATTATATTTCCTTTCAGAGCAAATTAACTTCGTTAAGAATAATGAAGGAGATATCATATCAGGTAGTATTTCTACTATTAACAAAGTTGAGGATGTATGGCAATTCAAAAAAAATATTAATTCATCAGATCCAACCTGGTTGCTTGTTTCCATTAACTACAAGAAGGCAAGTACCGATAAAAATTTAACAGCAAATGACAAGTAAGATTAGTTACACCGATGGAAAGTAGGCTACGAGAAATAGTACTTGATACTGAAACTACAGGTCTTGACACTGAGTCTGGCCATCGAATTATCGAGATAGGATGTGTAGAACTAATTAATCGTGTTCCAACAGGTAAAACATTTCATCGATATCTTAATCCAGAAAGAGATGTACCTTACCACTCATTTAAGATTCATGGTATTAGTGAGGAGTTTTTAGAGGATAAACCACTATTTTCAGATGTTGCATTTGAATTTCTCGACTTCATATCTAATGACATTTTGGTGATTCATAATGCTGAATTCGATGTTAAGTTCCTTAATATGGAGTTAGGCAAGTTAAATGCTAGGTTAATTTCCTCAGATAGAGTGCTAGATACATTGCCGCTTGCAAGAAAAAAGTTTGTAGGATCACCTGCTTCTTTAAATGCATTATGTAAACGTTTTGACATATCGCTGGAAGGTAGAGAGTTGCACGGAGCATTAGTTGATGCTCAATTGCTTGCAAAGGTCTACGTTGAGCTTACAGGAGGATTGCAAACCTTTTTGTTTAATAGTAAATGTGATCAGGACAATAGCTCTACGTTTATTCAGCATAAAGTGCGAAATTTAGCTCGCAGAGAACATTCACCAAGCAGCGAAGAAATTGATGAGCATAAGAAATTGTTAGATAAAATTAACAATCCACTTTGGAAGGAATATGTTGAATCAATCAGCTAATCAAGATATGATTTAATTTTATTGGAAACGCTTTAATGGTAAAATTCATAAGGTTATTGTCTGGTTTATTAATAATAGTAGCAGCTGTCTTCTTAGGTTATTGTTATTTTACCAAGCAATGCATATTTGTTTCACAAAATACAGAAATTAAAATAGGTGGGGATTTTTCTTTGATTAATCAAGACGGACAAACAGTACGCAGTAGTGATTTTAAAAATAAGTATATGATGATTTTTTTCGGATTTTCCTCATGCAAAAGAATTTGCCCTATGAACCTCGGAATAATTTCAGAAACACTTGCAAAGTTAGATAAGAAAACTGACAATAAGATACAAACATTTTTTATCACAGTTGATCCTGAGCGCGATAACATAGAAAGGCTTAAAGAATTTCAGCAGCAATTTGACCATAGAATACAAATGCTAACTGGTGAAAGACAAAAAATAGATGAAGTAGTTGCAAAGTATAAAGTATATGCAAACAAAGTAGGTGGAGAAGAGGAAATTAACCATTCTTCAATAATATACCTTATCGGCCCTGAAGGAAAATATGTCACAAACTTTGTAGCTGATTTAAATTCAGATGAAAGTCAATCTGATAAGATTCTGGCTGAGATAAAAAAATATGTAAGCTGAACTAAAGAGCTTAGCTTACTTTAAATTTATGCTAACGGCTGTTTTGATTAAACTAAGTCGTTTTTTTAATTTTTTCTAGGATCAACTCAGCAGCTTTTTGTTCAGCAATTTTCTTACTAGGAGCGCATGCAGAAACTTTGTCATAACTCTCTATGCAAACTGATATAGTAAATTCAGGATTGTGTGCTGGTCCAGTTTGTTTTACAAGCTCATACTTTGGTAAAGGTAATTTATTTCTCTGAGTCCATTCTTGCAGTGAAGTTTTAGGATCTTGAGGAGGATCGAGGATGTCTTTAGCTAGCTTTTCCCAATGTTGGATAATAAATTTTTCAACACTCTCAAGTCCACCGTCAATATAAATTGCACCTATTAGTGCCTCAAGCGAATTTTCTAAATTTTTTAAGTTACATTTCCCTCCGTTGCAACGTTCACTATTATTCATTATGATAAAGTTACCTAACTCTATTTCTTTAGCAACATTAGCAATGGTACTGCCACAAACTAGATCCGTTTTTCTTTTTGCCAATGCTCCTTCTTTTTCTTCAGGAAACATTTTAAACAGCATAGCAGATACAACCATGTTCAAAATACTATCGCCCAAAAACTCTAGCCTTTCGTAGCTTACGATCTGGTCTTCGCTATTCCTTTTATTTACGCTTGGATGGGTTAATGCCTCTTCTAATATTGCATGATCTGTAAATTTATAATTAATAACTTTAGATATTATATCGTTCAAAACTTTCATGTTCATCATTCAAAAGAAAAGCACTCCATATCATACCTTTACACTAAAAAGTTAGCTCTACTTTACTAAAACAATATCAATAACTTCCAAAATTAATGTATACAACCCACTGCTTCAGTAATGTTACTAAATCCATCTCTTTTTACCAATTCTGCAATCTCCAGATTGATTTTGTTCACAACTTGATGCCCCTGATATACGAGAGCAGTGTACAGTTGTACTAAAGAGGCTCCTACCTTTATTTTTTCATATGCGTCAATACCACTTGAAACTCCCCCACATCCTATCAATAGAACCCTGCTCTTAGTAAGCTTGTACATATCACTCAATAACTCGGTTGAAAGTTGAAACAATGGTCTGCCGCTCAACCCACCACTCTCATTATAGTAAGAATCTCGACTTATCGTAGTGTTGCTTACTATTAAGCCGTCAATTTTATATTCTAGTGTAAGCTCAGCGATATTTTCTTTTGTTTGCTGATCTATATCTGGAGAAATTTTTAATATTATCGGTATGGATTCAGAGCTATCGATTGATTTCCG
The DNA here is from genome assembly GCF_039540065.1 of Wolbachia endosymbiont of Encarsia formosa. NCBI lineage: Bacteria > Pseudomonadati > Pseudomonadota > Alphaproteobacteria > Rickettsiales > Anaplasmataceae > Wolbachia > Wolbachia endosymbiont of Encarsia formosa. The sequence continues at coordinate 702,186 of NZ_CP154278.1, read as the reverse complement.
GGTTAGAGTGATAGATTTCAACAATTTGGATAATTCTTGTTTATTGTGCAAATCGCGCAAGTTAGGTGTGTTTGGGGATGAGATGTTCAGTACTATATAATTGCTCTTTCCATATACTATCTTTATTAAGTCAACATAATCGCTGATTTGGTCCTTTGATGTACTGTTTCTTCCTATATTTATACCAAAAATACAATCACCAAGTTTAGTTTTACTTATCTGTTTAAGAAAATAGTCTACTCCTTTATTATTAAATCCCAATCTATTAATTATTCCTTCATCTTTAATTAATCGAAAAATTCTCGGTTTTTTATTTCCATATTGGGGATGTTTAGTTACAGTACCAGCCTCAATAAATCCAAAACCAAATGAGAGCATCGGATTTACAACTTCCGCATTTTTATCAAAACCTGCAGCAAGACCTACAGGACTCCTAATTTTATTACCAAAAAAGTTTACATTTAAAGACTTAGGTAGTTCTATAGGTTTCCTACAGGGCATCTTTTTTAACGCCGTTATTACCAAGGAGTGAGCGATTTCAGGCGGCAGTAAAAACAATAAATTACGTAATATCATTTTGTAAAACACTTTGCTTATTTTTAGTTTATTTTTTACCATGCAACAAGAATAACTTAGAAAGCTTGAGGTTTATCAAAATAGTAAGTATATAGTTTCTATGAGTAGTAAAAACTAATTTTTCTGAAGGGAAACCAGAACTTGATCAGTATTTTTATCTACTAATTCGAGGTAGCCAAATTTGTTAATTTGAGATTTTATTAGTATAGGAATCTTATTTCGATTTAAATAAAATCCCTGTTTTGATTGTTTATTAATTCGCAACCTTACATCCCCATTTTTCCAAGCAAGCATCTTATTTATTCCAGATTTTTCTTTACAATTATCTTCATTTACAAATCCTAAGTATTCATCTTCTGAAGAAGATATTGCAATCTTGCATATTCTATACCCTACCCAATTCCCTAGATATGGATCAGTATCGTCTTTTTCGTGAAGCTTGAACTCTCCTTTGACATATTCCCATGGAGCTTTTGCATCACCTACCTTTTTTAGAAAGAGTACGTCCTGATCAAAGTTTATAATGGTCCTTGTATGAAATGTTGTTAAGCTTGTGTCCCATAATAGTTTTTCTGTGATGCTAAAATGCTCTTTATCCTTTTGCATATTTTGAAATGATACGATTATCACATCTGCTCCAACTTCTCTTCCATAGTTAACATATTGACTAGCACGCCCATGTTTGGCTGTGAATGATGACTTACCTATTAACAGAAAGTCATTAAATAACGCATTATATATAGTCTGTGCACTGTAAGCTGTACCGACGTAAACCGGCTGTTTGTTGGATGAAGGGTACTTTTCTGGTGCAAGATGAGTATACGAGATCTTTAATAAATAGTGAAAAGTGCAACTGGTAAGCAAGAAGGGCAAACCAATCAATAATAAAACTTCTGTTAATCTCTTTGGCATTTTACTGATTATATTTTGAATATAGTATCTTATTTTTTTAAATATTTCATTAAAAGCCACACTTCTTGTTAAAATTTCAGAAGAAAAAACGATCTAATTGGAGTAAGAGGCCGGGACCGGAATTGAACCGGTATAAAAGGATTTGCAGTCCTCAGCATAAGCCATTCTGCCACCCAGCCGTTTTTTTATGCGTAGATATTAATTATATCTTTTAGCATAGATAAAGCATCCTCTTTTTTTCTTTGAAAAGTGTTGCGCCCGATAATTGAACCATTACCACCACCTTGCTTAATTTCTTTTGCCTCATTGTATATATCATCCACTGACTTTGACTCACCACCAGAGAAAACTACTATTCTTTTTCCTGCAAAGCAAGACTTTTTAATATATTCAATTCTTTTAGATAATGATTCAATATTTTCTATTTTTTCTCTTTCAAGATGATTGGTTGGAAGTTTTACTTTTATTATGTTGGCACCGAGCAAAGCCGCTATATGCGCAGCATAAGCAATCACATCAACTGCTGTTTCACCTTCTTTGGAAATCCCTTCACCACGTGGATAAGACCATAGCACTACAGCAAGGCCACAAGATTTAGCCTCAGCTATAATTTTGCGAGCTTCTTCCATCATATCAAAACACTTAGCAGAACCAGGATATATAGTAAACCCAACAGCCATGCAGCCCAAACGCAGCGCATCTTTTACAGAGGCAGTTATTGCTTGATCTGAAGTTAAGCTTTTTGAGTGCAAAGAGTTAGCGCTATTAAGCTTCAAAATAAGTGGTAGCATTCCAGCATAAGTTGAAGCACCAGCTTCGATCATACCAAGCGGAGCAGCGTATGCACTTACTCCTGAATCAACTGTAAGCTGAAAATGATAATGTGGATCGTAAGCATCAGGGTTAACTTCAAAACTTTTTATTGGTCCGTGCTCAAATCCCTGGTCTACAGGGAGAATTACTAACTTGCCAGTTCCACCAAGTTTCCCATGCATAAGAATGCGAGTAAGATTCGCTTTTACTCCAGGGTTTTCACTTTCGTAGTAACTTAGGATTTGTTTTACTTCTTCACTCATTAATATCTTCAAATTTACTCAAACTGTAGCAAAAACTATAGTTGAAGCAAAGAACTTTTTATGCTCTTGTTCCTACGCCTATATTTAAAGGTGTAACTTTAGGATCGGTGGTGTGCTGTTGTGGTTTTTCTTGAATTAAATCTTCAAAATACATTTTAACAATAGGAAGAATGAGCGGCATAAGCACTAATTTATAGTCATACCATGCAAACTTTTCCTTGTATCTAAATTCTGCATCTTCTTCGTATAAAGGCTGGATGCAGTGCTCACTATATAATTCAGAAGCTTTTATAAAAGTTCTAAGTAAAGCAATAAGTAATAAATCTAATGCTAAATTAGCCATAAGCACCATTCCATATTGAACAGGCCAGCCATTTTGTGCAATTTCCGACGCTAAACTGCACACAGCAAACGCTGCTGCTATACATAGCACATAACTATCAGCAGCAATAAGTAATTTTTATCCCCTATTTAACCTATCTAGATTTTCTTCTTGTGAACCTCTTTGTTTACTTGCTGCATAAATAATACTACAAAAGGATATAATAAATAACCATGGCCAAATCCCGATGCTGAATGCATAAAATTTATAAGCAACGCTTTGCACCTTGCTACCATTAGCAAGTTGCGATAAGCAATATTCGACTTTATGCGACGGATTAAGTATAACACCTGCCAATATATAAAATAAAGCCGCTCTAATTATAGCCTGCCCTCTACGCGATAAAATCTCATCGATTTTTCTTTGTTTCCCCCTAATCCTTCTGGTGAAGTTGTGTGCATAGAAAAAATTCTTCCTGCTTTTAAAGCATTAAGATATTGCTCCAGCCTATCTTTATCTGCGCTAAGTTTTTTAAACTTTTCTTCAGCTATTTTCTTCTCTTTCTCTCCTACTACTTTGTCAGGATGACATTTTAATGAATCTTTTCTAAAGCACCGCTCAACTAACTTGAGTATATCATCAAACTCCTGACCTATTAATTCCTCTGCTTTTATTCCCAGTCTTGAAAATAAATTTTGATTACTGTAATATTGATTTCTGGTTAAACTTGCCACTATAGCCTCATTAAAAAATAGTGACTATACTACAAATTTAATACTCAAGCAAGAATTTAAACTATATCAAAAGCAATTCCGTGTTTACCAATATAAATCCTTAATTTCTTTCCTTTAATTAATCGACGATTCAGTATTTCTTCAGCCAAATGACTTTTTATCTCTTTTTCAATCAGCCTCTCTATTGGGCGTGCTCCCATTTCTTTGCTATAACCTGTTTGCGCAAGATAAGACTTTACTTCCTCTTCGACTGAGCAGCTTATACCCTTTTGCACAAGTTGTTTTTTTAATTCCTGAATAAATTTATCCATAATGTGCAAAATGACATCTAAATTGAGGTCAGAAAAAGAAATGACTGCATCCAAGCGATTACGAAATTCAGGGCTAAAAATCCGTTCTACTGCTTTTTCGCTATCACCAATATTAAAGTCCTTATACCCAAAGCCAATAGAACTTTTGCTACGCTCAAATGCCCCTGCATTGGTTGTCATAATTAAAATTGTATTGGAAAAATTAACTTTACGCCCGTAAGTATCTGTAACATAACCATAATCCATGACTTGTAGTAATATATTGTAAATATCACTATGAGCTTTCTCAATTTCATCAAGAAGTACCACACTATATTGATTGTTAGATACAGATTCTGTAAGCAATCCACCTTGATCGTAACCCACATATCCAGGAGGGGAACCAATCATTCTAGATATTGTGTGAGGTTCCATATACTCGGACATATCAAATCGTATAAGGTTCATACCCATATTCTGTGCTAATTTCTTTGCAAGCTCAGTCTTACCTACGCCAGTTGGTCCTGCAAAAAGATAATTTGCCAAGGGTTTACTGTAACTTCTCAGACCAGATTTAGCAATTTTAATAGAATTAACAAGAGACTCTATCGCTTGCTCTTGACCAAAAATGGCTTTCTTGAGATTTTCTTTCAAAGATTTTACTCTTTGCACATCATCAAGCTCGCAAGGTACGTTTGTAATCCTAGTGATAGTATTCTTAATATCTCTACTGTTTATAATTTTTCGCCTGTTTTTTTGTAACTTACAATACGCCCCTGCTTCATCTATAACATCAACTGCTTTATCAGGTAATATTCGCCCAGTAATATACTTGTGTGAAAGTTCAGCTGCAGATTTAATGGCTTGTTTCGTGTAATATACTCCATGGTACCCTCCATAGTAATGCTTTATACCATCCAATATCTTTATTGTATCATTAACAGAAGACTCTTTTACATTAATTTTTTGAAACCTTCTTGCTAATGCTTTATCCTTTTCAAAACTATTCCTGTATTCTCTGTATGTAGTTGCACCTATACAACGCAATGTACCTCTTGCAAGCGCAGGTTTAAGCAGATTGCCAGCATCAAGAAAGCTGCCACTTGTTGAACCTGCTCCAATAATAGTGTGTATTTCGTCAATAAAAAGAATAGCACCAGGTTTTGCCTCAATTACTTTTATTATAGATTTTATTCTCTCTTCAAAGTCACCTCTATAGCGTGTTCCTGCAAGAAGTGATCCTAAATCCAAAGCATAAATTGTGCTGGATCTCAGTGCACTCGGAACGCTGCCTTCAATAATTTTCAACACCAAACCTTCAACTATTGTTGTTTTACCAACACCTGGTTCTCCGACATATAAAGGGTTATTCTTTCTGCGTCTTAGTAAGATTTCTATAGTGCGATTTAATTCATAATCACGACCAATGATATAATCTATTTTTTTGCTTCTTGCATAATCATTTAAATTTCTACAATAATTTTGTAGAACTTCTTCATCTTTTAATAATTCACCTTTATTTGCTACAGTAGAGATATCGTTATTTTTATCAAGTTTTATCTTGCGATTAGCTATGTATTCTTCTACATCATCTGAATATCTTATATTAGATATATTATCAATCAAATTAGAATCCTTTGCATTTCGTTTGCGCAATAGATCTTCAACGTATGAACCTTGTTCAGAAGACAGAATCTCCAATAGAACACTTGCTCCATTTATTTCTTTTCTCCCTAAGCGATGAGCCCGTATCATGGCTTTATGTATTATGCATTGAAATAGCGAATCAGGCTCAATTTTATTGACAGTTAATTCGGAGTTGTCTTGCAAAAAACCTTTTATATTATTACCACGACCATTTCTTAATATAATATTATCTATATTTATGATTTCATCAGCTCTGATGTTACATCTTGATAAAACATAATTTACATCCAAATCTTTGGTTAATGCTAGCAACAAATGTTCCACTTTTGCATATTTAAGCTTACAATTAGAAGCAATCTGTAACGCTCTATTTAAACTTGCCTCTAAATTTTTAGAAATCATCTATTCTCTTTAAAAGTGTAAATCTATATATAATTAGTAGCACACAATTATTAAAAAAACTGAAATCTAGCAGCTCGTTGTAGCCAAATTGAATTAAGCTACAGATTATAGTCCACACATCCTAACATTATACCGTTGTGATAATCTCAAAACGTTATAAGCAGCAGAATTAAGATTATCAAATTGTAGGTAAATCTAATTTGGGCTAGCTATATATTCTTTCTACCATCCTCCAATCACTTCGCTTTTCAGCAAGTTTACTGGAGCTTTTAAAGAATAGAAGAATAGTTAAGTACATTAATACGCTTTTTCTAGTACTCTGCTTTTCTTCTTAAATACATTGATCTTTTTTCTACCGTATTTAGCCTTTAACGTACTTGGCCTTTTAAAGATCTTTTTGCTGTTACGTTTTTGAGATTGCATACTACAATCAAAATTTGGCTCTCCTTCTTTATCTGCTAGTGCAGGCAGTCTTCTCTTATCTTGAGGTGTAACAAAAGATAATGCAAATCCTTCAGCTCCCGCACGTGCAGTTCTACCTATACGATGAACATAATCAGCTTGCGATTGTGGTACATCATAATTGATAACATGTTGAATGTGCGGAATATCAAGGCCGCGAGAAGCAACATCTGTTGCAACCATGATTTGATTGCGGCCACGACGAAAAGAATCAATGACTCTTTCACGCTTGTGCTGCCTTAAATCACCATGAATTGCCAAGGCGCTATAGTCATCTTTGTGCAATTTGTCAGCTAGCTGATCCGCTCCTCGCTTTGTTTTGACAAAAATAATGATTGATCCTTTGCGCTGACATAATTGTGTAACAAGCTTGCCATATTTTTCTGATTCTGATGCATAAACAACTTCTTGTTTAATTTTTACAGAAGTTGTAGCCTGGCAATCAACAGAAACACGCTCTGGTTGATTAAGATATTTTTCAGTAAGTTTTACTATTTCTCCAGGAAGAGTTGCAGAAAACATAAGAGTTTGCCTTATTTTAGGCAAATGCTTCATAATTTCTTCAATCTGAATTCCAAAGCCCATATCAAACATACGATCCATCTCATCAAGCACAAAAATATCAACATTCCGAGTAACTAAAGTTTTACGCTCAATATGGTCTATAATACGACCAGGAGTACCTATTATAATTTGTGGTTTTTTCTGAAGCTGATTTAGCTGCTTAAAAATAGGCTCGCCTCCGATCAACAAAGCAACTCTTAGTAAAGAACTTTGAGATAAGAGTTTTCTTATCTCACTTGTTACTTGATGAGCAAGCTCTCTGGTTGGCACGATGACTAAAGCTGAACCAATGCTTGGCTCATTCATCAATTTAGCAACCAGTGGAATAGCAAACGCTAAGGTTTTTCCAGTTCCCGTTTGAGCAGACCCAAGAATATCTTTCCCCTGAAGAGCTAGAGGAATCGCTTGCACTTGAATCGGGGTTGGAACACAAAGATTATTTTTACTTAGAGCTTGCCTAAGCAAAGTTGGAAGCCCCATTTCATTAAAATTACTCACAATACATTACCCTATTAAAAAGCTTCACGATAGACTAATCTTCCAATCTTAAATTTATTGCAGACTTTTTATCTTCTCCGTTCCTACCACGCTCTTCTTTAAGCTCATAACTTACTCTTTCCCCTTTCATTCCTCTCTTTTTATCCTCTCCTCGAAGTGCATCAGGTCTTATTCCTGAACGTTCTAATGTACTAACATGTAAAAAAACGTCCTCACCTTTACCTTCTGGCTTGATGAAACCATAGCCTTTTTCAACATTAAACCATTTTATATTACCAAATTCCATATGGATAACTCCTAAACTACTAACTAATATTATTAATGTGATGAAAAACTTTGAAATTACGATTTAGAATGCTTTAAGCTTAGTTACTGCAACTAAACTTCTATACTCCATAGTCTATTCTTAACATTACATAGTAATAGTACACAATTATTGTACTTAATGCAACTAAAATTTTTAATCACTAAATGAACCTGCTACTGTCATTTCGCTAACTTTAATCGTTGGTGAATTAAACTGCCCACAGAAAGTTAGGTCATTTGCAACAACTAAATTGCTAAACATATTTTTCAAATTGTCGGCAACAGTAATCTCGTGTATTGGATACGTTATTTTACCATTTTCTATAAAAAATCCGCATGCACCTTGACTATAATCGCCATTGATTAAATTAACACCAAAACCAAATAAATCAGTTACATATATTCCTTCTTTTACTTCTTCAATTAATTCCTTAAACGATCTATTACCATTTTTGAAATAGAAATTACTAGCTGAAGGAATAATTGCAGCATTACTTGCACGAGTTGCATTTTCGGTCGTTTCCAAGTTTAATTTCCTAGCCGAATATAGATCTAAAATCCAGTTTTGCAGTACTCCATTTTTTACAAATTCATTTCTTCTGCTCATTATTCCTTCTCCGTCAAACGGTCTTGATGTTATACCCCTTGGTAACAACGGGTCATCAATAATGCTAATCTCGGTATTAAAAATTTGATTATTTAAACTATTTCTCAAAAAAGAGCTATTATTTACAATATTGCTACCATTTATGGCAGAAGCAAAGCTCTTTACCAGCTCTTTTGCTGCTCTTTTTTCAAAAACAACCGGAAATTTGCCTGTCCTGATTGTACATGAACCCAATTGATCTATTGCTCTTTTTGCTGCTTATTTCCCTACTAACTCCGGTGTTTTTAAATCACTGAAGTTGCATGCTACATCGTAATCGTAGCCTATTTTCATTTCACTCTTTTCTCCAGCAACAACAGAAACCTGATTAACAAAAGTTTACTTACTAAATGAACCAACAAAACCAGAAACGGTTGATAATACTGTATTTACTGAAGTATGTGAAGATGAAGCTCCTTCGGAATTAATAATATTTTTATGTGCAAGAGCTGAATTTTCTGTAGCTTCAGTAATTTCTTTTAATTTATCAATTGTTACAACATTATTATCTGAGATATTTAAATCTGCAGAAGAGATATAATTACTGCCATCTACAGCAAAACTAATATAAGGATCTTCCTGGGCATTCTTTGCCATTTCCACCACTTGGCTCACTGCACTACTAAGATTATTCAAATCATTTGTGGAAATATACGCAGCTTTGTTCTTACCTGCTATAGCTCTAATTCCGACAGTACAGTTTCTAGATTGTGATATTTGTTCAATTTTTGATAGACGCTGAGAAATCGAGGTCTTATTAGTTTCATATATTGTAACTTCTGCGTCTTGATTCTGCTTTTTTATTAGTTTAGTGATATCCGCTGCAATATTTAATATACTCATTTTTTATTCCTCAGAAAGATTCTGCACCACTTATAACTTCAATCAAATCAGTTGTAATTGCTGCTTGACGAGAGCGATTATAAAGTAACGCTAATTTATTTAGCATTTCTTTTGTATTTCTATTTGCTGATTCCATAGCAACCATCCTAGCACTATTTTCACTTGCTGCACTTTCAAGTAAAACAGAATAAAGAGCAGCTATAACATAATCTTGAGTCAAAGATTTTAAAATAAACTCAATATTTTGTGGTTCATACTCATAGCTGTAATCTGTTATAGAACTAACTACAGAATTATCAATTAATAATGAGTCTTTACTCCATGGTTTTATTGTTTCTAATATTGGCTTCTGCATGAAGGTATTATAGAATTTACTATAAAAAACTTTAACTTTATTGTATTTACTTAGATCTATATCACTAACCAAAGCTTCCACATGCTTTAGTGTGATTCCCTTACTATTTTCAACCTTCAAGATATTTTTAGAATTAAATCTATTTTTACCTACCTCAAAAGCTTTCTTGCCAAAAAAAACAATGTCTACTTTCTTATCATTTACAATTAATTTGTTTATATGCTCCTGACTGAATTTAACAACATAGGAGTTAAAGCTGCCACATAAACCACGATCAGATGCAATAATAAATACTAGGAAAGAATCTTCATTATTGATATTTAGAATTCTTGCTAGTAACTCTTGATCCGCTGATAGCGCTAGTGAAGAAATAATGCTATGCAGCTTAGATATATGCAATTTTGAATTTGATAATTTCTTTTGGCTTTGTAATAATTTTGCTGCAGAAACCATTTGCATTATTTTCGTGGTCTTCTGCACAGACTTAATATTTTTAATTCTTAAGGATAATTCCTTTAAGCTCTTCATTTTGTATATAATTCTAATTTATTAAAATATATAACTGGTAATGTCTAAAAACAAGTTTTTTTGACATTGGAGTCAAACCTAACTAAGAAACTCACAGATTTACTGTTTTGAGATATATTAAAGCAATCTCGATGTAAAAGTATCACACCTTATGGAGTCTTATAATATAAGGTAAATACAATTAAGACTATTACAACTTGAGCACTTATAATCCCATTGCTTTAGCTCTTTATTACAATCAGCACATTTCCAACCTGGATCAGGCACAGCTTCTGAGTCCATCCTGTTTAACCAATAAATTGCTTGATCATACTCTTGCAACATAATCTTGAGCTGTACCATAACAAGGTAGATTGATATGTAATTAGCTTTTTTCATAGCAATATCTAAATGCTGACTTGCAAGATCATATTTCCCCAAGCTAATTGAAGACAAAGCAAGCAAGCAATAACTAAAATAATAATCAGGGCGTAAGTTATATAGTCTTTCAGCGCCTTTATTATTTAACTTGATATACATTCTAGCTGATTGAGGAGTAGGATTTACTCTATACTCTTCCTCTAATACTGTGGAAGCTTTTTTGATTTTTTCAAGCTTGATATATAATTCTGCCTTTAAATAATTGATGGGCTGAAAAGTTGCATAATAACTTTGTGCTTTAGCTAAATAATCTATAGCTTTGTAAAAACTTCCTTTACTTTCGTATTGCTTTGCTAAAGCGCAATAAAAAACCGCTAACATCTTTTTACGATCAAAGGGAAGAAAAATATTGAATTTGATAGCTTCCTTTAACTTTGAAATTGCATTTATCCAATCTTCTTGCAATATACAATGCTCTATTTGAAAGGGAATAGACAAAATTTTATCATTAATTGAACTAGAGCAATATTCTATAAATTTTTGAAAGACTAACCTTTCTTGCTTTAGGTGAATAATCAGTTTATTGATCAGAAGTAGAGCTAAGTTGCGATTTTTACTTGCAATACTCGTTAAATTATGGCTGAAAAAGCTGTAATTTCCCGTTTTACCTGAATTAAAGAGCTTTACTAAAGATAATTTACCACTTTCTTCATTTAGATTTTTAATTAGTTTATTGGTGTTCTCTATATTACCTAAGTCTAAGCTAAAGAAAGCTTCAAAGAGAAGCAATTCTTCCCTACTTCTTCTTCTATTTTTTATGTTAGCAAATGTTGATGAAATAGAAGAACAAAAACGTGCAACTGCAATCAATAAAAATAATAAGACTACGCAAGCAAGAATAACGAAATATAGATCAATACTTATAGTGTAATTGCCTAATTCCAATTTTATTACTTCACCACTTACCTTGATCCATATGCCAAATAAAAACGAAAAAGCAAAAATTATAAAATAAATCATGAGATGTATTGTAATAAGTGACGATATATTATTGAAGTATTCTTGAAAGCTACAATAAAATCATTCAATTTATTAAGCCATGGTTTGAATTCTGGATGTGTTAAGTCACCTATTGTAGTAGCTATGCTCTGCCAATCATTATCGCTTATTAATTCTTCAATTTCTGCAAGCTTTAACCTGAGTGGATCACTACGATCATCTATCTTTATCCAATTTGAAATGATTTTTTTAAACAAGTTACTTTTATTGCAGTTAATAACAGTAACATTCTTCTCAAAAGATAATTTTAACTCGTGTAAAGTATCTACTTCTTTCAAATTTTCCAGTTCACTCACTGCATTTTCTATTTCTGGATCGTCAAGCTCTGATATCAAAGGCTTTATTGAATTTATATGATTATCAAACTTCACTTCTCGCAATAACGAATTCTTCATCTTAATCACAAGTAGCAGCAACTTTGCAAGGTTCTTGTGCCTTAAACTACCATCACCTTGCTCACATTGAGTGTGCAGATTTCTCTTTAAGTCAAATATCCTTTTTTCTACCCTAGATTGATTCACTTCAAGCAACGTTCTAAGTTCATCTATCTTTTCCGTTAAAACATTCATACTGCCTTCACTTTCTTGTTGGTTTATTTTAAAAAATATTATGTCATTTATTGCAATATAGCTAACAAACAACAATATAATTAAGGACCAACCTATGCATTTTTTCCAAGTATCATTCATAACGTAATATCTCCACAGGATCTTGCGCAGCTGCCTTCAATGCAGGAGGAATTGTCGCTAAAAATGATAAGAACAATGCAAGCGCAGAAATGTTCACTACATCTTGAGAGACTAATATCACTGGCAAACTTGAAAAAAAGTATATCATGGGATCAAACAGCTTGATGTTGGTAATGTTTTCTAAAAACACTCTAATATTTTCAATATTGAGAGAAAAAACAACCCCTATAATAGAGCCAAGACAAGTCCCTGTGAAACCAATGAGCAATCCACAAGCACAAAATATGCGCATAATACTTCCGCTTGTTGCACCAAACGTACGCATAATTGCAATTGCAGATTTCTTTTCTTGCACTATCATCATCAAACTTGAAACAATATTGAATGCTGCTACAACTATAATTAAAGTAAGAATTAAAAACATCACATTTCTTTCAGTCTTTAAAGCATTAACATAATGGCTTTGCTGAGATTGCCAACTTTCAGCTCTCATTCCTGTTTCTTTTGCTATAGCGTTTGCTAGCTTATTAGCCATAGCAATATCATCTACAAACACTTCTATACTTCTCACATTATCTTTATAATTAAAAAAAGCTTGAGCTGACTTTATGGGCATATACACCAAAGTATTATCATACTCAAACATACCCATATCAAATATTGCTACAACTTTATATTCTTTAATTTTTGGTATTTCACCAGACAATGCGTCAAATCCTTCAGGTGATATAAGCATAATGTTATCACCATAATCAATATTCAAAGCTTCTGCTAATCTTGCCCCTATTATGATACCTTCATCGAATTTTTTCACGTTACCCATAATTACATTATTCTTAACGGTAGTATTATTAAGTAAGTCTTTAGTTGACACACCACGGACTACGCTACCCACAATTCCACCATTTGCTGCAACGATCACTTGATCATTGGTCATAGAAGTAGCTTTTAATACACCTGGGATTTTCTCAATAGATTTTAACACTGCGTGGTAATCTGAATTTATGCTTCTATCAAAGTAAACATTAATATGACCATTAATGCCAAGTACAGAGTCGAGCAGCTTTGCTCTGAACCCATTCATTACAGACATTACTACTATTAGCGTTGCAACTCCAAGAGCAATACCAATAATAGAAAACAAGGCCATTATAGAGCAAAATCTAGAATTCTTTGCTCGCAAATAGCGAATAGCCATAGTAAATTCAAAGGCAATAGACATTATACTAAGATTTAAATATCATACTTTTTATGCTTCATATAACTGTAATTTTTCCTTTACCTCAAATTAGGTTGTCTAAATTTAGCAAGCTTATAGAATATATTCAATATTATATATTAAGACCTTCCATATATATCGTCCAATCTTACTATATCATTATCAGATAAAAACTTTCCTACCTGAAACTCAACTATCTCAAGAGGAAATCTTGTACTTTTATTCTCAATTTTATGAAACACCTTCCTTGGAATCTCTACTACATGATTTTTTGTTATAGCATATGTTTTGTCATCTAAACTCACGCATCCAACCCCTGATAGTATTATATGGTACTCATCTCTATAGTGGTGAAATTGCTTAGAAGTGCAGCTCAGTGGATTTATAAAAAGGTATTTTATAAGAAAATCCTTGCCCATTAAAACTACACTATAAAATCCCCATGGCTTAATCTCTTTCCTTATTGGCTTTACTTCCTTAACTTTATTAATGAACAACATTAGGCTCTTACTTGGCCGTTTATAAACTCTACCTAGTAAATTTTTTGCATCATTTTCTGTCATCAAAACTGGCTCTCTTCCTTTGGTTACAGCTTGAAACGACTCAAAATTCTTATTAAATCTCTTACTTAACTCTAAAACTGAACCCCAAGTGCCAACATCCATCCAATCGAAATTGGCTTCTATCATTACAATATTTTCTGCTTTTTCTATCACTAGGTGATCAATAGATGTATCACCCATTCCTGCACAATTTTGCTGTTCTAAATACAGAAATCTCTCTCGTGATACAAAATGCTTCATACTTTCACAACATAAATTATAGAGAGTCGGAGCAATTTTTTTTATCTCATCTATATAGCGTTTTGCTCTAAACACAAATATTCCAGAGTTCCAATAATGATCGTTACTTACCTTACGCTCGGGTTTTTCTGTAAAATCTTTTACTATATGACATTTTTCTTTCTGACCATATACTGCATTTATATAGCCGTATTCATAATTGAATTCATGATGCTTTACCCCAAAAGTGACTATAGAGTCAGTTTCAGAGGCTAGCTTAGACGCTTTCTCAATAGAAACATAAAAACTATTCAAATCACCTATAAAATGGTCTGAAGGCAGAACTAAGATTGTCTCGTTCCTATCGCAGAGAAGCACAGCAATTAGTGTTGCTGCCGCTGTCCCAATTTTAACTGGTTCAAAAACTACTTTACATTCCTGTAATGAATGTAATTCCTGCATCAATAATGACTCATATTGTATATTTGTGGTAATGATGGGTGGCATATAATCGCCTTTTAGCCTCAACAAAGTGTTGTGAAACATAGTATTCTGACTAAATATTTTCTGAAATTGCTTTGGCTTAGATAGAGGCCAAAGTCTGCTGCCACTACCACCACACAGTATTACAGGGCGCATTTAATTAAGATATTAATTATTTGATTAATATCTTATACTAACGGCAAAATGCATGCAAGTTTTTATTGTGAGATGATTAAAGTAAAAAGTAATTTAAAGTGATGGTTGACTACGAGCGTGATGGAGTCCCTACATTTCGTGATGAGTCTTGTCTTCTTTCTATCTCTCTATCAATATAAGGAGTGTTGCTTTTTTGATTAACGGCTGCAGCTACTTTTTCATCAGTTTTGTTTTGCAACTTTTCCTTTAAGCTTTCTCCAAAACCTAGTTCTCTAGATTTGTCTATACTTTGACTATTTTTGCTCAACCCCTTCTCTAAGTTTTTTTCAATATCTGATTTTCTAGCGTTAAGCTCTTTCCATGTACCCGCTATGCTAAGTGGCTTATGATCCTTCTGCTTCGGCTTTGGCCTTTCCCCATTTGTAACAACATTAAAGTTGCTTTTTACTTCTTTCCAACATTCTTTCAATTGGTGTTTCCACATAGTAAGATAAGCATCACCATACTTCTTCTTATCTGCTACAAATAATAAAATTGGAGCCTTAAGTATGGTAGCTCCCATATTTACTAAATTTTTTACTGCCATTGCAGGGGTGAACAAAAGATATCCAAAAGACTTTGCAATTGGGTTTTGTTTGCTTATTAAATACTCCGATAACTTTATAGGAGGAGAGGTCAACAATTTAGTACAAACTTTAGCCAAGCTTGTAACAAAAACGATAGGAACAGATATAAGACTTTTATCTAGCTCTAGATTACCATCCTGATCTCTAATTTCTGAAAAATGGGTGCTTAGCTTCTTGTAATTACTAGTGTATAATAATTCTCCATTTCTTCCTTTTTCATCTCTATCTTTCTCATCAACTTCTCCCGTGTCATCATTGATGAAGCAACCTTTTTTAGCAAGAAAAGAAGAATTAGTTAATCTAAGTAACTTAGTATCAACCTCAAAGACCGGCAAGTGTTTTTCAAGATCGATTTTTGAAAACTCAAATGGTTTATAGTAGCCATCATCATGCTTAACATCCTTGTTTTTTTCCCGATTAACTAAAAAATCAATAGTAAAATAAGACCTATCGTCCGTTTCCTTGACAAGAATCAATTCAAAACTTTGTTTTCTTCCATCTGTGTCTGTCTTGCCATATAAAAGTTTATATATAGTTTCACCATTACTATTCTCATCTTCTGTAATTTTCCCAGATTTTACAATCTGATCGTAATTCTTTGGATATTTGCATTTTCTTCCATCTGTATATGTCATTACCTTTCTAAGATCCTTGACATAAATTTGAGATTCAGATGAAGCAAATAAACCTTTTGCTTTAAGCGTAAAATCTGCTACTCCTTTTTTTAACACTCTGAACATGTTGTCAAACCAAAATTGCTATAGTTCAATAATAAAATTAGTAAACTAATAATATATTAACACAGAACTAACAATTTTACAAGAAAATATGCCTATAAAAGAAAAAAGTCGTAAAAGCAAGTACTATATAAGTAATGCTTGATAAGTATTTTATGCATGTAATTGTAAAAATTCTTAGAGGTACGCTGTCTATATAATCTTCACACACCACCTGCATTCCGAGAACTGCATGCCAAAAAATGCAAAACACCAGTATAACAAAAAACAAAAGCTCTAGTGGATAATTAATAAATTTCTCACTAAAAGACAAAGAACTATCAGTATAAAATGTGCAAGAAAACGAATAGATAAACCAAGGAAACAGGAACAGTAAAATTACCGAAGAAACACGCTGGATCCACCAATGATGTACTGAATTTACAGATTGACTCATATACACATAAATAAAAAAGCCATAGTAGAAAGAAATAGCATTATTGTTACTAACATAGCACTTTTTGAAACACTAGCAATTTCTAAATTAAGCCCAGCATCCCACAGCAAATGACGAATACCATTAAGAAAATGATGCATAAAGCTTATAAAGCATAAGATATAAGCTAATTTAGCAAGGGGAGTGAACAATAATACATTTAAGCACCTTACTACAACTAACTTAGGGGAGTAAACATATAATATAAAATACCAAGAAAGTATGATTAATAAAAGAAATAGCAAGATACCAGTCAATCTATGCATAATAGAAAAAAAACTAGTAACTCGTACTTTATATATTTGTAGATGCGGGGAAAGAGGCCTATTACTCATAAAATTTCGTTATCGAGAAATTAAAAAATAAAGTAGAAGTAAAGACAGCAGTATAGTACATAATGACACTATTATTTGAAATGGTGAATTACGTACAAAGCCTAAGGAGGTAATCCAGCTGCAGATTCCCCTACTGCTACCTTGTTACGACTTCACCCCAGTCACTGATCCCACTTTAAATAACTCCTTCCTTGCGGTTAGGCCATTAGCTTCGAGTGAAACCAATTCCCATGGCGTGACGGGCAGTGTGTACAAGACCCGAGAACGTATTCACCGTGGCATGCTGATCCACGATTACTAGCGATTCCAACTTCATGCACTCGAGTTGCAGAGTACAATCCGAACTGAGATGTCTTTTAGGGATTAGCTTAGGCTTGCGCACCTTGCAGCCCATTGTAGACACCATTGTAGCACGTGTGTAGCCCACTTCATAAAGGCCATGATGACTTGACATCATCCCCACCTTCCTCCAGCTTATCACTGGCAGTTTCCTTAAAGTACTCAGCATTACCTGATGGCAACTAAGGATGAGGGTTGCGCTCGTTGCGGGACTTAACCCAACATCTCACGACACGAGCTGACGACAGCCATGCAACACCTGTGTAAAATCCGGCAGAACCGACCCTATCCCTTCGAATAGGTATGATTTCCATGTCAAGAAGTGGTAAGGTTTTTCGCGTTGCATCGAATTAAACCACATGCTCCACCGCTTGTGCGGGTCCCCGTCAATTCCTTTGAGTTTTAATCTTGCGACCGTAGTCCCCAGGCGGAATGTTTAACGCGTTAGCTGTAATACAGAAAGTAAACTTCCCATATTTAACATTCATCGTTTACAGCGTGGACTACCAGGGTATCTAATCCTGTTTGCTCCCCACGCCTTCGCGCCTCAGCGTCAGATTTGAACCAGATAGACGCCTTCGCCACTGGTGTTCCTCCTAATATTTACGAATTTTACCTCTACATCAGGAATTCCTCTATCCTCTTTCAATCTCTAGATTAATAGTTTTAAAAGCAATTCCAAGGTTAAGCCTCGGGATTTCACTTTTAACTTATTAATCAGCCTACGCGCCCTTTACGCCCAATAATTCCGAATAACGCTAGCCCTCTCCGTATTACCGCGGCTGCTGGCACGGAGTTAGCCAGGACTTCTTCTGTGAGTACCGTCATTATCTTCCTCACTAAAAGAGCTTTACAACCCAAAGGCCTTCTTCACTCATGCGACATGGCTGGATCAGGCTTTCGCCCATTGTCCAATATTCCCCACTGCTGCCTCCCGTAGAAGTCTGGACCGTATCTCAGTTCCAGTGTGGCTGATCATCCTCTCAGATCAGCTATAGATCATTGCCTTGGTAGGCTATTACTCCACCAACTAGCTAATCTAATATAGGCTCATCTAATAGCAATAAATTTTTCCCCCGTAGGGCGTATACGGTATTAGCTGCCGTTTCCAGCAATTATTCCGTACTACTAGGTAGATTCCTATACATTACTCACCCGTCTGCCACTAAGTTATACCATAGCAAGCTATAATATAACTCCGTTCGACTTGCATGTGTTAGGCCTGCCGCCAGCGTTCATTCTGAGCCAGGATCAAACTCTCAAATTTAGACTTCAACCTATAAAAGGTTGAGGGTACATCGGATAAATCCGACAAAAAATAATTTAGCTTAATACTGCTGTCTTTATTTCTACTTTAGAAATATTTTAATCTCCAACTATTCAAACAACTCTAAGAATATTATTATGTGATATAATCACTATGTCAATATGTTTTTGCAAATCAAAAGCATTAATGTATAAATATATAACTATTTGGAATATTACCATGAAAAAATACATCTTTCTGCTTGCACTCGCACCAATGTTAGTTGGCATCACATTATACTTATTGCGCAACATTGATAACAAAAAACAATCTATAACTGCAGGTGACAAATTTTACGAAGTATTATTCTTAAAAAAAGATAGTAAGCCGCTTCTAGAAGAAATAGATTCAAACTGGGGATATTTAGCAAATTTTGAACACGCATTCAATCATATCTCAGATTCAATGCCAACAGACATATCATCTATTATTTATAATGATTTGGCAGATGATAAAGATGCTCCTAATGTTTTGCGTGAGTTAGCACAATACTTAGAGGTAATGAGCTTACTTCACTCCAACGATGAAAAAATAAATAAAGATAAAATTGATAATTTAGAATCAAGTGCAGTGTACCCTTATTCAAGCCAAGAAGCTATCGCTGTAGTAAAGATACATAATAACGACATTAAAGGTGCAATTGAAATATTGCATTCATTATTAAATGATAGAGAATGTCCTCCTATAATCAAGGCCAATGCACAAGAATTACTTCTAGTATACGAAAACTAAAAACTTGCTTGCATAACAATTTGGCAGCGCATCCGATGAAATAAAGAGCTTTACTTGACAAGCCTCTCTATTTTATTATAGCACTAAAAGTAGTTATGACTCAAAATTTGTTTTTGACCTGCAGAATCAATCACAAAATCCAGTAAAAACTTAGGTGTTTATTGGTAGATTACGTAAAATTATAGCGGTTTTTTTAAATTTTTTCTATACTCAGCCAAGTCACTCTTGTTAGAACATTATTACAGCACCACTTACAGTAATATAGAGTCAAAACTTTACTACTCATAGGTTCTTTTACCTTTTTTATTTAATAAGACTTCTCTATATTTATAGTTAATATATCAAAGAATAAACTTCACTAGTAGAATATCATTCTAGTATTAGAATTACAAAAAGAGAATAAAATCGCAATAGCTACGTATCAAGCACCGTCGTATTTTCTCTATGTTTTAGATTACTTTGTTCCCCCCTTTACCATTCAGCTATGCAGATAGTTACTACAAACCGCAAAGATGTTTAAAAGAAATCTAATTTTTATCAACTCATACATTTCATTACCAACTTCACAACAAGGTTCTGCAGTTGGATAAAAATAATCAAAAAAGAAATAATCCTTTAGTATTTCTTTGATGCGTCCAGAATTATAGTAAGTATCAAGCCCTACTTTAAATATCAACAAAAGTATGTTTATACTTTTTCCAAATCACCCTCCCCCAAACTGGTCTGTGATGTTTGATAGGTATACATCTCGATCATTTAACCCTTTGCTCTTATATTTACCAAGCATACTTTTCATTTTATAGCTAACCAAACAACCTCAGTCACATTTGCAACAATCACATGCTTTACACCATATTCATTTAGAACCAAATGCATTACATATTTCACTAACCGCTTTATTTCAATACTTTTTCTGCTTTAAACCCTAGTTATGGATTAGAAAACAGATAAAAGTAGAATTAATAAAGAGGGAAATAGGGTAAACTCGAATATTTTAGCAATAATTAAGAGGTTACCCATGAAAAAAGATATTTTACTGTTTTATAGAAGATTTTTGTCGCATTGCTGATGAAAAATTTTCAGAAAAGCTCATATCAAGTAGCAAAAAACCAACAAGAATACCTGAAATTACTGTATCAGAAATACTTACTATAATCTTACTTTATCACCAATCGCCGTGCAAAAATTTCAAGTTTTTTTTACTTGAAATATCTTAAATTATTGTACAATTCTGAGTTTTCAAAACTCCCGTCATATCATAGGTTTGTTGCTTTAAAATCGAGAGTTTTATGGTATTTAGCTTTGCTTTTGCAGTGGTTCTGCAAGCAAGCGAAAATTACTGAATTTCCTATATTGATACAACTGCAATCGCTGTTTGCCACACAAAAAGGATTTCAAAAATAAAGCTTTCAAAGAGTTAGCAAATATAGGAAAGACTATCTATGGATGGTTTTTAGGTTTTAAATTACATCTGGTAATTAATGAAATAGGCGAAGTTCAAGCTATTACACTAACTAAAGGCAACGTTGATGACAGAAAACCTGTACCAAATTTGACTAAAATTTGACAGGACTTTTGTTCGGAGATAAGGGCTATATAAAGAAAGAGCTCTTTGAGAAACTCTTCGACAGAGGCCTAAAACTTATCACTAAAGTGAAAAAAGGCATGAAAAACGCATTGATTTTACTAAAAGAGAAGATTTTATTGAGAAAAAGGTCGATTATTGAGACGGTTTTTGGTTGTTTGAAAAACAAATTTGAGCTTACGCCACAGATCGCCAATAAATTTTATGGTACATATTTTTCAACATTAATTTCATATTCCATTCAGTCAAAAAAGCCTTCTATTTCTAAGCTTTATTGCTTTAATTAATCCATAACTGGGGTTTTAACATTGGTATAAGCAGTGGCACCCATAATATTATTTCTGTCGATTATAATGAAAAATGAATCTCCTTTACCTACGTCTGGATGATGTTTAATTACTCCGTTTAGCTGATTAACTAAACGAAATTTATTGAGGAAATAAGAAAAAATAGGGTTAAGAATTTCAGATGCTGTTGCATATAAAATCTCATAGTTATGACCTTGTTGTTCATAGTATCGATCAAAAAATGAGCATCTCCATGATGGCTTAAATTCTTCTAAACCTAAATACTTTGCTACATATTCAACAACAGCAAGGCCATTGCTAAAAGATCCTCCTTAATAAAAAAGGGCATTAAGTTTTACGTTTCTTACAAAGGATAAGTTATTTAAAATTTCAATAATTGCACCATCATCAGATAAACTATCACCCAGAACACAAAAATTTTTACACTCTGAATTAGAGTTATTATTTTTATTTGCCATAACATTCAATATCTAATCATACTGCTCTATGAAACCTATAAAAAAAGAAAAATAGGGTAAAACTATAGAACTTTGGATGAATTTTACCTATTTTTTTAGTAGCCCTTCTGCCTTAAAAGAAACCCCTAAGTTTTTTAGCACGGCTTGGATGTTTCAACTTACGTAGTGCTTTTGCCTCTATTTGCCTAATTCTCTCACGTGTAACATTAAAAATTTTTCCTACTTCTTCTAATGTATGCTCCTTTCCATCTTTACCAAGGCCAAAGCGCATCCTTAGAATTCTTTCTTCTTTTGGTGTTAAAGTTGCAAGAACATTGGTCGTAATGCCACGCAAGTCGGCAAGTATTGCAGCATCCTCTGGTTTAGAAACTCGCTTATCTTCTATACAATCACCGAAGGTACTACTATCATCCTTTCCTGTTGGAGCTTCAAGACTTACCGGATCTCTTGCTATCTTCATAACTTTGCGTATTCTTTCTATCGGCATCTCCAATTCTATACCCAATTCCTCTAATGTAGGCTCTCTACCCATTCCATGAGTCATCTTTCTTAATGCTTTGTTGATTTTACTGATAATTTCCACCATATGTACTGGTATTCTAACTACTTTAGACTGTTCAGGTATTGCCCTAGTGATTGATTGTTTTACCCACCAAGTACCATAAGTCGAAAATTTATACCCACGTTTGTAATCAAACTTATCCACAGCTTTCATAAGACCAATATTACCTTCTTGTATCAAATCAAGCAGATCAAGGCCTCTTTTTGAATACTTTTTAGCAATTGAAACCACTAGCCTTAAATTAGCCTTTATCATCTCTTGCTTTGCTTCAGAGACTTCTCGTTCGTGTTTTTGTATTCTCTTGATTAGCTCCTTAAACTCTTGTACCTTATCTCCTTGTACATAATTCTTAATATTTCTTAAGGCACTAGCTATATATTCATAGTTGTCGTTTACAAACCTTAAGAATTTATTTTTTAATTCACCTGTAAAAAGGGATTGATTTTTATTCTTCTTTAGAAGATTGATTTCGCTCAATTCATGCTCTAAAAACACAGCACAATAAATATTATAGAAACTTTCTGTATCAATATCGTACTTTCTAGCCTCAGTAATAAGATTAGCTTCTTCAAACGTGATTAGCCTATTTATTTCGTAAAGTTTTTGTGTAATTTTGGTAATAGCAGCATCACTAAACTGAATTTGTAATGCTACAGACCATATTTGATTATATAAATTTTCTAGCTCATTAGAGAAATCTTTAGAACTTTTTTTCAATACCAATGCTTCATTTGTTAAAGCAATGATCTCATCCAATGCCGTGATAACCTTTGGCAATAAATCACTTTCCATTTCAAGAACAGAAATATTTAAGTTAGCTGAACTTATGTCTTCACTCTCATTTCCCTTTTCATCATCATTAATACAATCTCCAGCATCTTCAGCTTCACTTTCTTCTTTGTCTACCATATTGAAATCAGAGTTATAAATTGCATCCAGATTTATAATTTCTCTCAGCAAAAAAGCTCCACCACTTAAATCATCACGCCATGTTTTGATCATGTTAAATGCCACTGATGTTTCAATTATTGCACGTAACATGTTATGCTTTTCAGATTCAATTTTTTTTGCTATCTTAATTTCATCTGCTCGTGACAAAAGCTTTACAGAGCTCATATCTTGTAAATAAATCCTTACCGGATCATCATTTTGCACTAAAATTGTAGTAGTATTCAACGATGTCTCATCATCATCAAGCTTATTACCATCATCATTAGAAGGAGCTTCTTCCTCATCTTCACTACTTTCCAGTATCTTAATTCCAGAGTCTTGCAATAAAGCTATAGTATCATCTATAAAATCATGTGAAAAATTTTCATCTGACAACTTATCATTTATATCATCAAAAGTGATAACACCACCCTTTCTCATACTTTTAGCTACAAGATCTTTGATGATTTTTTTCCTATCTTCCGTATCATTAATAGCTGACATCATTACCTTTACAGTTTATAATTTTATTTCTTAATTATCAAATAAACTTACAATTAGCAAGCTTATAGTTTTATTCTTAATTTATAGTTACTTCCTACTTCATATAGTTCAAGATACTGTCAATTTATTCATACTCTTCTTAATCAACTACTCTCTCCATTCTTACTGCTATGGACAATCCAACTGAAAATGTTGCAATTCCAACCACTATAGCAGTAAGCATTAAGACGTGAGGTATAGGATTGGTATATAAGTGAAAATTTGAAGTCAATATAGGAGGTAAAGAACTTTTTATATATCCCAAAGATATGTAAAATAACAAAACAGATGCTTGTAAGACACTTAATCCCATCATTTTTTTGATTAAGTTTTTATCATTTACAATGATATAGAAACCTAGCACCATTAATATAGTAATGCTTACATAATTATATAGATTCATTATTTTTTCTTACGAGCAAAATTTATATATATGATTAACATGGAAGAAGAGACGGTAAGTAATACACCCAGCTCCACTAAGAAAATACCCAATTTTTGACCTGTCCTACTGTCAGTTGATAATATACTATAGGATAAAAAATTTTGGTCAAACAAAACTGTTACAATACCCGTTCCTCCATAGATTAAAATACCTAGCACGTTAGTAAATTTGATCGTAGAGTAAGGTATTGCTTGTAAAGTTGTAGATATACCAAATAACATTGAATATAATATTATCCCAGAAGCAACAATTATTCCTGCCTGAAAACCTCCACCTGGAGTGTAATCACCGTGAAACTGTATGTATAAACCAAATAAAATGATAAAAGGTATCATCAAAAATGTTACTACACTTAACACCGGATCTTTAATCACTTTCTTTCTCTTCTTTTAATATTAACATTATACAAAGTGCGGCAGTAAAAACTACTATAGTTTCTCCAAATGTGTCATATCCACGAAAGCTTGCTAAAATAGCTGTCACTATATTAGGAATACCAATAGCCTTTTCAGTATTTTCTACATAATAAGGAGCAATGTGCAAGTGGATTGGAGCATCATGACTGCCAAAATCTGGCAATTGAATCATAAAATATGATAAACATGCAGTCAAAGATAACATAAAAAAAAGTGTGGCGGGGCTATGAGATAAATTTGCTTTGTGATTCTTTACCAAAGAGAGTGCTGCAAACGTAAAGACTGTGCTCAATCCTGCACCAACAGAAGCTTCAGTAATTGCAACATCTGGCGCATTCATAATCAAGTACATAAGTGCAATAAGTGCACTAAATACACACATTAGAACAGCACTTACAACCAAATGTTTCGAAAGAACTATAAAAACTGTAACCGTGAGTAACAGTAAAAGTAATATTAGATTCAGTATTTCCAGCATCTTAACCTTCTTTAATAGTCTTTACTTTTATAATGAGTACGCGCTAAAATATAACTGTTAGTTGAATTGGCTATCCATATTATAAAAATCAATAATATAATTTTAATAGTATTGATTGAAAGTTCATTTTGCCAAGCAAAACCCATCAACAACAACATTGCGCCACTAGAATCTGCAATACCTGCAGCATGTAGCCTAGTATAGAAATTAGGAAATACTATTACTCCTACGCTTGAAATGACTATTAAACAAATACCTAAAAATATGAGAATGGATGCTACCATAAATTATCAAAACAACATTAATCTCATTAGTGCTATAGTTGATATAAAGCTGATGCTAGCATATAGTAATGCTATATCAATTAAAAAAAAATCATTCAGAATAATCGATATTGCTGTTATGAGTAAAACTACTTGTGTTGATAAATTATTGAATGCTAAAACCTTATTGTACACATCACTTGATCTAAATACTATACAACATAACATTACACTCATACAGAATAAAAGGGCATAGATAGCAATACTAATCATTTATAAGCTATTATAACCTCTGCAGATTTCTAAATCAGTACTTCTTCATTATTATCTTGATCATCTATTTCATCATCTTGGCTTTTTTGACTTATATCCAGATTTGTATTAAATTGATGATCAGAAAAATTTAACAAACTTGCTAGCTTACTTGAACTACTACTATAAGCATTATTTGTGTTTCCTTTCATGTACTCCTTGCACCTTTTCACCAAAAGGTTAAACAACTCATGAGTATTCACCTTCTTTTCTGCTATTTCATATAAAGAAACTATGGTATCCTTATGACCTTTAAACTTAACCATTTCAACGGGATCGCTTGCCCCTGTACTCAAATCATGTGTTCTTTGACTCGCTAGCAGAACCAATTTAAAACGATTGTGTACCTGCTCTACACACTTTTCTACAATAGACTCAACCATAAAATACTACCTTGATAAGCTTTATACTATATCACAAAAAATAAGATGTCAACTTCGCATCTATTGAGATCCAATTCTACATTCTACTTTTTCTTCTTTAGCTTTTACTGATTGATTTTCTGTTATTGTAATTATTATTTCATGATCAAGCTTTTTCAAAAAACCTAACAGTCTCTCTAAAGAAAAACCACTTGTCTTACCACTTTTAATTTGTGACACCTTTGGTTGATCAATACCAAGTTTCTCAGCCGCACAAGCTTGAGTCCAAGTATTTTTTCCTATAATTTTACTTATTATGCCAAGCAATTTTTTTTTTATTACTTCACTATCCAGATTATTTAATGATATTATTTCCATAATTTTTATTCTCACATACTAACTAGCTATATTAAACATAATACTTAATATACCAATATATTAATACTATATAATTTGTCAATAACTATAATGATATACTGATACTCAAAATTTTAAATTGAATATAATTTTTATCAAAATACTAGTAATTTCAAACTATTATTTTGTAAAAAACTTACTATTAAAGAGAATAAGTTGAAATTGCAAAGTTTAAAATACAGAAATAATCATTTTACAAACTCGTTTTAGAGACTGTACATGATCTCAAGAAAGGAATAAAGCAGGAGATAGAGTATGTAAATTATGAAAACAGAGCAAGATGAGTAGGAAAAAAACTAAGTATAGTTCTGTAGAAAGAAACAAAATCAAGAAGATTTAGGATGTATTTTACATAGTGTTACAGGTCCTAAAAAGTGGCTTCAGTGAATCAACAATGTTTTCAAAATGGCAAGATTATTTTAATAAATGAAGTAAAAAACATAGCGGAAGTAAAGAAAGTGTTTTGAAAAATATATAAAAAAGTAGTTGCAAAGAAACAAATAGAAGGATGTAACTGTAGAGATCTTTGCCGTATTGTCAAAAGGTAAGTCTCTAATACTCTTATAGAAAAGTGTAGACAATTGTGATAAGCAAAATTCAATACTAGCTTACAAATCGTCTTCTTGCTTCCACGGCTTTGCTTCTAAAAAGATTATGAATAGACCCTTAATATCCGAAATTTATACCTTTATATTTTAATATAGGGATTCATTTCAATTTTTAAAGTTTCTATTTAATGAGAATGCTATATCATATTCGTAATTTAATTTAAATATCTGTTGCTTCTGAAATACTATTTGGTTAGTAAATAAAATCATGTCTAATACAGAAAAAATGAAAAAGGATGTTGCTGTAATTATGGGAAGCGAGTCGGATTATGGCACTATGGTGCATGCTATTAACCTATTAAAAGAATTGGAAATTTCACATGATGTATTTATAATATCCGCACATAGAACGCCAGAGAGACTCTTTAATTTTACTAAGTCTGCTCAAGAAAAAGGCTTTAAGGTTATTATAGCTGGTGCAGGAGGAGCGGCTCATTTACCTGGTATGGTTGCATCGCTCACTTATTTACCTGTTATCGGTATTCCTGTGCATAGCAAACAATTAAATGGGCTAGATAGTCTATTATCTATAGTGCAGATGCCAAAAGGTGTTCCAGTTGCAACAATGTCTATAGGAGAGAGTGGATCATGCAATGCCGCTATTACTGCTGCATCTATATTGTCGATTTCTAATAGTGAAATTGCAGATAGATTAAAAAAATGGAGAGAGGAGCAAACTCAAGCAGTAAAAGAAAAACCAACATTATAATGGCAATAGTTCTTTTAGATACAAAAACCATAAATCGTATAGCAGCAGGAGAGGTAATAGAAAGGCCTGCAAGTGTGGTAAAGGAATTAGTCGAAAATGCAATAGATGCCAGAAGCTCAGAGATAGAAATTAAGATAGAAAGTGGTGGGCGTAACCTCATTACTGTAATCGATGATGGTAGCGGAGTAAAAAAGGATGATTTAGAACTTGCTTTTATGCGCCATGCTACTTCAAAATTGAGTGACAGTGAGTTGATAGAGATCAAGCATCTTGGCTTTAGAGGAGAAGCTTTGCCTTCAATTGCAGCAGTAAGCAGAATAAAATTATCATCTAAGGCAAGCAAAGCAGATCAAGCATGGTCTATAAGGTATGAGGGAGGAGAAAAAATAGGAGAGCTTGTTCCTTATCCTTTATCGATAGGAACATATATTGAAGTACGAGATTTATTTTTTGCCACACCAAATAGACTAAAATTTCTCAAAACCGAAAGGGCAGAAACACAAAGCATTGTTGATATTGTAAACAACTTAGCAATGATCAATTATGGAATTGAGTTTACTCTTATCTCCGATAATAAGAAACTTCTTAAGTATGCTAAGCAGACCTCATTATTTAGCAGGCTATGCGAAGTAGAAAAAGAATTTCATGAAAACTCTTTGCAAATTAATGAAGAAGAAGATGGCATTAGACTTACAGGATACATCTGTAAACCTACTCTCAATCGTAGCAATTCAACTCAGATCTATACATTTGTTAATGGTAGACCAATTAAAGACAATCTACTTATTGGCGCAATCCGTTATGCGTATCATGATCTTATTCCAAGCAATAGATATCCCTTTGCAGCGTTGCACTTAGAGATACCGTATGATCAAGTAGATGTAAATGTGCATCCAAATAAATCAGAGGTAAGGTTTCAGAACAAGAGGCTAATATATGAAATAGTGAGAAGAGGGCTAATAAAAGTATTATCAAAGAGAATAGATCTTGCAGAAACTGTGGTGAGCCAGACTGAGATAACAAGGGATCATCTATCATCAGATCCTTTTAGTAGGTCTAGTCTTAAAAATGAATTTTATGGAAGAAGGTCTGATCCTTTTGAAAACCAGTTAACGAGAGAATTTACTTCTCCAAATATAGAGACAAAAAGCTTATCAGAACATTCAAAATCGTTTGATTATACTGGTATGCAAAAATCTCCTCCGCGAGCGGAAACTACAATTTTGGAAAAGAAACAAACCGATCTAATAAGGGACTATCCACTTGGGTTTGCACACTGTCAAATCTACAATACTTATATTATTGCCGAGGTAAGAGACAAACTAATTATAGTAGATCATCATGCAGCCCATGAAAGACTAGTATACGAGTGCTTAAAGGAGAAATCAAGTATAAAAAGACAAAAACTTCTTTTGCCTGAAATGGTTGAAATCAAAAATCAAGCTGGAATGGAGATGATTAAAACTTATAAAGATAAACTTTTTGAGATGGGTTTTGAGATTGAAATTAAATCAGAAAATAAGATCATAATAAAAGAAGTGCCTGCAATCTTAGGAACAGTAGACACAAAGAGAATGCTCATTGATATAGTGGATAGACTAACAGAAATAGAAGATATATTACCTATAGAGGATAAGGTGAATAAAATACTAGCCACAATTGCTTGTTATGGATCAATAAGAGCAGGCAGAAAGATGAAATTGGAGGAGATGAATGAATTATTGAGGCAAATGGAAAAGACACCTTATTCTGGACAATGTAATCACGGAAGGCCCACCTATATAGAAATGAAATTAAGCGATATTGAAAAGTTATTTGAGCGAAGGTGAGAAGTTATCACAAATATGTATAGATTATACAACCCTAGTTTCGTCATCTCAAAACTCATATACACAATTGTTTGAACATTGCAATTTGCAGGTAATTTGCATAGTAGATAATGTCATTCCATCACTTGACAATGATTTATTACGCAGCTACTTGATTAAAATTAAGTTTCCTAAATCCCAGGCATTGTCTTTTATGTTAATAATTAATATACAACTAAAAATACTTATCAAAAACGACAATAAAGAGTTTAAAAAAAGGCAGAAAATTCTATAGAATCAACCGTACTATATAGAGAAAAGAAAGAGTATGATAATATTCTTCGTTTCAATTTGCAAACAAAATAGTTTTGCATTTTTCGATAAGATTAAGTAATATCAGCGTATTAGTTATACAATTAATAATTTTTATGGATGAGCATAATCCTTGGAATCTTGGAAAGAAACCGTCAGGTCCAAGTAATGAAGATATTTTAAGTAAAGCTGTGTCTGATATAAGATGCTTTTTTAATGGCTTAACCAGAAATAGAGGGAAAAAACCTTATTTCATCATTTTCATTGTTTTGTTGTTTTATTTTTGTACTGGTTTCTATATTGTCCATCCGAGTGAGGAAGGTATAGAACTTACTTTTGGCAAATATTCCAATACAGAAACATCTGGTTTGCGTTATCACTTTCCCTACCCTATTGGTAAGGTTTTTAAAGTGAATGTTAAAGAAGTAAATCGTGAAGAAATTGGGATAAGCAGCTCTTATGAGCGAGATACAGATCGTGGTGAAGGAGTGATGCTTACCGGAGATGAGAATATAGTCAACGTTAACTTTGAGGTCCAGTGGCGAGTTAGAGATGCCAAAGATTATTTATTCAAAGTGCGGGATTATAAACCTGGTTTCAGCGTTAAAAATGCTGCTGAAAGTGCTATGAGAGAAATAATAGGTAAAAATACGATCTCTTTTGCACTCGAAGGTCAAGGTAGGGCTGAAATCTCCAGAGATACTAGAATTTTATTGCAACAGATTCTTGATGGATATCAAATGGGTATAGAAATTTTATCTGTTCAAATGAAAAAAATTGACCCACCAGAAAAAGTGATTAGCTCATTTAGGGATGTACAAAGTGCTCGTGCAGATAAGGAGCGTACTATAAACGAAGCATATGCTTACAGTAATGATATTATACCTCGTGCAAAAGGTGAGGCAATAAAGATAAAGTTAGATGCAGAAGCGTATGAGAACGAAATAACAAATGAAGCAAAAGGTAATGCAAATCGCTTTTTATCTCTTTACGAAGAATATAGACAAAATCCTTCTCTTGTTAAGAATCGTATTTATCTTGAAACTATGGAAAATATTTTCAGCAAGGTAGATAAGTTTGTTATAACAGACGATCTGAAAGGTATGTTCTCTTATTTACCTCTTACAAATTTAGGAAAATAGCCATGAGTAGTAATATAAAAATTGTTTTTGCTTTTATATTTGTTGTATTATTGATTGCCTTATCTAATTCAATCTTCGTTGTTCAAGAAACAAAACAAGCAATAGTTATACAACTCGGTAAAGTCGTAAAAGATGTTAGGGACAGTGGTTTATATTTTAAATTGCCATTTATAAATAACGTAGAATTTCTTGATAAGAGAATTTTAGATCTAAGTCCTGATAAAACTCCAAGGGAAGTGATAACTGCAGATCAAAAGCGTATCATAGTAGATGCTTATGCAAAATATAAAATAGTGAATCCTATCACTTTTTATCAAACTGTGAAAAATGAATCAGGGCTAGTTAGAAGATTATATCCTGTCATAGAAGCTCACATAAGGGAGAATATAGGAAGATTTTCATTAATTAGTTTATTGAATGAAAAGAGATCAGAAGTTATGCAATTAATTCAACGTGGAGTTTATTCTGAAGCTGGAAAATTTGGCATAGAAATAATAGACGTAAGAATTAAGAGAGCAGATCTACCAGAAGAAAATAGTTCTGCAATATTCCGCCGTATGCAAACTGAAAGGGAAAAGGAAGCAAAAGAAATTAGAGCAGAAGGAGAACAAGCTGGGCAAGAAATTAGATCAAAGGCTGATAAATTAAAAAGGGGAATTGTCTCTAGTGCAGTAAAAGAATCGCATGAAATAAGAGGCCGTGGTTATGCTGAAGCAACTAGAATCTATAATGAGGCATTCAAGGTTGATGAAGAGTTTTTTAACTTTTATCGCTCTATGAAAGCTTACAGTAAATCATTTGCTGAGGATAATACTAAATTTGTGCTTTCACCAAATAATAATTTCTTAGATATTTTGAACAAGGGATGGAAATAGTTTATGAAAATTATTTTATCTATATTTGCATATTTTTTAATTTCATTTTCTTCATATGCTAATCTGTTTGCAAAAACAGTTGCAGATTCTGTATGCAATTGTAACCAAGGTCTTGCTGACACAGTGGAAGAACTGATTCCTGCAGTTGTAAATATTTCAAGTGAGCAAATAGTTAAGCAAGAGAATAACAGTAGAACTAAAATTCCTTTTACACCAAGAAATAATTTCTTTGATGATTTTAGAGAATTTTTTGAGCATTTTGATCAATTTTTTGATAGAGCTCCTAGTGTTAACAGAGAGGTAACATTGCTTGGCTCTGGATTTATTATAGATAAAAGTGGAACCATAGTAACCAACTATCACGTTATTAAAAATGCTCAAGATATTACAGTTACTATGAACGATAATACTTATTTCAAAGCAGAAGTTTTAGGCTATGATGCAAAAACTGACCTTGCTGTGCTTAAGATTAATTCTGATAAAGATCTTCCTTTTGTTGAATTTGGTAATTCTGATAAAGCAAGAGTTGGTGATACAGTTATTGCAATAGGTAACCCATTTGGTTTAGGTGGATCTGTGAGTACAGGAATTATATCTGCAAGATCTAGAGACATTAGTATTGGTACTATGAATGAATTTATTCAAACTGATGCTGCAATTAACAGAGGAAATTCAGGAGGACCACTATTTCATCTAAATGGAAAAGTTATAGGTATTAATACTGCTATTTATTCCCCATCTGAGTCTGGTGGTAATGTTGGTATAGGCTTTGCTATACCATCTAATCTAGCTATTTCAATTATTGACACATTAAAAAGTGGTAAAAAAATAAAACATGGTTGGCTTGGTGTGCAAGTTCAGCCTATAACAAAAGAATTTGCTGAATCCTTGGGTTTAAAAGATATCAAAGGTGCATTAGTTGCAAGCGTAGTAAAGGGAAGTCCTGCAGAGAAAGGAGGAATCAAAGTAGGTGATATACTATTAGAATTTGACGGCAAAAAAATTGATAGAATGACGCAATTACCTCATATGGTTTCACGAACTGAGCCCGGAAAGAAAGTACAGGTTAAGTTACTTAGAAAAGGTAAAGAAGTCAATAT
Organism: Wolbachia endosymbiont of Encarsia formosa; assembly: GCF_039540065.1. Lineage (NCBI taxonomy): Bacteria > Pseudomonadati > Pseudomonadota > Alphaproteobacteria > Rickettsiales > Anaplasmataceae > Wolbachia > Wolbachia endosymbiont of Encarsia formosa. Next base: position 669,094 of record NZ_CP154278.1, on the reverse strand, counting down.
CAAGGTTGCAATCGAGGAATCTACAAATGATGATTCAGGTAATAATCAAGAAGAAAATAAATCAACATCTAGTTATATAAGTGGTTTAACCGTTTCAAATTTGCCAAAAGAACTAAAAAATAATGCACCCACAAAGGGTGTAGTAGTTACTAGTGTAGATAGTAGTAGTAATTCTACACTACGTGTTATTAAGAAAGGTGATATAATTATCCAACTAGATGGAATCGATATTGAAAATACTAATGATTTTCAAAAACAAATTGATTCAGCAGTAAAAAAAGACGGCAAAGATTCAGTAATGTTGCTTATTTACCGCAACGGCAATCAATTTTTCACCTCAATCAAATTGAAGAAGTAGCTATTTATCTAGCTGGTCATGAAAAAATTGCTTGACAAATTTAACTAGCTTCTTTATCCTGAGGGTAAGGGTGTTTCTGTAGATTAATAAAATTTGTCCCTATACTGAAAACCTTTCCAACGAGGTTATAGAAGAACTAGATTTCAGTATCAAGCACTGGAACGATATCATCCATAAGATGAAAGAGCTGGAGTGGTAAGAAGTTCGATAATACAAAGCATTTTTATGGTCAGTTGTAAAAAAACAACTCTCTTTCACAAGTTAATTTATAATTAAATTAGTATAAAATATAATTATATTTACTGATCATCAGTATTAATCAATAATTAATACCCATAAATTAATTATATCTAATCGCAAAGGGAGGTGGAGATGCGTTTTAAACTAGAAAAGGAAGATATTCCACAAAACGATTGTAATAATAGAACTGGTCGTAGGATACCTGCACAAATAAGATTAAATAACAAAACAACATTTAGCCTGCCTAGTGTATCTTACATTATCATCGACAACAATATTGATCTGCGTTTTCAAATTTGGGATTTGAAGCATGACGTGGGAAGTATACTAAACGACTTATCTCAAGGGCTACAACTAAAGCTAGAAAGCGTAAGAAATGATTACAAATTTGCTTTAGTTACTACCTCTGATCAACCTTATTATTACTATGATGGCAACGATACTATGATAGATACTATTGATCGTATACCTCATGGTTACACAGATGGTTTACATGTTAAGGCATATAATCGTGAAAGCTGTAGTATTTATTATGAACTGCTAGAAAACAGGAAAGTTTTAATAGATCCAAAAGACATAATTAGTAGCGAAAATGTCAGTCTTATTTTGTAAGATCTTAAAAGTTCACCTGATAAAAGACTCAAAATAAAAATAGGAGACTATTTGTTTAAAGAATCAATAAATATATACAAATCATATAGGAGAGCTCAGGTATATAATTTCACTGGTAGAAAAATTGGCATATTGAATGATATCCTTTCAGCATTTACTCGTATAAACAATATATTCCAGCTATTCCCTTTTCATGAAATGGAGAGCTTGAAAGCGCAAGATACCTATTTCGCAGTAAAAAAGTTAGGCAATAGTTATGTTGGTTGCATATCGCATGAAAATAGCACATGCAAAAATTTTTATAATTTTAACCCTAATTCTTTTAGGTATGAGCACGACAATAGACCAGGTCCATATCCTTATTATTATAACTTAGAAAATTTCGATAACTTTTTGGAGGTTGATGTGAATATTCAAGAACATATAAATTTATAAACAGAAATTGCACTTTTAAAACGCAGAATAGACAGATTAGAACGTACTGGTGTACAAGGTCCTAAAGGTGAGCCAGGTGAAAGGGGACAAAAAGGTGATAGAGGCTTCGATGGAGCGCCTGGTCCTCAAGGTAACAAGGGGGATACTGGATCGTCAGGTGCGCATGGATCAAAAGGCGATCAAGGACCTAAAGGAGAAAAAGGAAATCAAGGCACTAATGGAATAACTCCAAGTATTAATCAAGTTGTTACCGAATTTTCTTCTAACAGAGCCCATCTATATCCTTTAGCAGCAGCTATAATGGAAGAAGATCAGCGTAATTCCATGGGATTTTCAGAAAGAATAGCACATTTTTTTGGTGAGCGTGTAAAGCAAGAAGATTCTTTAAAAGCGTTAGTTAAGGGCATACAAGGTCCTCCAGGCCAAAAGGGCGAACCAGGTCGTAACGGTGAACGGGGGTTAAAGGGCGAACAAGGTTCCAAAGGTAATAAGGGTGACCGAGGTTTTCCTGGTCCAGAAGGTTCTAAAGGAAATACTCTGGCTCAAAAGGTGAGAAGGGAGATGCCTCAAGTGCTATAGAAATTGCAACTGAATTAGTTACCAGTAAAAAAGCTGAGCTAGGAGAAGCAGTTCTTAACGCAAATGGTATCAAAGGTGAAAATCTTGCAACTCAGATTGCCGGTAAAATTAATCTTAATTCGCAGGAACTTGTGAATAAAATTGATGTAGCAAAACTTACTGAAGGAGTAGTAAGTAAACTTTCTTTAGAGGAAGCAGAAAACATTATAAAAGATACTGTGAGTAAGATAACAAGCGATGCCACAAAGAAAAATAATCCCGATCCTATAGCCTTCCAAAAATATGAAAAATTTGCAGAAAATCTTGCTAAACTACTTGTTGATAGAAGCAGTATGAGCTAGATAGAAGTTAACGACCTTATAAAAGGTAAGGTGAGCAATTGGGCACTTGCTAAGTATCTTCTGCTTCATAGTGATTTAAATAAGCAGCCAGAGGCTCTAGAAATCGTGAATCAAGAAATAGACAAGGAAAAATTAGTTGAGTATTTGCTTGAGTATGCCAAATTAAAAAGCGATGTGAATGCAGCAAAAACAATAGTTGAAAATATTGTTCATCAGTTCTTTGACACTCAAAAAGTAGGTGAATTAGGAAGAGCAGTACTAGAAGCAAAAGATGATCAAGATAAAAAAGTGCTGGTAAATGATCCAGTCTTACGTGAAGGAATAGCAGAAGAGTTGAGACAAAATCCAGGAAAGATAAAAGGTCCCAAAGGAGATACTGGGTCTAAAGGTGAACCAGGCCATTTGGGTCCAAAAGGCAACAAGGGAAAATCTGGTTCTCAGGGTAAGCCAGGTATAGATGGAACAAAAGGTATAAAGGGTGATAGAGGTGTGCGAGGTGAAAGTGGAACGAGTGGGCCAAGGGGTTGGAAAGGTGAGCCTGGTTCTCAAGGTCTAAAAGGTGAGAGAGGAGATACTGGTTCTAAAGGTGATAAAGGAGATACCGGAACAGATGGATTGCAAGGTCCAGAAGGTCCTAAGGGAGAGCCAGGCATAAAAGGTGAGCCAGGTATAAATGGAACAAAGGGAGATATTGGTCCTAAAGGATTAGACGGAGCCATGGGAATAAAAGGTGATATGGGTGAGAAAGGAGAAATTGGAGCATCCGGCATAAATGGATCAAAAGGTGACAAAGGTGATATAGGTCTTCAAGGGCCCAAAGGTCAGGTTGGTAGATCTGGTCTTAAGGGTATGCCAGGTCCACAAGGTCCAAAAGGAGATACCGGAGCTCCAGGTGCGAATGGATTGCCAGGTTCCAAGGGAGAAGATGGAATAGGTGCTACATTAGTTGATCAGTTTTTACGTGAGATAAGAAAAGCAAAAAATGAAACTCTGGATGCTAAAAAAGCAGCAGAGGCAGCTAAAAATGCTTCAGAAGGTTTTGCCAAACAAGCTAAAGATACGGAAGATAAGGTTAAAATACTACACAATCAAACAGTGAATCTTACAGGAGAAGCTGAAGATTCTTCTGATCAAGCACTGCAATCCGCAAACAACGCGGAAGCATTTCATGATAGCGTAAGAGATATGTTTTGCACAGCAAATCCTACAGATCAAGTTTGTAGTGCACGTAGAAGAAGGAGGGAAGCTAAAAAATCATCAGTGACAAGCTGAGCAAGCAGACCAACTTCATTTATATCTCAAGTAATAAATTTCTTTTACCCTGCGGTAGGACAGGACGAATATAAAGTAAAAAATGAAATAGAGGAGCTTAATCGAGTGACAAAAATAATAGATGCAGTAGATATTGTAAAAAAATTTGAAGAAGTATTAGGAGAAACAGCTGTGAAATGCGGCATTTCAAAGAAAAGTCTAAATTTTAATCCAGTAGAACTGCAGTCAACCATTATAAATAAGTCATTATCTAATGATGAAAATCATAATGAGTTGTTGAAGCTCTTATGTGTAGCTGCGAAAAAATCATTACCTGATTACAAACAAACTAGTAAATGTTTGGCTAATTTCAAAGATCATATGGAAAAAAGATTAAATGAGCAGCAAAGAGCTTTCGTTAATACTGAAAAAATAGTTGCAGATAATGAGCAGCCAAGGAGTTTTATGAGTTATGTCTCTCCTCCTAGTAGCCTAAGTGCCATTAATCAGAAAGTTGTTGGTTATTTAAGGTAATATCATGGAAAAACATATATTTAAAATAGAGGATAAAAATCCGCTCTATAAAAAATTGATTAAACTTCCTGCTGAATATTATATATTAAACAAAAATAGTAAGGTTATCCATTCACATATTGGTCCAATTAAAGTATAGAATATTAATGGTTTAAAGTTAAAGAAGCAGGGAGATAAAATATCTTTATATGAAGGAAACTTACCCCTGCAGGAAGAAAGATCTGATGAAAGTGGAAACTCTATTAAAGAGGATCTTATTGTATAACAAGAAGCTATAATAAGTACAAATAGAAACAATATTATAGAAAAGCTTGAATCAAAACCTATCTTGATTTCGCTTTACAACATAAAAGATAGTCCTGACTTTGGCCTCAAATTGTCTGGTAGAGATATAACTGGAGTACTCAATTTTATCAATTTTAACGATGAAAATGACCCAGTACTAGAAAAGATTAAAGAAGAAAAAAGTGGACTTTATTTTACAATAGAAGGTGATTATATCTATATATCAGATGAAGAAGGAAAATGTCTTCCAGTATGTGAAGATGGTAGTTGCTATAAGTATCAATACACAAAAAATGAACATGATATATTAGAAATTAGTGAGGTATCAACAATAATAAAAAACTTAACTAAGACTGAGCAGTGCAGTACACCAGCTAAGGCAGGGCAGGATTTTACTTTGCAGAAGGGAAAAGAATTATCGGATGATATCTATCAAGCAAATATCATGTTGAATGGTAAGCTTGTAGCTACTTTACCAAAAATAGGTTACTGCATGCTTGATGACCAATTGGTCATACATAATCACATTACAGAAGAAGAGATAAAAATTCCTAGAGACTTTCATTATCTTAAAGTCGTTAAGTCTAGTAATAATGATGATTATAAATTAACGTTTTGTAATTTCTTAGGTAATGAGTTTTTTGAACATAAAAAATACGATTCTCAATACTCAAATATTCCAGATAAATATCAATATATAAGTTTAAACTGTATGAAAAAGGAATATAAGCAAAATTTCTGCAAGTTACTTAACGATAAACCATCTTTTTTTATTGCAAAAGGAACTACTAATCAAGATTCTTCAGGCCACTGCCCAGCTGATGTATTTGAATTAACAAAAAGTGTAAAAGGTAAGAAAATGGCTACATTAATTGATCAATTTGGCGTTTTTAATAAAGAGGGTAAGTTTCAATATTGTGATTACCATAGAAAAGCAGATTACGATATTTATGATTCTTATAAAATTAATAAAGAGTACACAGCAACAGATGAATTTCTCTTCAATGATGACATAGTTCTTTATACTATTCCAGAGCTATCTTAACCACACACAAAGTATATTTGAATTGTTTCAATAATTGTTTTAAAATCGAATTGAGTAAACTTTCAAGCAGTGTAAGAATGCATTCTTTTTAGTTTAGATTCGCTACCATTTTACCGCTCGTTAGTACCACAGTGGTTTTGTAATAGAACACAAGATGCAAAAACTTAAGGAAAAATGGGTCAGTGCTTGACACTGGCATCTAGTTCTTTCCATCAAAAATGCTGTAAAGTGTTCACCAATTTAGTTGGATACTAGTACTAGTATGATATTATGAAGACCTAGCAGTTTATGACGGTGTCATTCCAGCGCGTGGCGCTGGAATCTAGTTCTTATTACCTGAGTCTTCTGGGTCCCAGTACTCGTATGACAAGAAAAGGGAGTATTGGTTTCAGCATTAGCCATGCATCTGGATCCCAGTATCAAGTACTGGGATGACAAGAGAAAGAGGACACTGGGGTGAAATTATAAAGGCCGGGATAAACACTATGAGGACTGGAATGACATCATGAAGACCTAGCAGTTTATGACGGTGTCATTCCAGTTTGGAATCCAGCTTTTTTGTAACTTCATTGAAAATATCGTATAGCTATTTGTTCACAATTAATTCTTCTGGATCCAAGTACTCGGATGATAAGAAAAGAAACACTGGTTTCAATATTTGCATGCATCTGAACAGATACAGATGGCTCAAATGTTAAAAAAAGTATACGCGTCAAGTTAAGAGCAAATAGCCTTCTTTGACTTGTTAAGAAAGGTCTTTTTTACCCAGATTCTATTATCACATGCTGAAATGACATCAAAGGATGCTCTTGCTTCTTCATGTAATTATGCAAAAAGTCCTTTGAATTTTTGCAGCTTGAAAAATCTTTATAAAATTTACTTTCTTTAAATGCTTTAATCTTCTCTTCATTATTTAATGAGCCATATTTAGAAAAATGTTCATCTGTAATGTGAATATATAAACTCAGGAAAAGTGTAATCAGTTTTGTTGGAAGACTTTAAACACGTAATTGGCAATTTATGTATATCTTTATCAGATTTTTTAGAATCAATACATTTATCATTCTTTCTTAATGTTGTATGCTGCTTAAAAAAGCCTTCATATTCCTCAAAATCTTCAAATATTTCTTTCTTTTGATAATCTTTCCTTCTACCTCTTTGATCTATTTTTTCTATTTCTGTTGCAAGTTGCGCTGGCTGTTTTATCGTTTTATCTCCCTCTCGATTAAAGTAGATTGTATAAGGAGTAATTGAATTTACGATTTTATATGTCTTCCAGTGGCAGCCAAAAATCTTTAGTACCAATTTGATTATCGGAGCAAGAAAAATTTTTAATTTTGCTATGAATCCAAAATAATAAAGAGAAGCTTGTTTAAGTGAACTTGCAGCATTGCTAACGATGCATCTTAAATGTATATCATTACACTTAAAATTTTTATGAACCTCTGCAGACACATGTCCACCTAGGCAGTCTCCAAACAATATAATATCATCTGGTTTTATACCTTTTTCCAACAAGTTAGTTACAACTGCTATACCAGATTTAACTCTATTGCTACGTATCAATGAACTGTTTTTACTTAAATCAAGTCCAGGATAATTAAAGAGATGTACATTGCTCTGTGACCCAATTCCAATTTTGGGAATAATCTTTACTAGGACTTAATGCTCTATTTCCGCCAATAAATTATATCAGATGTTTTTCACCTTGATTACTATTTTGATTTTTACCAAGAAGCGTAATTGTCTCAATTTTCATCCCGTTTTGAGTTTTTATAAATTCTCTCTCAGTTTGCTCTCTTATTTCTTTCATATTTTAACTCTCACTATAATTATACAAAAAAATCTTAAAAAATCAACAAAATCTCAATTTTATGAACAATATAAACCTTCTCAAATTCATTGAATTATGCTTTCAAACGGTAGTGCCGGGGTGTGAGTATAATGATTATCAATATATAAAAGTCATAGCAGAAAGGCTTGAAGCAGCAAGCGCTGGTGAAGCAAGAATAATAATATTCAATATGCCGCCGCGTTCAATGAAGTCCATTTGTGTAAGTGTTGCATGGCCCGCATGGATACTTGGAAATCAGCCAACTGCAAGAATAATAGTTGCAAGTTATTCTCGGTTGCTTAGCGAAAAGCACTCACTCGATACAAGGTGCATAATGCAATCTGATTGGTATAGAGAGCTATTTCCGAAAGTAGAATTATGCAAAGATCAAAACACTAAATATAAATTTCAAACAGTGCAAAGAGGATGTAGGATTGCAACATCAGTTGGGGGAACATTAACCGGTGAAGGTGGAGATTTCATTATCGTGGATGATCCACTAAGTCCCGCACAAGCTTTGAGCGAAACATTTAGAAAGCGTGCTGCAAACTGGTTTGATCAGGCTTTAGTGACCAGACTCAACGACAGAAAAAAAGGAGTCATTGTTCTTGTAATGCACAGGTTACACCTGGAAGATTTAACCGGTCACCTCCTCTGTAAACCAAAAAACATATGGCACCATATCTGTTTACCAATAATAGCTGAAGATAAGGAGATTATTTATTCAATCGAACCTGTCATTCCAGTGCCGAGACAACGCGATTCAGAACATTCAACCGTAAAAGAATGGTCACGCGCTGTACCTGAAAGGGCATTATACTCAAGAGAAGAAGGTCAGTTGCTATATCACCTCAATGAAGGAAAAGAAGAAATTGAGATGATAAAAGCTGAACTTGGAAGTTATGGTTTTGCTGCTCAATACCAACAAAATCCTCTACCACTTTCAAGTGGTATAATTAAACGAGAGTGGTTGAAGCGCTATAAAAATTTTCCTGATAGCCTCTTGCATGTAACACAAAGTTGGGATACTGCAATTTCAACAAACAATACAAGTGACTTTAGTGTCTGCACTACCTGGACAAAAGTAGATAATACATTCTATTTACTCGATATATATCGCGCAAAACTTGAATATCCAAAACTTAAAGAGAAAGTTCTATCGCTGGCTGCAAGGTGGAAGCCACACGCAATTTTAATCGAAGGAAAAGCAAGCGGTCAGCAATTGGTTCAGGAGCTCAGGAAAAACAGTGATTTACCTATTATTAAAATAGTACCACATGATGACAAATTAACTAGATTTCACCGAATTGTCCCAATTATAGAATCTGAGCGGGTTTTTCTCCCTAACAAAGCAGTATGGCTTAGCGACTTTGAGTATGAGATTTTAATGTTTCCAGAAACCCGTCACGACGATCAAGTAGACAGTACCGTGCAATATCTTCAGTGGGTGAGAAATAATATTGCTAGAGTGGTAGCTATACGTTCATTGTAGCTTGAAAAGGTTCCTCGGAATTGTGTATAATTTTTTTAACTGAGCTTATTTAACTTATCCATTTTCCGAATGATATTTTAGGGTTTATTGAAATAAATACTACGCAAAAATTCTATCTCTGGGTGCTTAGATGAATATCTTTATATTAGACGAAAATCCTGTAACTGCAGCACAAATGTTATGCGATAAGCACATAGTAAAAATGCCGCTAGAAACTGCTCAATTGCTTAGCAGTGTTTTTTCAATAGCATTAAAAGAGCCAAATCCTTTAGTTAGCATTACAAACCAGAATATAGAAGTTCCATATAAACTTACTCACAAAAACCATCCTTGTTCTTTATGGGCTAGACAATCAAAAGGAAACTTTGATTGGTTAATAAAACATGGAAAAGAATTGTGTATAGAATATAGCTTGCGATACAAAAGAACGCATAAATCCGAAGAAGTTATAGATTGGTGCGATAATAACAAGGATTTGCTAATATTTCGATCAGCTGATATACAAGCTTTTACACAAGCGTTACCTGATCGATATAAATGTAGTAACCCAATAGAAGCATATAGAGAATATTACCTAAAAGAAAAGATGAGATTTGCTAAGTGGGAAAAAGGTAGAGAAGCACCAGATTGGTTGCTAGACAAAATGCTATAGGTTATAAAATTATCCAAACCGATCATAAAAAAGGTAGAATTGAAGTTGCAAAAGCAATGCTGGCTGATAATGTTGATAGTTTATTGATCTTCCTAGTTAGATTAAAGAATTTAGTGAACTGTTATTTCCAGTACATGATGAGCTGCTTGCACTGTAGAGTTTCACGTACACATCTGTACTAACAAGTAGAGGTAAATTCTAAATCATTTTAGACATAACACTTACTTTAAAAAACTTTATTTTACGCTGATATTCTAGCGCTTTTCTGTGGTATTTTGTTAGAGTATAATTTGGAAAACTACCTTCCTTGTAGGTTAAAGAATTACACTGCTTTATATGTAACTCTATCCACTCTGCATAATCCTGATGATCAGTTGCAATAAATATTTCCCCTGTGATAAGTATTTTTTTTGCTAATAAATTTAAAAATTCCGTATTAATTAACCGTCTTTTGTTGTGACTTCTTTTTGGCCATGGATCTGGAAAGAAAATAAAGAATTTTTCAACACTGTGGTCAGGAAAATTGACAATTAATTCTCTTGCATCTTCTTTCCATATTAAAATATTTTTTATGCTGTATGCTTCTATACTTTTTAGCAAGGAAGAAACCCCCTTTAAATAAGGTTCACATCCTATAAATAATAGATCAGGTTCATTGGATGCTTGATGAAGCATATTTTCACCATTACCGAAACCTATTTCTACCAGTATTCTTTTTTGTAAGTCTACGATCTTTTTTATAGATTCCTTGCTGTTTTTAATAGAATACTTCTCCAAAACATTCAACTTCAACCTAGATCTTCTGGAAAATGACCTAATCCAATTATTATTCCTAGATAGCATATCTTACATAACTTAATCTTTTATAGATTAAACAATTCTCGAAATGAATTAATGAGAATTTACTTGTCACTAATTATTAATATTATATAATATATAAGTTCTAATGAAGTTAAAATTAAAAGGTATGGAAAGTACAGTTGCTATCAAGAGACTATTATCAAATAGGTTCATAGAAGAGATATTTCAAGATCAATTTGATAATCAAGATAATGACTTTTGTGAAGATTCTTTTGCTAACAAAATCAAAGAAGGAGATGTGGTAGAAGGTATAATCACAAGAAGAAATTCTAATGACATTGTCGTTGATGTTGGTTTAAAGTCAGATGGAAGAATTCTGATTAAGGAGCTCAGTTATAATGATGATATCACTGTTGGCTCGAAAATTAGAGTTTATGTTGAAAGAATTGAAGATTACCATGGTAATGTTGTTCTTAGTCGTGAGAAAGCAATCAGAGACGAAAAATGGAATAAATTGGAAGAAAGCGCAGTTACAAAAGATGAAGTAACAGGAATCATTAAACGCTCAATTAAATGCGGTTTTATTGTTGATCTTGGTGATGGAATAAGTGCGTTTTTACCGCTGAGTCATGTGGATTTGAAGCAAATAAAAGATGCTAATCACCTTATTGAAACTGAACAAAAATTCATCGTGCTTAAAATGGATAAGAAGCAGGGGAATATTGTAGTATCAAGAAAGCTGGTATTGGAGAAATTGCATGCTGGTGAAAAAACTAAGTTTTTAGAATCTTTAAATGAAGGTGATGTAGTAGAAGGCAAAATAAAAAGTATCACTCACTACGGTGCATTTGTTGGCATTCATGAATCAGATACAGTGGGAGTTATAGATGGGCTGCTACATATTACAGATATCTCTTGGAGTAATGTAAGTCATCCATCTGCAATTTTTTCTTATGGTCAGCATATAAAAACTAAAATTATAAAAATAGATAGAGAAAATGGAAAAATCTCCCTGGGTGTAAAACAATTAGGAGACAATCCTTGGCAAGATCTAGAGTCAAAATGTCCAATTAACAGCGTACACAAAGGATGTGTAATGGGTATAAAAGATTGTGGATTCATTGTTGAGATTAAACCTGGGATTGCGGGTTTGGTACACTCATCAGAAATAACTTGGAGCAAGAATAATTTACCAATCAGTAGTTTTGTAACAATAGGACAAGAAGTGGATGTAAAAATTCTCGGTATTGACATTATTAAAAATAAGATGAGTTTAAGCACAAAAAGGTGCGTAGAGAATCCTTGGCAAGTATTTATTGATAAATATCCTCTTGGTTCTATTGTTTCTGGTAAAGTTAAAAGCAACAATGGTTCACAAATATCTGTGACTTTTGATAATTCTGAGATATCTGAGGACGTAGAAGGAACAATTTATATGCAAAATCTAAGTTGGTCGAAAAACAATTCATATGAGATAAAAAAGTATAATGTAGGTGATGAAATAGAAGCAAAAGTGATAAGGGCTAACGTAGATCGGACAAGAATTTATCTTGGAGTAAAGCAAATAGAGTATGATCCTCTTGAAGAACTGATAGAGAAAGTTAAAGTAGGGGATAAAATTCAGGTTACTGTAAGTAAGAGAGAGGAAAATGGTCTAATCGTTGAGGTTGAGAACAATGTAACCCTTTTAGTAGATCAAGAGCATTTACCAGAAAATAAAAAGTTTTCTATATCAGAAAAAATACAAGTTGAAGTAGTAGGTGTTGAAAAGTATAATATAATATTATCTGCCAAATAACTTCTTGTGCTTCATATAAATGGCAACGAAATCTGATATAACAGCAAGGGTGGCAAAAAAACACCTTTTGTTAGATAAGGTCATTATAGCAGCCATAGTTGATATTTTTTTTCAAGTGTTTTCAAACACGTTGAAATATCATAATAGAGTTGAAATCAGGGGGTTTGGTTCTTTTTCAATTAGAATCTATAACTTGAAAGAAGCAAGTAATTTGACGTCACAGAAGGTTGCAAAACATCAATACTTTAAAACTTATTTTCGTAGCAGTAAAAAGTTATCCCTCTTGATAAATGAATGAAAATCTATATTGTAGATTTGAAAGTTGTACAATATAGCATCATATGCAAGTAGTAGAAATAGTTATACATAATAACACATATAAAATATCTTGCGAAAGTAAAAAGAAGGACCATTTATTACAACTTGCTAATAGCTTCAACAAGCTAGTTAGCTCCATATCTCAAAGAACTGGAGGTAAGGGCTCAGATGCATTAAATTTCTTACTTGCAGCATTGACTCTCGAAGACAAAATTTTAGAATTAACAAAGCGATTAGACGAAATAAATCAAGAATACAAAAAGTATAGGGAGAAAAAAAGAGTAGAATATGCTGAAGTATTAGATAGGGTAAACAAGATTATTGGGTGAATAAGTGATTAAAGCAAGCAATCAAATCTACTACCTCACTACTCAAATCAGGGGGGAGAAGTTTCTTACGAGTGATGTAACAATATAACTCGCAATCATCAAGATCAACTATTTTTTCGTATTCAATTAGTTCACTTAAGGAAAATTTATCAAGATATTTCAATGCAAAATGCCCTAAAAGTATATCAGTTTCTTTACAACCCCTATGCCAACTCCTATAGATCAGTTTTCTTCTTAATAAGGAGATATCTATCATTGTCATTAAACTTTTTTTTAATTTAAAGACTAAACTAAATACTTGTCAAGCAAGGCGCATTTTAATATACTCAACGTTTGATTAAGATTTAAAACATAGGTGGAATTAATTTCTCATCAACTTAGCGCTGGAATATATTATTTTTTATCGTTTTCTTTAATAATTTCTATCATAGTATTCGTGCATGAATGTGGGCATTATATTGTCGCTAAAGCATGCAAGGTTAAAGTTGAATCTTTTTCTATAGGCTTTGGTCCTGAAATTTTTGGTTTTAACGACAAATCTGGAACTAGATGGAAATTAAGTGCCTTTCCATTGGGTGGCTACGTTAAAATGTTAGGGGATACTAATGCAGCAAGCGTTCCTGTTGATCAACAAAAATTAACTGAAGAAGAAAAATTATACTCATTCCATACAAAACCTCGATATCAAAAAGCAGCAATAGTTTTTGCAGGGCCTTTTGCAAACATGATATTTACCGTTATAGCTTTCACAATATTTTTCAGCGTGGCAGGTTATTATCGTACTCCACCAGTAATTGGTAATGTAATTGAAGAAAGTGCAGCAAAGCAAGCTGGCCTATTACCAGGTGACACTATTACACAGATCAATGAGTACAAAATAAAATACTTTGAAGATATTTCACGCGTGATAATGTCCAACCCTGAAACAAGAATAGAAATTAAGTATAGCAGAAATAACGAAGAGTACAGAACTATTCTAACTCCGTTTACAGTTGAGGATAGAGATGTCTTTGGTAACATAATAGAAAGAAAAACTATAGGAATTACCTCAATTAATATGATAGGGTTAAAACAGTCATCTTTTCTTGGAGCTGCTAGCCTATCAGTGAATGAAACCTACCACACTATGTGTTTAACAATCAAAGCACTCTTTCAAATTGTTGTTGGTAAAAGGAGTATAAATGAAATAGGTGGACCAATAAAAATTGCAAAATATTCAGGGCAATCAGCTAAAAAGGGACTTATGATGGTTCTATATTTTATGGCAATTATTTCAGCTAATTTAGCTGCAATTAACTTGCTGCCAATACCACTACTAGATGGTGGGCATTTATTTCATTATATTATAGAAGCAGTTATACGTAGAGATTTGAGTTTGAAATATCAAAAATATGCAGTCACTTTTGGTGCTACCATACTGTTTTTGTTGATGGCAGTTGCAATCACAAATGATATTAGGCATCTTTTTTAAGATACATATGAAAAAGTTATTTCACATACTAATAATAATACTTATTTCTTTTCCCACTCTACTTGTTGCTCTAGAAAATAAAGAAAAAGTACAGATAAAAAATATTAAGTATATTGGCAATGAGCGAGTAAGTGATCAAACAATAAGGTTTTATACAAAATTAGAACCAGGTAGTCATATAAATGACGATGATGTAGATTCAGTTATAAAAGATTTATACAAAACAAAGTTATTTGCTAGTATTAACGCCTATATCGATGATGAAAAAAACTTAGTAGTAAAAATTCATGAGAATCCATTGATTAACAAAGTAATATTGAAAGGCAATAAGTTATTTAACAGTAAAGAGTTGCTAAATAACGTTATCCAGTCAAAATCACTAACTATTTTCACTGAAACAAAATTACAAAACGATTTAATAAATCTAGCTACTCTTTATAGGAACAGTGGTAAAATTGGTGTTAAAATTGCATATGAGCTAGATAAGCTTGGTAGCAATAGGATAAACCTAATTTTTAAGATAAAAGAAGGAAGAACGTCTAAAATTAAGGGTTTACGATTCATAGGTAATAAAAACTTTTCAGCAAATGAGCTAGAGCAAGTTATCAAAAGGCATAGCAATGATATATTTAGTAAGTTATTTAGAGCCATTTTTAAAAGCGGAACTCATTATTCACCTCAATATCTAATGATTAACACAGAACTCCTTGATCTCTTCTATTCATCTAAGGGATATATTCAAAATAATATCCAACCAATTGTTGAGGTTGATAATAACAACCAAATAGAGTTAACTTTTTTGATTGATGAAAAGCAGCAATACTTATTTGGAAATAATGAAGTTGATATTGAAACTGAGATTCAGGATTTAAGTTTAAGGGAAGAAATATTAGAATTTATCAAAGAGGAAAATAATCAAATATTTAATAGAGTTAAAATTAACAATACAGCAGAAAAAATAAGTAAACATTTAAACGAAAAAGGATATATATTTGCAAAAGTTAATCCAGAATATACACAACATAACAATATTTTGGATGTAACTTACAAAGTGCTACCAGGTAAAAAGATTTATATAAACCAAATTACTATTGATGGCAATGACCGCACTTTAGATAAAGTAATTAGAAGAAAACTTAGCATGGCAGAAGGCGACGCATATAACACATATGAGATTCAAAAATCACGTAGAAAACTTATATATAGCGATTTTTTTGAAACAGTAAAAATAAATAGTTATATAGTGGATGAAAATGCAGTAAATCTTGATTTAAATGTCAAAGAAAAAAGAACTGCCTCGTTATCTTTAACAGGTGGCATGTCTCTTCCTGGTGGAGTATTTGTTAAAACCGATTTCACAGATCGTAATTTATTTGGTAGTGGTAAAGAGGTATCTTTTGCTCTTGAAAAAAGTCAATATGTTCTTTCTAC
Organism: Wolbachia endosymbiont of Encarsia formosa; assembly: GCF_039540065.1. Lineage (NCBI taxonomy): Bacteria > Pseudomonadati > Pseudomonadota > Alphaproteobacteria > Rickettsiales > Anaplasmataceae > Wolbachia > Wolbachia endosymbiont of Encarsia formosa. Next base: position 653,288 of record NZ_CP154278.1, on the reverse strand, counting down.
TAGTATAGACGCTGTTGAAAATAATTTTAACGATTCTGATACGTCATTAGGCATAGGTATATTTTATGAAAAACAAGATAAGCCAAACACCACTTTTGATACTTGTAACTGGGGAGGAACAGTAAAATTATCTTATAAAATTTTAGAAAATCTAACCAACTCTATTAGCTATTCTTATAAATATAACCATATACATATGGACAATAAGAGTGGAAAAGATGAGGATATCTCTGAGATAATAAGAGATCAAAAAGGTGAGTATCAGATCTCATCAGTTGGATACACGTTAGCGTACAATAAATTGGATAATCTATATACTCCAAAGGAGGGGTACTTGTTGCGCTTAAATCAGGATATTTCAGGATTGGGAGGAAATGTAAATTTCCTAAAATCTGAGTTTTTATCTTTTTATACACTCCCTATACTAAGCAAAATTGATGATGATATAACATTGCGCTTTAAAATAGCAGCAGGTCATATTTTCTCTTATACCGATAAAGAGCTAAATATTGGCCAGCACTTTTTTAAAGGTGGTAATGAAATTAGAGGATTTGACCTTTCCGGCATTGGACCAAGAGCAGAAGACAAAAATAAAAGCTCATTGGGAGGCAAAACTTATTTTAATTTAACACAGCAAGTAGATTTTCCACTATCTAAATTATACGACTATGCTGGTATCAAAGGCTCACTATTTGTTGACTACGCAACACTTTTTGGTTTAGATGAAAAGGAGATATATAGTGGAAAATATTACGATAGTAAGCTTATAAGAGTATCACCAGGTTTTGGCTTTTCAATGCCCTCTCCTTTTGGTAGACTTAGATTAGATTTTGGGTTTCCTTTAGTAAAGGAAACTTATGATATAATACCATCACCAAACGTTAAAATTTCTATTGAAGCGGGGATTTGAATGAAATATATACAGTTATTTACATCAGTCATTGCCTTAATTGTTTCCTTATTTGTAGGGTATAAGTTTGTAGGGTATCAACCTCAGAGCATGCTTAATACAAAGGCTGCCATTATTGATAGTGACAAAGTTATCAACAAATCTCTGGGTCTGCAAAATATACAACAACAAATAAAGGAGCAGAATTATAGATTACAGCAAGAATTTGAAAATGAGTTAGAAAAATTTAAGCCATCGAAAGAAGAATTTGACCTTTTGTCAGAGGAAGCAAAAAAAGAAAAGACAGAACAATTTAGTAAGCATACTGTAAGCGTTAGGGATAATTACGCTAAGAAAATGTCACATTTAGAAGAAAATTATAGAGAAGCAGTAGAAAGTGTCTTTAACAAGATAAAAGAAGTTGCTAAAAGAACGGCAGAAAAAAACAATATAGATTTAGTACTATTTATTTCAAAAAAGAATCAAGTTTTATACTCCATAGATGAAGTCGATTTATCGGATGTGGTATTAAAAAATGTAAACAAGGAAATACCTGAATTTGCTTTGCAAAGCATTGAGTAGGCTTATGCAATTTAATATCAGTGATATTATAAAAATACTACCACATTCTTATCCGTTTCTCTTAGTAGATAGGGTTATAGAGTGTGATCCTGGTAAAAGTATAAAAGCAATCAAAAATGTGACTTTTAATGAGCCATTTTTTATTGGTCATTTCCCTTGTCATCCAATAATGCCAGGAGTCTTGATAATTGAATCTCTAGCTCAAGCATCTGCTATATGTGTTCTTGGTAAAGAAAGTCAAGGTACAATAGAAAACAAAGCTATTTACTTTATGTCTATTGAAAATGCAAAATTCAGAAAGCCAGTCACTCCAGGGGACACACTGATTCTGCAAGCTAATGTTAAAAACGCACGTTTAAGTGCATGTAAATTTGAGTGTATTGCGTGTGTTGGTGAAGAAAAGGTTGCAGAAGCAACGATTTTAGCTATGCTACAAAATACGTAATATACAAAAGACAGTGTGCATACTGTATAATGCAGCTTAATATCTCATTTTCAAATTTATATACTCGCAGTGGATTAATAAAATTGGATGAGACATTTTTGAATTATATTAAATCATGTGATGAAAGCTTGTTTTGTTCATTAATTGAAGCAAGAGAAAAAGCAGCTTCTTCTTTGATGTCATCCCAGTGCTTGACACTGGGATCCATAGAACAACCAATGTTGGCCACTCAAATGACAGATAGTCAGTTAATAATAGACCTCTCATATTTACTTGATGAATTTATTGAAAAACTTTTTAATATTGGAAAAGAAGCAGAGGAGCTAAAGAAAAAGCACAACGACTTTGCTGCAATATATAAGTGTAAAAGGTTATTTGTTCAACGCTATGCATTAAAGAAGTACACTGATATAGCAGATATAGATATTGATTATGTTACCAGCAAATTAAATCGCTTTCTTGCCCTACCAACAACAGAAAAAAATTTTGCTGAGCAGGTGATGCGTTGGTTGGAAAATAAAGAGGATCACAAAGAAGAAATAGAATTTGCAGCGCAATATGCAGCGTGGAGAGTGAAAAATAAACAGAGTATACTTTTTAGTATTCACAGAAAAATTGATCACGAAAATCTCGTATCGTTCTTCAAAAAAGAAGTAGACGAAGTTGAGGTATTGTATTCAAGCAAAACAAAAAGACGACATGGTTTTGATTTGACAAGTGAAAAGGTGAGTTTGAATAAAGCATTGGATAATGCTCATTACTGCATATTTTGTCATAAGCAAAATAAGGACAGTTGTTCAAAGGGGCTAATTAATAACGACAATACCTTTAAACAGTCCCCACTCAAAGTTGAATTGCACGGCTGTCCACTAGAACAGAAAATATCAGAAATGAATCTGGTGAAAAGCGAAGGGTACAGCATAGCAAGCCTTGCAATTGTGGTAATAGATAACCCATTATGTGCAGCTACTGGGAAAAGAATATGCAATGATTGCATGAACTCATGCATATATCAGAAACAAGAGCCTGTAAATGTGCCAATGATTGAAACAAGGATTCTAGATGATGTGCTCAGTTTACCGTATGGATTTGAAATATATTCTCTGCTTAGCCGTTGGAATCCTTTAAATTTTCAGCGTCCATTGCCAAAAGGAAACACAGGAAAAAACGTCCTAGTTGTAGGGCTTGGTCCTGCGGGTTTTAATTTAGCTCATCATTTGTTGAATGATGGGCATAACGTTATCGCCATTGATGGACTAAAGATTGAACCTTTAATCGATAATTTCCAGCTAATTAAAGATTTTGAACACGAAAAATTGAGTGAACGCACGGCAGGTGGGTTTGGTGGAGTGGCAGAATATGGCATTACTTCTAGGTGGGATAAAAATTACTTAAAGATTATTAGATTACTGCTGGAAAGACGTGAGAATTTCGCACTTTATGGTGGCATTCGTTTTGGTGGCACGATTAATGTTGATGACGCGTTCAACTTGGGTTTTGATCACATCGCTTTAGCGCTTGGCTCTGGCAAGCCACGAATGATCAAAATAAAGAATATACTAGCTCGTGGAGTGCGTATGGCATCTGACTTTCTTATGTCGTTACAGCTGACTGGCGCTCTTAAATTTGATTCTATAGCAAATCTGCAAGTTCGTATGCCGATAATTGTCATAGGTGCGGGGCTTACTGCGATTGACACTGCCACTGAAGCTTTAGCGTATTACCCAATTCAAGTAGAAAAATTTCTTCTTCGTTATGAGATATTAGTTGATAAGTATGGAGAGGACTATATTGAAGAAGATTGGACAGAGGAAGAACACAAAATTGCAAATGAGCTCATATCGCACGCACAGTTGATCCAAGCAGAACAAGAGTTAGCAAAAAAAGAGAATAGAGAAATAAAAATATTAGAGTTAATGCAGAGCTTGGGGGGAGTGAAAGTTGTATATAGAAAAGAGCTAAAAGATTCACCAAGTTATCGATTAAATAGCGAAGAGGTGGAAAATGCACTGTCAGAAGGGATTTACTTTGTTGAAAACTTAGAGCCAGTTGAAGTTGTGACGGATAAATATAACCATGCTGAATCAATAAAACTAATAGACACAAAATCCGGTGAAATCAAATGCATGAAAGCACGTTCTATTTTTATAGCAGCAGGTACTGAGCCAAATACAGTTATTGCAACAGAAGATAAAAAGCATTTTAAATTAAGTAATGGGTATTTTACTCATTTGAATTCATCAGGAAAAGAAATAGATCCAATATTTTCTCCTAAGATGCAGGATAAAGACAGAATATTAGTATATAAGCAAGGCAATAAAACAATCAGCTTTTTTGGTGATCTTCACCCTTCGTATAGCGGCAGCGTCGTGAAAGCTATGGCAAGTGCTAAGAACGGCTACCCTATTATTTCTCAGCTTTTGAGTGGAGTGATCCAAACAGCTAATCAGCCAGCGTCACGAGCTGGAGTGACGCTGTTCCGTCAAGCTAACAAAGAATTCTTTAATAGAATCAAAGAGAAATTCACTGCAAAGGTTATAAAAGTTCAATATTTAACAGACAAAGTTGTGGAAATAGTGATCAAAGCACCACTTGCGGCAAAGAATTTTAAACCTGGACAATTCTTTAGGTTGCAAAATTTTGAAACCAATAGCAGAAAAACTCACCTCACTATGGAAGGTATAGCAGTAACCGGCACTGAAGTAGACAAAAAAAAAGGATTTATTTCTACTATTGTGCTTGAAACTGGCGGTTCCACTAATTTATGTAAATGTTTTAAAAAAGGTGAACAAATAATTCTTATGGGTCCAACTGGCAGTCCTACTGAGATTGGTTAAACCTATTTTGTACTAATTATACCATAATGTATATTATTTATTAATAAATCTATACTACAATAATGATTTTTATTAAGGTAGTATTATGACACATCAGTTAATATTCACACTTCCAAAAGAAAGCTACTCTATAGCTATAGGACCATGTTCTGAAAAAAGTAGAAAGTGTAAGGAGTTTATAGCAAAAAACGAAGACGTAGGTATGAAATTTCTTATTTCTACTAAAGATGATACTGGCAAAACAGGAAAAATGTCCCTTTGTAAAGATAATAACGGTCAAGATGAGTGTACAACATCCTACACAGTTCAATTTCCAGTAATTTATAATGATCTTTTTAATGATAGCTTGAGCTACGTAAGTGTTCTTTTGGATCATGATAAAGGACATTTAACTAGGATGCACAATGAATTCGATAAATATAATATTGATTACACAGTTATGGACAATGATACAACACAGAATGTGTTGTCAGAGGTTTTTATATAATCTAATTTTCATTATACAGCTACTCAGAGCTCTCTTGGTTCCATTATCTCTACTCGAATGCATTCATTACAATGCTTGATACAGGGATCTATAGATAAACAATTTAATATTCCATTACGTGTTAGCGGAACCTATCTATATCATTATCCAAAAAACATAAAAAACTAAATTAAAGAAGAATTCTTTAATAGAATCAGATATTGCGAAGAGCATCAAAGTCGAATGAGTGCATTAAAAACTGGCAGCTCCATTATATTTATGCAAATACTGAAGAAAAAGCGAGTAAATAACTCTCAATTGACAGACTTAATGAAGTTCTAGATATTAAAGTGATGCCAAACTTTATTTCAAAAAGTAAATAATTTACTAACGCTCGTGCACAAATTAAAAATAAATTATGCACGAGTGTAGCACTGTGAATTAGGAGTGCTATATTAAAGATTACCTCACTATTAAAGCTATCGGTCAGATTAGATTAAAAACCTAATCTGACCGGTTTCTCTATGACCTTCTAAACCCTGATATAATTATATGGTAATTAGCTTAACTAGTGGTTAATACGCAAATTGATTTTATTTGTATGTTGAGGTAGCATAAACCATACTGTTTTACATCATTGTGCAACTTTATAAATTTTTATTGCTATTTCTATTGACTACATTAATAGTGATAGTCCTAATATTACCTGAAAATTTAGGTACTACGCTGAATTGCTCTCATCCAGTTCTAAATTTTGATTTATCTTTTCGTATCGTACTAATATCTTTTTTATCAGTTGCATTTTTAGCTGTTCTACCAGCACAAAATTTGACTTTTTCAGAGATGCTATCTTTTGCTGCTTACACTATTAGTTCACTTTATGCAGTTTTATCTGAACATATGATATTGGTTATAATATTCTTTGAGTTAATGACCATCAGTGCATTTTTTGTTATCGCGGCTAGCTGTAAAGATAGTGGATCTGCAATAAGGTATGCTTGTATACACTTTTTCGTTGGAGTTATATTGATAGCAGGATTGGCATCTCAAAGCACTAACCTGATAATTTTGGGTTTATTGATAAACTGTGCTTGTTTCCCTTTTTCATTTTGGGTTGTTGATGCGTATCCTGATGCGTCACTGCATGGCACTACATATCTCTCTTTATTTACCACTAAAGTCTCTTTTTTAGTGATGCTTTTACACACTTATACCCTATGGCAAGATTGTACTGAAATATTAGCACTTGTAGGCGCCATTACTGTAATTTACAGCATTATATTTGCTTCCCTTGAGCAAAATATTCGTAGATTTTTATGCTACAATGCTGTAGGACAAATGGGCTTGCTGATTATTGCAGGAGGTTTACTCATCCCTTCAGAAAATGCAATACCAATTTTGATGTTACACATAATTTTCTCTCTTCTTTATCAATCACTATTATTTGTAGTCAGCAATTCGATTATTTCACAAACAAAAACAATTAGTTTTAATGGAATGGGTAAACTAATGTCAGTGGAAGGTATGTGCGCTATGATCGCAGTACTCACAATGGCTACATTTCCTGGAACTGCTGGATTCGTCAGTAAATCATACATTGCAGCTGAAATTGAAATAAATGGTGCTGCCCTAAAAGGATATAAAAATTTATACAAGATTCTGAATTTACTGCTTTATTTAAGCGTGGGACTCAAATTTCTTTACTACATATTTATTGCAAAAAGTAAGTCAAAACCTTTAGCAAAGAGGGAAGGTAAAATACCTATGCTTATTTTAGCATTTATATGTGTAATCGCTGGAAATCCTTACTTACCTATTTACAATAAATCTTCGATTTTCGATTTTGTGTACAACACAAAAAATATTTTGTCGCAATTTAATTTGTTATTATGTACCACTTTATTGTTTATTCCTTTACGCAAGTTGTTTTATCCAAGAATAAATTTTAAAATGGATGTTGATTGGATTTTCAGAGCTCTTATACCATATATTGCTTTGGTGTTCAATCAACTGATCTTTAAAGTGAGAGAAATATCTGCCAACCTACTGCAAAACTTGACTAATTCACCTGCTAGTTTATACTTTAATGATATTAATAAACTTAAAGAAGTGCTGAGTTATAACTCAGTGAGTTTTGTTTCAGCTTCTTCTCTCTTTTTAATGAGTATTCTACTAATTATATTATGTTTAAATCGTTAACTGAAAGTTTAAATTCTGTATTTAATAAACTGAGAGGAAAGTCAATTATTTCTGAAGATGATTTTAACCTTGCCATGCGAGAAATACGCATGGCCTTAATTGAATCTGATGTTTCACTTGAAGTTGCAAAAAAATTCATCAACGACATTAAAGATAAAGTGATTGGGGAAAAAGTCATAAAAAGTGTTTCTCCGGCACAAATGATAATCAAAATTGTGCAGGATAATTTAGTTGCAGTTCTTGGATCAGAAAAAAGTGACTTAAATTTATCGGTTAAACCTCCTGCTGTGATTATGATGGTGGGTTTGCAAGGTGCGGGAAAAACAACTACTTCAGGGAAACTTGCTCTGAAGTTAAAAAAACAAAAGAAAAAAGTGTTGCTTGCTTCTTTGGACATTTATAGACCAGCTGCTCAAAAACAACTTGAAGTGCTAGGTAAACAAATAGATGTGCAAACTTTACCTATAGTAATAGACGAGAAGCCCACTACAATTACAAAAAGGGCACTGGCAGCAGCAAAGAACGATAATTATGATGTATTAATACTAGACACCGCAGGCAGGCTTCATATTGACGATAATATGATGAATGAACTGAAAGATGTGAAGGAAATATCCTCACCTACAGAGGTTATTTTAGTAACCGATGCAATGATAGGTCAAGATGCAGTAAACATTGCCAAATCATTCAATGAAATAATAGGTGTAACTGGGATTATTCTCACCCGTGTTGATGGTGATGCACGTGGTGGTGCTGCTCTTTCTATGAAAATGATCACCAATTGTCCAATTAAATTTATTGCTTGTGGTGAAAAATTAAGTGACCTTGATGATTTTTATCCTGATAGAATTGCAAAAAGGATACTGAGTATGGGTGATGTTGTCTCATTGGTTGAGAAAGCTGCTGAGATTGTTGGTCAGGAAGAAATTGATAAACTGCAAAAGAAAGTAAAAAAGGGTAAGTTCGATCTGAACGACTTAGTGGGCATGTTAAAAACCCTCAATAAAATGGATGGTATTAGCAACATAATGAAATTCATTCCTAGCTCATTCACAAAAAAGTTAAGCAGTGGTATACCAGACGATAATAAAGTGAAAAAATATATAGCCATTATAAATTCAATGACTGAAAAAGAAAGACAAAATCCGGATATTTTAAATGGCAAAAGAAGACTTAGAATTTCTAAAGGGTCCGGTACAAGTGTAACTGATGTTAATCTTTTAATTAAGCAGTATAATCAAATGAGCTCTATGGTAAATAAGTTCAGTAAAGTCGATCATAGTAAACTCAAAGAATCTGATTTGATGAATATGCTAAGCAGAAAGTAATTCAGCAAGTAGCGGAATGAAATAAAATCATCAGTTGTAATTGCTGTTGAATAGTAAAATATATTATTTTAGCTTGAAGTAATAAATTCAATAAATTTCTGCAGTTAGAATTGGCATGATAATAAAAATTGATATAAGTTACTTTACCTATATTTAATGCGTTGTTTTATAGCTAACACACTATATCACTACACTAGTAACAGACCGAAGGTTGCCGATAGCTCAAGTTACTCTAGTTATAGCATCCACAATATCATTTGTAAACCTTTAGCTATATACAATAAATGAATTTTTTTATATATTCGTTGTTAGTATTTTGTATTTCCTGAACAGTTCCGTGAGAAATGATCTCCCCTTCATATAATACTGCTATTCTATCAGCTATTTTAAATGTGCTATGAATAGCATGTGTAATCGTGATAATTGTAGGGCGAAGATCTTGAGATAATTTTATTATTATCTCGTTTACTACATCTGACATGATTGGGTCTAATCCTGAAGTTGGCTCATCCAATACAATAATTTCTGGGTTGTGTGCAATTGCTCTTGCAAGTGCCACTCTTTTTTTCATTCCACCTGATAGCTCTATTGGAAACATATCTGCTATGTTTTCCTCCAGTCCAACATCATTTAACTTCTCAATTGCTAGCTGTTTTGCCTCCTTTTTGCTGATATTAAAGCGCTTTTTATAATTAAAAGATATATTTTCCCACACTGTAACGTAGTCAAATAAAGCGGAATTTTGAAATAACACCCCAAATTTATTTTTGCTTTTACTATTTATTTTAATAGACCCTGAGTCTGGTGTCACCAAGCCAATGATTGTTTTTATTAATACAGATTTGCCACTTCCTGATCCGCCAAGTATGACTAATGATTCCCCTTTTAATATATCGAAACTTAGATCTTTTAGTACTGTCCTTTCATCAAAAGATAAATTTAAGTTCGATATTGATATTATGGGGTTACGCATGTATCAAAGTAATCATGTAGTTTGCTAAAATGATCAGTATGGACGATAAAACAACAGTTGATGTTGTAGCAACACCCACTCCTCGTGCACCTTCTTTGCAATGGTAACCGTAATAGCAGCTTGAGACAGAAATTATGGCGCCAAAAGCAGTCGCTTTCATTAGTCCAACAATAAAATCGTACATATTAAAGAATTGAGCTGTATATTTTATGTATATATTTAAATTGTGGTTAAATTCAAAGACTGCAGTGACATACCCTCCAAATATTCCTATTAGATCTGCACATACTGTAAGTATTGGAAATACTATAACTGACGCTAGAATTCTTGGTACAATTAAATATTTGAAAGGATTGATGTCCAAAGTTGTAAGTGCGTCTATTTGTTCAGTAATGCGCATTGTGCCAATTTCTGCTGCAATTGAGGACCCAACCTTTCCTACCATTATTAAGCTGATCAAAACTGGCCCTAACTCTTTAATGATAGTGATCGTAACAAGTTTAGGTACTACTTGTTCTTGATTAATCAATATACCACTTAAGCTACTCTGTAAAACTATCACTGCTCCTATAAAAACTCCAGTTAGCCCAACAATTGGCAAAGAGAAAAAGCCTATCTCTATAATTTGTCTTGCCACATTGCTAAAATAATATGGAGGAGTAAAGCAGTGATATAGAGATTGAATAAAAAATACAAATGCGTTACCAATTCTCAAGAGAAAGTTCATAAAGCATCTACCGATTATTCTAACGCTGTCTATATTAAAGGAACTCACTTTACATTTATCTTAGCTAAAATTAGTTTTACTGATTTTATTAAAATTTTTATTAACTTCGCCAGAGTATAGTCAAGATATGTCTTAAGTTCAATATACTTTGATCAAAATGCTTGAGTTTAAGTTTATAAGACTGAATTGTATAAGAAAACATTACTTATTTCGCTATTTACTTCTTGTAAAAAACATGCTACTAATAAATTGTGTTATATAATTGAATTGGAGTAAGTTTTGGCAGTTCCGAAGAGAAAAAAGTCAAAGTCAAGGCGTAATATGCATCGTTCTCATCATGCTATTAAGCCTAAGAATATTGTGGTATGTGCAACAACTGGAGAATTCATGTTGCCTCACAACATAGCAGTTGACAATAGTTACAAAGGAAAACGTGTTTTCATTAAACAAAAGGCGGAGTAACTCATGATATGTTACCCACAGTCAACAATAATATAGTAATTGCACTTGATGCTATGGGGGGTGATTTTGCACCTCTTTCCGTAATTCAGGGTGCTAGTTTTTTCTTGGATAATCTTGTTGATCCAGGTGTTGAAGTTTTTTTTCATATTTATGGAGATCAGAAAGAAATATCTCCTTTGCTTTCAAAATACAAAAAAGTAATCGATAACTCCGAATTCACCCATTGCTCTGATAATGTTCTTCCAAATGATAAACCCTCTTTTGCACTGAAACATCGCAAAGATTCAAGTATGAAGGCAGCTGTTGAAGCAGTGAAAAAAGGTAAAGCTTTTGGAATGGTGTCTTCAGGCAACACTGGAGCATTGATGGCTATCTCCAGATTTATTTTAGGAACATTACCCAATATCTATCGTCCTGCTATTGCATCTGTCTGTCCAACTAAGACAAAAAGCTTTGCATTGCTTGATCTTGGTGCAAATGTTGACTGTAATACTGACTCATTATTTCAATTTGCATTAATGGGGAGTATATTTGCAAAAATAGCATTAAAAGTTGAAAATCCTGAAGTCGCTTTGCTAAACATTGGTACAGAAGAAGTGAAAGGTACTGACTCAGTAAGAGGAGCTTTTGAGTTACTCAAAAATGCTCCAAGTATTAACTTCAAAGGATATATAGAGGCAAGTGAATTTTTAGATGGTAATATAGACGTAATTGTTGCTGATGGTTTTGTTGGTAATGTAATGCTCAAGACAGCTGAGGCAACTGCTGGTACTTTTATCAGTCTAATAAAACAGGAAGTATTTAATTCATGGATGACAAAAATGCTTGTTGGCATATTGTTGAAACCAAAGCTAAATAAAGCATTAGAGCGTTTTAATCCTAAAATTAGAAGTGGAGCTATGTTTCTAGGGCTAAATGGTATCATTATAAAGAGCCACGGAAATTCTGATGCTATTTCTTTTGCTCACGCTATAAAATTTGCAGTAAATGCAATCAGTGAAAATTTAAACCAGAAGATAATTAACGGGGTAAGTAATATTGAATAAAAGTTTCATATTGAGCACTGGTTCTTACCTACCAAAAAAAATTTTGAGTAATAACGAAATTGCATCGATAGTTGAAACAAACGATGAATGGATAAGGCAAAGAACAGGAATAGTTCAAAGACATATAGCAGATGAAGGAGAACTAACGTCAGATTTAGCTGTTAATGCAGCGAAAAATGCTATAGAAAAAGCGAAAATTTCAATAGATGAAATTGGTTTAATCATAGTTGCAACAACAACACCTGACAAAACTTTTCCTAGCTGTGCAACGATTATACAAAGTAAATTAAAGTGTAAAAACGCATTTGCTTTTGATGTACAGGCAGCATGCTCTGGTTTTATATATGCAGTTACAGTTGCTGATGCACTTATAAAGTCTAACGATAGAATTAAATACGCGCTTGTTATTGGTGCTGAAATAATGTCTAGGATTGTTGATTGGGAAGATAGGTCAACTTGTGTACTCTTTGGTGATGGTGCTGGTGCAGTGATAATGAAATCAGAAATGAGTAGCAGTAGGATTATATCAACAAACTTACACTCTGATGGCAATGTGGACTTATTATGTACAAACGGAGGAATATCCTCTACTCGTGATTCTGGAAAGATACTTATGAATGGAAGAGAAGTGTTTAAACATGCAGTAGAGAAATTAACAGCCTCAGTAGAGGAAACTCTAAAATGCAATAGTTTAAAGATTACTGATATTGACTGGTTAATTCCCCATCAAGCAAACATTCGCATTATTGAAGCAGTAGTAAAGAAATTAGATTTTCCTGTAGAAAAAGTAATTAATACAGTTGATAAGCATGCAAACACCTCAGCAGCGTCAATTCCACTAGCCTTGGACTATGCAGTACAAGAATCAAAAATAAAGTCAGGAAATCTGATATTGCTGATTTCAATAGGTGCAGGTTTAGCCTGGGGTTCTGTGTTACTGCGCTATTAGACTTCCTATTACCCACGCTTCTTTTTTCTCAGTTTTATCGTTACATGCTGTACTGACAAAGTTTTGAGATATTATCACAAACATTATATTCACAAGAAATACTTGACTTCACGTGTACTAAGAAGCATTTTATATATGATGTGTGCCCGTAGCTCAGTTGGATAGAGCAACAGCCTTCTAAGCTGTGGGTCGTAGGTTCGAATCCTACCGGGCACATTCTTCTATCAATGCTTTCTATAAATTTTCAAGTATTCTGGTACCACATTTTCAATTGCTAGTGGTCTAATTTTCATTGTTTCGAGATCATCTGACTTTTCGATTGAACTACTCATCATAACTTTCACCTGATCTCGAGTAAGTATAGGGCTTGCATCTCCAGTTATAGGTTTTAACAGCACAGAAACAACTTTACTTTCTAAGAAAAAGGCTATCAATCTTGCCATTGGAAAAGGTACATTGATCAGTAGACACTTTCTGTTAGTCACATTCAGAATAAACTTTAATAAGCTTTTAAAAGAGTAAACTTTTGATCCACCTATATTATAAATTTTTTTATCTTGCTTATTAAAGCTGATAATACGGTATACCACTTCAGCTAAGTTTGTTACACATATCGGCTGAAACTTCGTTATTCCACTACCGATCAACGGCAAAAAAGGAAGAATTGTTGCTAATCTTGCAAATTTATTAAAGAAATTATCTTCTTTACCAAATACAAGACTGGGCTTAATTATCATTGCTCCTTGAAACGCCGAAGCTACAGCTTTCTCACCTTTCAATTTACTTTGGGCATATTTTGATAACTTACCATTTTCTATTCCCATGGCAGAAAAATGTATCATCATGGATACATTTTTTATTTGCGCAGCTTTTGCTATTCTTTCAGCTATTCCAACATGAACTGTATAGAAATCGTATTTTCTTTTTTCATATAATATTCCTACTAAGTTTATAACAACATCACACCCCTCCATACTTTCTAAAATTGATTTTTCATTAAAAAAATCTCCTTCAAGTATTGATATTTGCCCTAAGTTGCCACATAACTTTAGACAAGCAGCTTTTTCCTGATCACGAGTAAATATTCTTATTAAATACCCCGCCGCTGCCAAGCGTCTTACGATGTGTTTTCCTATAAATCCCGTTCCACCAAAAATAACTATACGTTTTATCACAGTTAAAACTTCCAATAACTTAACTTTAAATTAATACAATAGTTTTATTTAATATTCTATTGTGAATTCCTGCACTATAAGGTCCATTCTCATTCCATGAGAACCTTTAACTAAAATTACATCATTACCTTGAATAATATTAGCTAAATTACTTTTCAATTGGTTAGAATCATCGAAATGCATGCCTTTTATATTCTCCGGTAAAAGTTTATTCAATTCTAACATAAATTTACCAAATGTATGAACTTTATTCACATTTTGTTCTACTATAGAGTCAAGCAATTCTGTATGAAATACTATGCTTTCATTACCAAGTTCTAACATATCGCCGAGTAGTGCCACTTTTCTTAAATTAGAATATGTACCTAAAGTTCTTATTGCAGCCTTCATTGAAGTAGGGTTAGCATTATAGGAGTCGTTAATCAAATGTACTAATTTTCCATTGTATTTAGCTTGATGAACATTACCTCTACCTTCTGTTACAGTAAAATTCTCAAGTGCTAGTGGTAATTTCGATAAATCAAGTCCTAGACTTTGCACAACTGCTGTCACAACTAATGCAGAGTATGTAAAATGCTCACCCCGCAAACGTAAATTACAGTTTATAATTTGACCGTTGTGCGGTTTAATTTTTAAATTTATACCGCTATCGTTTCTTATTAGGTCTAACAAACGAACAGTAGCACTTTCATTCTTACCAAAGCTCACTACATTTCTTTCAGCATTTGATAAAAGATAATCATAATGTTTATTATCCTTGTTCAAAATCAAAGTACCATTATTTTTCATACCACATAGGACTTCTAACTTCGCTTGCGCAATATCAAGTAGAGATGAAAAATTTTCAACATGCGCAGGTTCGATGTTGGTAATAACTGCAATATCCGGATTGCTAATCTTCGATAGCTCTTTTATCTCACCAGCTCTATTCATTCCCATTTCAAGGATTAAGTACTGGCAGTTTTTTGGGACTTTTAGAATAGTAAAAGGTAATCCTATATTATTATTCAAGTTATCTTTGTTTGCATAAGACGCTCCATATTGAGATAGAACAGTGTGCAGCATGTCCTTTGTAGTCGTTTTCCCGACACTACCTGTAATTGTAATAACTTTAGTATTAACAAGAACATTTCTAATGTAATATGATGCCATATTATGCAAAGCTTTTAGAGTATCTTGCACAATAATTAGAGGAAAATTTCTATATTTATCTTCGCTTACTACCGCAGCAACAGCTCCTTTTAAAAATGCCTCATGTAGAAAATCATGCCCATCAAATTTCTTTCCCTTGAAAGCAATAAATAAATCGCCTTTTTTTATGCTTCTTGTATCCGTTGAAATATTTGAGCTATATACCGAATTACAAACACCCTCCCCTCTTCCGCCAGTAGCATCGATAATATTATTTGCGTTCCATTTTAACATAATTTATCTTTAAAGGTAATTTTAACAAGAAAAGCAGCAAAAATACTACATACTTTGGTAATGTACAAATAATGATTGCTGTCTCTATAATTTCATCTTATAATAGATATACAAGCTTAAATATTTTTGTCTATAATTGGGTGTATTTTACTATCTGATTGTATAAAGTGACTTGGAGGTATGTATGGCAAAAGATGAGTCAAATAAAAAGTCTATTTTGGCTAAGATAAAAGGCGTGTTTTTTCTTGCGCCTAAAGCACTTATTTATCCTATAAAGAAACCGTTTGCTTCAATTGATGAAATGAAGCATGATGCTAAAGTTTCATTAAAAAAGGCTGTGAGTGATGTACCTAAAGAAGAAGAGAAATATGACCCACCTATAAAAACCACAGAAGCTAGTAAGTACCTTGGCATACAAATAACAAAACAAGAAAAAGGTAAGGTAAGTTTTTTAGCGTCAAGAACTTTAACGGGGGATATACCTTACTTGAGTCCAGAGAAATTAGATAAAATAAGGAAAGATCTGCCAAATATAACTATATTTAGAGAAGAAAACAAAATTGTAATTGAAATTAACGTTGAGGAAATATCTAACACTATTAAAACTAATCCTGATAATAAAGGCAAGAGCGAGAAAGAAATAAAAGAGCTTGTTCTTAAAGGAATTGCTAATAAAGTTGAAGGCGACCTCAAGAAGTTTGCAGAAATCACTGGTGGAGAATTTAAAGTTCACACAGACTTAAAATTGCTGTATGGTATTTCAGAAAAATTGTATCGAGAATATGATAACCAGAACAAATCATCAGAAGCTCTAAGGTCAGCACAAATTGGAAAGTCACCAGGGCAGTCTTCAGAAACTGTTACAAGTACAGATGAATTAGTAAAATCTTTTAACATTACTAATCCTAGCGAATTTCCTTTTGGTAAAAGTAAAGAAGCTATTTCTCCTATAAAAAATATGCTGTTATCAGAACAAGATATCAAAAAGCAAGTAGAAGGATTGGGAAGTACTTTTTTGAATTTTGAAGATGCCTCTGGTGAAGTAATAAAACCACTATCTAAGCCTGATGTAGAAAGAAATAAAGGAAGAGGAAAAGGTCGCTCTTAAAATATGAGAAATGAAGTTTATGATAGCAATAACATCTTTGCTCAAATATTAAGAGGTGAGTTACCTTGTGAGAAGGTACATAAAAATGAAAATGTGCTAGCTTTTCGTGATAAGTATCCTGATGCACCAGTTCATATTCTAGTTATACCAAAAGCTCAATACGTTTCATACGATGATTTTGTTCTGAAAGCTTCCGAAGAGGAAATAGTAAGTTTTTTTAAAACTGTTAGAGAAATAGCACATAAATATAACTTAGAAAAAACAGGATATAGATTAGTTACTAATCACGGTAAAGATGGAGAGCAAGTTATACCGCACTTTCACATACATATTTTAGGTGGTAAAAGATTAGGAAAGCATGTAAATTCATAGTGTTATATGTTTTTTAAATGAGTGAATATTTAACCATATTAATTTTTATCTGTGTATCAATTGTAGTATCCTTTACTTTAGGTGTATTACCTATGTTTCTTGCAGTCAGTAACCCAGATGGTGAAAAGCTTTCTACATATGAGTGTGGCTTTAATCCTTTATCAAGAGCCAGAAAAAGTTTCGACATAAAATTTTACTTAGTTGCAATATTGTTCATAATATTCGATTTAGAAATTGCTTTTCTTTTCCCTTGGGCCGTTTCTTTATCTAAAATAAGCTATTGCGGATTTTGGTCTATGATGATATTCCTTGCAATACTTACTATAGGCTTTATTTATGAGTGGTGTAAAGGTGCGTTGGAATGGGAATAAATTTATCTAATGGCGACTGGAATCGTTACAAAAAAGAAGGTTTTCTTATCACTAAATTTGGCGATTTAATAGATTATATAATGAACTGGGCAAGGTCTGGTTCATTGTGGCCAATGACATTTGGTCTTGCATGTTGCGCAGTAGAGATGATGCACACTGCATCCAGTCGTTATGATCTTGATAGATATGGCATAATCTTTCGTGCAAGCCCAAGGCAAGCAGATGTTATGATTGTTGCTGGCACGTTAACTAATAAAATGGCAGCAGCATTGCGTAAAGTTTATGATCAAATGGCAGATCCCAAATACGTCGTCTCTATGGGAAGTTGTGCAAATGGCGGTGGCTATTATCATTATTCTTACTCAGTAGTCCGTGGTTGCGATAGAATTGTGCCAGTTGATGTGTATGTTCCTGGATGCCCTCCAACTGCTGAGGCGTTGCTATATGGAATGCTATGTCTACAAAATAAAATAAAACGAACTAAAAATATATAGCATGGATAAAACTGCAAAATACATACAAAAAAAGACTAAATGTGAATGTATTCAGAAAAATGATGGCACTATTGTAATATATTCAGCTTTGAATGACATTGAAAATCACTTACTCTTTCTACGTGATGATGAAAAGTGTAGGCTTGAATTATTAGTTGACGTTTTTGGAGTTGATTACCCAGATAGAGAAAAACGTTTCGAGCTAATATACAATTTGCTCAGCGTTGTACACAATATCAGAGTGCACATAAAGCTTCAGTTATGTGAAGGTGATATACCTCTAAGTGTAGCAAAGATATTTAACGCAGCTTCGTGGTCTGAGCGTGAAGTATTTGATATGTATGGAATAGAGTTTTCTGATCACCCAGATTTACGTAGGATTTTAACGGATTATGGATTCAAAGGTCATCCAATGTTAAAAGATTTTCCTCTCACTGGCTACGAGGAAGTAAGATACGATATAGAGGCAAAAAAGGTTGTATATAATCCTATAGACTTACCACAAGATTTTCGTATGTTTGACAGCTTATCCCCTTGGGAAGGTAGTAAAGCCACAAAAGTAAATATAAAGGAGTAGAAAATGACAGCACAAAGAAAAAAAATATCTTTGATTGGTGCAGGAAATATCGGTGGGACTCTTGCCCATATGATTGCACTAAGAGAGCTAGGAGATGTTATTTTGCTTGATGTAAGCGATGGAATACCACAAGGTAAAGCGCTTGACATTACAGAATCATCTCCTATTGATCGATCTAATGTCAATATTACTGGTACAAATAGGTATGAAGATATAAAAAACTCTGACGCAATTATAATAACTGCTGGCATTGCCAGAAAACCTGGAATGAGCAGAGATGACCTTCTGAAAACTAATGCTGCAGTAATGAAAGAGGTTGGGGAAAATATTAAAAAACATTCTCCAAACGCATTTGTAATAGTGGTTACCAATCCTTTAGATTCTATGGTTTCAGTAGTATACAAATCTTCAAGTCTGCCAACTAATATGATTGTTGGTATGGCAGGAGTGCTTGACTCTGCTCGTTTTCGTTATTTTCTTGCAACTGAGTTAAATATTTCTGTCGAAGATGTATCTGCTTTTGTGCTTGGAGGACATGGTGACACTATGGTACCACTAATCAATTATGCTTCAATTGCTGGCATTCCACTTACCCAAATCATTGAGATGGGTTTGATTACGCGAGGAAAAGTTGATGAAATAGTTGAGCGCACTCGTAATGGTGGAAAAGAAATAGTTGATCTACTTAAATCTGGATCTGCATACTATGCTCCTGCATCTTCAGCCATAAGCATGCTAGAATCATACTTAAAAGATAAAAGGCGTATATTACCATGCGCTGCTTATCTTAATGGTGAATATGGTGTGAAAGACTTATTCATTGGTGTTCCTACTATTATTGGCAAAAATGGAGTTGAGAAAGTTCTAGAAGTTAAAATGAACGATAGTGAACAAGAGATGTTTTATAAATCTGTAAGTGCAGTAAAAGAGCTCTGTAAGCTAAATTAATTGCCCTATAGAATTTCTTTGAGCTCAAGCTTCGAAAACAGTCTAAAAAAATTATTTGTAGTTATTTTTGCTACTTGTTCCGGCGATTCATTCCATAATTCTGCTAAACAATTCACAACATATTTTACCATTGACGGTTCATTTTTTCTTCCTCTGTAAGGCTCAGGAGATAGATAAGGTGCATCAGTTTCAACTAAAACACGCTCACGTTGCACATTTTGTGCAATTTCTCTTAGTAAGTTCGCATTTTTAAAAGTAATAATTCCAGAAAATGAAATGTATAATCCCAAGTCCATAGCCTTATAAGCAAGCTCTTTAGAAGAAGCAAAGCAATGCATTACTCCACTAAAAACGTCCTTCTTCATTTCTGAATTTAACATATCAATCATCTCACTATCAGCATTTCTAGTGTGAATAACTAAAGGTAATCCTGTTACTTTTGCCGCTTCTATATGTGATGCAAAACTTTTTTTTTGATTGCTTTTGTTATCAGATTTATAAAAATCTAATCCGGTTTCACCGATACTAATTACCTTTTTGCCCTTAGTAAATTCAATCAATTCATCAGCATTTATACACTCACCTTTTTCCACATTAGTATCAAGAGGATGTATACCAACGGAGCAGTATACTTGATCATAGGATGAAGAGATTTTTAATAATTTAGGGATATCATTAATGCTTATACATATGTTATGCAAAATTCTCACACCATTTTGCTCTGCTCTTGAAATTACCTTTGGTATTTCATCATCAGAAAAATAAATTAGATGACAATGAGAATCAACTATCATAAATAGATCCTTTTATGATAGAAGAAAACTCTTCTATCACTTTTTTATAAACTTCTTTTTTGAACGGTATGGCACTGGCTACCAAATCATCCACATTTTGCCAACGCCACTCTTTGAACTCTGGATGATCAGTATAGTTAATATTAATATCCTTATCCTTCCCACAAAATTTCATTAAGAACCACCTTTGCTTTTGGCCAGAATATCTCCCATTCCAGCATATCGGTATAACTTCCTCGAGTAAATTGTAGTATATCCACTCCTTATTTTTAGCCACAACTTCTGCTTTATTAGTACCAACTTCCTCCAATAGCTCGCGTAGTGCTGCCTGCTCCAGCTCTTCATCATCGTCAATTCCCCCTTGTGGCATCTGCCAATAAGAGTCACTATCAAAGCGTTTTCCAATAAAAACATTCCCCTGCTTGTTAAATAGCATTATGCCAACACAAGGGCGATACTCTTTCTCCTCACTAATCACAAATACTCTCTATTGCTAAATTATCTATCATAGAAGCTCCTACTACTTTTTTACCATTCATTTTTTCAACAATTTTTTTTTGCAACTTCTTTTGCGCTTAAGTTTGAGTTATCAATTTCAAGTGAACCTTGAGGCACAAATAGTTTCTTTCCTTTAATTTTTCTCATAGCAAAATCTGAATCAGTAATTTTTCTCTCCTTCTCTCTTTCCTTTGATTGAACGCGCTTTACTAGTTCTCCACTATTACAATATAACACCACAGGGAGAATCTCCACATTCATTTTTTTACTTAAATTCACCACTGAGTTGTATACTCTTTGATCATAGGAATCACCTTTTATCAATTCGTTTGTAAATATATAATGCTTTGATTCTATATGGTATTTTTCCAATATTGCTAACATATTCTCTCTAATCACAAAAATTTTTTCCCATATTTCACTTGTAACCTCAGCATTTCTGAAGTCAATCATATCAAATATAATATTATTAAACAGGTTATTGTCTACTATCACCCCATCAATAATATTACACAGCTCTTTTGCAATCGTAAGTTTTCCACTACCTGGAAATCAGATTAAGTAAATAAGAGTAGTATTCATAATAATGTGTGTCTTTAAATTTGAATTATCATTTCTTAATATTTACAATATCATGAAATTGTAAATAAGCTAGAGGTATCAATGAGTATATTTTATGGAAATCAAGAAGAGCAAGAGATTTATAAGAAATACGATGAATTAAGACAAATTCTTACAGATAGTAAAAAAGGCAAAGATATTAAAGATTTACTTATTTCATACCAACCCGTCAGCGTAACACAGTATGAAATTGATCGCTGTGTATATACGCTGGAAAATATTCGCACAATCAAAAAATATCTAAAAAATCAAGCAGATATTGACATTACTGTTTTCTTACCTTCAAATTTGCCATTGTATTCATTATTGCTGTTCGTAATAATGCCCAGCTTTGTTTCCAGAAGTGTGGTTTTACGCCCTAATACCGCATTAATAGAGAAATGTGCTATATAAGAATTATTTAACATATTAAGGTTAAAGGATATTTGTCCTAATATAGAAATTTTTTCAGGAAGTAGGGATGAATTTCTACAAAATCATGTTAGTCGGTCAGATTTAATTATTTTTACAGGTCGTAATGAGACAAAAAATAAAATTAAAAAATGCATGAAACTTAATGCATTGATGATAAATAACGGGTCTGGTCATAATCCGATTGTAGTTACTGAAGATGCTGATGTTGACAAAGCTATAAAAGGCCTTGTATACTCAAGGTTCTTCAATAGTGGTCAAGATTGTGCAGGTCCTGATGCAGTTTTTGTTCATGAAGAAATAAGAAATAAATTCATAGAAAAGCTAAAGGAAAAAGTTTCTAGCTTAAAAGTGGGAGACCATTCTGATCCAGATACAATATTAGGCAGGATACATAGAAAAGAAGAATTAGAAAGATTGCACAGCGTAATTGAAAGTAATAAAAGTAAAATAATTCTAGGTGGAAGAGTGGATATGCAAAGTACAATTGTGCATCCAACGATTGTTCTATCAGGTATTGAATCTGGAAACTTAAATTATAAGGAAGTATTTGGTCCAGTTTTATTCCTTTATACGTATCAGGACGATGAGAAATTACAACTCTATTTTGAGGATAAAAATGGAGTGTACATACAAAATAAGATGTATGTTTCTTTGTTTGGAACAAGTCCATATATTGAATCTAGAGATGATAATAATTTAGTGAGGGAAAATGGTAGTGCAAAAGGTAAAGTGGGAATAGTTCTAAATAATAAGATTATACACGACATTATAATAGATAATGGAACTGTACCTTATGGTGGATACAGTAAGGGTGCATCTTCTATAATACGTAAAAGAGAAGACAAAAAATTTGAAAGCATTGCAATTCCTATATTAATTCCAGAGGTAATATATGAAATTTTTATAAAAGGGATTAAAATAAATTACTTGGTGCATATAGTTGAATCAGAGCAAGTACAGGAGGTCATTAACAAAAAAAATTTACAAGAAACAAGACGTAAAATATCAGCAGAATTTATTAAATTAACAAAAGAAACATTTAAGGATAATCTAGTATTTGCATTTATATTCGGCAGTATAGCAAGCTCTACTTTTCAGCACAATAAAAGCGATATGGACACTTTTGTTTGCTTGAAAAAAAAGGAAGAGAAAATTAGATACTTTATAAGTGAAGTGAAAGTTCTTCATGAGAAATTTAATCTAAAAGTTGACGATGATTATCCATCTGAGATAGTGGAATATTCTACTTTCATAGAAGAGATATATCATTTATACTATCAATTATATGGTATAAATTACAATCCTTGATTAGACAATGAAAAGTATGATTACCGTTTTCTTGTAAAGTTTGAATGTTGTAGCGATAAAATATATGATATAGTGTTTTGGTCAGCTATAATTGCAACAGGTGCAAAAATTGCTTTAATCAAGAAGGATAGTAATTCATTGTGTCAGCTTAAAGAACATGCCAAAGATTTAATAGCTAGTATAATTGAAGAAATTCTACAGAATATTGAAAATATTGAAACAGCTGATTTGCCAAAAGCTTTAAAAAAAGAATATCCTGGGTGCAGCAGTAAGGAAATAGCTAGTAAATTAAGAGAATTGAACTTTTGTGAAATATTACTGCATACTATAGATTGGCCTAAGACGGAACTTATCGACGTAAAGGTAAGTAGCTATGGCAAAAAGGTTGCTTCTTGTTCACCACTTTAGTAAAATGAATTAAAAACAATGTCTAAGGTATACAATAACACAGAATCAATAAAAAGTAAGATTGTAGATATAATAGATCAAAACAAAGGTCAAGATATAGTTACTTTTGATGTGCAGAATAAAACTGTCATTGCAAAATATATGATCATTGCATCCGGTGATTCGAGCCGCCATGTAAAAGCATTAGCTGAGCACGTGATGAAAAATCTCAAGAAATATGATAAAATAGATGTAGAAGGTATGGATGAGGGTAACTGGGTGATTGTGAATTTTCAAGGTATAATGGTTCACCTATTCAGGCCAGAAGTAAGAGAGTATTATAAAATAGAAGAGTTATGGAATTGATTATCCAGATAGCTGGTATACAATTGCTCAAATGTTGTAATTTTGAAGGCAACCCTTATAAAGTTGGTGGTTTCATTCCAGTGCTTGACACTGGAATCCAGTTTTTCATATCAAAACGTTGTATAGTATGCTCGTTTATAATTAAGTTTCCAGTGTCTGGGCACTGGGATGACATCTTTCTCTGTGAAAACTGCCTTCACATTAATAAAAGTGTAAGCTAAGATACAAATGAAACACAAATCCGAGTTTTTAAACTTCATTCAAGAAAGAGGATACCTATATCAATGTACAAACATTGAAGGGTTGGACCAGCTATTATCACAAGATAACTATATCATTACATACATTGGGTTTGATTGTACGGCACCAAGTTTGCATATTGGCAGTCTCATTCAAATCATGATGCTCCGTCACCTACAAAAATTCGGTTATAAGCCAATAGTTCTACTTGGAGGTGGCACAACAAAAATTGGTGACCCATCTGGTAAAGACAAAGCAAGAAGCGTCTTGCCGATAGAAGGTATCAATCAAAATATACTTGGTATAAAGAAAACCCTCGAGAAGATGATATCTTTCGATGATAGCAAAACCGGTGCAATCATAGTAAACAACGCAGATTGGTTAGATAACATAAAATATATAGACTTTTTGCGTGATATAGGGGCACATTTTTCTGTAAATCGCATGTTAAGCTTTGATAGTGTGAAAACTAGGCTAGATAGGGAGCAAAATCTAAGCTTTCTCGAGTTTAACTACATGTTGTTACAAGCTTATGATTTTGTCGAGTTGAATAAAAAATATGGCTGTCGTCTGCAAATTGGAGGGTCAGACCAATGGGGAAATATAGTAAACGGAATTGAACTTGGCAAAAAGTTGAATTTATCTGAGTTGTTTGGTCTTACCACGCCTCTTTTATTAAACGCACGAGGGAAAAAGATGGGCAAAACCGAAAGTGGTGCTGTATGGCTTGATGGCGGTATGCTGAAGCCTTATGACTACTGGCAATATTTTCGCAATGTTGATGATCAAGATGTTGGTCGTTTTTTGAGACTTTTCACTGATTTACCAATTGACGAAATTAAAAAACTAGAGTCCTTGAAGGATCAAGAAATAAATGAAGCAAAAAAGGTCCTGGCAACAGAAGTGACGAAAATATGTCACGGTTGCAAAGAAGCCGAACTTGCACGATCTGCTGCAATCTCTGCTTTTGAAAATGAAGATAGTTCACTACTTTCTGGTTACACTATTACAAAAGAACAAATTGCAAATGGTATACCCTTAATAGACCTGCTGCATGACACCGGTTTTGAACCTTCAAAAGGTGCGGCAAAGCGTTTAATACAGGGAAATGGATGTAAAGTTAATGATAATACTATAAACGATGTTAACTATACAATAAACTCTGAAAGCTTTGAAGGTCAGCCATTTATCAAATTATCTGCAGGAAAGAAACGCCATATTAAAATTTTAGTGAGTGAAGTAAGAAAGTAAATTTGTCTCTGTTCAGCAGAATAGCAAAATAAGGTAGCCAATAAAAGACAATTATAGGGACAAATGGATATCATTGAAGCAGCTGACACTGTGGAAGAATCGCTAGGCAACCCTACTATCGCTAGCAGTTTCTTGCTGTCGACTTGCTAATATTGGCTTATCAACTTTAGTATCAGGCTTTGACAATTTATACATAGAATTGCCAACTATTAGTGCTGTTGCTGTAATTGCAACTACTGCTATAACTATAGGTATTAACTCAGCTGTAATTGCTCCGGCTGTAAAAAGTGCTATAGATATAGCACTACCTAATAATGCAGTTACTCCACCGGCAATCCACCCTTTTTTAATTGCTGGACGATTAAGATAGTATAAAGGAGTCTCTCCCCACATATCTACTGCATTAATATTGGCACCTCTTTCTACAAGAGCATCTATTATGGCCATACTGCGAAATAAAGCAGCATAGTGTAAAGGAGTCCTTTTCCATATATTTATTGCATTCACATCTGCACCTTTTTCTATGAGAGCGTTCGCTATGTTTATATTATCAAGATAAGTAGTATTATGTAAAGGAGTCTCTCCAATTACACCTTTTTCGTTAACATTTGCACCTTTTTCTATGAGGGCGTTCACTATATTTTCTAGGTTACAGGAAGCAGCTAAATGCAAAAGAGCCACCTTTTCATCATCTTTAAAAATATAATTTATATCAAAGCCAGACTTTTCCCACTCTTCATATTCCTTTGAATATCTTTTCAGCTCATTTTGTATTTTTTCAATTACGTTATCTTTGCTTAAATCTTTGTCAACATTAACTAAACTCAATAATATGTCCCAATTTGAAATTTCCATTGTCATAACCTCATCTTTAATTTTCAATAATGTATTTAATTATATGATAAGAAGTCAATTTAAATAAATTACACATACATGGAACTTATCAGACAAATATATAATATGAACTAGATTCCAGAGGGCTTTGTTGCATCACTACCTATGAAGGGCTAACTATAAAAGCAGCTTATTGAAAATCTTATTTTTTGCAATAAATCTGATCAAATTTAAGAATAGTAATTTATTGTTTGTACTAGTAAATTTAATTCTACTTAAAATAGCTAAAGCATTGAAATTCTTGAATTCTAGCTAGATTAGTGAATGATAGTAAAACTTCTTTTACTTAAATTTAGATACTTACTGACTGTCCTTACTATAAATGCTAGAATAATAAGCTATTGATATTCTCCATTTTTATCTTTAATCCATCGTAGATAGCGATGCAACAAAGCCCAATGGCGTCAATTTAAGGAAAGATGTTAAGGAGTAAAATACTACAAGAAATAGGACCTTTGGTTTCTATTTTATTTCAATAAAGAAGATATCAGTAAAGCTTATCTATTAAGGTGGCACATAGAGAAGTGCTATAAACGACTCAAAGTAGAAGCAAAATTAGAGAATTTTTCTGGGATAAATTTATAAACAAGAATTTTGTGAAAACTTGTTCATGTGCAATACTTCATATGCGTGATGCACAAGGGCCTTGGAACCCAGATCAAATTGCTGAGTATCGTTTAAATTTTTCAGTTTTATTTGGTATAATGAAACAAAAACTTTATCAGGTGCTTGTTGGAACCAAAAAACTTTCAAGCCCTTTTTAATTATACGCACTAAAGTTAACATGAAGATTGTATAGCTGCAATAAAGTAGATAAGCCTAAATGCCATCATGCCTTTAGGAGAGCTTGCTAATTTATTCTCTTAAGTTAACGCCATTGCCTGAACAGATACATAAAAAAGTAGTACTTGCAAGAAAGAGTTACTTAAGAAATTAATTAAGTTGGCTGTTTTCTCTAACATACCTAGAAGAAATAGATACATTATCTAATGCAGTCCTAATACTAGCATTATTCTCATTAACAACTACAGCTAGCTCAAAAGCATTAAAAGTACATCCACCATATGGAAACAGTACAGTACTTACTGCAGTAAATGCATCTTTTAGCATGTCACTATTTTGAGCTTGTATTAAAATAGAATTGATACATTCGTTATTACCTTTATATATAGCAAAGGCAAGTGGCTTGATAACATACGTCAGACCTGGAAACTGCACAATATCTTTAGAAGTAAGTATATTTTGCAATACACCACTATTTTGAGCTCGTGTTAAAATAGAATTGATACATTCATTATTACCTTTATATATAGCAAAGCTAAGTGGTGTTAAAGTATACTCTATAATATAGAAATACTTTATAACATTTCTCACAGCAAGAATATCTTGTAATATACCATTTTCCTAGGCTTTTGTTAAAATAACATCAATATACCTTTTCTTACTGTGATGTATGGCAAAGCCAAGTGATGTTAAGGTGTACATCGAACCATTTTGATAGTTTATAATATTTGCAACAGTAAGAATATCTTGCAATATACCATTGTTTTGAGCTTGTTCTAAAATAGAATTAACACATTCATTATTGTCTCTATGTATAGCTAGGCTAAGCAGTGTTAAAGTGCATCCTCCACTTGTTGAAAATCGTGTAGTATATCCAGTGATAAGAACTTTTAAATCATTTTTTGAAACTGCTTTCAAGATATTACTGATGCTCCTTCTATTCCATATGGACTTTTTTAGCTGAAAATATAAATCTTTTTGTTCTCGTTTTAAATTGTGATGATTTAGCATATTTTTGTAACCTCATTTTCAAGTTAGTGTAGTTTAATTACTGAAATTAATGCGTCAATACAAATTGGGGTAATATAAAAGGATTTTTGATGAGTAGAAGTAACCTCTGTGCAAAAAGTTCCTTATGAACCTGAGCGTTCAGGAAGGACAAAGTAATCAGAAAGTAATTCTATTTACTTGTAGTCTAGGAGGAATAGATACATTATCTAATGCACTACTAATCCTAGTATTCCTTTCATTAATCGCTGCAGTTGGGTGAAAAGTGGCATAGATGTATTGTGGTATGTCATTAATTCGTACTATAATAGAATTAATACATTCAATATTACCTTTATGTATAGCGATGCCAAGTGGCGTTAAGCTATACGTCTGACCAGTTGGAGATATTATAGCATTATGATTAGCAAGAATATCTTGCAGTATACCACTATTTTGAGCCTGAATTAAAATCGAATTAATATGTGCATGATTACCTTCATGTATAGCAAAGCCAAGTGATGTTAAGCTATACGTCCAACCAATTGGAGAATATACAATATTTTTAGCAACCAGAACTTCTTGCAATGTATCACTATTTTGAGCTTGCATTAAAATAGAATTAACATATTCATTTTCACTGCTGTTTCTATATATAGCAAGACCAAGCAATGTTAAAGTGTATGTCCGATTGTTGAGAATATCTTGCAATATACCATTATTTTTAGCGATTGTTAAAATTGCATTAAAACATTCTTTATTATTTTGATATACAGCAAAGCTAAGCGGTGTAAAAATGTATGTAAGACAACTTAAAGGCCGTGTTGCAATATCTTCAGCAACAAAAACACCATGCAGCATACCATTATTTTGAGCTTGTTCTAAAATATAATTGATACATTCGTTATTACCTTTATATATAGAGAAGCTAAGTGTTGTTAAAGCATATGATATAATATTTAACTTTATAATATTTCTAGCAGAAAGAATATCTTGTAATATACCACTTTCCTGAGCTTTTACAAAAATAGCATTAACATATCTTTCCTTATTTTCATATATGGCAAAGCCAAGCGATGTTAAGGTGTATGACCTATCATCTTTATAGTGTATAATATTTTCAGTATTAATAATCTCTTGCAATATACCATTGTTTTTAGCTTGTTCTAAAATAGAATTAACACATTCATTGTTATTTCTATGTATAGCAAGGCTAAGAAGTGTCAAGGTGCGTCCCCCACTTCTTGGAAATCGTGTAGTATATCCTGTTATAAGAACTTTTAGTAAATCATTTTTTGAAACTGCTTTCAAGATATTACTGATGCTTCTTCCATTCCATATAGACCCTTTTAGCTGAAAATACAAATCTTCTTGTTTTCGTGTTAAATTTTGATGATTTAGCATATTTTTGTAACCTCATTTTCAAGTTAGTGCAGTTTATGTTAGTATACACTGATAGAAGAAATTTTATAATATGTTCTGGAAAAAATTTACACAGGTTAATGAGGAAATCGTAAGAGAGAGCATAAAAAAGGTTATAGAGAAGAAAAGTGGTAAGAATGTTGGTATAGTATCCTCAATTGTTATTAAGGGTAAAGATGTTGCTTTTGCTCTTGAAGTTACTGAGCCAAATGAAGAATTAAGAAAAAATTGTGAGCAAGCTGTTAAGGCGGTACCAGGAGTAGGAAAGGTTACTGTAGTATCTATTGGACAAAAACAAACTAGGCAACAAAAAGCTAAACTTCATATCGAAGGAGTGAAAAATATAATTGTCGTTGCTTCTGGTAAAGGAGGTGTGGGTAAGTCGACAGTTGCACTAAATCTAGCTCTTTCGTTAGCAGAATTAAAATATAAAGTTGCGCTAGTTGATGCAGATATATATGGTCCTTCGATTCCTAAAATGTTGAGCACTGAGAAATTAAAACCAGAAATACAGAGTGGTAAAGCAATGCCTATAGAGAAACATGGTCTCTATACTATTTCAATTGGCTATTTTATTGATAAGGACCGCGCAGCAATATGGCGTGGACCTATGATCACAAAAGCACTTTACAATTTGCTAATGGGAACAAGGTGGTCTGATATAGAATATTTGATCATTGATACACCTCCTGGCACCGGCGATGTACATTTAAGCCTGATGGAGAATTTTAGTTTAACTGGAGCAATAATAGTTTCAACTCCACAGGAGCTTGCTTTAGTCGATGCACGAAAAATTTATGATATGTTCACAAAGCTCAGCGTGCCAATTATCGGTATTGTGGAAAATATGAGCTATTTTGTTCAAGATAATTCAAAAATATACATATTTGGAAAAGGTGGTGCACAAAAAATGTCTGAAGAGCTGGGAGTCAAACTCTTGAGTAGAGTTCCTCTAGATCCGCAAATATGTAGTGCTTCTGATTGTGGAAATCCTTCAATACTAAGTGAGGATTTAGTAAGGATTTATGAAGGCATTGCTAAAGATGTTAGGTCTTTTGTATGCAGTCTATAAAGTTTATTTAACACTCCCTTTTTATCTAGTTTATGCAGGAGGTCTAATATTTATTGTTGAGTGTGATTTTAGGCATTTCTGCTAAAACGCAACTTTTAAATCGCCAAAATTTCTCCTTGCCTTTACTAATTCCGATTCTTGGAGTGCACACATAATCTGGTTTGAGGTGATATTCATAGAGACAAAATTCATGACTTATAGTAAGGTCTTGTTTATTATGTTCTTTTGTAATGTTTAATTTTTTGCACAGTATGCCTGGCCCGCCTAAATTTGCTTCAAGCGGTTCAGTGAGCTTTAATCCTCGTATTAACACTGCTGCTGGGAATCCTTCTGCTTCTGTTACAATATTTAGACAATAGTACATTCCATATATAAAATATACGTACGAAAACCCTGGCGTACCAAACATTACTGAGGTTCGATTAGTATAGCCTCTTGCTGCGTGACAAGCCGGGTCATCCATTCCTATATACGCTTCAACTTCAGTTATTATTCCACTAAAATTAGAAAATTTCAGCATCTTCCCTAGCAGCTCCCCAGCTACGGTTAAAGTTGGCCGTTCATAGAAATTTCTTGTTAATATTGTGTTATTCATCATAGAAGTATAAGTTACTTACATTTGTAAGCAACTTATACTATTTTTGCTTTTTCTTATTTATTTAGTCAAGAGCATCTCTGAGAAGTAGAAGTTGGTGTTGTTGTCACATTTGTTACATCTGTTGAAGGCTGCTGTAAAACCTTGACTGATTCAGAGCTCTTTTGTTGCAATTGTGGTTCTAACGCTTCATATAAAGATTTTGTCTCACGTCTCTTGCCTATTTTAACTTCTTTATTTACACGCAACTGCTCTGCAGTAACACCGTTGCCTTCAAGGAGAGTTACACCATTCTTACCGTCAATGTTAACTTTAATTTTGCATTTTCTTCCATCAACACACCACTTTAAAGTCATTTCATATAACCCACTAATTATTTCATAAACTCTTTCCTCATTATCACTATCATTATTAATATAGCAACATGCCCCTCTCTTTTTTTCTTGATTAGGATGACAAAATGTAATTGTTCTTACACCATACTCTTTACATATACTACCGCCTAGAAGTTTAGCTATATCTATTCCTTCTTTATTGGCATGTAGCACAACTCTCACGGTAGGATAAACAATATTACCTTCCCTTTTGCCTTCTTTTATCATTATGGACTCTATGGTATATACCTTCGATATCTCTGCCTTAATTTGGTCAGCAATCTTGCCTACAATCTCTTTACCATGATAGTGAGATTCTCCTTTCTTCGGAGAAAAAGGTTCTTTGTTTGTAGTATTAGTGTCAGAATCATTCTGTAAATCAAAGAATTTATCCCATTCTTCATCACTGTCTAATTTGATATATCCACGCTCGTTCTTACCTGATACTGCACTCTGAGTACTATACGATCCTTCTGTTAAAGTTGTAACAGAGCTAGAGCTATTAGCTTTTACCTTCAGAAGAACAAGATGCTCTTCTGACCTTTTTTCCTTACTCAACTTTGAAAAAACTTCATCACCAAAAGAAGGTTCTCCTACCATATCTGTGTAAGGATTTCTAACGATATTCTCATCATCAGATACTGCAGTAGCCCTCAAAAGCTTTTTAATATAATCCAACATATATCACCTCTGACCAATAACTAAATATTAGTATGCAGACTTTGTCATAATTAATCAATAACTAATTTACCATAAATTAAAATGAGCTGCTAAAAAGGTATAAATTGAGATTAGGTAAAGCTTTTGGTATAATATCTAGTTAATTTTGAATAGGCAAGTGATCTCAGCTACAAAGACGTTTTTTATCTCATTTATTTTTGGGTTTATTCTCTTTCCCTATTTTATAAAACTTCTAAAAAAGATAAGTAAAGATGGACAACCAATCAGATCATATGGACCAGAAAGTCATTTAATAACAAAAAAGAATATACCACCTATGGGTGGAATAATAATACTAACTTCTGCTTTATTACCAATCCTGCTTTGGACTCAATTAACACCAGAAATTTCATTGCTGGTATTTATAACTCTATTTTTTGCTCTACTTGGATTTATTGATGACTATTTAAAATTGAAGACAAATCACCACCGAGGTTTAAGTGCAAAAACCAAAATACTTATTCAGTTTGTCGTTACTCTGGTCTGTATGTTTATACTTAAGCTACAATCTGCTGAAGGTTTTACAAAAATTTCTCTATTTAGAGAAGTAGCAATCGACCTTGGCTATCTATATCTTCCGTTTGCTGCATTTGTAATTGTCGGCTCTTCTAATGCTGTGAATCTTACAGATGGCCTAGATGGCCTTGTTGCAACTCAAGCCATTACTTCCTTTGCTTTTTTGGGGCTAATTGCATACATAACTCAGGCAGATGTAAACATTACTTTATTCTGCATTGCATTTATAGGAGCTATTTTAAGTTTCTTGTGGTTTAACACACATCCAGCAAAAATATTTATGGGTGATGTTGGAAGCCTATCAATCGGTGCAGCTTTAGGACTCACTAGTGTTCTAATTAAAAAAGAAATGCTTTTTGCCGTTATTGGAATAATCTTTGTAATAGAGACTTTATCTGTGATTATTCAGGTAT